>CACZIN010000009.1:0-98206 GCA_902781225.1 uncultured Lachnospiraceae bacterium | reverse complement strand
TTATAGTTTGTTTCCTTTTCCAGAATCATCTGGCTTATTCAGATGTTACTCTGAATTTACTGTTTTAGGTTGTTCTTTATAAGAACGTTCGTCTGTCTTCCAATCTCTTGATCGACAGCTTGAAATTTTAGGATCTTTCAAGGTTTATTCACTGTTCAGTTATCAATGTGCTTTGTTGTCATCTCTCGGCGACAGCTTATTTACTATACCATAGCGCCAACCGTTTGTCAACAACTTTTTTATTTTCTTTCGCTTCTTTTTCAGAAGCGCTTTGCTTGTCCGCTGTTCTCGCGGTCAGCTTGTATATACTACCATCTGTATCTCAGATTGTCAACACTCTTTTTACAGTTTTTTATAAAAAGTTTTTCGCGGTTTTTACCCCCGCCGTCAGAAGCCCCTGTAATTCGCGCCCTTTAACGCACAAAACCCGTTCCCAGAGACAGAAGAATATTGTTTTCATACAGTTCTTTCAGGAATGCGCTCTGATTTATATAGGAAACAATCACTCTCCCCGTCTCTCCCGTACTGCAGAGTGCAACAATGTAAAACGCAATCCATACAATAAGAAGTCCCTCCATCAGCCCAGCCAGCATCCCCGTGAAACGGTTCACGCCTTTTAATATCGGAATATGTGATACGATTCCAAGCAGCGCCGAGATCATATGCACCAGAATCCATGAGAGAATCAGCACCGTCACAAACGCTATTCCCTGAACGATAAATCCTGCCAGGCTCTGCGCAATCCCCGCGTAAACTCCCGTCTCCGCAAGCACAGTATCCGCCGCGCCGGAAGCCCCCGAAACAATCTGCGCCATCACGGATTCCGGAAGATCCAGTCCAAGTTCCCCGGCAGCTCCGTACTGTTCCCCGGCGCCTTCTTCCATCTTTCCCTGCGCCGCCCGTCGCACAGATTCCTCACACGCAGCTTCTATTTTTTCGTAAATAGTTGTATTCTCCTGTATCCACTGGCTGACATGCGGTGTTGCCCACGAGACAAACACCAGCACAATCACCCAGGCGACGAGTGAAAATACAATTCTCAAAAATCCCTTTGTGTAACCGTAGATTGCACAGCACGCCAACACCAGGAGGACAAGCATCAATACCCAGTTCATAATCTCCTCCTTATTTTAATCTGATCCGCTGTGTCGTATCTTTGAGCACGAGCGTGTAGTTTAATTTTAATTTTCCCGGTATAATCTCAAAAAGCTCCTCTTCAAATTCATGATGGAACTTGTAAACACCATGCACCGTGTAGATATCACAGGCATTTGCGTTCCTGATGCAGATCTCATTATTGGGCAAAAATTCGATACTGCTGTAGTCCAGGCCGAAATCCTTTTCCATGACCAGTTTTCCGTTTTCATCATACACCGCCAGATGATTGGTCACCGCCTCATCCTCATTGCCGGTCACGATTCCGATATAGCGCTCATTGTAAAAAATACTCTTTGTCTTCTCATCCATCGCAATCTCCGCGATTGCCTGCGGCTTCTGCGCGCCCTCAAAAATCACTGCTTTCGTATCGCCGAACGCAACCATCCGGTCATTGGAGGTAAACTCCATCTCCGGGATGACCATATCATCGTAATTGTTCACGCCCACGCAGTGATCGATTTCATTCTGGCCAACCGTGCCATAGTTGTAAAACGCGATCGTACTCTTGACGCTTCCCTCATTGATATTGATCATGGATACCGCCAGCTTTACCGCATCATTGGAAAGCGCAATGGCGATCGGGTAACCCCCGTTCTGGCCGTGGATCTCCCCTTCCGCAAGACTGTTGCCCTCTCTGTCATACAGCGCAAGGTACGCCGCCTTGTCTTTTTTCATCAGAACCGCGACCGTTCCCTGCTCTGCCACGCATACCTGCTGAATCTGCATCGTTGTCTCAATGCTTCCCACAAGCTTCGTCGGTGTCAAGATATAAATTTTGGTACCGCCCTTGTCATAGATGCTCAGGTAATTTCCGCAGGTATCCAGCTTCGGCGACGACATTTCATATGTCTGGTTCCAGATCAGTTCATTCGCGGCATCCAGATAAAACGCTCCGTCATTGCTGTATTTTAAAATATTTCCCTGAAATTCCGTAAAATGTGTCGCAGCCGTATCCGATCGTTCTGCGGTTGACATAATGTCATAATTTTCATAATGGCGGAGCGCCATGTAAAGTCCCAGTCCGGTCAGCACCAGAAGAATGACCGCCGTCACAATCACGGTGCGGCGCAGGACCTTTCTGCGATGTTCTTTTATTTTACGGTTATATTCCTCCATATCGGTATCCCCTACCGTATGAAATCCGCTTTTGTTTTTTTCTGCCATATTTCCTCGTTTCTATGTTGTCTATGCCCAGGCTGCCTGCGCAGTGCAATGTTCTACCGCGCAGCGCGGCGTGAAAACGCTTCGCTCTTTTGGCTCTGCTCATTGCTTATGGACATTATAATCTCTTTTCGCGCGGCTTTTTGCGCATATAAAGTTCCACCGTAACTTCTAATATGAATCCACACGGATTCATTATAGCATGTGTGTATTCCTGTTTCACTATTTTTTTAATTCGGCAGAATCAGACGCTGACCGGCGTAGATAGCATTTTCATCCTCAATGCCGTTGACCTCGCAGAGCTTGTCCAGCATTGCCGTCGTCTGGTATATTTTCCGGCAGATTCCCACAAGACTGTCTCCCTTCTGCACATCGTAATATCCCTGCGACAGATACATCTGCGCCTCGGTCTGCACTGCTGCCGCCGCCTGTGTATTCTCCGCCGCTGCGTTCCCGGCAGCTGTCGTCGTGCCCTGGGTCTGTGCCGCCGTCAAGTTCCCGTCAGTGGATGCCGTGCTCTGCGCCTGTGTCTCCGCCGCCGTACCCGCTGCGTTTGTGGATGTCTGCCCACCGGCTGTCACCGCATCTCCCGCAGTTTCCGATGCCGCCGTACCCACTGCTTCATTTGCCGTTGCATTTGCCGTCACATTTTCCGCTGACTCTGCCGTCCCCTGCGCCCCCTGTGCCGTCTCCGCCTGCTGTGCCGTCGAATCAGACTGTGCTCCTGCCGCTTCCGCAGACAGTTCCTGTTTTTCAACATTTCCCATCACCGTCTCTACCGCCACCGATGGCACCTGCTCCGTATCTTCCGTCTCCGTGTCCGCCATCTGTTCTTCTGTCACATACCGGGTTCCTTTCATCTGTGCGAGTGTCTGTTCCATATCCGCCATCTTTTCATGATTCAGATACGCGGTCACACCAAGCACACACACAACCGCCCCCAGCAGAACCGTGGCTGCATACGCAGGTCTTTCCCGGGTTTCCTGCCGTCCGGTTTCCTGCTGTATCCTCCTGCGGTAAAGGCCGCGGTATATCCCTGCACTTTCGTTATCGTCCGACGTTTTTTCCATGTCCGCCGGCGCTTCCTGCTCCCCGGCGCTTACGGACACTGCCGGATTCTGCTTCTCCTCTCCTTCCGTATCCATTTCCCGGTAAAATTCTTTCTCCTCTTTTTTCCAGAGGTCTTTTTCCTCCGCTGCCTGCCTGTGTTGATAATAAATGTAGAATCCGTCTCTTCTGTACAGGTGCCCGTTCCTGCTGCCGTAGACCGCCTCCTCACATTCCAGGCTGTCCATCAGGAAAAGAATCTGACGCTTTCCGCCGAAATTCCTCTGATGCAGCGCCTCCAGATGAGCCGTCATATTGGGGAGCTGTCCCTTGATATCCAATGCCCACCCCACAATCAC
The DNA here is from genome assembly GCA_902781225.1 of uncultured Lachnospiraceae bacterium. GTDB lineage: Bacteria > Bacillota > Clostridia > Lachnospirales > Lachnospiraceae > Roseburia. Next base: position 94,481 of record CACZIN010000009.1, on the reverse strand, counting down.
GAACGGGTCATGCTCGGGTTTTAACTGTTTATATATGTACGCCCATGTACGGTCATCCCAGACCGGGACATCGCGGTCAAACAGAATTTCATTCAACGGAATAACCGCTTCCACAAACGTGCACTCTCTGCCCATGCAGTTTTCAAATTTCCCCAGCAGCACATATGCCGTTTTTTCTTCGACTCCGCCATGCGGATGCATTCTGCGGTACACGGTATCTTCCACATAGATCCGTTCCCCTGCGTCCGGCGATCCGATCTGTTTGATTTCTCTCGGCAGTTCCCTCTGTACCTTTTCTTCCGTCTGTTCCTGATGAATAATCTCTATCATGCCACACGATTCCCCTTTCCGCATCCGGCTGCGTATCCGCGCAATACGCGCACATGGATTTTACAACCTTTTCTCGGGGAAATCTTATCACAAGCCCTCTGCATATTTTGAAATATTATGGGCTTGTCCGAAAAAACATTTCGACAGCCTTCCGTCTCTTCTGTCAAAACGTTTCCCGAAATCACAAAAGCCGCGGGGAAGTTACAATCCCCGCGGCCTTATCTGCGTTTCTCTTCTCTAATTCTGTTTTACAAACGCCTTTACTTTCTCGTAGATGCTCTGTGCATCCAGTCCATACTTCCGAATCAGTTCCAGAGCCGGACCGGACTCTCCGAACACATCATTGATACCGATCTTCATGACTTTCGTCGGCTGCTTCTCGGAAAGGACGTCGCATACGGCGCTTCCCAGTCCGCCGATCACGGAATGCTCCTCGATCGTTACCACTTTTCCGGTCTTTGCCGCAGACGCCAGCACCAGCTTTTCATCCAGCGGCTTGATCGTATGGATGTTGATAATCTCCGCGTCAATACCGTCTGCCGCCAGAAGCTTCTCCGCCTCTCTCGCCTCATTCACACACAGTCCCGTCGCAAATACCGAGACATCTTTTCCCTCTTTTAACACAATTCCCTTGCCGATCTCAAACCGATAGGTCGCCTCATCGTTAAATACCGGAACCGCCAGTCTTCCAAAACGCAGGTACACCGGTCCCACATGATCGTACGCAGCATGCACTGCTGCACGCGCCTCCACATCGTCTGCCGGATTGAGCACTACCATTCCCGGGATCGCGCGCATCAAAGCCAGGTCCTCCAGGCACTGATGAGTCGCTCCGTCCTCACCCACGGAGATTCCAGCATGGGTCGCTCCGATCTTCACATTGAGGTGCGGGTAGCCGATCGAGTTGCGCACCTGCTCATAATTTCTGCCCGCCGCAAACATGGCGAAAGAACTGATAAACGGAACTTTTCCGCAGGTTGCAAGACCTGCCGCGATTCCTGTCATATTCGCCTCGGCAATACCGATGTCCCAGTGGCGCTCCGGAAATGCCTTCTTAAAAATGCCGGTCTTTGTCGCACCTGCCAGATCCGCGTCCAGCACGATCAGGTCTTCATGTTCTTTTCCAAGCTCTACGAGTGCGTTGCCGTAACTCTCTCTGGTTGCAATCTTCTTTCCTAATTCTGACATAATGCTGCACCTACCTTTTCCAGATCTTCCATTGCGATCTTATATTCGTCATCATTCGGTGCTTTTCCGTGCCAGTCAACGGCATTCTCCATGAATGAAACACCTTTTCCCTTTAATGTCTTTGCAATAATCGCCGTCGGCATTCCCTTGGTCGCCCGTGCCTCCGCAAAAGCCGCGCGGATCTCGTCAAAATCATTTCCGTTGATGTTGATCGTATGGAAATTGAACGCCTCAAACTTCTTGTCGATCGGGTACGGGGAACATACCGTGTCAATGGATCCGTCAATCTGCAGGTTGTTGTTGTCCACGATCACCACCAGATTATCCAGCTTCTTAAAGCCTGCCCACATGGCAGCCTCCCAGATCTGTCCCTCCTGGATCTCTCCGTCGCCGCAAAGTGCATATACACGATAATCTTTCTTGTCGAACTTTCCTGCCGCAGCCATTCCCACTGCCACCGAGAGTCCCTGTCCCAAAGAACCGCTCGACATATCCACGCCCGGAATATGCTTCATATCCGGATGTCCCTGCAGATAAGATCCTGTGTGGCGCAGCGTCACCAGATCCTCCTTCGGGAAAAATCCACGCTCTGCAAGCGCAGCGTAAAGTCCGGGTGCCGTATGTCCCTTGGACAATACAAACCGGTCACGATCCGCCATCTTCGGATTCTTCGGATCAATGTTCAGCTCCTCAAAGTACAGATATGTGAAAATATCTGCCGCCGAGAGCGATCCGCCCGGGTGTCCCGCTTTTGCACTGTGCACCGCAGTTACAATGCTTTTGCGAATTTCATTTGCTGTCTTTTGAAGTTCCAGATTCGTCATGTCGTGTCATGGTCCTTTCTTATATCTGATTGTCATCTGCCCGGCCAGGATACCGGACAGTCGCATCCCTTTATCATGCGGCCGCTACAGTTCCGTGCGCCCCTCAAGCGCGCGCAGAAGCGTCACCTCATCAATATATTCCAGATCGCCGCCCACCGGCACACCGCTCGCAATCCGCGTAACTTTTATACCGGTCGGTTTGATCAGCTTGCTGATATACATTGCCGTCGTCTCGCCCTCCAGGCTGGAATTCGTCGCAATAATGACCTCATCCACATCCTTTTGCAGGCGCTGCATCAGTTCTTTGAGTTTGATGTCTCCCGGTCCGATCCCGAGCATGGGCGAGATAGCGCCGTGCAGCACATGGTATACCCCGTCATACTTCTGCGTCTTCTCGTATGCCGCGAGGTCCCGCGTGTTTTCCACCACCATAATCACCTTGTGGTTCCTGGAACTGTCGCTGCAGATCGGGCAGATCTCCTCGTCTGTCAGCGTAAAACATTCCTTGCAATACCGCACATTCTGCTTTGCGTCCAAAATCGCGGAAGAAAGCTCTTCCACCTGCTCCTTCGGCATATTCAGAATATGAAATGCCAGACGCTGTGCAGACTTCGTGCCGATTCCCGGCAGGGCGGATAATTCCTGTATTAACTTGCTGATCTGTCTGCTATAGTATTCCATTCTCTCCCTCAAACTTCCTGTCAACACTGCCGGGCTTCCCCTGCAGCCTTATATATATTACTTGATAACGCCGCATTTTACAAGGCGGTTTTGATTTTTCTTCCTCTATTATGCTATACTGGATTTATTCACAGAATGTAGGAAAAGAAACGGAGATTACCATGAAAGAAACGATTGCAACCATCCCTTTGATGAATGCCTTCCACGCAGACGACGAATGCCCTTTCTGCTACCTGGAACGCGAAGCCGAGCAGCATGCCATCTCCTTCATCCTCGGCTCCGCCTATATGGAGGATGATATCCGTGCCAAAACAGACGCCACCGGTTTCTGCCGCCATCACTTCAAGATGATGTACGACTACGGCAACCGGCTCGGTAACGCCCTGATTTTAAGCACCCATCTGAAAAAACTGAACCAGGAGCTCGGCAATGAGCTGGCACATTTTGCCCCCGGCAAATCCAGCTTCATCAAGCGCATGAAGCACACGGATGTCTCATCCGGGAATACACCCAAAACGCCTCTCGGCGCATGGATTGCCGCCAAGACCACCGACTGCTATGTCTGCGACCATTTCCATCAGATCTACGGCCGTTATCTGGATACTTTTTTCGATCTGTATAAGAAAAACGAGGAATTCCGCGCACTTTTTGAAAAAAGCAGGGGATTCTGCCTGCCGCACTTCGGCGACCTGATCGAGACAGCCGAGGACAAGCTGACCGACGACGAGAAAAAAGAGTTTTACCCCAAAGCCTTCTCGATGATGCAAGGCAATCTCGACCGGCTCCAGAAGGAAGTGTCCTGGTTCGTGGAGAAAAACGACTACCGCAACAAGGACAAGGACTGGGGCACCTCCGCCGACAGCATCCAGCGCGGCATGCAGAAATGCGCCGGCGGCTATCCCGCCGACGAGATATTCAAGGCAAAGCTTTAAAAAAAAACTGTATCAATGAGTATTTCCACATTGATACAGTCTTTTTTTATTAGAACGGCATTCCGCCAAGTCCGCCCATGCCGCCGGTAATCTTTGCCATGGAGTTCTGGGAGAACTCGTCTAACTGACGGTAGGCCTCGTTTGTCGCCGCCATGATCAGATCCTCCAGCATCTCAATGTCATCCGGATCCACAACCTCCGGGGAAAGCTTTACTTTCGTTATCTCATGCTTGCCGGATACCGTCACTTCCACAGCTCCGCCACCCGCTGCCGCGGTCACTTCCTTCTCTTCTAACTCCTTCTGAGCCTCTTCCATCTGGCGCTGCATCTTCTGCGCCTGCTTCATAAGGTTATTCATATTACCCGGCATACCGCCCGGGAATCCACCTCTTTTTGCCATGTCTGCTTCCTCCTGCTTTTCTCTTAGGACTGCTCCATCTATCATAATATAAATTGTGTGTTTCGTCCAGCTTTAAAAATCCTCTTCCTCGATATCCATCTGGATGAGCGCGCCCAGATCCGGATAAACCTCGTCACTGGCATGCCCCGTATCGTTTAACTTCACCAGAATCGCAACCTCTTTGCCGATCCGGTCCGCCGCTGCCGCTTTTAATGCGTCCTGGCAATCCGAACGGTTCTGCTCGACGTACTCGTAAGCGTTCTTGTCATCGAACACCAGCATCAGTTCCCCGTTCGGTCCGAGCGACCGGGTCGCCATCTTAAGATACGTCTTTGTCACACCGGTCAGCTGCGATAAGATACCTCCCCAGTTTGTCAGCACCTGCTTCACATCCTCCGGAATCGCCTTGGGCAGTTCTGCCTTGGGCAGCGATCCTCCCTGTGCCCCCTGAGCGCTTCCGTCTACGCCCTGCCTGGCACTCCCCGGTGCCGCCATCACAACGCCTTTTTCCAGTTTCTTCTCCAGGCTGTCGATGCGGTCCACCAGGGACGTGTAATCTTTTTCCATTTCCGGTTTACATAACTTAATTATAGCAATTTCAATCAGAATACGCTTCTGGCTGGCATATCTGATCTGGCTGCCAAGCTCCGAGAAAATGCGGATATAGCGCATCAGAATATCGGCGTCCACCATAGACGCCTCTTCCTTTAAGAGCGCCAGATTTTCCGAGGAGATGTCAAGCACATCCTCCATATCGTCCGAGCTTTGCACCAGCATCAGATTGCGCAGATACCACGTGAAATCCGTGACAAACTGCCCTAACTCCCGTCCTTCGATCACGAGCGACTCCACGGTCTGGATCGCTCCCGTAATATTCTTATCGAGAATCTGCCTGAGCAGACGGCTGAAAATCTCTGTGTCGACTGCCCCGAGCGTATCCAGGACTTTGTCGTAAGTAAGCTCCTGTCCCAGGTAAAAAGCAATGCACTGATCCAGAAGGCTTAGCGCGTCACGCATCGAGCCGTCTCCCGCCTTGGCGATATAGCGCAGCGCCCTGTCCTCCACCGTCACCTGCTCCGCATCCATCAGTTCCCGCAGGCGGGCAGTGATCGTGTCGATCGAGATTCTGCGGAAATCATAGCGCTGGCACCGCGAGAGAATCGTGATCGGAATCTTGTGTGCCTCGGTGGTAGCCAGAATAAAAATGACATACGCCGGCGGCTCCTCTAAGGTCTTAAGCAGTGCATTAAATGCTCCTATGGAAAGCATATGCACCTCATCGATAATATAGACTTTGTATTTTCCTTCAGTCGGACGGTACTCCACCTCCTCTCGGATCTGGCGGATGTTGTCGACGCCGTTGTTGGAAGCCGCATCGATCTCAATCACGTTCATGGAATTGCCCGCCGCAATCGCCCTGCATGTCGGACATTCCCCGCACGGACTCCCGTCCACCGGATGCTCACAGTTGACCGCTTTTGCAAAAATCTTGGCAATCGTCGTCTTTCCCGTTCCTCTGGTTCCGCAAAATAGATAAGCATGTCCGATTCTGTCTGCTTTAATCTGATTCTTTAACGTTGTTACAATATGATCCTGTCCTTTTACATCGTCAAACTCCTGCGGACGGAATTTACGATATAATGCCTGATATGACATGCTTTTCCCTCACTTTAATCTCCAAAGCTGATTCCAATCCGCTTTGCTTCTTTTATCATCTGGTCGTTCGGGTCGACCGTCTTTAATTTGCCCGCCACATCTCCGAGCGGTACATATTTGATCTTGCCATTGACCATGGCAACCATGTTGCCGTAATTCTCATCCATGATCGCTTTTGCCGCCGCCGAACCGAGTCTTGTGCAGAGCACGCGGTCATACGGACATGGGCTTCCGCCGCGCTGTGTGTGTCCCGGCACAGTCACGCGTACCTCGACACCGGTCTCCTTGAAAATATGGTCTGCAATCTCGTAGGAAACGGACGGATATTTCCGCTTTGCCACTTTTTCCTTGTACTGTTTCTTGGAGAGCGCCGCATCCTCTTTGGAGATGGCTCCCTCGGCAACTGCAAGAATGGTAAATCCCTTTCCTGCCTTCGTGCGCTTGTCGATCGCGGCAATCACTTTCTCGATGTCGTACGGTATCTCCGGAAGCAGAATGATGTCCGCGCCGCCCGCAACACCTGCGTAAAGCGTCAGCCAGCCGACTTTATGTCCCATGACCTCGACGATAAAGACGCGGTTGTGGGACGCTGCCGTCGTGTGGATACAGTCAATGCAGTCCGTGGCGATATTGATGGCGCTCTGAAATCCGAACGTGACGTCCGTGCCGTAAATATCGTTGTCGATCGTCTTCGGCAGATGGATAATATTCAGCCCTTCCTCCCGAAGCAGGTTAGCCGTCTTCTGTGTTCCGTTTCCTCCGAGGATCACCAGACAGTCTAGATTGAGCTTGTGGTAGGTCGCCTTCATCGCCTCCACCTTGTCCAGTCCGTTTGCATCCGGCACACGCATCTGCTTAAACGGCTGTCGCGATGATCCGAGAATCGTGCCGCCTTTCGTCAGAATACCGGAGAAATCCGCGGATGTCAGCAGCCGGTAGTCCCCGTAAATCAGACCTTTATAGCCATTCAAAAAACCATATACTTCCAATTCATCCACGTTCTCGCTGAGTCCCTTAACAACACCGCGCATGGCAGCATTCAATGCCTGGCAGTCTCCGCCGCTGGTCAACATACCGATTCTCTTCATCTGCTTCTCCTCCTGTTTCCGTCTTTTCGTACCATCAGTTCATGGTCTGTGGTCCGCATCGGGACCACAGTTTTTCTATATAGAATATTACCCTCTTCGCCGCCATTTTGCAACTGTGTTTCACAGCACCGGCGCGCCGAAGTGCCTAATAACGCACGGAAAATGCCCGCTCCTCTTCGTTTAATTCGAGTTTCTGCCGGCTCACTCTGTCCAGATAAATATAGGAATCCTCCCTGAGGCGCGCAATGATCTCGTCGATCGCCTCCCGTCTTCCCTGCAGTTCTGCCGAGACGCTTCCATCGTACTCGTTTCTGACCCATCCCGTCACATCGTAGTGTCTTGCAAGCTGTGACATCCGGTAGCGGAATCCAACTCCCTGCACGCTTCCCTCAAACCGAATTGCCTCCCGTATCTTATTTTCCATACCTTGCCCTCCTGTTATGCTATAAAAATAGTATCTCCCGAAAAAACTTATTTCAAGACTTTTCGCGAAAGCATCTTGCAAAATCAACCAGATATGATATACTAATCGAGTGTCTCACAGTAGAATCCTCTGTGAGCCATTTATCCGGAGACGTATCGAAGCGGTCATAACGGGGCGCACTCGAAATGCGTTAGCCCTCCGGGGCACGCGGGTTCGAATCCCGCCGTCTCCGCTGTCACAAAACCCGGCAGAATCATAACATTGATTTTGCCGGGCTTTTCTATGCTTTTCTTTTTTCCTAAGAACAAAGTGTGCGCTTGCCGCACACTTGCGCCCGAGCGGTATGCAAAGCATTATGTACCTCACCGCGAGGTGCGCATCCCCGCGGAGCGTTTTTGTGTAATAGGAACGAAGTTTCCTATTACACAAAAAAGAGAAACCGCAATATACGGTCTCTCTCTTTCTTAAGCCGCCAGACGGATCACTCCGCCTGCCGTGCCCCTGCCAAGGAATCGGAGTAACAGGATTTGAACCTGCGACCTCACGGCCCCCAGCCGTGCGCGCTACCAAACTACGCCATACTCCGTTTCAAGTGAATGGATTCATTATATCATCTTCTTTGCGATTTTGGAAGTCCTTTTTGCCGTCACCACACGCCCGCGTTCCGGTCCGCCCGGATCTGATCCGCAACCGTCCGCGCGATCAGCGCATATCCTTCCTCGGTCGGGTGAATTCCATCCACGAAATATTCCGGGTGATCCTGCGTCAGCGCGTAGAGATCCAGCGTTCCGCAGCCCGATTTCTCCGCGATGTCCGGCACAAGGTTCCGGATTTCCCCTCCGATCACATCGTTGTTAATCCCGTACAGGATCTCTCCCTCCTCCGCGGGAAATGCTTCCGGCGGCGCCATCAGATACAGATACGGATGTCCCGGCAGATTCTGAAGTTCGTCAATCAATGCCAGATACTGTTCCTCATACCTCTCGGCATCCCAGTATTTCTGCTTGGAATCGTTGGTTCCCAGCATAATAATCACCACATCCGGGGACTGTGCCTCTATGACATTCAGATACCCCATGTTGCGGTAGCTTTTCCGGGATAGATCCTGCAGGGTTGCTCCTCTCACACCGTAATTGAAAATGAGATAACGCGGGCCAAGCAGGATTCCAAGCTGCGCCGGATACGACTTTGTCAGCCGTTCCTCATCCTCCAGACCGCTGCCGTATGTGATACTGTCCCCGATACAGTATATGATCTCTGTTTTTCCATATTCCTTTTCCCGGATATTCTGTGCGTCTATCAAAACAACTGCTGCCGTCAGGAAAAATGTCAGCAATACCGCACGCACGCGCCTGATCCGGCAGTAAATTTTCTCATTCATACTCTTATTCCATTCCGCTTTTTCTCCACTATCATACCACCTTTGCAACATTTTTTACACATAAAAAGCGTTCCGGCTGCTCATACTTTTTCTGAAGTACGAAAAAAGTGAGGTAATCTTATGGCATCTTATGTATCTCCCGAGATCCGCGACCGGTTTGATTCCCTGTCCGCCGATCTGAAAAATCTGATTCTGGAACGGAATGTCCGTCTCAACACCATGTATGACCTGATTCACGTTCTTGAGGATATCGTTGCAGAAGGGGAAGCCGAATAACGGCTTCCCCTTCTGTATCTCATCCGTAAACCTATCCGGCCGGATGTCTCTTTTCTTCTCCGGTCTTCCTTTTTGTCTCAAGAAAACGTCTTTTATATTTGACTGCTGCATAATCGCTGATGCGCTTCTGATAAACCATATCGGAAACTCCGCCGACCATACCGACTACCGGCAGCCCCTGCACAAATTTCAGATAAAGCAGTTCTCTCGCCAGCGCATCCGACGTGCGCCGGATCTGCTCTTTTCTTGAAATGGAGAACGTTCGCTCTTCGCGCATCCACAGATTCAATTCCATATTGTTCCGGGCAAGCTGCTCGCCGTGCGACAATGCCGTCTCAATCAGCTTTAATATGAAGATCTGCTCCTCCTGTGTGTCGTACGTGTATCCGTAACTGAGCGCGATCTCATAGATGCTTTTCAGCAAAACGCCAAGGAACAGCGGTATATCGGGCAGACCCAGACCAAGAAATCCCATGCCGACGCCCTCCACCGCCGATACCGCAAGGTTCAGGTTCCTGCTGGCGCCCGCCTCTCTCCCGAATGCCCGCAGGGCATGTCTCGTGTCACGCACCTCTGCGGTGTAAGCATTGATCTTATAATTCTGCTCCTTTTTCTCCCTCTGATAGGTCTTCTCTATCACCGGCGTTCCCTTGTCAAAGATCAGTTCAAATGCTTTGTAAAACGCGGTGTGCAGGGTCGCCTCCAGCTTCTGTGGCACATAGCGCGTAATCTTCTCCTGCCAGCCCGCCGTCCGCGCCGGCATGGCATGGCGCAGAAAGCGTTCCTCCGCCTTGACAACTGCTGCCCATTCTTTTTCGATCGGATTCTGTTTTCCTTTCATCGCCCGTGCCTCCCGTTATGCTTCCAGTGTACGGTTCATGATCTCCATTTTCTCCTCCGCCTCATAGATGAGCCTGCTGCACTCCTTTAACTCCTCGGAGAAATCCTCTGTTTCCGCCTGATACAGACACTTATACTTGATGTCATGCTCCAGACTCGCCCACAGATCCATCGCCAGCGTACGGATCTGCAGTTCCACCGGCACCAGCTGCTTCTTGTTCATAAAATACACCGGCACCCGGATGACCATATGAAGGCTCCGGTAACCGTTCTCCTTCGGTGTCTCTATGTAATCCTTGATCTGCATAATCATAATATCATCCTGCGCCATCAGGCGGTCCCGGATCAGGTAGACATCCTTGATATAGGAGCAGACAACGCGGATTCCCGCGATGTCATAGATGTTGTTGCAGGCAGCCGACAGCGTCAGATCCAGATCTTTCTTCTGAAGCTTGCCTAAAATACTCTTCGCCGACTTCAGCCGGGTGTCAATGTGGTGAATCGGACAGCGCAGCTTCCGGTACTTGAACTCGTCCTCTATTATCTCAAGCCTTGCCGTCGTCGCACACATTGCCGCATTGTACATGCGTAAGATCGGATCGATCGTCTGTGAAAACTGGTCCTTCATATCTGCGATCCGCTCCATGCTGTCATCCATCGCCGCGCGCATCGGCACCAGATCCCGCACCGCGATCACATTCTCCTGTGCGGTCACCTCTTCAATTTCTATTTCCTGCTGCTTCCCCTGTTCCTCCAATTTATAAAAACCTCCATTGTCCGTTTTCCATCATCTGGTATTATTATAGCAGACATTCATGAACCCGCCGTTAAATCCCCATAAAATATTTATTAAATCTTCTGCCAAGCCAAAAACTGACGGACTCCCCGGCGGGAGCCATAAGCGGATCAGGATATTTTCGCCGGTGCACAAAACATTTATGTTTCAACCGGAAAGTGCGGCGGCATTCTGACCGCAAAATCCGGATTTTCTAACCACGCCGCGCGGGGCATCTGCGATGATCCGTGTCTTTCCAAGTTTGGAACACCCCTACGGTGTGTCCGCAAGACGCAGACAATTTTAGGACTTTCGTGTGGCGCTTTTAGCCGCAGACAACAGATGGCAAATGCCATCTTTATGTCCGAACAAAACATAATCGCGCGAATCCGATGTCTGAGTTGCCATCTGCCTTATTTTCAATAGCAGATGGCAGCGAGTTCCGGTTCGCGCGATTTTATAATGTCTGTGAAGCAGCGGCATTAGCCGCCACTAGAAAGTCCGCTCATTGTCTGCGGCTTGTCGGAGCACACCGTGGCGGGTTGTCCAAACGTGGCAAGGACACGGAATGGGATGCTCCGCGCGGCATGGAAGAAATTCTCGGATTTTGCTTCAAAGAATTAGCCGCCGCCTTTTACGGTTGAAACATAAGGCTTCCTGCCAGCCTAAAATTCCACTGCCCCTTTTATAGCTTCCCGCCGGGAAGTCCGTCCGTTTTATTTTACAATTCGATGCCGCAGCCCTGCATGAGCTCGCGGGCGCTGTCGAGCGAATCCACGCCGTGCAGATTCTTGATCGGCGCAAACTCCCGCTTTCTGTCGACCTCGTAAGGAACGCAGTCCGCCATCATGTGCACCATATCGAGGACAAGCGTCTCGAACTTGTATCCGTTCGGTGCATCCGGCTTCACCAGACTACCGGACTCGTCCATATACGGAATCTTCTTCTCGACAACATGAATCGGCATATGCGCATCTGCAATCTCCTCCAGACGCTTCTCGGAAAAGACGTAGTTCAAGATCACGCCGAATCCATAGAGCAGATCGCCGTTTGCCTTCCGTGCGGTCGCCATCTCTTCCGTCATCTCGTAATACTCCGCGATCGACGGCTTGCCGTCCTCGGTACAGAGCACACCCACTTTCTCATCCGGCGCTGCCTTTCTGACAACCTTCGCGCCGCTCTCGCAGCCGTAGGCAATCGTCGCACCGATGAACAGCGGGTCTGCGATTCTCTGCAGGCAGTTGTCCACCGCAAATACATTGATCCACTCAATTCCGTGGGAGCGGATGTCGGAGAGCAGCCCCGCATTTACCATGGAGCCGAACCAGCCGCCGTTGCCGTTCGGGGACATGGCAACCCTGGTGCTGGATTCCATATATACCCGACCCTGATAATCGCAGGCGGGTTCCATCTCCTGCACGAAAAACTTCACATACTCCTTCGGGTAGCCAAAGTACCCGTGCTCCTCAAAAAATGCCTGCGTGTCGTCATGGTTGATGTTGCTCGTCATGATATAGAGCGGAACATACGCGTCGGCTTCATCCGTTACGTCCATCAGGTTACGGATGAGCTGCTGAAACAAAAACAGCTCCCGGTGAATCCCGATATTGAGTGTTCCCTTCGGTCTGTCCAGTCCGAGACGCGTTCCCTGTCCCCCCGCCAGAAGAACCGCTCCGACTTTTCCTTCCCGGATCGCCTTGATGCCGAGTTCCCGGAACTCGTCCCTGCGCCGCTCAATTTCCTCCGTCTCAACCGCCTCAAGCGGTGCAAATACACCCCGCTCGTTCACGGTCTCCTTGCGCTCAATCTGCTCTAACACAGACCAGTCGATCGCATCCAGCTGTGCCTTCAGCGCCTCGTTCTCCGCCTTTGAATTCTTCTCCATAGCAGCACGGATATAGCACTGCCTTTCGTCTTCCCAAATTTTCATAAAAACCTTTCTCCTTTTACTATCAATTAAATCCGCGGAACCCCTTGCCGATAATCTCACTGCTGTTCGTGATGGCAATAAATGCGGTCGGCTGGTGGATGCGGATGTAATTACGCAGTTCTACCGCCTGGGAGCGCTTCATAATGGTGATAATGATCGTCTTCTGGTTGTGCTCATATGCCCCCTCGGCTTTATAGATCGTTGCACTGCGGTGCAGCTCATTCGTGATAAAATCACAGATGGGCTCCGGATCATTGCAGATGATCGTAAAATACTTGCACAGATTGATACTCTCAATGACATTGTCCACAACGAGCGACTTTGCCAGAAGTCCACAGAGCGAACAAAGTCCCGTCTGTGCATCAAACACAAAACACGAAGCTATGACAATCCCCAGATCCACCAGAAACAGCGCGCCTCCAATGTTCAGCTTCGTATACTTTTTAAGGATCATGGCGATAATATCCGTACCGCCTCCGGATGCTCCGATATTGAACATGATCGCCGCACTGAATGCCGGCAGCACAATCGCATACATCAGTTCCAGTACCGGCTGCGTCGTCAGCGGATGCTCCATCGGGAACCACACTTCCGCAAGGCTTAGCCCCACAGACATCAACACGCTCACATACACGGTGCGGATGCCAAAACTTTTCCCGAGGAAAATAAATCCCACCACCAGCAGCGCCATATTGATAATAAATGTGATATTTCCCGGAGTTGCCGGCATAACGGCACTTAGAACGACCGCGATACCCGTGACTCCGCCAAACGAAAAATTATTCGGGAACTTGAACACATAAACGCCCACCACCAGAATCAGCGTGGCAACCGTCAGAATCGCATACTCCTCCAGTGTGCGTTTTACTTTTCCCATATTCTTGTACATTTCTTCAAAATCCTCATCATCTGAACGTATTTCTCTGATATTCTACCGTATTTCCCGCAAAAATGAAACTGTATTATCAAAAAATAAGAAAATATTAGGAATCCATTCCCTTGCGGCATCATACAACGCGCTTTTCCAGCCACTTCCCGCGCCGGTAGCGGATCACGAAAAGCAGCGTGCGAAACCCCCAGTCCACATACATGCCGATCCAGACGCCGAGCACGCCAAGTCCCATTGTTCCCGCAAAGAAATAACTGCTTGCCACGCGGAAGACCCACATGGAAAAAACGCTGACCTCCATCGTGTACTTTGCATCCCCTGCGGCGCGCAGCACATTCGGAAGGGTAAAGCTGAGCGGCCAGATCAGCGCCGCACAGATTGCGAAACTTACCAGAAGCTGTGTGGCAATCCGTGCCGCTTCCGCCGATAGCGCGAAGCAGGCGATGATTGGTTTTACGAGTACAAACAGCGCCAGATCCGCCAGCACCATTCCCGCATAAGCCAGGCCAAGCAGGCGCTTGCTGTAGTATTTCGCCTGTTCTTTTTCCCCGGCTCCGATACATCTGCCGATGACCGTCACGATCGCAAGTCCGATCGCAATACCCGGAATATTGGCAAATCCCGCCACACTGTTTGCAACCGCATTCGCCGCGATTGCCGCCGTTCCAAACGTCGCAGTCAGGCTCGACACCAGAAGTTTTCCAATCTGGAACATTCCGTTTTCCACACCGCTCGGAATGCCGATCTTTAAAATTTTTCCGATCACATCCCTCTGCGGCTTCATACAACCCGGCGTCGCAATGCACAGTGGGTTGTCCTTCCTTGAGAGCAGCACGACCATGACAAGCGCCGATACAATCCGCGCCGTGAGCGTCGCAAGCGCCGCTCCCAGCACGCCCAGCTTAAGTCCGAAGATCAGCACCGCGTTGCCGCCGATATTGATCACGTTCATGACCAGGCTTGTATACATGCTGATCTTGCTGTTTCCGATCGCCCGGAACAGTGCCGCTCCCGCGTTGTAGACACCCAGAAACGGGTAGGATATGGCAGAGATGATAAAATAAATCTCCGCATTCTGCATGACGTCCGCATCAATCTGCCCGAAAATTGCCCGGAGCAGAAACCGGTAGGACAGCAGGATAACCACCATCACCGTTCCCGCGGACAACAGCATGATCAGCATCAGCTGTCCGGCGGACAGTTTTGCCCGCTCCGGCATCTTCTTGCCGATGTACTGGCTGCACACCACGGCGCCGCCGGTTGCAAGCGCCGACAAAATCTGGATCAGCAGCGTGCTGATGCTGTCCACGAGCGACACGCCCGACACCGCCGCCTCGCCGCACGAGGAGACCATCAGCGTGTCAAACAGCCCGATGCTCAAAGCAAGCGCCTGCTCGATAATGAGCGGTACGATCAGTTTTTTCAAATCTTCTCTGGTAAAAAGTAATGATTCCATTTTTCCCTCAAAAAAATGTGGCACAGCTTCACGCCATGCCACAAATGACTGTCATTCTATTGTTGTGTGCAGTGTCCGGATTATGCCAGTGCAGCCGTGATGATTGCCATGGAATATACCTCGGAAGCGTTGCATCCGCGGGACAGATCGTTGATCGGCGCATTTAAGCCAAGCAGGATCGGACCATATGCCTCGAAGTTACCAAGACGCTGTGCAATCTTGTAACCGATATTTCCGGCGTTGATATCCGGGAAGATAAAGGTGTTTGCATGTCCTGCCACTTCGTTGCCCGGGCACTTGGTGCGTGCAACACGCGGGGATACTGCTGCGTCGAACTGTAACTCGCCCTCGATCGGAAGAGACGGATATTTTGCCTTAGCCTTTGCTGCTGCATTGCGCATCTTGTCTACATCCTCGCCCTTGCCGGAACCTAAGGTAGAGTAGCTTAAGAATGCAACCTTCGGATCTACACCGAAGATCTTCGCACACTCTGCAGACTCGCCTGCGATCTCAACCAGTTCATCCTCGGTCGGATGGATGTTGATTGCGCAGTCACCCATTGCAAGAACTTCGTTCTCACCTGTTGCAGACGGACGAACCAGAATGAAGCAGGAAGATACGATGGAGTTGCCCGGCTTGGTCTTAATGAGCTGTAATGCAGGACGTACCGTATCTGCGGTAGAGTAGGTTGCTCCGCCGAGAAGTGCGTCTGCAACACCCATCTTTACAAGCATGGTTCCGAAGTAGTTAGCCTGGGACAGAATGCCCTTTGCCTGCTCCGGTGTCACACCCTTGCTCTTTCTGAGTTCGCAGAACAGATCTACCATCTCATCAAATCTGTCATAGTTTGCCGGATCAATGATCTCGGCGCCACGAATATTGAATCCGCTATCCTCGGCAGCCTTCAAAATCTCATCCGGGTTACCAACCAGAATCGGGTGCAGGAAGGTACCTGCCAGTAATCTGGATGCTGCCTCTAAAATACGCGGGTCATTTCCCTCTGTAAAAACAATTTTCTTTGGATCTTTCTTCAAGATATCGATCAACTGACCAAATCCAAACATAGTATACTCTCTCCTTTGACATTGTGTTTAATGTAAGCGCTTACTTCCCGTATTCATGCGGGCTGCGCCCCCGTTATGTTTTTATTATATAGCGCTTTTTACAAAAAGCAATGCTTGTACGAAAATAAATGCATGACGGGTTGTGCTTTTTGTTAGTCGTTCCTAACTATCAGCATACAACACCGTCATGCATCTGTCAATCCGTGTACTATTTTTCATCCGCGCCTTTGCTGCCTTCTGCATTTTCCCCTGCATCCGCGCACTCCGTCCGCGCTGTCCTGCTGTTCTGTGACGCCTTTATCACGCCAAAAAGCTTCGGCACGTTCTGATCCTTATCCGGTTTGGTCATCAGCATAAAACGCCGGAAGAAGAACAGGATACCGATGCTGACCACCGAGAGCAGATCCTCGAGCGGAGTCGTTGTCTGGACAATCATATGACGCGCGATCAAAAAGATCAGCACCTCAATGATGTTCGCCGAACTCGGCTTGCAGAGCATCTTTAAAAACTCGATTCCGATGACAACGTTAAAAACGGCATCCAGATACTCCATAAACGCACCGGCCATCGTCCGGTGTTCCCAGTAGTGTGCCAGTTCCGGCACAAGCGTGATCATCGCCACCAGAATCCCCGCCACGACGGCTGCCGCCATCAGAAGTTCTAGGATCTCTCCGCCACGGTAAAGTATCTTTCTCGCCTTATCCCACATGGTATCTCTCCCTCTCCCAAAAAGTTATCTGTCAGAATCTTCATTAAAAACCACTTATAAAACGCAAAATCCGAGCACCTCGCTTCGAATCCAAAACCATAAACGTTACCACCACAGTTAGCTCAGCCCAGGCACCCTCACGGCACACAAGAGCTTCTGCTTAGGGCTGCTCCATTCCTGACCTGACCCGGTTCACAGATTCCTGTTGCGTAAGACCCAGACGTCAACGCCACTTATGATGGGCAGCTTTACAGCTTACCTGATCCTCTGTTCGGCATCACCCCAACTATAGCGGATTGTTGGTACAGGGTACCGCTACCACCCCGGCTGCTCGGAGTCTTAAGTATATCCTATCTGACGCCCGATTGTCAAGCATTCTACGCTTTTTCACGCAAGCTCTTTTTCTTATCGCGCAGTTCCCGGAAGAAGCCGGAGAGCATCGTCGAACATTCCTCTTCCAGTACGCCCCGCTCGATCTCGACCTGGTGGTTGAATTGTGCCATCTGAAGCAGGTTTAGCACCGACCCGGCGCACCCCGCCTTCGGGTTCATGCTGCCGATCACGACCTTTTTCATGCGGCTCTGTACAATGGCTCCCGCACACATCTGGCACGGCTCTAACGTGACATACATCGTGCAGTCTTCCAGCCGCCAGTCGCCGGTCTTTTTGCTCGCCTTTTTGATCGCGGTAAGCTCCGCGTGCGCCAGCGTATTTCCCTCTGTATTTCTTCTGTTGTAACCCCGCGCAATGATCCTGTCATTCTGAACGATCACGCAGCCGATCGGCACCTCCTCGAGCGCGTATGCCTTTTTTGCCTCTCGGATCGCCGCTTTCATATATTTTTCTTCCTGTGTCATGGACAGTTTCTCCAGAAATGCTATACTATAGTATAAACTTATTTTAGCCGATTTGATGCATTTTGTCGATGGAACATTTTCGGCAGAGGGAGTATGTATGAACTGCAACAACCATATTACCGGCAGTCTTCCTGTCCATACCATGTATACAACCGATCGTCTGATCCTAAAAATACTGACCCCTGATGACACAAACGAGGTTCTGGCTTTCCAGTGCCGCAACCGTGAGTTCTTTGAGCGCTATGAGCCGACGCGTCCCCCCTACTTTCTGACTCCGGCGCACCAGCAGGCCATTCTAAAATGTGAGTATGATCTCGCGCGCAAATGCGCCTCGATCCGTTTTTATGTCTTCTTAAAAACCAACCCGCGGATCATTATCGGTACCGTCTGCCTGCACGATATTCTGCGCATGCCATACTACTGCAGCGAGATCGGCTACAAGTTCGACGCCGCATTCCAGCATCAGGGCTACGCCAGGGAAGCCGTGACAAAGGTTTTAAACATCGCTTTTACCGATCTTGCGCTGCACCGCGTGTTTGCCCGCGTAATGCCGGAAAATACTCCCTCTCTCCGGCTTTTGGAAGCCATCGGCTTCACATGTGAGGGCACCGAATACGCCTGCACCCAGATTCAGGGAAAATGGGAAGACCACATCCGCTATGCCCTTTTAAATCCTTACTCTTCAATATAACGCACCCAGCAGCCAAAATGGTTGACCGGTTCCCTGCCGTCCCCGCGCTCACCGCCCGGACCGGCGGCAAAGAATTCCGGAAAACCGAAAATAGCCGCCATCACGCGCTCCTGTCTCTGATATACTCCCGGCACGCCAAGGAACCACCGTTCCTCCGCCGTCCTGCCAAGCACCAGATACCGATAATTGAAAAATCCATGTAGCAGAAAGCTGTTGTTTCCCAGATACCAGTATTTTTTCGGCAGACTCCGCAGATCCTTTAATTCCAGCTGGATGCACTGCGTATCCCACTCCTCAAACAGAGCCGCCGGTTTGTGTTCTCTGCAGAGCTCCTCCCACACGGCATTCCAGTCGTATTCCGGGAACAGATTGCGCATGGGAAGCTCGGTGGCATGAATCGCCTCCGTCTCCTCCCCTGCCGCTGCCGTCTCCATTCCGGACCCGGACGGCACATCCTGCGCCATCCCTTTTGCCGCCATCCGGCTGTTCTGTTCCGACTGTACCGGGGCTGCTCCCCCCTGCTTTCTCTGCGCCATCTCTTGCGCCGCCGTCCGGCTGTTCTGTTCCGACTGCGCCGCGGCTGCTTCCCGCACTTCTTTTTGCGCCACAGTTTCTGCTGCCGCCCCTTTCTCTGCTGCCTTCTCCTTCGTCTCCTCCGGCTGCCACTCCCGGAATCCGGACAGCCCCACCTTAAACGGAGCCCCCTCGCGCCACCGGCTCATCAGAATCCGCTCCTCTCCGATGACAAAAAACAGTCCCTCCATCTCTGTAATGCCATAAGGAGATGCTCCGACTCTGCCGCCTTTTAAGACAACGGCGCCATTACCGCTTCCGTTCGTCAGCTTCATCTCACCGACCAGTACTCCGGTCACACCTGTTGCTTCCTTCCCGCCTGCCGCTTCCCGCTGGAACAGATACACTCTGCATGCCGCAGACGCCGCATAGACGCCGCGCAGATGAATCTCAATTCTTGCATCCTGTCCCCGGATCTCAATTCTCGCAAATCCGACATTACTTCCCTTTTTTTCCTCCTCATAGGCATATATATATGTAACAAACCGCTTCATTCCCGCCATGGGTACTCCCTAATACTTCTATCCTTATCTTCATATATATGCACACATTCCATAAATAGAATCTTTTAAAAAATAATAATTATTCCTATTTTACTCTTGACAAATTCTTTCTGTGCATGTAAGATAATATCAGTAACAATTACTAGTTTTGAGGAAAGGATGTATCGTATCCATGCTGAAGTACAGTAAACAGCGGGAATCTATCAAGAATTTTCTTGTAACCCGGTATGATCACCCTACCGCCGAGACCGTATACCTGAACATCCGAAGGGAGTTCCCGAATATCAGCCTTGGAACCGTCTACCGCAACTTAAATCTGCTTGCGGAGATCGGCGAGATCCAAAAGCTTTCCCCAGGAATTGGGCCGGATCGTTTCGACGGCAACCCTGCTCCCCACTATCATTTCATCTGCCGTCATTGCGGCTGTGTGATGGATCTTACGGTGAGCGGCTTAGATCATATCAACATTCTTGCCGGTCAGGATTTTGACGGTGAGATTGAAGGGCATATTACCTATTTTTACGGCGCCTGCCCTTCCTGCAAGGCATCTGAAAAATGCTCATCCTGATCAGAAAATTACAAAAAAGATATTGACAAAAGCTTTTTTGCAGTTTAAAATCAGTAAAAGTTACTATTATTGATTCCATTTAAAATTTTTATAAGAAAAGGAGAATGAATTATGGCAAAGTATGTATGCACAGTATGCGGTTATGTTTATGAGGGAGATGCAGCTCCGGAGTTCTGCCCGGTCTGTAAGGCACCGGCCGAGAAGTTCAAGCTTCAGGAAGGCGAGAAGGTATGGGCTGCCGAGCATGTAGTCGGCGTTGCACAGGGCGTCAGCGAAGATATCCTTTCTGATCTGAGAGCAAACTTCGAGGGCGAGTGCTCTGAGGTTGGTATGTATCTTGCAATGGCACGGGTTGCACACCGTGAGGGATACCCAGAGATCGGAATGTACTATGAGAAGGCCGCTTACGAAGAGGCTGAGCACGCTGCAAAGTTTGCAGAACTTCTCGGCGAGGTGGTAACGGACAGCACGAAGAAGAACCTGCAGATGAGAGTTGATGCAGAGAACGGCGCTACTGCCGGCAAGACTGATCTTGCAAAGAGAGCAAAAGCTGCCAACCTCGATGCAATCCATGATACAGTTCATGAGATGGCTAGAGACGAGGCAAGACACGGCAAGGCTTTCGAGGGTCTCTTAAAGAGATACTTCGGCTAATTCCAAGCTTAATCTTTTCCTTCCAAAAAGGGTGTGTAGAAAATTCTGCACACCCTTTTTAAGCTATATTCTTATACCTGATGATTGATATACGTATTAAATTCCTGAAATGTCATCCCCACCGGCACCCGGTCAAAAGCGGTTGTAGGGCTTTCTTTTCCGCCGCGCATATCTACATAATAATCTACAATGGTACGCATGGCTTCTTCTTTCGTCGGGTATTCATAAATTCCCTTCTGCCTTACATTCGGATGCTCCATGTGATATGTTTTGCCGTTCTGGAAATACAGCAGGAAGCAGTGCATATGCTCATCCTCCTCCAGATTCCCGTAGTCATCCGGTTCGTAAATCCGACAGCAATACATCTGATTCGGCACCTCAATGGCGTCCAGCAGTTCATGCATGAGCGCCACCTGTTCAATGCAGGTTCCGATCTTCTGCTGTATCGTCTGAGCCACAGACATCGTCCGGTACTGTCTTCTGAAATCTTTCATTTCACAGATATGCGCCTTTCCGTCCTGGCCCAGCCATCCGTATTCGATATTTTTATCTATCCATTCATAGACGTCTTCCACCGTGTAAAGCCCCGGCATGTTGGTCTCCGGCTTCTTTTCTGCCCCGTATGCTGCTTTATCCATCGTCTGTCTCTCCTTTTATACCACGCAGATAGAAGTTCCTTCTACCGCCGTTGTCCAATGTGAAAAAACGCTTTCAATGCTTCCACACTTTCATTAAGTATCAGTTCATCCGGCATTCCCGCCTCTGTCAGCAGCTCACAAGCCAGGTCAAATCTTCCTACCCAGCTCGGGTCATGTGCGTCTGAGCTGACCACAACCGGAACTTCATATTGTCTGCAGAGCGCAAGCATCTCCCTGTAATTGTCATAACAGTTCAGTCTCTGCTCCGGCTTGGTCAGGGAGCTGTTGTTTACCTCAAGCGCAACCTCGTACTGCTTTGCCGCCTGCACCAGCAGTTCATAATCCAGCGGTGTATGGTCGTCATCCGGATGGGAAATCACATGTACTTTTTCATTCTTCATACAGGAGATCACATTCTCCGTATTTTTCTGCCGTCCCGCATCCTCATAGCAGTTTCTGTGAATTCCTGCAATCGCATAGTCGAGGTGATCTATATATTTTTGTTCGAGCGACAGTGTTCCGTCGTTTAAAACATTGATTTCACAGCCGTGTATGACCTCCACGCCGTTGATCGTCCCGGGGATCACATTCAGATTCAGATAATAGAACGGATCGACCGTTCCCGGTATGCCCGGCGCATGCTCACTGATTCCGATCAGCTGCAACTTCTTCTCCTTTGCAGCCTCCGCCATCTCGCGGATCGTTCCGTATGCGTGTCCGCTGACCAGTGTATGCATATGAATGTCTGCCACTAACTTTTTCATTACTGCTCCGCCTCAATTCCAATGCTGTTCTTTTCGTCGTCCAGCTCTTTTTGCATCTGCTGTACCTTTGTATCCTGTGCGATCGCCTGCATGATGCGCTTGACGTCCTCCGGTGAAAACATTCCGATTGCCCTGGAGAGATCACCCAGATTGTCCCTGCTCTTTTCTACTTCTTTCTCTATATATCGGATCTGACGGCAGGAATATCCAGTCAGGAATTCTGATTTCCCAACACGATCTGTATCAAATTCTTGTCCAGCATCAATGTGCGGTTCCAGGGATTGATGATCACGCCGCTTATCCCCTCTGTACGGAGCGCGGTTGTGAATAACTTTTCCATATCCGAAAGAAATGTGGACATCACGTTCCCGCTGCCCTTCAATTCTTCCTCAAAACTCGTAAATGCTGCCCACCATTGCTGACCGTCTGCCGTCTGTACCGCCTGAATCTCGATCTTACCGTCTCCCTTTGGCGGTTCCACTGCCAGAATGAACTGTCCGCCCTCTTTCATGCGTCTGCGCACCATCGTAAGTGCATGTGCCAGCCCCTCCTCGGACGGTTCCTGCTGAAGCGCATAGACCGCCTGCTCAATCTTTTCGTTTCCCTGCAGACCTTCGTCTGTGTTTCTGCTGTCTCTATCCATATTCCCAGTCTCCCTATTCCAATCTTTCCCTATCCGGGCGTTCTTCCCTTATTATAACCAGGCTTCACCATGGTTTTCAACGGATTTCCTGTTTAACATAGTGCGGTATTTGCTATAGAGCAAAAAAGCCCGCCCAGAAAATATCTGAGCGGGCTTTCTGCTTCTCTATTCAAATAATAGATTATACTAACTCAAGCAGTACTTCCAGAGCGCCGTCACCTTTACGCTGACCGATCTTGACGATTCTTGTGTAACCACCATTGCGGTCTGCATACTTCGGAGCGATCTCGTCGAATAACTTTGCAACAAGGTCTACTTCCTTGGTGTTCTTCTTCTTACCAGCAGCATCTGTCGGAACTTCTGTTACAGAGTAAAGAACCTTTAACATCTCTCTACGAGCGTGAAGACGGGAAGGCTTATCTTTCTTGATGGTCTTCTCTACTTCGTCGTATACGGTTACTTTCTTACCGTCTACTACTTCTTTTACTCTCTTGCCGTCTTTGTCCTTGCGGGCAACTTTAGCCTTAACAGTAACCTCTTCGAAGTTATCCTTCTCTCTTACTGCCATAGCGATCAGTCCCTCCGCGATCTTGCGAACTTCCTTCGCCTTAGCCTCGGTTGTAACGATCTTGCCGTTGTTTAATAATGCTGTTACCTGACCTCTTAATAAAGCCTTTCTCTGGCTAGAGGTTCTGCTTAACTTACGATACTTTGCCATTTTCTTTTCCTCCATTGATGTGGTACATCCGATGATGCCTTTTGGTCTTACTCATCCGATGCCGCGCGAAACATTTCGCGCAGGAACAAACCCTGTGGATTCATTCCCGTTTGGCTGCTGACATACTCCATGCCTTTCGGTCTTACTGTTTCTGCCATATGCGCTATCTTCTGAACATTCGCAGTTCAGACGGAAGCGCGAAGTTTGACTTGTCAAACTTCTAATGAATCGAGCCTGCTCGATTCTATTTATTCTTCTCCCTGATTCAGCTGAAGTCCAAGTTCTTTTAACTTCGCAAGAACTTCCTCTAAGGACTTACGTCCCAGGTTACGAACTTTCATCATGTCTTCCGGTGTGCGGTTTGTCAATTCCTCAACGGTATTGATTCCGGCTCTCTTCAGACAGTTATAAGAACGAACGGAAAGTTCCAGTTCATCGATGTTCATCTCAAGAACCTTCTCCTTCGCATTATCCTCTTTCTCGATCATAACGTCTGCCTGCTGTGCAGCCTCAGACAGATCGATGAACAGGCTTAAATGCTCGCTCAATACCTTTGCCGCAAGGCTGACAGCCTCATCCGGCTCCAAGGTACCGTTCGTGTATACGTCCAGTGTCAGCTTATCGTAATCGGTAATCTGACCAACACGCGTATTCTCGATAGAAAGGTTGACACGCTCTACCGGTGTATAGATAGAATCGACAGCGATCACACCGATCGGTGTATCCTCGGTCTTATTCTTCTCTGCACTGACATAGCCTCTGCCCTTTGTAATGGTGAGTTCCATGTATAACTTACAATCTGCTCCGCCATTTAAATTGGCAATTACCAGATCCGGATTTAAAATCTGAATATCAGAATCCACCTGGATATCCGCTGCTGTGACTACGCCTTCGCCTTCAAATTCAATGTATGCAACTTTCGGCTCATTCGTAGAACTGTTATTGCGGATTGCAAGATTCTTGATGTTCATGATGATCTCAGTTACGTCTTCCTTTACGCCAGGAATCGAGCTGAACTCATGCAGCACACCATCAATCTTGACCTGGCTGACTGCCGCACCCGGTAATGAAGAAAGCATGATTCTTCTTAAAGAATTACCAAGTGTTGTACCGTAGCCTCTTTCCAGTGGCTCTACAACAAACCTTCCGTACTTCTTGTCTTCTGAAATTTCTGCGATCTCAATTTTTGGTTTTTGAAAATCGAACACTACAAAATCCCTCCTTCTCGGGTAATTTGCCTATTGGATTGTCTCCGCCTAATCACGATTACTTGGAGTACAACTCGACGATGAGCATCTCGTCAACAGGTACGTCGATCTGCTCTCTGGAAGGTAATTCTTTTACAGTTCCCTGTAATTTCTCAGCGTCAACATCCAACCAATCCGGAACCAGTCTTCCGCCGGTTACCTCAACAATGTCCTTCATTCTCTGAAGACCCTTGTTCTTCTCCTTGATCTCGATTACGTCGCCAGCCTTAACAAGGTAAGAAGGAATATTTACCTGCTTGCCGTTTACTAATACGAACTTGTGATCTACGATCTGTCTTGCTTCCTTTCTGGTTCTTGCGAATCCCATACGGAATACAACGTTGTCTAATCTGGACTCTAACATGGTCATTAAGTTGGTACCAGTCATGCCCTTCATCTGATCAGCCTTCACATAGTAGTTGTGGAACGGCTTCTCTAATACACCGTAGATGAACTTTGCTTTCTGCTTCTCGCGTAACTGAAGACCGTACTCAGACACCTTCTTGTTCGCTCTCTTTAACTCTCTGTTGGATTTCTTATCATATCCTAAGTAGCTTGGCTCTAAACCAAGGGATCTACATCTTTTCAGAACAGGAACTTTATTTACTGCCATTTTCGTCTCTCCCTCCTAATTAAACTCTTCTGCGTTTTGGTGGACGACATCCGTTGTGAGGTACCGGAGTTACATCTTTGATGCTTGTAACCTCAAGACCGCAAGCGGAAAGCGCACGAATTGCTGCTTCTCTTCCTGATCCTGGTCCTTTAACCATAACGTCAACTGTCTTTAATCCGTGTACTAAAGCTGCCTTTGTAGCAGTCTCAGCTGCCATCTGTGCAGCATATGGAGTAGATTTCCTTGAACCTCTAAATCCAAGACCACCGGCACTTGCCCATGATAAAGCATTACCTTCAGCATCTGTGATCGTTACGATCGTGTTGTTGAAAGATGACTGAATATGTGCCTGTCCGCGTTCAACGTTTTTCTTTACACGCTTTTTTGTCACTTTTTTTGTAACTTTAGCCATATCTAAACTAACCTACTTTCTCAAAATAATCTAATGATTGTATGCAACTGACCGCCATACTTCACCTGTGGCGATCCTACGAACGGAATCGAAAAAGTAATTACTTCTTCTTGTTAGCAACCGTACGCTTCGGTCCCTTTCTGGTTCTTGCATTGGTCTTTGTCTTCTGACCACGAACCGGAAGACCTTTTCTGTGACGGATTCCACGATAGCATCCGATCTCCTGAAGTCTCTTGATGTTCATGGCGATTTCTCTTCTTAAATCACCTTCTACAGTCTGACTCTCGTCGATAACTGCACTGATTCTCTTAACCTCATCATCTGTCAGATCTCTGACACGGGTATTCGGGTCTACTTTTGCTTCTGCAAGGATGCGGTTAGAACTTGTTCTACCGATTCCGTAGATATAAGTCAGACCGATCTCAACACGTTTTTCTCTTGGTAAATCTACACCTGCGATACGAGCCATGTGCTTTTTAACCTCCATTGATTCATATGATGCCTGTGATACACACTGCGCATCTTGTTATTTTCTGATTCCTGCGACTGTCCAGATGACAGACCGCATCTTTAAGCAAGCCACTTGACATCATGACTTTTTACGTTCAAGAATCTGCTGCGGCAGCTCCGTTGTCCTCCGGCCTGAAATGTGTGCCCTCGCAATTCTCTCGTATTCCGGATGATTCTCCCCTGCGTCCTCGGTATGTAAACGCAAAAAAGCAGCTATCCCTGCTGTTTCATATGATAACAGTGCGAACAACTCATCCTGGTGTTCCACTGCAGCCGCACATAATGAAAGCGCAAAAAGACAAGAACAATTAGCCCTGTCTCTTCACAGATAATTCTGATGCTTCCTTTTCTCTTGATGACTTTGCATTTCTCGCAAATAGGCTTAACTGATGATCTTACCTTCACAGCAAATCCTCCTTTCCAAACAATGATTGGCACGCACCCGCGTGCATCTCTCATGTTCTATCATAGCTCTTTTTGGCGCACTGTATGCGCAAAAAGGCACTATCCAAAAGTGTCCGTTTAGCATTATAGCATGAACACTTATTAGAAGTCAATTCTTTTTTTACTTATCTCTCCAGATAATTCTGCCCTTTGTCAGGTCATACGGAGACATCTCAATGGTTACTTTATCACCCGGAAGAATACGAATGAAATTCATCCGCAGCTTTCCGCTGATGGTTGCCAGAATCTGATGGCCATTCTCAAGCTCTACCTTGAAGAATGCGTTCGGCAACTTCTCTACCACTGTTCCTTCTACTTCAATCACATCTGCCTTTGACATAAATAAATCCTCCTAATATTATGATTCTGCACGCTCTTTCAATATACGCACATATGCTTTGATTGCTCTCTTTACCGTAAGATCGGTAATTTCCTGTTCCAGACATTCCAGAACCTCTTCGGGTAATCTGTAAATGATCTGAATATGTTTTCTGTTCTTTTTCTTCGGTTCCGCAAGCAGCTTTACATTGCCGTCCGCCAGATACACGAACCGCTCGTCCTTTCCGGTAACCAGATAAATATGGTTTCTGTCATGGCCTGCCATGGATTTTGCAAATTCAATCATACTATCTTTTTCTCCATTCGCTTACTGACCGGTCTATGCCTCTGTCTGCCTGCCCAGATACTGATTCCATCTGCCTGTGGCAATCTCAGACTCTGTAAGCGTAAAGATCTCCGGCTCACCGTCAGTGATCAGAATCGTGTTCTCATAATGCGCGGAAAGCGACCAGTCTTCTGTGACAACCGTCCAGTCATCATCCATCCATACCACCTCGGCAGATCCCAGGTCCACCATCGGCTCAATGGCAAGCGTCATACCGGGTTTTAACTTGATACCGCGCCGGAACTGTCTGAAATTCGGGATCTCCGGATCTTCGTGCATATGCTTGCCGATGCCGTGTCCGCACAGGTCACGCACAACTCCATAGCCAAAACTTCCGGCATAATCACCGATCGCCGCAGAGATCTGATGCAGATGATTTCCTGCTGTCGCAAACTTGATGCCCTCGAAAAAGCTCTGTCTGGTTCTCTCTATCAAAAGCTTCGCGTCATCCGAGATCTCACCGACCCCGTGCGTTCTCGCCGCATCGGACTGATACCCTTTGTAGATCACGCCCGCGTCAAGGCTTACAATATCGCCCTCTTCGATGATGCGGTCTGCACGTGGGATTCCGTGTACGACCTCCTCGTTGATCGATACGCAGATTGATGCGGGATAACCCTGATAACCTTTAAATGACGGTTCGCATCCAAAGCTTCGAATCATTTCTTCTCCCAGTCTGTCAACCTCGAGTGTTGACATTCCCGGCTTTAATTCTTTTCCCAGCTGCTCATGCACTTTTGCAAGTATTTTTCCCGCCTCGCGCATAAGTTCTATTTCCTGGGGGGATTTAATCGTTACAGACATGTTACTCTCCTAATATTGCCACAATATCCGCAAACACTTTTTCCATCGGCTGTGTACCGTCTACGGACTTTAAGATGTTCTGCTTCTTATAATAATCGATCAGCGGCTGTGTCTGCTCATGATATACCTTAAGACGCTTCTGTACGGTCTCCGGCTTATCATCGTCTCTGAGTACCACTGGATTACCGCAGCGGTCACAGATTCCCTCCACCTTGGTCGGAATGGAAACAATGTGGTAGGTTGCGCCACAGTTTAAGCATGCGCGTCTTCCGCTCATACGGTTTACAATGTTCTCGTCCGGAACATCCACATCGATTGCGAAGTCCATCTTCTGGCCGATCTTAACAAGCGCTGCATCCAGAGCTTCCGCCTGCGGGATCGTTCTTGGAAATCCGTCGAGCACAAATCCATTCTTGCAGTCCTCCTGCTGAATGCGATCCATCACCAGATCACAGGTCAGCTCATCCGGCACCAGAAGGCCCTGATCCATGTACTTTTTCGCTTTCTGTCCCAGTTCTGTGCCGTTCTTGATGTTTGCGCGGAAAATATCGCCTGTGGAAATATGCGGAATGCTGTACTTATCTGCAATCTGCTTTGCCTGTGTTCCCTTACCGGCTCCCGGAGCCCCTAACATAATAATTTTCATAGGAATACCTCTCCTTATTCTTTTTAAGCGAAAACGCTGAACTTATAAAATAAGTCCAGCGTTCCTTCCCATATCCAACAGCTCTGCTGGATCAATCATTTAAAAATCCTTTATAATAACGTACACGCATCTGCGATTCGATCTGCTTTAAGGTCTCGATAACGACACCTACGATAATGATGATGGACGTTCCACCGAAGGATACATCCGCACCAAACACACCGTTAAAGAAAATCGGAACAAACGCGATGAACGCAAGTGCAACCGCACCTATAAAGACAATGTAATTCAGGATTCGGTTCAGGTAATCACTGGTCGGCTTACCCGGACGAATACCCGGAATAAATCCGCCTGCTTTTTTCATGTTATTTGCAATTTCCAACGGATTAAACGTAATCGATGTATAGAAATATGCAAACGCAATGATCAATACGATATATACAACCAGTCCGATCGAATAAATCGGCTCGCTTGGATTACACCAATTTGACTGTGACATACCTCTTAAGATCTTGCTTCCAATACCTGTTCCATTTCCCTTACCAAGAAGGCTGGCAATGATTACCGGCGTCTGCAACAGTGACTGTGCAAAGATAACCGGGATAACACCACCGGTGTTTACCTTAAGAGGAATGTATGTTGACTGACCGCCAACCTGCTTTCTTCCCTGGATCTTCTTGGAATACTGTACCGGAATTCTTCTCTCGCCGCCCTGTAAGTATACAACAAACAGTACCATTCCAACAATGATTGCAAAAATGATGACTGCCGCAAGAATTGCCTTCGGTACATTCTTACCTGAAATAAACTGATCATACAGCGTCTTAATGTCATCCGGCATACGGGAGATAATGTTGATGGTAAGTACGATGGAAATACCGTTTCCAACGCCCTTCTCCGTGATTCTCTCACCAATCCACATAAGAACAGCAGATCCTGCCGTCAATGTGAAGATAACCATGATAATGTCAAGAACACCCTGGTATCCACTGCTGAATTCCAGATAACCGCCTCTTCTGAAGCCGATTGTCATTGCAATCGCCTCAATGAGCGCTAAAGCAACCGTCAGATATCTGGTGATCTCTGCGATCTTTTTACGACCTTCCTCTCCGTCACGCTGCATTTCTTCCAACTTTGGAATCGCGATTGTAAGAAGCTGCATAATGATGGATGACGTGATGTACGGGGTAATGTTCAATGCAAAGATAGACATTCTGTAGAAAGAACCTCCCGTGATTGCATCAAAGAATCCCATTCCATCTGCGGTCTGGCTTGCAAACCAGTTCGCAAATACATCACTGTCAACACCAGGAATCGGAAGACAACTTCCGATTCTGATGACGATTAACATCAAAAATGTAAAAATAATCTTTTTGCGAATATCTTTAATCTTAAATGCATTACGGAGTGTCTCTAGCATTAGATCACCTCTGCTTTTCCACCAAGAGCCTCAATTTTTTCTTTTGCGCTTGCGCTGAATGCATTTGCCTGAACGGTGAGTTTCTTAGTAAGTTCGCCATTACCAAGGATCTTAACGCCATCTCTTGGGTTCTTAACAACGCCTGCCTCGATCAATGTCTCAACAGATACAACTGCGCCGTCCTCGAATGCCTCAAGAGCTGAAAGGTTAATTCCGATGATTGTCTTGGAGTTTCTGCACTTGAAACCTCTCTTAGGCAATCTTCTGTATAATGGCATCTGACCACCTTCGAAACCTAGTCTTGGTGCTCCGGAACGAGCCTTCTGTCCCTTATGTCCCTTACCAGCAGTCTTACCATTTCCTGATCCGTGTCCGCGTCCTCTTCTGAAATTATCACTCTGAGTGGAACCTGCCGCTCCCTGTAAATTTGATAAGTCCATTACCGACACCTCCTTATCCTCTTATTTTAAACTTCTTCTACTTTCACATATGGTGCAACCTTGCGAAGCGCGCCTGCTGTTGCAGCGTTGTCCGGAAGCTCAACAGTCTTGTAAAGCTTGCTGAGTCCCAGTGCCTCGATGGTCTTCTTGTTCTTCGGAACTGCACCGATCGTGGATTTAATAAGTGTAACTTTAAGTTTCTTCTCTGCCATCTTAAATTCCTCCTTAACCTACGATCTCTTCTACGGATTTGCCGCGAAGCTTCGCTACTTCTTCCGGAGACTTTAACTGGCTCAAAGCGTTTAACGTTGCAAGAACAACGTTCTGCTTATTGTTTGAACCTAAAGACTTTGTACGGATGTTCTTGATACCTGCAAGCTCACATACGTTACGTGCAGGACCACCAGCGATGATACCAGTACCATCCGGAGACTTCTTTAATAATACGGAAGCACCGGTGTGCTTACCCATAACATCATGTGTGATACTGTCAACCTCATCCAGCTTTACTGTGATGAGCTTCTTCATAGCATCCTCTTTACCCTTGCGGATTGCCTCCGGGATCTCGGCTGCTTTACCCAAACCTGCACCAACATGGCCATTGCCGTCGCCGACAACAACTAAAGCTGTAAAACGGAAGTTACGTCCACCTTTAACAACCTTTGTTACACGTTTGATTGACACTACTTTTTCTTCTAACTCTAACTGACTAGCATCAATAATTTCACGTTTCATGTTTTGCGTTTCCTCCTATTAAAATTCTAATCCAGCTTCTCTTGCTGCATCGGCTAAAGCTTTCACTTTTCCCTGATATATGAAACCGCCGCGATCGAATACAACCGTGTTGATACCCTTGTCTAATGCTTTCTTAGCGATAACGGTACCAAGCTTTGCTGCTGCTTCAACGTTATTCGTCTTCTCTAACTCTGCCTTTACGTCCTTCTCAAGAGTAGAAGCAGAAACAAGTGTATTTCCGACTGTATCATCAATAATCTGAGCGTACATATGATTATTACTTCTGAACACAGCCAGGCGTGGTCTCTCTGCAGTGCCTACGAGATGATGACGCATTCTTTTATGCTTATTTTCGCGAACTGCTGTTCTTGATTTCTTACTAACCATTTTTCGTCACTCCTTTAATTATTTCTTACCAGTCTTACCAACTTTACGTCTGATAACTTCATCAGCATACTTGATACCCTTGCCCTTATACGGTTCAGGTCTTCTCTTATCTCTGATTTCCGCTGCGTACTGGCCGACCTTCTCTTTATCGATACCTGATACAATGATCTTGTTTCCGTCAACTTTGGACTCAAGTCCCTCCGGATCGGTCATCTCAACCGGATGTGAGTATCCAAGGTTTAAAGTAAGGACTTTTCCAGACTTGGAAGCTCTGTAACCAACACCGTTTACCTCGAGCTCCTTTGTATATCCATCAGTTACACCAACAACCATGTTGTGGATCAGTGTTCTTGTCAATCCATGTAAGGATTTCATTTTCTTCAAATCGTTCGGTCTTGTAACGATTACTTCGTCACCCTCTAATTTGATGTCCATCTCGGACGGAAGGGTTCTCTCAAGAGTTCCCTTAGGACCTTTTACAGTCACATGATTATTTTCTGCAATATCCACTGTTACACCAGCCGGAACTGCGATTGGCATTCTTCCTATACGTGACATGCCCGTACCTCCTAATTTGTGCTATATCATTGCGGCTTGCGCCGTAGTTACCCGATTCGGTAAGAACCTCCTCCAGGTTAAATAACCCGGAAGAACCGCAGGCACATATACCTGCGGAAGAACCGAAGGTTCTCTCAACAATGGACGCCCATCGGCGGCCTTTGTTCTACCATACGAAAGCTAATACTTCGCCACCAACCTGAAGCTTTCTTGCTTCCTTGTCAGTGATGATTCCCTGGTTTGTGGAAAGAATTGCAATTCCCAGTCCGCCAAGAACTCTCGGGAGCTCATCCTTGCCAGCGTATACACGAAGTCCCGGCTTGGAGATTCTCTTTAATCCTGTGATAATCTTCTCGTTCTTGTCTGCGCCGTACTTTAAAGTAATACGCATGGTCTTGAAGTTACCATCTTCAACAATATCATATTTTGCGATATATCCCTCATCTACAAGAATGTCAGCGATAGCAATTTTCATCTTAGATGCAGGAACGTCAACTGTATCATGTTTAGCAGTGTTTGCATTACGGATTCTTGTAAGCATATCTGCGATTGGATCACTCGTAGTCATGATTGTATATTTCCTCCTTATTATTGATTGCAGCAAATATGCTGCACGGTCTTTTACCAGCTTGCTTTCTTAACGCCTGGTATCTGGCCCTTGTATGCTAACTCACGGAAACATACTCTGCAGATTCCGTATTTTCTTAAAACAGAATGTGGACGACCACAAATTTTGCAACGTGTGTAAGCTCTGGTAGAGAACTTTGGTTTACGCTGCTGTTTTACTTTCATACTTGTCTTAGCCATTAAAATTCCCTCCTACTTATTTGGCGAATGGCATATTGAACTGTGTCAATAATTCGCGAGCTTCCTCGTCTGTCTTGGCAGTGGTTACGAAGATGATGTCCATACCACGTACCTTGTCAACCTTATCGTACTCGATCTCCGGGAAAATTAACTGCTCTTTGATACCAAGGGCATAGTTTCCACGACCGTCAAATGCGTTCGGGTTAACACCTCTAAAGTCACGTACACGAGGTAATGCTAAGTTGATCAAACGATCCATGAACTCATACATCTTCTCGCCACGTAAAGTTGTCTTACATCCGATTGCCATACCTTCTCTGATCTTGAAGTTTGCAATAGAATTCTTTGCCTTGGTTGCAACCGCTTTCTGTCCTGTGATTGCTTCCATATCCTTAATAGCAGCCTCTAATAACTTTGCGTTCTCTTTGGCTTCGCCAACGCCCATGTTGACAACGATCTTGTCGAGCTTCGGCACTTCCATAATATTCTTATAACCGAATTTCTTGATCATAGCATCTACGATCTCATTCTGGTACTGTTCTTTCAGTCTGCTCACCTGATTGGCCTCCTCTCTCTAATTAGTCGATTACTTCGCCTGTAGATTTTGCGAAACGTACCTTCTTGTCTCCATCCATCTTGAAACCAACACGGGTAGGCTTTCCGTTGTGAAGATACATTACATTAGAAATATCGATCGGTCCCTCCTGGTGAACGATGCCGCCCTGCTGATTCTGCATACTTGGCTTTGTATGCTTTGTCACCATGTTGACGCCTTCAACCAATACAGTTCCGTCTTTTCTGTTAACAGCAATGACTTTGCCTTCGCTGTTGATATCTTTACCAGCGATCACTTTGACCATATCGCCTTTTTTAATTTTCATGGTTGCCATATTCCGATCCTCCTACAATACTTCCGGAGCTAAGGAAACAATTTTCATGAACTGTTTCTCACGAAGCTCTCTAGCTACTGGTCCAAAAATACGTGTTCCTCTCGGAGTTTTATCATCTTTGATGATGACTGCTGCGTTCTCATCAAATTTGATGTAAGAACCATCTTTACGACGTGCGCCCTTTACGGAACGAACAACTACAGCCTTCACAACGTCGCCCTTTTTAACAACACCGCCTGGTGTTGCATCTTTGACCGTAGCAACAATAACGTCACCAATATTCGCATATCTTCTAGTAGATCCACCCATAACACGGATAACGAGCAGCTCTTTTGCTCCTGTGTTATCGGCTACCTTAAGTCTACTTTCCTGCTGTACCATGCTTGTAGCCTCCTTCTAACTATTTTGCTCTTTCCATGATTTCTACAAGTCTCCATCTCTTATCCTTGGATAAAGGTCTTGTTTCCATTACTCTGACTTTGTCACCGATCTTGCACTCGTTATTCTCGTCATGAGCCTTTAATTTATATGTTTTCTTAACGATCTTGTTGTAAAGAGGATGTCTTACGTTATCCTGGATTGCAACAGTAATTGTCTTATCCATCTTGTCGCTTACAACAATACCAACACGTGTTTTTCTAAGATTTCTTTCTTCCACGACTGACTATTCTCCTTTCTGGAATCCTACTGCGCAACTTTTTCTTTCTCAGTAATGATCGTCTGAATTCTTGCAATGTTCTTTCTTACTTCTTTGATTCTGCTTGTATTATCTAACTGATTGGTTGCGTTCTGGAATCTCAAATTGAAAAGTTCTTTTTTAGCCTCTACTAACTGCGCGCTCAAATCTGCGACAGACTGGGTTTTTAATTCTTCTAAATATTTACTAGTTTTCATTTGATACACCGCCTTCTAAATCCGCACGAGAAACTACTTTACATTTGCAAGGTAATTTGTGTGTAGCAAGACGTAACGCTTCTTTCGCAACGTCTTCCGGGACACCGGAGATTTCAAATAATACACGACCTGGTTTCACAACAGCTACCCAATACTCCAGGGAGCCTTTTCCTTTACCCATACGAACACCCATAGGCTTCTGCGTTACAGGCTTCTCCGGGAAAATCTTGATCCAGACTTTACCACCACGCTTGATGTATCTTGTCATAGCGATACGGGCTGCCTCGATCTGGTTTGCTTTGATCCAACATGGTTCCAGAGCAACAATACCGTACTCACCGTAGGTGATTGTGTTTCCTCTGGTTGCCTTTCCCGTCATGGAACCACGGAACTGCTTTCTATGCTTTACTCTCTTTGGCATTAACATTAGTTAGCTCCCCCTTCCTTATTCGCTCTTACCGGAAGTACCTCGCCCTTGTAGATCCATACCTTAACGCCGACCTTACCATAAGTAGTGTCTGCCTCAGCGAATCCATAATCAATATCTGCACGAAGTGTCTGAAGCGGAATAGTACCCTCAGAGTAGAACTCTGTACGAGCCATATCAGCACCGCCAAGACGTCCGGAGCAGGATGTCTTAATACCCTTTGCGCCAGCCTTCATGGTTCTTCCCATGCAGGACTTCATTGCTCTACGGAAAGAAACACGGTTCTCTAACTGTAATGCAATATTCTCAGCTACTAACTGAGCATCGCGATCCGGTCTCTTTACTTCCTTAATATCTACAACTAACTTCTTGTCTGTGAACTTCTGAACCTCGCCCTTGATCTTCTCGATCTCAGCGCCACCCTTACCGATAACAACGCCCGGCTTTGCGGTATAGATGATAACCTTTACACGATCAGATGCTCTCTCGATCTCGATCTTGGAAACACCTGCTGCGTATAACTTCTTCTTAAGATAAGTTCTGATATTGTAGTCTTCCACTAAGAAATCTGCGAAATCTGCTTCCGCATACCATTTAGAGTCCCAATCTTTGATAACGCCGACTCTTAAGCCATGTGGATTAACTTTCTGTCCCATGTTTGACCTCCTTATTATTTCTCATCCAGCACGATTGTAATGTGGCTCATTCTCTTCTCGATTCTGTAAGCTCTGCCCTGTGCTCTTGGTCTGATTCTCTTCATTGTTGGTCCCTTGTTTGCATAACACTCTGCAACATACAGGTTCTCCAACTTGTAATTCTTCTCCGGATAATTGTTCTCAGCATTTGCGATTGCTGACTCTAACAGTTTCTTAACCACGCTGGAAGCGTAACGCGGATTGTAGGATACGATAGCTAATGCTGTCTGAACGTCCTTTCCACGAATTGCGTCTAATACGAAGCATGCTTTCTGAACAGACACTCTTGCATAAGATAACTTTGCGGATGGTCTGGTATCTTTTACTTCATTTCTCTCTCTCTTGATCTTACTTCTATGTCCCTTAGCCATGGATGAAACCTCCTTTCAAAAATAGTTCTTATCTAACGCCTGACTTCTTCTCGTCTTTTCCATGTCCTCTGTAAGTTCTTGTAGCAACGAACTCACCAAGCTTATGTCCAACCATATCCTCTGTCACATATACCGGTACATGCTTTCTTCCGTCATGAACAGCGATTGTGTGACCTACGAACTGTGGGAAGATGGTAGAACGGCGTGACCATGTCTTAATTACAGACTTGTCACCGGCTTTGCTCATAGCATCTACTTTTTTCAGTAAGCTTTCATCTGCAAATGGTCCTTTTTTTAATGAACGAGCCATAATTTACCTCCTAATATTATCAGTCCTTACACACACCCGTGTGTTTCCTCGGACTACGAACATCTTGTTTATTATAGCAGAACATGCCGGAAGAAGCAAGTACAACTTCTCCCGGTCAAATTCCAGCTTATTTGTATATTTTTGACAAACACCCGACGGGCTTATCAATGGTTGAAACTTATTTCAACGCCTTACCGTCTCTTCTTCTTACGATCAACTTGTTAGAAGACTTATTCTTCTTTCTGGTCTTAAGACCAAGAGCAGGCTTGCCCCAAGGTGTGCATGGACCCGGACGTCCGATCGGAGCACGGCCCTCACCACCTCCATGTGGATGGTCATTCGGGTTCATAACAGAACCGCGTACAGTCGGGCGAACGCCCATGTGACGCTTACGTCCTGCTTTACCGATATTTACAAGGTTGTGGTCTCCATTACCGATCACACCGATGGTTGCGCGGCAGTTTAACGGAACCATACGCATCTCACCGGACGGAAGTCTTAATGTTGCGTACTTTCCTTCCTTTGCCATGAGCTGTGCGCTCATACCAGCGGAACGAACCATCTGTCCGCCCTTGCCAGGATGAAGCTCTACGTTGTGTACCTGGGTACCAACCGGGATATTCTCGAGCGGTAAGCAGTTACCAACACGAACCTCTGCAGTAGCACCACTCATAACAGTCATGCCGTCTGTCAGTCCTGCCGGAGCAAGGATGTATGCCTTCTCGCCGTCTGCGTAGCAGATCAGAGCGATGTTTGCTGTTCTGTTCGGATCGTACTCAATACCAACAACCTTTGCCGGAATTCCGTCTTTGCTGTTTCTCTTGAAGTCGATGACTCTGTATTTTC
This sequence comes from uncultured Lachnospiraceae bacterium, assembly GCA_902781225.1. Taxonomy (GTDB): domain Bacteria; phylum Bacillota; class Clostridia; order Lachnospirales; family Lachnospiraceae; genus Roseburia. The sequence continues at coordinate 56,909 of CACZIN010000009.1, read as the reverse complement.
TTCTGTTTCCACCGCCGTGATGTCTAACGGTGATCTTTCCCTGATTGTTACGACCAGCGTTCTTCTTTAAAGAAGTAGTGAGCGCTTTCTCCGGTGTTGTCTTTGTGATCTCGGAGAAATCGGAGCCAGTCATATTTCTTCTGGAAGGTGTATATGGGTTGTATGTCTTAATTCCCATTGTTGTTCTCCTTTCGATGTTTGTTATCGCGCATCGCTGCGCCTAGTTTGCTATCAGAATGAAACTCTTTTCATCTTACAGTCCGGCGAAGATCTCGATATCCTTGCTGTCTGCTGTTAATGTTACGATAGCTTTCTTTGTCTTGGCAGTCTTACCGGTTACCATTCCGCGTCTCTTGTTCTTGCCATCCATGTTCATGGTGTTGACGCTTGCAACCTTTGTTCCCTCGAACATTTTCTCAACTGCTTCTTTGATCATGGACTTGTTTGCTTCCGGGTGAACCAAGAATGTATACTTCTTCTCAGCCATTGCTGCCATGCTCTTCTCTGTTACTACTGGTTTGAGGATTACATCATAATACTGTACGTTTGCCATTATGCATACACCTCCTCGATCGTCTTTACAGCGTCCTTCGTTACAACAACTGTATCATACTTCAGAACGTCAAATACGTTCAGCTCGTTTGTCTGAGCAGTCTTTACAGTCGGAACGTTGTCTGCGGACTTGATTACGTTGACATCCATATCGTTCAATACAACGAGTGCCTTCTCAAGCTTTAAGTTCTTCATAACCTCTACGAACTTCTTGGTCTTGATCTCGTCAAGTTTTAACTCATCAAGAACGATGAACTTGTTCTCAGCAACTCTTGAGGTAAGCGCAGACTTTAATGCTGCTCTCTTCTCTTTCTTGTTGAGCTTGAAAGAATAATCTCTTGGCACCGGAGCGAATACTACGCCACCATGTGTCCACTGCGGAGCTCTGGTTGAACCCTGTCTTGCATGACCGGTTCCCTTCTGTCTCCATGGTTTTCTACCACCACCGCGTACTTCGGAACGGGTCTTAGCCTTCTGTGTTCCCTGGCGGTTGTTTGCAAGCTGCTGAAGGACTGCCATGTGTACTAAATGCTCATTCACTTCTACTCCGAAGATAGCATCGTTCAACTCGAGGCTGTCAACTTCCTTGCCTTCCATATTATAAACAGCTACTTTAGCCATCGTTTAGTTCCTCCTTTCCTATTCGAGCACTATTTACCAGCTTTTACTGTTTCTTTAACTGTTACTAAACACTTCTTAGCACCTGGTACGGCACCTTTTACTAAAAGCAGGTTGTTCTCTGCGTCAACTCTTACGATTTCAAGGTTCTGTGTGGTAACCTGTACGCTTCCCATGTGTCCCGGCATTCCTTTTCCCTTGAATACACGGCTCGGTGAGGAGCATGCACCGTTGGAACCCTGATGACGATGGAACTTGGAACCGTGAGCCATAGGACCTCTGTGCTGTCCTAATCTCTTGATAGCGCCCTGGAATCCTTTTCCTTTGGAAATTGCAGTAGCGTCGATCTTGTCGCCCTCTGCAAAGATATCAGCCTTGATCACATCGCCAAGATTGTAATCTGCTGCGTTCTCAAACTTGAACTCTTTCACAAAACGCTTGCCAGATACGCCAGCCTTTGCAAAATGCCCCATCTGAGCCTTGTTTACACCATGTCTGTGAGCCACCTGCTTTTTGCCGTTTGCATCCTTGTTGACAACCTTTTCTTTCTTGTCAGCAAATGCAACCTGCACTGCACTGTATCCATCGTTCTCTACTGTCTTGATCTGTGTTACAGAACATGGACCTGCTTCCAATACAGTAACCGGTACTAAAACACCGTCTGCATTGAAGATCTGAGTCATTCCGACTTTTGTTGCTAAAATCGCTTTCTTCATACTTTTACCTCCTGTTTTCTCTACAGCGGAACGCTTCATGCCCAACCATGTGGGGTAGCGGAACCGTTCATCCTAGAAAGTCCATATAAGTGGAATGGGAAGTTTTCACCGCCTGCATTACTTCTATATAAAACCCTTCAGGATATTAACTAAATCATTGCTTTGTTTGAAGAATCTGCTTATTCTTCATCGGGATGAAAAATGTTTATTTATTTTTCATCGAAACGAAGAAATTATTTATTCTTCATTTTGATATCGATGTAAACACCTGCCGGCATCTCAAGGCGGGATAATGCATCAACCGTCTTCTGGGTCGGTGTAACGATATCGATCAGTCTCTTATGAGTTCTCTGCTCGAACTGCTCGCGGGAATCTTTGTACTTGTGAGTAGCTCTTAAGATTGTAACAACTTCCTTCTTTGTAGGAAGAGGTACCGGTCCGCTCACCTGTGATCCGTTCTTCTTTACAGTTTCGATGATTTTCTGTGCTGATGAATCAACCAACTTGTGATCATAAGCCTTCAGAGTGATTCTCATTACTTGACTTGCCATAAAAAAAGTCGCCTCCTTTTCGCACTTTTACAAGCGATGTAATCGCTTTTTGTACGACAAGCGGTGACTGCACACATACCCGCGTGTATCATGGACTCTCGCCCATAAAGAAGCCCGCGCTTCCTACACGCCATCCCTCTGTCCTTCGGACAAATTCTATTCGTGATACAGTGACTTGTCGCCAGTTTCCTAACTTGACATTCGCTCCACGGAAAACCTGCAATGCTCTGCAGCAACCTCACGCTTCAACGCTATCAATGTCACAGCAATGCATAGTATACATGATAAACCCGCGAATTGCAAGGATTTTTTTCAGTTTTTTGTATTTTCGCGCCGTCCCATCCGCTTATCGGCCAGATTGTATACAAGACTGATACAAAAGCAGAGGATACCTCCGACAAAAAATCCCGCCGCCCGGAACAGCATATTGTCGTAGCGGATGTCCACGAGCACCAGTTTTACAACGCATAACAGCACCAGAACCAGTCCGCAGACCCTCAGCACCTTATATTTTCTCTCCATCCGCATTTCCGCCAGAAATCCCGCCACGATACAGCAGAACGCAATCACAATGCCCGCCACATCGTTCACGAACACAGGCACCCCATAGGAGTGCAGTGCGACCGCCGCAAACAGCAGCAGCTTTAACGCCACGTAAATTCCCCACCAGTCTCCGTCCTTCCTTATCAGCAGGCTGTAGGTATTGGTGCACACGAGCACCAGCCCCAGAAGCACATAGGCAAAGTGAAGCACCGGCGCGTCCGGTTTTCCCATCAGGGTCAGAACCGTTGCAATAAGGAACGCCTGCACAGCCATCGTTACCGCGGCAAATGCCTTTTCTTCCTCTCCCGTCTTTGGATTTCTGCGAAACAGCGGAACTTTCGCCGTCAGAATATTGCAGAACACAATCGGCATAAAACAGATCAGATCGCTCAGGTAAACATCTGTGACCGCTGCCAGGTCCGTTCCCCACACCGCCGTCTCTAACAGAAATGCCAGAAACATCAGATAACCACAGATTTTCATCCAGGCTTCATACTGTTCTCTGCAGAACCAAATCAGCAGCACCGCGCTGCCGAAGAATACCAGTCCCCAGACCGTTCTCATGCCCCCGATCATCGGGATCAGCAACAGCAGGATGCCATAGCCGAGCGCAGCCGCCTGGTATGCTTTTCTTTTTCGCAGGAAACCGTACAGAAGGCACGCCTCCGCCAGAAGTCCCGTCGATATATACTCCCCGAAATACGGTGCGGCAGCTCCCGCAAACAGCATCTGTGTAAAAACAGCCACCTCAAGCAGAACCGTACCCGCAGACAAATCCCCGGGACGCCGGAATTCCAGCAGTGCCAGAACTGCAATGCCAAACACCAATAAAAGCAGTGCTGCTCCGGTAAACCGGTTCAAAAACAGTCCGCAGAAAATGAAAATGCACAGTGCCCCCACAATACCGCCAAGCAGTTTTCCATTCTCGTCCATTTCCGCCGCGGCTACACCAAGCAGTACCGGAACCGCCGCAAGCGCAAGAAGCAACACCACTGACACCGTACCCGCAGCGGAGCCTTCTGTATAGGACGCAGCTGCTCCAAATACCAGAATGAGCAGCCCGATGCTCCACGACACAAGATTCACCGCATTGCGGTAATATTCCCGCCGTAAGTGGGACGCGAAAAAGACTGTCTGCGTTACCGCATAATATATAGAAAGAATCAGAAACCTTTCCGCATCCTCCGTCCAGTTGCACATGAGCACGCCGAGAATCAACGAGATGCCCACGCCGATCTGCCCTATGATAAGGAAGAGATTCGACCGCAGACGTGACAGCACGCACAGAACCACCGCCCACACCAGCAGTCCCAGATAAAGTATGCCGTCGTTTATTGCATGGAAATAAAAATCACTTAAAAACAGCGAGAGATACCACGCTCCCATGCCGCAGCCGAGCAGCCCCAGAAACGCTTTATTCCTGCGGTCATGCGCCACGAGAATTCCTCCCGCCAGCGTGATCGCGGCACTGACGGTATACATCAGAACCACCTTTACTCCCTGGCTAAGATACGGTAGCACCAGCATCGCAAAAAACACCAGGCTCAGGAAGATCAATCCTGCGGCGCAAACCGGCAGAATCGCCCTGCCGATCGTTTTTTCCAGATCCTGTTTCCCGGACGCCTGCCGGTATCCCGCCTGCGCTGCCGCCGGCCGCGGCGGCGTCTGTTTGTATGCCTGCTGCGACATTCCCGGCTCCCGCGCTGACTGTGGCATCGCTCCCTGTGCCGGCATCGGATTTCCCGGCTCCGCTGTCTGCGCTGCCGGCTGCTGCATTGTCTGATCCCACGGCTGTGTCGCTGCCCCCGGCTGTCCATACGCCGCCTGTGATCCCGCCTGCTGGTATGCCGGCTGTGACATCCCCGGCTGCGCCGCCTGTCCATACGCCGCTTTCGGCATCGCTCCCTGACGGTATCCCGCCCGCTCACGGTCCGCCTGCGCGGCAATCACCGTGCGCAGCGCCGTCAGCTGTCGTCCCAGCGCATCCACTTCCCTCTGCATCTGCTCAATCTTCATCCGCGTAAGATCGTCCCCCAGATCTCCGGACTGATAGGCAAGCAGCAATTCATTGAACCGTCTCTGTTCCTCCAGGAGCCGGTTCTCGCACTCCACTAATTGTTCCAGCATAAACTCCTCTTTCCTCTTCTGTCATTTGTTTTGCTGTAAATCATTGTAGCGTACCCTCATTTAAAACACAAGAACTGTCCACGTGGGCGTTTCCTCGAAAAAATTGTTTTTACCATTAAGATTTTGCCAATTTCTACGCTTTTTTTCCCAAAAACAATTTGTATATGCTATAATGTCTTAGATTATTCTTTAAGGAGATTTCTATGGACATTATTATCGTAGGCTGTGGAAAAGTTGGTTTTACGCTTGTCGAACAGCTCAGCAACGAAGATCACAATATTGTTGTCATTGATGAAAAGCCGGAAAAGGTTCAATATATTACCGACCGTCTGGATGTGATGGGCATCGTAGGGAACGGCATCAACCATAAGACACTGCTGGAGGCAGGCATCGCCACTGCCGATCTTTTAATCGCAGTTACCGGAGATGATGAGAAAAACCTTCTGTGCTGCGTGATTGCCAAGAAGACCGGCCACTGCCAGACCATCGCACGCGTGCGCAATCCGATCTACAACGGCGAGATCGCCTTCCTGAAAAAGGAATTCGGGCTCGCCATGATTATCAATCCTGAGTTGACGGCAGCCAACGAGATTTCAAGAGTATTTCAGTTTCCTTCCGCCATCCGTGTGGATTCTTTTGCAAAGGGGCATGTAGAGCTGCTTCACTTTAAAGTCAGCGAGAATTCCCCGCTGATTCATTTAAAGTTGTTCAATCTGCACCAGACCCTGCACAGCAACGTGCTGGTGTGTACCGTCATCCGCGGCAGCGAGGTCATCATCCCGAACGGTGATTTTGAGTTCCACGCCGGAGATACCGTCGCAATCGCTTCCGAGCGCCGCAATGCCATTGACTTTTTCCGCAAGATCGACATCGTCAAGAACCGCGTCGGCAATGCCATTCTCGCCGGCGGCGGCAAGGTTTCCTTTTACCTTGCAAAGATTCTCATCCAGTCGGGCATCCGTGTGACGATCATCGAGATCAATCCGTCCCGCTGCGACGTTTTAAGCGAGCTGCTTCCGGAGGCCACAATCATCTGCGGTGATGCCACCGATCAGGATCTGCTGTCCGAGGAGGGCTTGGAGCAGGCGCAGGGTTTTGCCGCTCTCACCGGTCTTGACGAGGAAAACATCCTGCTGTCGCTGTACGCCAACGATGTCTCCAATGCAAAAACGGTGACCAAGATCAACCGGAGCAGTTTTAACTCCGTCATCAACGAGATGAATCTGGGAAGTATTATTTATCCGCGTGTCATTACCGCTGATTACATTTTAAAATATGTGCGCTCCACAGTGAATTCCATCAACAGCAACGTGGAGACACTTTACAAGCTTGCCGGCGGAAAAGCCGAGGCTCTGGAATTCATCATCAAGGAGAATTCCGCCGTCGCGGGCATTCCGCTGCAGGATCTGAATTTCCGCAAGAATACCTTAATCTGCTGCATCTACCGCAACGGCAAGGTCATTCTGCCGGGTGGACAGGATATGATGCTCGCCGGGGACTCCGTTCTGGTTGTCATTTCCGGATACCGCATCTCCGACATCAAAGAGATTCTGGAGGATTAACCTGCAATGAATTATTCCATGGTTTTATATATTCTGGGCTATATTTTAAAATTTGAGAGCGCGTTTCTGATGCTTCCGGCACTGGTATCGTTGATCTATCAGGAAAGGGCAGGCATTCCGTTTGTCATTACCGCTGCAATCTGTCTGGTTTTAGGGATTGTTTTCACACATAAAAAACCGTCTTCCTCGACCGTGTATACAAGGGAGGGGTTTGTTACTGTCGCCTTGAGCTGGATCGTTATGAGTATTTTCGGCGCTATCCCCTTCGTGTGGAACGGCGACATTCCATATTATGTAGACGCCCTGTTTGAAACGGTCTCCGGTTTTACCACGACCGGTTCAAGTATTCTCTCCGATGTCGAGTCTCTGTCGCATGCCAGCCTTTTCTGGCGCAGTTTCAGCCACTGGATCGGCGGCATGGGTGTGTTCGTCTTTATTATGTCGATCCTGCCTCTGATGGGCGGCTCTACGATCAACCTCATGAAGGCGGAGAGCCCGGGACCTTCCGTCAGCCGTCTGGTTCCGCACATCAAGGATACCGCGAAAATATTATACGGCATTTACCTTGCCATCACGCTCCTTGAGATTGTCATTCTGTGTGCGCTCGGCATGCCGCTGTTTGAGTCTCTTCTGACGAGTTTCGGCACAACCGGCACCGGTGGTTTCGGTTTCCGTAACGACAGCTTTGCAAGTTTTTCGCCTGCTATCCAGAACACGGTCACAACTTTTATGATCTTAAGCGGTATCAATTACACATTTTATTTTTGTATTTTATCGCGCAGAATCAAGGATGCATTCCGCATCGAGGAAGTGCGCTGGTATCTCTTTTTGATCTTTGCTTCTGTCGGAATGATTACCTATAATATACGTCCGCTTTACGCAAATACCGGGGACGCGCTGCGGAATGCCTTTTTCCAGGTCGGTGCGATCATCACCACCACCGGATATTCCACTGCTGACTTCGACATGTGGCCTGCACTCTCCCAGACGATTCTTGTGACGTTAATGTTCGTCGGCGCATGTGCGGGAAGCACGGGCGGCGGTATGAAAGTGTCCCGGCTGGTAATTTTATTTAAAACCATCCGCAAGGAGCTTTCCCTGATTATCCATCCCCGCGAGATCCGCAAGATCCGCATGGACGGACATGTGGTAGAACACAGCACCCTGCGCTCTACCAATGTTTTTCTGGTCATTTACTTTATTTTGCTCATGCTTTCAACGCTTATCATCAGCCTGGATGAGTTTGATTTTACCACGAATTTTACCGCGGTTGTCTCGTGCCTGAACAACATCGGCCCCGGCTTAAACCGTGTCGGACCGGCGCAGAATTTCTCGATCTTCTCGCCGCTCTCCAAGATTGTGCTGATTTTTGACATGCTCGCCGGCAGACTGGAGCTTTTCCCGCTCATGATTCTGTTCATGCCGTCCACCTGGCGCAAAAAATAACGTGCATCCAGCAATTTGGGCTGCGCAGCTTTGAACCGGTAGATATTTTCTACCGGTTTTTTATTGGCTTTTTATCGCCTTTTTTCTGCTCCGGATGTTGTATCCGCATCCGTTAAAGCTTGCACCGCGCCGTGGCGAAGGCTTTTTCTCTGCCCGCAGGCAGACGTTTTTACTTTTTCCTTGCCCTCTGCGGGCTTGTGGTATATATTTGTTATAGTCTTAAATTAGAAGTACACAGGAATGGAGATTGCTATGTGGATTGCAGATAACTGGAAAGATTACGAAGTCATTGACTGTTCAAAAGGAGAAAAGCTCGAGCGTTGGGGAGATTATCTTCTCGTCCGTCCCGACCCGCAGGTCATCTGGGACACGCCGAAGACCGAGCGCGGCTGGCGCAAAATGAACGGCCATTACCACCGCAGCGCCAAGGGCGGCGGGGAGTGGGAATTTTTTGATCTTCCCCAGCAGTGGACCATCCATTACGGCAGACTGACTTTCAACTTAAAGCCGTTCAGTTTTAAGCACACCGGACTGTTTCCGGAGCAGGCTGCCAACTGGGACTGGTTTTCCGAAAAAATCTGCAGCGCCGGACGTCCGATCAAGGTGTTAAATCTGTTCGCCTACACCGGTGGCGCCACGATTGCCGCCGCCGCTGCCGGCGCCAGCGTCACACATGTGGATGCCTCCAAAGGAATGGTAACCTGGGCGAAGGAAAACGCCGTCTCTTCCGGTCTTGGGGATGCCCCGATCCGGTGGATTGTGGACGACTGCGTAAAGTTTGTTGAGCGCGAGATCCGCCGCGGCAACCACTACGATGCGATCATTATGGACCCGCCTTCCTACGGAAGAGGACCCAAGGGTGAGATCTGGAAAATCGAGGACGCCATCTATCCGTTGGTGCAGCTTTGTGAGCAGCTGCTGTCGGACGATCCTCTGTTTTTCCTGATCAACTCCTACACCACCGGTCTTCAGCCGGCAGTGCTCAGCTATATGATGAATACCGTCTTAAAAAAACACGGCGGTCATATCGTCGCAGATGAGATCGGTCTGCCGGTTTCCAGCAACGGTCTGGTCCTTCCGTGCGGGGCAAGCGGCAGATTTGAGCGCTAAGGACGGGAACGATTTTGTCCTGTTTTTGCACAGTTTTTGCAAATGATTGTTTTCCTGCATACACAATACAATTTTTGTGGTACGCTGTTTTTATGCAAAAGGTGATACGGGTATCCGGATCACCGGCAAATAAAAACGAACAGGAGAATGATTTCTATGGCACAGTTTGTAAAATTAGTTCCCGAAAATTTAAAGGCGCTGCGCGAAGTAAATCCGCGCTTGATGTCTTATAATGTAGAATTCGCCGAGGTAACCGGCGGTACCTTCTGGAAGGCATATACACCGGAGCAGGTTGCAGGAACCGAGGAGTTCCATGTCGCTCCGAGCGCAGACGGCATTGCCGCAATGTACAAGGATCTGATGCAGGTATACGCACCGATCGATCTGTACAACGAGAAGCTCCGCTCTCTCGCAAAGGAGCTCGGGACGGCATGGGTACGTGTATCCGGCACCTGGGCAACCAAGACTTACTATGATTTTGACAATACAACCGGCGGTACCGCTCCGGAGGGCTACTTAAATGTTCTGACAAAGGAGCAGTGGATCGGCGTGCTCGACTTTGTAAAAGCGATTGATGCGAAACTGATGATTTCCGTTGCCAACTGCCCGGGTCTGCATTCCGCAGAGGAACCGTGGAATCCGAGTGAGGCGGAGAAAATTTTTCGCCTGAGCAAAGAATACGGCGTACCGATCGACGGTGCCGAGTTCGCAAATGAGCCGAACATGATGGAGGATACCGGCTTTCCGGCTGGTTATACACCGGCTGATTACCGCCGCGATCAGGATCTGTTCTTCGCGTGGGTACGCGCCAACTATCCGGAATGTATCTGCATCGGACCGAGCAGTGTCGGCGAGGGTCTTTCTTTTAACAGCGGAGACAGCAAGAGCGGCGGCATCGAGCAGCTTGTAAGAGAGAATTGCTCCACAGCTGAGCTGTTAGAGGGCACCAAAGAGCCGTTGGACGTATTCAGCTACCATTATTACAACGGTGTATCCGAGCGTCTTGCTTCCGTGATGCCGAGCGGACACTGGCTGGCAAATACCGCCCATACCGAAGAGTACCTGGACGTTGCCTTAAACTGTGCGCGCACCTATGCTCCGATCCGCGACAAATACTGCCCGGGCGGCGAGATGTGGGTAACGGAGTCCGGCGACGCAGGCGGCGGTGGTGATACATGGGCTTCCACGTATCTGGATGTTTTCCGTACCTTAAACGAGCTCGCCGGATTCGCAGCGATCACGGACGGTGTTATTTTCCACAATACACTGGCTTCCTCCGATTACGGATTCCTGGCCCGCGAAGTATTTGATCCGCGTCCGAATTATTTTGCCGTATTGTTGTGGAACCGCCTGATGGGTACGACCGTTTACGATACCGCAGAGCCAATCCGTGAGGGCGCACATGTCTTCGCACATTCCCGCAAGGATGGAAAAGAGGGCGTTGTATATCTTGTTATCAACAACTCGCTGACAGAGACGACCACCGTAGAGCTTCCGAAGAGCGCAGAGCGCTACACGCTTGCCGGTGAGGGTGGCAATGTACGTGCCGCTGTCATGACCTTAAATGACAAGCCGCTTGTTCTGGGTGCCGGCAATTCGCTTCCGGAACTCACACCGGCAGCACAGGAAGCCGGAACAGTGACTCTTGCACCGGCAACCTGTACATTCTTTGTACTGTAAGCAACGCAGGAAGCAATCTGCACCCGATGAGCAAGCCGCATAAGCTGACTGGCTAGTAAGTTGCATTACTGGCTACAGCGGGGCTAGGCAAGCACCGGCAAAGATGAGTCTTACGCGCACCCACAGGAGCTTTCTTGGTCAATTATTGTTTGCTGATCTTGTGTATAAAATTAAAACGGGTCTACAGAGGACTTTTTCTCTCTGTAGACCCGTTTCTGCGTACAATCTTCAAAACAAAGCTTCCGCGGGTCTGGAGTAACGTTTTTTCTCTCCCAGACCCGAAACCAATCTCTTTTCGGGTCTCATGAGCTGGTTTTCCCTTCCCAGACCCGCGATTGGCCCTTTTTCTTTCCTAATTTGCTGAAAACAAAGCTTCCGCGGGTCTGGAGTGACGTTTTTTCCTCTCCCAGACCCGTAACCAATCTCTTTTCGGGTCCCATGGACTAGTTTTCCCTTCCCAGACCCGCGAATCGCTCTTTTTTCTTTCCCACGCACATGACAACAAAGTCCCGGCGGGTCTGGAGTGACGTTTTTTCTCTCTCAGACCTACCGGGACCTTGCACAAGACCATTTTTTTCTTAATATCCGGTCGGGCGGTCTTTTTTCCCAACCTTGAGGCGCGACATCGCACGCGCCAGCGATGCTTTGGAACGATAATACTCCTGAATGCTCTGTTTCTGGCGGAGCTGCTCCTGTGCACGCTCTTTTGCCTCCTCGGCACGCCGCACATCGATCTCCTCCGGCGACTCACAGGTGTCGACAATCACCATGGCACGGTTATTGATGATCTGCGCGAATCCGGTGCCAGTCACACCCACGATTTCCTCGCCGTTCTCATCCTTAATGCGGATCTCGCCGATCTCAACGGCAAACACCATATTTTCGTGATGCGCCTGGATTGCCTTTTCTCCGTCATGCAGCGGCAGAACGACCTGCTCGCATCTTCCGTCAAAAAAGACACGGTCACAGGCAATCACTTTCAGACTAAATGTATTCATGCCCCCATCTCCTTCGCACGCTCGATCACATCATCGATCGTACCTACATTGAAGAACGCTGCTTCCGGATATTCATCCATCTCGCCGTCAATAATTGCCTTGAATCCTCTTACCGTCTCCTTTAACGGCACATACTTGCCCGGCACACCGGTAAAGTTCTCTGCCACATGGAACGGCTGGGATAAGAACTTCTGGATCTTTCTTGCGCGGTATACCACGAGCTTATCTTCCTCGGACAGCTCCTCCATACCGAGAATTGCAATGATATCCTGCAGTTCTGTGTACTTCTGTAAAATCTCCTGTACTCTTCTGGCGGTCTCATAGTGCTCTTTTCCAACGACGTCCTCCTCAAGGATACGGGAGTTGGACTCAAGCGGATCTACTGCCGGGTAAATACCCTGCTCTACGATCTTTCTGGAAAGTACCGTGGTGGCATCCAGATGTGCAAATGTCGTCGCCGGAGCCGGGTCCGTAAGATCGTCCGCCGGCACGTAAACAGCCTGTACCGAAGTAACAGATCCGTTCTTCGTGGAAGCAATCCGCTCCTGCAGTTCGCCCATCTCCGTCGCCAGGGTCGGCTGGTAACCTACTGCGGACGGCATACGTCCGAGCAGTGCGGACACCTCAGATCCTGCCTGTGTGAAACGGAAAATATTATCGATGAACAGAAGTACATTCTGATGCTCCTCATCGCGGAAATATTCTGCCATCGTAAGTCCCGTCTCAGCAACTCTCATACGGGCTCCCGGCGGCTCGTTCATCTGTCCGAACACTAACGCCGTCTTATCCAGTACGCCGGATTCCTTCATCTCAGACCACAGGTCATTTCCCTCTCTGGAACGCTCTCCGACACCGGTAAAAATGGAATATCCGCCATGCTCTGTCGCAATGTTGCGGATCAGTTCCTGAATCAATACCGTCTTACCGACTCCGGCTCCTCCGAAGAGACCGATCTTACCGCCCTTTGCGTACGGCGCCAAAAGATCGATGACCTTGATACCGGTCTCAAGCACCTCAACAACCGGGCTCTGGTCCTCAAAAGATGGCGGATCTCTATGGATCACCCAGTGCTCCTCGCCGTCCAGGCTCTCGCCTCCGTCAAGCGTATCTCCGAGCACGTTAAACAGTCTGCCCAGGGTCTTATTTCCGACCGGAACCTTGATACCGCCGCCCTCGGCAATAACCTCCATATCCTTGCATAAGCCCTCGCTTGCCGCGAGCATGATGCAGCGGACGGTATTATTGCCGATGTGCTGTGCAACCTCCATCACGCAGCGCTTTCCGTTGTTGTCCACTTCAAGCGCATCTTTAATATATGGAAGGTCATTATCTTCAAATTCTACGTCAACGACAGGTCCCATGACCTGTACAATTTTACCTTTCTTCATACAAGCTCCCTTCCGCTTTATTTCTTTTTCTTGTTCTTCTGCGCTTTCGCACCGCCGCTCACCTCTGTGATCTGCTGTGTGATCGCCGCCTGCCGTACCCGGTTATACTCGATCGACAGCGTCTGTATCATGTCCTTTGCGCTGTCCGTCGCCGCCTGCATTGCCATCATTCTGGAATTATGCTCGCTGGCAAACGACTCTACCAGCGCACAGTAGATATATCCTGTGACATAGTTCGGTACTACATGCTCCAGAATCGCCTCCATGGATGACTCCACCCGGATCTCCTCCTGGTAGATATCCGCCGGGGCAGGATGCAGGAAGTCTTCCTTCACAAGCGGAAGAAGTTTCATCTTCTCCGCATTCATAGAAAAAGAGTTTTCCATCTTTGTGTAGATGATATATACCTCATCAAGCTCATTTCTCGCGTACAGATCCATGACGTGATCCGCAATGACACGCGCGCGGTGAAGCGACGGGTTCTGCACGGTATACTTGAACTCCGCATCCACCGCGAGGCCCTCTTTCGCAAAATACTGGCGTCCGAGCTCGCCGACGACAAACAGCTTATTGTTCTCGCCCTGCGTAAAAAGCTCATGCGCCATCTTGATGACGTTGTGGTTGTATGCTCCTGCCAGACCCTTATCCGCAGTGATCACGATATATCCACGCCGCTTTTCTTCCTCCGGAATCTCCTTCTTCTGGTCGAAATAGCGGTTCTGCACCTCCGGAATGTGGCGTAGGAATCTGGAAATGGAACCCTGAAGTGCATAGAAATAAGGTTCCGTCTGCTCAAGCTTCTGCTTGGCGCTGCGCAGTTTGGCAGAGGATATCATATACATGGCGCTTGTAATCTTCATGGTATCCCGGATACTTTTCATTCGCTTTTGAATTTCCTTGGTATTTGCCATGCTCTATCACCTGCTCTTATATTCTTTGACCGCCTCTACAATCTGCTCCGTAATCGCATCATCCAGCACTTTTTCCTCATTGATCTTTGTCACAAGTTCCGCGTGCTGTACATGGATGTAATCCAACATACCCATCTGGAATTCTTTCGTCTTTGCCGTGTCTACGTCCAGCATCAGACGCTTGTTGGCAGCAACCAGCGTGATGACCTGATCCGCCAGGCTCATCGAATGGCAGAGCGGCTGCTTTAACAGCTCCATCAGACATTTTCCGTGCTGTAACTGCTCTTTTGTCATATCGTCCAGATCGGATGCAAACTGTGTGAACACTTCCATCTCACGATACTGCGCCAGATCAATACGGATCGTACCGGACGCTTTCTTCATCGCCTTGGTCTGCGCCGCACCGCCGACACGGGATACGGAGAGACCGACGTTGACTGCCGGACGCATACCTGAGAAAAACAGATCACTCTCCAAAAAGATCTGACCGTCTGTGATGGAGATCACGTTGGTCGGAATGTATGCGGATACATCGCCCGCCTGCGTCTCAATGATCGGCAGCGCCGTGATGGAACCTCCGCCCAGCTCATCGGAAAGCTTGCTGGAACGCTCCAGCAGTCTGGAATGCAGATAAAATACGTCTCCCGGATAAGCCTCACGTCCCGGAGAACGCTCCAGCAAAAGGGACAGTGCACGATATGCCACTGCGTGCTTGGAGAGGTCATCATATACGATGAGGACATCCTTGCCCTGATGCATGAAATACTCTGCCATAGCGGTTCCCGCATACGGTGCAATGTACTGTAACGATGCCGACTCGCTGGCTGTCGATGATAAAATGATGGAGTAGTCCATCGCATCATTCTTCGTCAATGTATTCACAAGCTTTGCTACGGTCGATGCCTTCTGCCCGATCGCCACATAAATACAGATCACATCTTTTCCCTTCTGGTTCAAGATGGTATCTACTGCGATCGACGTCTTACCGGTCTGTCTGTCGCCGATAATCAGCTCCCGCTGCCCGCGTCCGATCGGGAACATGGCGTCAATCGCCAGAATACCGGTCTCAAGCGGCTGATTCACCGACTGACGGTCAACAATGCCCGGCGCTTCCTGCTCAATCGGGCGGTAATCGTCCGCCGGGATATCTCCCTTGCCGTCGATCGGCGCTCCCAGTGCATTTATAATTCTTCCAAGATAGGCATTTCCGACCGGAACACCCGCCTTTTTCTTCGTGCGTGTGACCTTTGTGCCCTCTTTGATGCCGGTGTCTTTTCCGAGAATGATACAGCCGATCTGATCGCGCTTGATATCCTGCACCATACCTCTGACGCCATTCTCGAAGATCACGATCTCACCATACATGGCATGCTCAATACCATAGATGGTTGCGATTCCGTCTCCTACCCAGATGACAGAGCCGACTTCCTGCTCACCGGTCACCATATCATAATTTTCTATCTCTGTTTTCAGTATGGAGATAATCTCCTCTGAATTTATGGAACCCACGTCATCACCTCCATGTCAATTTTTGTTCTAAGTTCTTGATCCGTCCCCGGACACTGTAATCTTCCACCAGGTCTCCCGTCTCCAGCACAAATCCGCCGATCAGTTCCGGCTGTGTGCGGATGGTAAGCTCCACCGTCTCTCTGTGGTGCCTTGCGGCGAGATACGCTTTGATCTGTGCAAGCTGCTCCTCATCCGGTGTACCCGCGCAGTACATAACGGTCTTTAAAATTCCATTTGCCTCATCATAGCAGCGCGTATACGCTTTGAAGACTTCGTCCATCTCCGATACGTTTCCGTGGTCGCACATTTCCTTTAAGAAATTCCAGACCTCCTTCGGAAACAGCTGCTCAATCAGCCTGTGCTTTTCCCTGCCGGATACCACCGGGCAGTCCAGCACGCGCGGCAGTTCGCTGGTCAGTGAGAAAATCCGCTTCATCTCTTCCACGGTCTCTTTCTCTACGCCCAGCTCAAAAAGAACCGTTCCGTAATTATTTGCTGTTTGTGTCATTTAAACCACCCGTTTTCGCCAAAAACTGTTCATACATAAGCTTGTTCTGCGCTGCCTGATCCGTGTCGCCCAATACCTTGGCGGTTGCCGCCATGGCAAGTCCCGCAATCTGCGACTGCAGTTCCTGCACGGTTTTCTCACGCTCAAGGTCAATCGACTTGTGCGCGTTGGCGATAATTTTCTGCGCCTCTGCATCCGCTGCATCCATACGGCTCTCATACTCCGCCTGTGCGCTCTTTCTCGCTTTTTCAACGATCTGTGCCGATTCCTCATGCGCCTGCTTTAAAGCATCCTCATACTGCGCTTTCAGCTCATTTGCCTGCTCATTTACATGGCGTGCGTCCGCCATCTGCCCTTCGATCAGCTGCTTGCGCTGATCCATCACTTTCGTGATCGGTCCGATTAAAAATTTGCGGAGCCCCAGATATAATACGATCAGATTGACGATGGTAAAGATGACATTCCAGTCGATTCTAAGTAACTGCATACTCTACCATAACCTTTCCTTAGCCTAAGAATAAGATGATTAAGATTGCTACTACCATACCGAAGATTGCAGTACCCTCTGCCAGTGCACATCCAAGTAACAGTGCCTTTGTGATCTTTCCGTCTGCCTCCGGCTGTCTTGCGATAGCGTCTGTTGCCTTGGAAGTTGCAAGTCCGATACCGATACCTGCTCCAATACCTGTAAGTGCTGCGATTCCTGCTCCGATTGCGATTAAAGATGTCATAATAATGTTCTCCTTTTCTTTTCCGATTTGATTACTCGATGGTTTCCTTAATAAAAAGTGATGTTAAAAATACAAATACATATGCCTGAATGAATCCGTCAAACAGGTCAAAATAGAGGCTGAGCGGTACCGGCACAAGTAACGGTGCCACGATCTTGATCAGCTCCATGATAACGAATGCGCCTAAGATGTTACCGAAAAGTCGCATACACAGTGATAACGGCCGGATAAATATTTCCAGAATATTCATCGGCAGCATAAGCGGGATCGGTTCCGCAAAGCTCTTTAAAAAGCCCTTGACGCCTTTTTTATGTACGCCCGAAAATTCAATCAGGACGATACTCATCAGTGCGAGAGCACCTGTGACGCCCACATCTTTGGTTGGAGACTTGAGTCCGAACAGGCCGATCATATTGGCCACGCCGATATACAGCCCTACGGTCATCAGATACGGGATATACCCCTTTCCATCCTCCCCCAGGAGATCATAAAAGAAGTTGTATAAGCCTCCCACTACCGTTTCCAGTACAACCTGTTTCTTGCCGACATTCTCTACTTTCAGATTGCGCACAAGAATGATCGAGCCGAGCAGCAGCACTGCCATGATGATCCACGTGACCACGACCGACTCTGCCACAGGGATTCCGCCAAAAATGGGGATCGTGAACGCAGTCTCACAGTTCAGCTCTTCCATCAGTTGCTTTGATAGCTCCTCCGTATTACCACTTCCTTTCTCTTTTTTGTGTTCCTATTTTATGAAGTTTCCCATTAAATGTCAATTTCGTCAAAAGTTCTAATTTTTCGTTCCGTTTTTGTGCAACATGCATGGATAGATTGTGATTTTTTTCACATTTTCCACCTTTTTACAAATTGAAAATTGTAAAATTATACATTTAGCCAAAAATGTCTTCCAATGTTTGTAAAAAATTCCGGTTCTTCTCCATGGAACTTTCTACCTATCTGAGCAGACTTCCGGTCGATTTTGACGTTTCCTTAACTGTGAAACTATGAACGAAAAAAGCGGCGCCGGAAACCTCTCGGTTTCCGACGCCGCTCTATAAAGTTCCTATATTATTTTCTTCTGGACTCAAGCTCTTTTACGTTTGCCTCTACCTTCGCCTTGGAAAGCGGATAAACAAATAACAGTGCCAGTCCGCATAATGCATAGATGACTGCCGGGAAGAAGGTGGACAGATTGTAGATTCCGTTTGCAACTTCCTGTGTCTGGCTTGCAGCCAGCTCGTCATAGCCGATCCAGCCAAGTGCCCAGCCGGAAAGTCCGCCTGCGATCGCCTGACCGATCTTTCTTGCGAAAGAGTACATACCGTATACGGTACCGTCATCTCTGGTGTGATTCTTTACTTCCATATCATCGATAACATCTGTTACCAGTGCCCAGCACTGCATCTGGAAGAAATACATACCGATCATGGCAAGGAATGCCAGTCCGACGAACAGCCATACATTCTTTACATGCAGTAAACCGATGATGAAATACAGCGCTGCGGAAACAAACATTCCGACGTAGCTGCACTCTTTTTTTCCGAACTTCACAGCAAGCTTTGTGGATACTGCGGAAAGTACGAGTACACACGGAAGCATTAACAGTGAATATACGGATAATGCTGCGGTGTTCTTAAAGTAATCTGCGAACAGATACTGGTTGATTCCCTGGGACATCAATGTTGCCAGAAGCAGTAAAATTGCGGAGAGAATCAATCCCATCAGCGATCTGCTGGAGAACAGAGCTGCAAACGTCTGTCCAAATGTCTTCTTCTGTACATCCGGCTTCGGCACGTACTCGACACGTTCTGTCGTCAGTGTGTAGCATAACAGATAGCAGATAACAGCAAATACGGAAAAGACTCCTGCGATCAGAGAGATTCTGGAAGCGGATACGACCTTGTTTCCAGCCTCATCGGTGTAATATACCACCATCGGTGCAAGCATACCGATCAGGACACCTGCCAGTGTACCGCCCAGAGAACGGAACACGGATAAGGAGCTTCGATCCTTCGGCTCGCTGGAGATCACGGATGCCATGGAACCGTAAGGAATATTTACGGATGTATAGAAAATGGATCCCCATAAAATGTAAGTGATGAACATGTAAACAACTTTTGCTGCATACGGTGCGTCTACCAGGAATGACTGGTACATCAAGAACGACGCCAGTGCGACAAATGCGCACATACGCAGAATCCACGGACGGATACGTCCGTTCTTGGTCGGCTTGCTGTTATCGACGATGCGTCCCATTCCGATGTCAGTAAATGCATCCAGACATCTTGCAAGCAGGAACATGGTACCTACCATACCGGCAGAGACTCCCATGACCTTTGTGTAAAATACCATTACATAGCTGCTGGCGAAAATGAATGTAAAATCATTCGCAATATCGCCACACATGTAACCGATTTTGTCCTTTACGCCAAACGGCTTGGTGTTTGTGTTTCCCATAATGTGCCTCCTGTAGTAGACCGCCCCATGCGGTCCCTTTGATGGTTTCCATTATAGCAACTTCCCTTTCCTCACACCTTGTCTTTTTTTGTTTGACATGGATTATTTTTGTGTTATATTTGTTTTATGCTAAAATTTTTTCACGTTGTTATTTGCAGCTAACAGCTTCCGGATCAAGCAAGGAGGATTCTCATGGCATTGCCCTATATTTCCGTGGAGGATTGTTTTCCGATCGTCCGCCAGACCATTTTAGACACTTACAAAATCGATTCTTTCCTTATGAATTATCCGTATTCCGATCTCGAACGGCTCGACATGGGTCTTCGGAAGATGGTCTGGGGAACCTACTCCACGAACTCCGCCATCTTCTCCCTCTCGCCGGAGCAGGACGCCTGGCAGATCATCATATTAAAAAGTGTTCTGGGCTTCTACAACCTGATTATCACCGTCACAAACGAGGAGCATCCCACCATGTTCGGTTTTATGCCGTTCCGTACCGAGCCCGCCACCCCGCCGGTGATCAACCGCATCATGCGCGAAAACGGAATCCCACCTCAGTATACCGCCGACATGCAGCAATTCTATTACAATCTGCCTGTCGTGGAGATGCAGAGCCTGATTACCACGCTACAGCATCTGATCACCGCCTTTATCCCGGGGTTTGCGAACAGCCACATTGAGCATGTCAATTACACCTCCGAGCAGCACGAAATTGACTTTAATGAGGAACGGCTTCACAAATTTACTTCCGATTATCTGGCTGCCATCGCCGAGCACTTGAATCTCTGCGGGGAGGCGGTCGCTGCCGGGAATCAGACGCTGGCGTCCGAGCGCTTAAAGGTTCTTCTGGATTCCTCTTTCTCGTTCACCGACACACCGCTCGCCCAGCTGAAGGAACGCCTCGCCTATCTCAATGCGTTTTTGTCTGCAAAGCTGATGGACACACAGGTGCATCCCTCCTATATTTTCAATCAGCTGCACACCTTTCAGCTTCGGATTTACGAGACCACGCAGGCGTCCGAACTGCAACACCTTCCTTATGAGATAGTGCGCAAATACTGCCTGCTCGTGAAAAACTTTACCTATGACAATTATTCGTACCTGATACGAAGCGTGGTCAATTACATCAACCAGCACCTGGCCTCGGAATTATCGCTCGCCACGCTCGCCGCGGAGTTTGACAAAAATGCTTCCTATCTCTCCAACGAATTTAAAAAGGAAGTCGGGGACACGCTCACAACCTATATCAACAAGCACCGCATTCTCGCCTCGCTGCGTTACTTTAACACCACGGACATGAGTGTTGCGGAAGTATCCAACGCCGTCGGCTACACCGATATGGGCTATTTCTCACGCCTTTTCCGGAAATATGTGGGACAAAGTCCGCGCGAATACAAAAAGATGCTGGACAAATGACCTTTCATGCCCCTCTATCTGCGTCCTTCCAGATACCGCTCCGCTTCCCGCACCGTATCCGCCAGAACCTCCATCGCCTCCAGCGGATATTCTCCCGCAGCGGTCTCGCCCGTCAGCATCACAGATGCCGCGCCCTGCTGCACTGCGCGGAATATATCGGACACTTCCGCCCGCGTCGGCACCGCCCGGTGCTCCATGGATGCAAGCATCTGCGTGACGACCATAAACGCGCGCCCGTGCTTTCTGCACTGATCCGCAATCTCCTCCTGCGCGCACGGAAGCTTTGCCAGGGGCATCGCATTCCCCAGATCTCCTCTGGCGATCACAATCTCATCGCAGTGCGGCAGCAGCTCCCCCAGATGCTCCATTCCCTGCAGATTCTCAATCTTTGCGAAAATGCGGACATCCCCGGCGTCCTCGTTTATTAAAGCCTGTTTTAAATTCTTCAGATCCTCTTGATTTCTCACGAACGGAAGCATAACCCCTGTGATCCTGCACTGCTTTATTCTGGCAAGATTCCGGTAATCGCGCTCCGTCAGCGTCGGCGTCTGTATCTCCACACCGGGCGCCGCGATACTTTTCCCGCTTTTTAAGGCGCCGCCCCGCACGACGATACATTCCACCGCGGCAGATGATCCGCAGCGGAATTGTTCTTCTGCTTTCAATGCAATCTTGCCATCATCCAGCAAAATTTCCTGTCCGGGTGCAAGCGCCGGAAGCAGTTGTCCCGGCACCGGGATCTCCGTCGGATCAAACAGATTGTTTTGTCCGTCCGCCACAAGACTCAGACCGTCCCCCTCTTTTAAGAGCCGCTCCATCCCAAGCGTTCCGATGCGAAGCTCCGGTCCACGCAGGTCAATCAGGATCTCCGGCATTCCGTCATGCAGCCGGCTCCACGCACTGTGAATAGCAGAGATCCACACATCCGCCTCCTCCAGATCCGCATGGGACAGATTGATTCTGATCCCCGTCATTCCTTTTTCAAACAAATGAACCAGCATCTCTGTGTCACAGCATGCTGGTCCGATGGTTCCGTAAATTTTTGTCTTCATTGTACTCTTCTCTCCGCGCAGCTGCTCTGCTGCGCCGCTTGCGGTTTGAATCTGCGGCAGATTTTCCCGCCACCCGCTCATTCTACAGCATCTTTTTCTTGCGCAGTATCAGCATCGTGATGATGCAGATCAACAGGGTCAGCACACAGATCAGCAAAAATCCGTGCGGCGTATTGGCAAACGGCATCCACCGCTCATCCACATTCATTCCGTAGATGCCGGAAATGACTGTCGGGATCGCCATGACGATCGTGATTGAGGTGAGATACTTCATGACGTTGTTCAGACGGTTGTCGATCACGGAGGACATCAGCTCTCTGGTACCGTTGATGATGTCACGATAGATGCTGGTCATCTCGATCGCCTGCTGGTTCTCGACTATGACATCCCCCAGAAGCTCCGTATCCTCCGGATACTGCTCCAGTCTCTTGTAGCGCGTCAGCCGGTCCAACACCACGCCGTTTGCACGCAGGGACGTGGCAAAATAGACCAGTGTGGACTCCAGCTCGTGCAGATCGATCAGATCCACGTCCTCCGTGTGTTGTCCGATCCGCTCCTCGATCTCCGTGCGGCGCTTGTCAATGATGCGCAGGTTGGTCTGATAGATCGTCGCGGTGCGGTACAGAATCTGGTACACAAAACGCAGGCGCTTTTTCGTGCTGAACTCCTTCACACGGTTAATCACAAAATTCTTGAGCACCGGCGTATCCTCCGTGCACACCGTCACAATCACGTCCTGCGTCAGGATAATGCCGAGCGGGATTGTCGTGTAAGACTGCTTATCGTGCCGGATCTCCGTCGTCGGAACGTCCACCAGAATCAGCGTATATCCGTCCTGCAATTCGATACGGGAGCTCTCCTCCTCATCGAGTGCTGCCTTAATGTCGTCGATATCCACATTCAGCACATCGGCAATCTCCTCGCATTCCTCCTGCGTAGGGCTGATCATCCGCACCCACACGCCGTCCTGCAGCTTCTCCTCCTCATGTATCACCTGATTATCGGTCATAAAATATTTCATCATAGCTTCTGCCCTATATCCTCTCTACCTGTCATATAGAATCTGATATGCATTCAGACTGAGTTTTCTTCCAAACTTTGTCCCCGCATTTTTAATCTGACCACAATACGCAAATCCATACGCCTCATGCAGATGTATGCTCGCCGCATTTTCGCTGGTGATCAACGAGATAACCGTGTCAATCTCCTCACACTCTGCCGCATAGGCAAGCACTTTCTCCATCAGGCTGCGGCCGATGCCACGCCCTCGATAATCCTTGTGCACATAAATCGATATCTCCACCGCCGGATCAAATGCCTTACGATCCCTGTAACGGGAAAGTGACGCATATCCCGCCACCTTATCGTCCTCCACGTCAACGTAAATGACATAGCGCCCGTTATGCTCCTCAAACCATGCCTTCCGGTTCTCCATGTCCTTGACTTCCGTATCAAATGTCGCCGTCGTGTGAAGAATCGCTTCATTATATATATCCATCAATGCAGGAATATCCTGCGGTACCGCTGTGCGTATCATTGTCTTACCAGCTTTCATGTCCTAAAATGTCTCTATAACAGAAAACGCCTTCGGAATCCGAAGGCGTTTGCCCTTTTTTATCATATCACAGTTTTTCGGGTACTTCTATGCTAAATTTGCAAAATTACGGAAATCACGCGCCCCGTTTCCGCTCCGGAAGCTGTGCCAGAATGATGGCAGCAAACATCAGCACACAGCCGGCAATTTCGCGCGCCGAGAGCGCCTGCCCTAAGATCACCCAGCCGGCGATCAGCGAGATCACCGACTCCAGGCTAAGGATCAAGGACGCCACCGTCGGATTCATGCCCCGCTGCCCCACAATCTGAAGCGTGTACGCCACGCCGCAGGAAAACACACCGGCATACAGCACCGGAATCCATGCCTGCAGGACCGCCCCCATATCCGGCTCCTCAAACAGCCACATACAGACCGCCGACAGCAGCGCACACACGAAAAACTGAATGCACGACATCTTTACCCCGTCCGCCAGCGGGGCAAAATGGTCGATGACCAAAATATGCACGGAAAATGCAAATGCCGACAACAGAACAAGCAGATCTCCTTTTTGCAGGGAAAAGCTGCCTCCCGTCATGCATAAAATGTATAACCCCGCAACCGCCAGTACCACGGCAGCCCAGATTTTCATTCCCGCCTTTTTTCCTAAAAAGATACTTAATATCGGCACCAGCACAATGTACATCGCCGTGATAAATCCCGCCTTGCCCACTGTTGTATACTGTATTCCGATCTGTTGCAGATTGCTCGCCACAAAAAGCAGCACCCCGCAGCAGATTCCGCCGAGCAGCAGATTTTTCCGGCTTCCGGATGCCGGGGCGGTGCCTTCTTCCTTTGCCCCCGTTCTGTGAAGCAGCGCAATACACGGAAGCAGCACCACCCCGCCGATCACATTCCGCACGGCGTTGAAGGTAAACGGCCCGATATAATCCATTCCCACACTCTGCGCCACAAACGCAACGCCCCAGATCGTCGCCGTCAAAAGCAGCAGCAGAGATTGTCTTATCACAAATTTATTCATCTTCCCACTACAGAACGCTCCGCAGGAACTGTCTCGCTTCCGGCGTCTTCGGATTGGAGAAAATCTCCTCCGGCTTCCCTTCCTCAAGAATCCTTCCGTTCGCCATAAAGACGACCTTATCCGCGACCTCCCTGGCAAATCCCATCTCATGTGTCACGCAAAGCATCGTCATACCCTGATCGGCGAGATCTTTCATAACATTTAACACCTCGCCCACAAGTTCCGGATCCAGCGCCGAAGTCGGCTCATCGAACAGCATCATCTTCGGCTCCATCGCCAGCGCGCGGGCGATCGCCACACGCTGCTGCTGTCCGCCGGAAAGTCTTGCCGGATACTCGTTTTGCTTCTCCGCAAGTCCGACTTTTCCGATCAGTTCTTTTGCAAGAGCTTCTGCCCTTCCTTTATCCATCTTTTTTACATGAACAGGCGCCAGCATTACATTCTCAAGCACCGTCTTGTGCGGGAACAGATTGAATCTCTGAAAAACCATTCCCATCTCAAGCATCAGCTGCTTGTGCTTTTTCGCCTCCATCTTAGATATAGTTTTATCATGTTCCCTGTAATAAAACAACTCATCCTCGATAAATATTTTCCCGCTGGTCATCTTCTCCAGTCCGTTTAACGACCGCAAAAACGTCGATTTTCCGGCGCCGGAAGGTCCGATGATAACGACAACCTCCCCCGGCTCCACCTCAAGATTGACGTCCTTCAACACCGCAAGATCGCCAAATACTTTCGCCAGATGTTCCGTTCTGATCATTGACATACCGCATCCCCCTCTCTACACTTCATATCTGGAAAATCTGGCTTCCAGCCTGTGAAAAATGAACTCGAAGAACGCTGTCATAATCAGGTACAAAATCATTGCCGGAATATAGACAAGCGCCGTTCCGCTCGAGGACGAGATCGCCCGGGTCACCTTGGTCAGATCCGCAAGCGCGATAATGGACACCAGCGACGCATCCTTCAACACCATAATAAATTCATTTGCCACCGGCGGAATCAGGCGCCGGATCGACTGCGGAAAAATGACGAGCCGCATGGTCTGCGCCCTGGAAAATCCCAGTGCCTTTGACGCCTCAAACTGTCCTCTGTCAATCGACTGGATCGCCGCACGTATAATCTCCGAACAGTACGCCGCACTATTCAAGGAAAATGCCAGGAATGCCGCGAAAAAACGGCTGTTGATCGTGAGCGCCATGTTGATCTGCGGCAGTCCGAAATAAATAAAATAAAGCTGCATTAAAAGCGGCGTGCCGCGGAAGAAAAAGATGTAGGCACCGCATAATTTACTCACGATCCGATTTTTTGACATCTTGCCAAGCGCCAGAAAAATACTTAACAGCAATCCCATGGACACCGCGCAGATGGTCAGCAGTATTGTAATTCTGGCTCCGTCCAAAAGCTGCGGCAGCCAGCCGATAATCTTTGCTAACATAGGCCAATCCCCTTTTTTCGTTCTCTAGTCTCTCAGTCCTGCGGTCAGATCCGTTCCAAAATGCTTCACGGCAATCTCTCCGAGTGTTCCGTCGGCATAAAGTGCATCCAGCGCTTCATCAATTTTCTCCGTGAGCGCATCATTGCCCTTCTTTAAACAGATACCGATCGGCTCCAGTTCCTCATTTTCCCATACGGTCTTATAGTTTGACGCCTCATCTCCAAGATAGTAGGCAGCCACCACACTGTCCGTAAATACCGAATCGGTCCGTCCGGACTTCAGATCGTCAAAACAGTTGATCACCTTATCATACTCGAACAATTCCACGCCGAGTTCCGCTCCGTGTTCTTTCATATATTCGTCCGAGGTCGTCTCCGCCTGTACGGCTGTCGAATGACCGCTCAGTGCTTCCAGGGAATCAATCTCAGAATCCTGCGGCACGATGAGCACGGTATGATTGGACACATACGGTCTTGTCATGTCAAACTGCTGCTGTCTCTCGTCCGTGATGCTCACGCAGGAGATAATGCAGTCGTACTTGTCCGTATCAACGCCTGCAAAAATACCATCCCATGCGGTATCGACAAGTTCTACCTCAAGTCCCAGATAATCACCGATCGCATTTGCCACATCCACGTCATAGCCGATCGGCGTGGAGCCATCCTCGTCAAAATACTCCATCGGCGGATACCCGATCTCCAGGCCGACCATCAGCACGCCGTCCTTGATCGTAAGTCCTGTGCCGTCACCGGACGGTTCCGCCGCGGTTGTCTCCGCTTCTTCTGCTGTGCTCTCCTCCTTCGCGCCGGCGGTATCAGCCGAAGCACTGCTATCCGCGGACGCTGTGCTCTCTGTTCCTCCGCACGCGGCAAGCGATGCTGCCATCACCATAGTCAGACAAATAGAAATCATTCTTTTTTTCATAATAAACCAAACTCCTTCCCTTACGTCTCCGGTTCTTTACGCCAATCATAAATAAAAAAAGACGAAGCGGTTCTTTTTCGACCACTTCGTCTTGTATGTAAAATTATCACTTCATTCCGGTAAATGCAAGTTCTTTTCTAAAGTTCGGCAGTATTTTACGAAATTATCACTTTAACGCGGTAATTTTCTATCTTTTTCCACAAAATTTATCTCCCGCGCATAGCGGTCCGCCAGACCGGCAATCGCCTCCTGATCGTTTCTGCTCGTCTCGTCATAAAGCCCCACCGTATAAAACCCGGCTGCCTTTGCCGTCTTAATCGCATAGAGCGCGTCCTCAAACACCCAGGTGTCCGCCGGGTTCGTGCCAAGCGCCTTTGCCGCCGCCAGATAGATGTCCGGCCGTTCTTTTCCCGCGCCGATCTCCGTGCAGGTAAAAATCTGTTTAAAATAGCCGGCAAGTCCTGTCCGCGCGAGCGCCGCCTCCACCATCGGCCGGTCCGTCGCGGTGGCGACCGCCATCGGTATTCCCCGCTTTTTGAGCGATTCCAGATATGCCGCAACGCCCGGCTTCGGCAGAACCTCATCCCGGTATGCCGCAAACACAATCGCGTCCATGTCCGCCACAATCGTATCGGGGGTATCCGGCAAACCGTACTTTTCCTTCACATACACCGCTCCGTCCCGCATGCTCATGGGAAAAAGCACATCTCCGAGCCCCTCTTCCGGCTCGATTCCCCGGTTCTGTAAATACTGCTCACCGACATGGACCCACACCTGCATGGAGTCCAGCAGCGTGCCGTCCATATCAAAAATTGCGCCTTTCATTCCTGATCCCCCGCCATTTCCTCTGCCAGAGCGCGCAAATGCCTCGTCGCCGCCTCAATATCCTTCTGTGCAAAAATGGCGCTGATCACGGCAACGCCGCACAGACCGTTTCCGCGCAGCTGTAGAAGATTCTCCTCCTTGATGCCGCCGATCGCAATGACCGGAATCCTTACCGTCTCGCAGATGGCACGTATCGTCTCCGCTTCAATGTGTCCCGCCTCCGGTTTGGAGCTGGTCGTAAACGCAGCGCCGACGCCCAGATAATCCGCGCCATGACGTTCTGCGCGGAGTGCTTCTTCCACATTGTGCGCGGATACGCCGATGATTTTGTCATCGCCCAGAATGGCACGCACATCGCCGGCTTCCATATCGTCCTGGCCGACATGCACCCCGTCCGCGTCAATCTCTTTCGCAAGCGCCACATCGTCGTTGATCACAAACGGCACGCCGTACCGCCGGCACACTGCCTTAATCTCCAGCGCCTCCGCGCGGAGCGCTTCCCCGGTCAGCTTTTTTTCCCGCAGCTGGACGAATGTCGCGCCTCCCCGGAGCGCTTCTTCCACCTGCGCCCCCAGCGTTGTTCCCTCGCTCCAGCTTCGATCGGTCACTGCATAAAGCAGCAGATCTCTTTTATCGCACTTCATAATGAATCCTTCCCTCCAACATTTTCTGGTCCATCCGGTACACGGCATCGATGATACCGGTCCCGTAGGAGGCATTTCCGCCGCATAAACCGCGCTGCTCCCACGCAATCTCTCCTGCTGCATTCATCACACAGACTGCCGCCGCGACCGCCTCCATGTCGCGCGCCGCGCATGCCGTTCTTCCCGCAGTATTCCCGCCGCTGCTTCCAGCCGGCGCCTTCACATCGCGCGCCGCGTACGCCGCTCTTCCCGCAGTGTTCCCGCCGGTACTTCCCGCCGGGGTCTTCATGCCACACGCCACCGCAAGGAACGCCGCTGCAAGTCCGGAGAGCTGGCACCCGGTTCCGGTCACCCGGCTCATCTCCTCTCTTCCTCCGCGGATCACCGCACACTGCTGCCCGTCCGAGACAAGATCGATCGCACCAGTCACCGCCACCACCGCACCAAGGCGCTTAGAGACCGCCTTTACGAAGGTGACCGCCTCCGCAAGTGTCTCCTCTGTGACCACATCCACCGGACACACATCCACGCCGCCGGAAGAGCCGGTTACCTTTTTTTCCGCCAGCTCAGAAAGCGTCCGTATCTCCGACATATTGCCGCGTATGGCGGTAAATGTCACCGCCTCCAGCAGCTCTTCTGCCATCTTCCGGCGAAATGTGCTTGCACCGACGCCGACCGGGTCAAGCAGTACCGGAATCCCGTTCGCGTTTGCCGCCTTTCCCGCCGCAAGCATTGCCTGTCCTCTGCGCTCGCCCGGAGTTCCCATATTAAGAGCGAGCGCCCCCGCATGCGCCGTGATCTCTCCCATCTCTTGCGGCTCGTCCGCCATGACCGGGTTCGCTCCGCACGCCAGAATCATGTTCGCCACGTCATGCGCCGTCACATAGTTGGTGATACAGTGCACCCGCGGCGCCGCCGCTCTTATTTTTTCCAGATATTCGTATGCTTCCAAGTAATGCTTCCCCTTTTTCCAACGCCATTTTATAAATATTTTCCAATTTTTAGAAATTTCTTACACTATATTAAGACATTC
The DNA here is from genome assembly GCA_902781225.1 of uncultured Lachnospiraceae bacterium. Lineage (GTDB taxonomy): Bacteria > Bacillota > Clostridia > Lachnospirales > Lachnospiraceae > Roseburia. Next base: position 27,594 of record CACZIN010000009.1, on the reverse strand, counting down.
TTCATTTTGCCGTCAAGCTTCCGACACATTTTCCCGATAAGATAGAATCATCAAAAGGAGCTGTTGAGTTTCGACTCGGGGGTTGGGGTTCTGTCAGTTCCGCCTAAAAACTCTCTCACCGGCACTGCCGGCGGGGTTTACATATATTCCATATACCATATTACACTATTTCAAGAAGCCTTTCGGAAGTCCCTCCTACACTTCCGAAAGGCTTTTTGTCATCCGCCCACAAGATCCCGCTCCAAGGGATGATAGAAATCCCGGCTCTTCTGCTTTAACGCCGCACGGTCTTTAATCCGGTAATGCTTCCCGCTCTTTTCCAGAATTCCCGTTTCCACGAGCCGGTTTAATTCCCGCAGAAGATGCCGGTAGCTCGTCCCGATGACCTCCGCGACCTCGGTCAGTTTTTCCTCAAACAAATCATCTTCCACCGTCACATCGATATAAGAGCAAAGCCGCTCCTCCAGCGGATAGAGAATAATGTGCGCCCCGTTCTTCGAGGAGCGCTCCAGCTTGTTCGCAAGACTCTTCCCCACGATGTTTAAAAACGCTACGTTTTCACGCAGGTAATCGCGGTTCTCCTTCTGCAGCGGAATCGCAATGCAGGCTCCCTCTGTGAGCGCCTGCACGCTCGCGCTCGCCACCTCCATATCCGTCATCAGTTCAAGGTCCCCGATCATTCCCCCTTCTTCGTAAAAACTGATGAGAAGCCTCCGCCCGCTCTCCACATCGCAGAACACCTTGGCTTTCCCGTGCAGGACAATATAGATTTTCGCAAATGGCATTCCCTCCCTGCTCAGAAATTCGCCCTTCTCATAAGCGAGCAGGCAGACCCCCCGCAGCGCCGCCGCATCCACTCCGTATTTTTGTAAAAAAGCCCGTTCCGCCTTACCGACTGCCTTCCTGACCATCGCCATCCCCCGCAAAATTGTTTTCCAAAATGTGACATATATCATATTTTTTTCTTTTGTGTCTTATTATACTCATTGCAGAAAAAACATTCAACCGCACAGGAGGTATCCCCATGTATTATCTTTTGGCAGCATTCTGCTCATCCCTGATCGCGCTCATGATCGTCACAAACGGTTCCCTCGGTGCCGCATGCGACGTCTATCTGGCAACCGTCATCATCCATGCGACCGGCCTGCTCCTCATCTCGCTCATTCTTTTTCTGCGGAAGGAAAACCCGTTCCGCACGGGAGGATGCTCCCCTGCGCTGTTTCTCGGCGGAGCGCTCGGCGTCGGCACGACCGTTTTTAACAATCTCGGCTACGGAAAAATCAGCGTCACGTCGATTCTGGCACTAAGCCTCTTCGGGCAGGCGCTCACTTCCCTCATCATCGACCACTTCGGCTTTTTCGATATGCCGGTCCGCCGGTTTAACCGCGCGAAGCTGCTCGGCTTTCTCTGCACCTTCGCCGGGATTGTGTTCCTTTTTTACGGAAGCACGTTTGCGTGGTTCCCGGTCATTGTCTCCCTGCTGTCCGGCATCACCATCGTAACGTCCCGCTCGGTCAACGCCGAGCTTGCCGAGCACACCTCCCCACTCATCAGCACCTGGTACAACTACGTCGTCGGGCTGGTCTGCTGCACCGCTTTGTGGCTTTTTGCGATCCCTGCCGGCGGCTCTTCCTTTCACTTTCCGGTAAATTCTAACCTGTTTATCTACACCGGCGGTCTCATCGGCGTATGTTCCATCCTGATTCTGAATCTGACCGTCAAAAAAATGCCGGCGTTCATCATGACCCTGATTATGTTCATCGGTCAGATTTTCACCGGCATGCTGCTCGATTTTTTCGCAGGGGAGCCCTTTTCTCTCCCCAAATTACTCGGCGGTATTCTCGCTGCCGCCGGTCTTGTCACAAACCTCTGGCTCGACCGCCGCAGCGCCGCCTGACGGCGTCTTCCAGCGGCTCTCAGGCACCTCCCGTTCCCGCAGTCTTTTTTTCACAAACATGGCAAACAGCGCGTACAGCACAGAGCAGAGCGGAATGAACACCAGGATGCCCAGGATGCCGAACATATTGCCGCCAACGGTCACTGCCACCAGCACCCAGATGGAGGGCAGCCCGACGGAACTTCCCACCACGTGCGGATAGATCAGGTTTCCCTCAATCTGCTGTAACACCAGAAACAGCACCAGAAACCACACCGCCTGCACCGGATCTACCATCACGATCAGAAGCATCCCGATGACACAGCCAATAAATGCGCCGAAAATCGGAATCAGCGCCGTTATCGCAATCACGATTCCGGTCAGCATCGCATACGGCATCCCCAAAATCGACATGGTGATGACAAACAAAGTGCCAAGAATCACCGCCTCCACGCACTGCCCTGACAGGAAACTGGAAAACACCTGATTGGACAGGGCTGTCACCGATAGAATTTTCTCTGTGGTTCTCTCCGAAAAGACGGCGTACAGAATCTGTTTTGCCTGCCTTGCCAGGCGCTCCTTCTGGAACAGCACATAGATGGAAAACGTAAACGCGATCACAAACGTCACCACACCGCTCACGATACCGGAAAAAATACCGACGCCGGAGCTCACAATCCCCGCCGCGAAATTCTGCACAAACGTCACAATCGAGTCGGCAAGCGACGACCAGTCGATATTAAGCTCCGACACTGCGGGTGCAAGCGCCGGATAACGGTCCGGAAGATCCGTCAGCCACTTCTGTGCGGCTTTTACCGCAACCGGAACCTGCTGCACAATCATGGAAATCGTATTTCCAAGCTCCGGTATCACAACCACAAGCGCCAGCGTGATAATGCCGATCACAATCGCAAGCGTCAGCAGATAGGCGATGGGTCTTCTCCATTTTGCGAGCTTCCCGTTTTTCGGGAACAGATGCCGCTCAATGCCCTTCATCGGAACGTTGATTACGAATGCGATCGCACCCCCCACCAGAAACGGCATCACAATCCCCAGCACAAAATCCACCGCTCCGATCACCACGTCAAAATGTTCCACCCCACAATAGAGCAGAATCCCAAATGCAATGATCTGCATCAGCCGCTTCCGCGTCTCTTTTGATATCTCCATACTTCCTCTCTTCCTCTCTTCCTCTCTTTCTCTCCTACACCACCGCAATCTGCGTCGTTTCCATCCCGACACAGATCAGATAAAGAATGAGCAGATGCACCGGATAGAACGCATAGAACAGGTACTTGATGTTCCATCCGCGCTTTCCGTTATAGAACGCAATCGGGATAAACGCCACGATCGCCGGAAGTTCCCAGCAGAACACCAGGCAGCCTGCCACGATCTGCAATCCCCGCATCTGTCTCGTCAGATAAAGCACCAGAATTGCGATCACGCCTTTTGCATCATAATCTGTGTGCAGCAGATACGCCGCACCCATTCCCCCGAATGTGATGATGACAAGCAGCGCGCTGCGCAAAACGGGATGCCACTCCTGCTTTTTTACCACCTCATCAAACAGCATGATCGTAAGCAGCCCGATCAGCAGCGTGAAAAATACATTCTGGTAGCCGAATTCCAGTATTCTCCCGGAAAATGCCAGATCGAACGGTATCTCCGACAGCAGTGCAAATCCAAATAACCGGAGTGCATATTTTTTCCGGCTGCCCGTGTAAAAAAATCCCTCCACAAGCAGAAAACAGAAAATAGGGAATGCCACTCTGCCGACGGCGCGCATCGCATAATAGGTCTTATAGAGCATCTCGCTCCCCTGCCCGGCAATCAGCAGTCTGGCAATGACCGCCGCTCCGATATGGTCGATCAGCATCGTGATGATTGCGATCAACTTCAATGTGCTTCCGTTCAATCCTTTTTGAGGCATCTTCCCCACCGTCCTTTTCTCCCTATGAAAAAAAAAGAGGAGACCAGGCTGTTTCGTCCATCTCCTCTTCGTGTATGTCGTCCTAACCTATAAATTCTTCCACACATCTGCGGTATGCCGCTACCGGATCCGCCGCCTGTGTGATCGGTCTTCCGACTACGATGTAATCCGATCCGAGTTCCTTTGCCTTTGCAGGTGTCGTCACACGCTTCTGATCTCCCACATCGCCGTCCGCAAAACGCACGCCCGGTGTGATCGTCAAAAACTTTTCCCCGCAGACTGCATGTACCTTGCCTGCCTCAAGCGGCGAGCATACGACTCCGTCCAGTCCTGCTTCCATGGTATTCTTCGCATAGTGCATGACCGTCTCATCGATCGGCTTGTCAATCCACAGTTCCTGCTGCATCACTTCCTCACTCGTGGAGGTAAGCTGTGTCACCGCGATCAGAAGCGGTCTGCTGCCGTCCGCTCTCGTCAGTCCCTCCAGTGCCGCCTGCATCATGCCCTTTGTTCCCGCTGCATGTACATTGCACATATCGACATCCAGTCCCGAGAGAACCGTCATCGCCTTCTTCACCGTGTTCGGAATGTCATGAAGCTTCAGATCAAGGAAGATCTTGTGTCCCATCCCCTTGATGGTACGCACGATGTCCGGTCCTTCCGCATAAAAAAGCTCCATTCCGATCTTGACGAACGGCTTCTCGTCCTTGAACTTCTCAAGAAACGCAATGACTTCTGCCTTACTGTTAAAATCACATGCAATAATAACGTCTTTTCCCATGTCTTCCTCCCGTGTTCTTCACTCGCAAATCATCAGTGCAATTATACACTGCACCGGGGGCTTTGACAAGGCAATTCGCGTTCTGTTGACAGAATCTTTATCCTTGATCCTTTTTCCTTTAATCGCAATAAAACAACTGTTTCGGACTCTTGGGTTTCTCTGGAATACTCATTTTAATGATTCCCTTCTCAACCAGAGGCATTACATGTGTCTGAATGGCATAGGATACCGAGCTTAATCCCAGATACTCACAAATTTCTTTCCGTGTTCTGGGCGTCCTACAAAATAAAATCAATTCCTTATCCTCCCATTCCTCTGGTTCCCCAGCAACCACATTCTCCCTATATTTGTACAATTTTACAATAAAGCTCCCTCTTTCATCCAGAAATTCCGGTTGTGGCAAGTGATATTCCTGCATCGTTCTGCGAATTGTCGGGATTCCAGAGTACCGATTTTCTGTTATTTTCAACACTTCCAGTTCCGACGCAATTACCGGATTCCGCGTGTCCGGCTGCACTTTTCCCAATTGATCGATCTTGATTCTTCCATATATTCCACCCGGATTCCTGATCTCTATTCTATCTTCAAACATTATGATCTGTATTGGCATCCCCTCGGTATGAATACTATAGTCCCGATGCACCAATGCATTCAGTATTGCTTCTCTGAGTGCAGTAATCGGATAATCCGTCCGATCTTCACGCTTTCCTGTATGTGGATCAACAATTGTCTTTGTACGCATATTTTTACTCACGAACTGCATTGCGCCATCCAGCATCTCTGAAATATTCCCCTCAATCCGCTGATTATCCAGAAATCTTTCACCCTGCATTCCAACCGTACCTGTTTCTGTTCCCGGAACGACCGTTGCAATTATACATAATTGCGGAAAATATGCCTGTGGATAAGGACTAAAGTTCATGACTGCACTTAATGTAATCTCATTGTTTCTCTTGATACTCATCAATTCATAGATTTCATCATCCGATATTGCAGCTAATCTCGCTTTTCCTTTTTTTAATGATTCGATATAATTTGCTAACATCTCCTGATTGAGAGAGGCAAATGACGCTCTCTCAATCACCCGGATATCATCCTGGTATTTCTTTCTGTATGCCTCGTAGCTATATACCTCGTACTCGGTCATTGGTTCATCACTATCACCAACGCGGGTAAAAGAGCCCTTCATTCTGCCTTTCCCCTGATAGAAAACCGGTCTGTCGGTAATATCTGCTCCCGGTATTTCTGCAGCAACAAAAAACTTGCCATCCTTTTCAACAACTGTAAGCAGCGGTCTCACAATCGGTTCCATCTGCAGGCATTGCTCATTTATTTTCTTTTGGATATCCTGCGGATCGTATACTCCTACTTCTTTGTAATTCTGTTTCTCGTCAACACCAAAAATAATGATTCCTCCATCGTCCTGATTGGAAAAACTGGACAGTGAATCATATAAATGTTTGGGACATCCTTGGTTTGCACTCTTTATCTCTAATGTCGGAGTTTCACATTTCAGTTTCTGAATTAACTCTAATTTTTCAAGTAATTCTTCTGTTGTCATTTTAGTTCCTCCCATATTTTTTTACATTCTATCACCATTTTTTATTTTATGCAAGAAACTCAAATTTTGTTCCAGGAACTCAAAAAGGAACTCAAATAATTTGAGTTCCTTTTTGAGTTCCCTTTACGTTCTTATATCTATAACATCATTTTCCTGTGATGATTTCGGGTAACGTTTTGGGTAACATGCCCGCGGCTGCCGATCAAACACTAAAAAAACGGATAGAAAAAGAATCTCGCTTGCGAGATTCTCCGCGCGAGCGGTTCGCAAAGCGATATTTTCCTTACCGCGAGGTGCGCATCCTCGCGAAGCGTTTTTTATTTCATAGGAAAGTTCCACTTTCTCACATGAATGTATCACGGTATTTCCTATAAAATGAAAAAACCGCCAACCCTTGATCTCTCTAAGGTTGACGGCTTCTTACCAGTCAGTCGATGCGACAGGATTCGAACCTGCGACCTCTGCGTCCCGAACGCAGCGCTCTACCAAGCTGAGCCACGCATCGATATTTGTGAAGCACTTTGTTGTCTCTCAAATCGTGCTTAATTATATTATCACAAGTTTTTCTGTTTGTCCAGAAAAATTTTGTATTTTTTTAATTTTTTTGAAATTTCAAACAAAGCCGCCTAAATTTTGTGATATACTGTGCGTGAACACTGCATACTAACACATTCACAATATAGAAGAAAGGTCTTTCATCATGTATAAAACCGTACTCATTACCGGCGCCTCACGCGGCATCGGGCGGGCGATCGCCTGCGCCTTTGCCAGGGAGGGCTGCCGTCTGGTCATCAACTGTTCCCGCTCCGAAAAGGAGCTGCTGGCGCTGGCAGACGAATTAAAGGAAACCTGCCATGTGGACGTACTCACCAGCATCGGCGACGTATCGGACTATGCCTATATGGAACAGCTTTTCTCCCAAAGCGAAGCCCGCTTCGGCGGCGTCGACATTCTCGTAAACAATGCCGGCATCTCGCATATCGGCCTGCTGGAAGATATGACCATCGATGAGTGGAACCGCATCATCGGCGTCAATCTGACCTCTGTCTTTTCCGCGAGCAAGCTTGCCCTGCCACACATGATCCACCAGAAATCCGGGAAAATCTTAAACATCTCCTCGATCTGGGGAAATGTCGGCGCCTCCTGCGAGGTCGCATACTCCGCCTGCAAAGGTGGCATCAATTCCTTCACCCGCGCCCTCGCCAAGGAGCTCGCTCCGAGCAACATCCAGGTCAACGCGATCGCCTGCGGCGTGATCGACACCGAGATGAATGCCTGCTTTTCCAAGGAAGAGCGCGCCCAGCTCGCCGAGGAAATCCCCGCCGGGCGCTTCGGCGCGCCGGAGGAAGTGGCATCACTTGCCGTGCAGATTACCACCGGAAACGACTACCTGACCGGACAGATCATCACCCTCGACGGCGGCTACCTCTAGGAGCCGCAACGCAGGCTGCAGGCATTCGCCACGGGTTTCCGCCCGCTTCGCCCGCTTACTCCGCCACCAGCACGATCGCCGTGCGCGGCGGAACCTTCAATGTCTTCTTATAATAAAACTCTGTGTAGGACTCCATATCCCTGCCGTCCTCGTACTCCACGGACGTGTTGACACACACTTTCCACTGAAGCCCGTTCGGCAGTTCCGGAAGCTGCATCACTAACGTCTCCCAGTAAGCATTCATACAATAGAACACAATATCGTCCCGCGTGTCATGCTCATCTCTTCCCGCATACATAATGCCGATGAGACGGCTGTTGGAATCCGTACCGCCGTTCCACGGGTAACCGTTGTGAATACTGATCTCCGGCAAATTGCACGCCACCGGCTTCGTCTTCTTGCGCAAAATGGCATAGCGCTTCCGGAAACCGATCATATACCGCACAAAATCATGAATCTCCCGGTATTTCTCCAGCCTCGTCCAGTCGAGCCAGGATATGATGTTGTCCTGACAGTAGGCATTGTTGTTGCCAAACTGCGTGTTGCAGAACTCGTCGCCGCCGTAGAACATCGCCGGTCCGCGGCTGCAGAGCAGCGTCGCAAACGCATTTTTCACCATGCGCCGGCGCAGTCCCTCGATCTGTGGATCGTCCGTCTCTCCCTCGGCGCCGCAGTTCCAGCTGTTTCCGTTGTTGTCGCCGTCCGTATTGTTCCAGCCGTTTTTCTCATTGTGCTTCGTATTGTACGAGTACAGATCATAGAGCGTAAAACCGTCATGGCAGGTCAGGAAATTCACCGATGCGCTCTCACCTCTGTGCACCGGATCGTACAGATCTGTCGAACCGATGATGCGGTTGATCGCGGTTCCCGCCATGCCCCCGTCGCCCTTTAAAAAGCGGCGCATATCATCTCTGTATCTGCCGTTCCACTCTGACCACCTGCGAAACGCCGGGAAGGTTCCCACCTGGTAAAGTCCTGCCGCATCCCACGCCTCGGCGATCAGCTTCACATGCCCTAAGATCGGGTCGCAGGCGATCCCCTGTAAAATCGGCGGGTCCGGCATCGGCGCCCCGTTCTGGTCACGCGTCAGAATCGAAGCCAGATCGAACCGGAAACCGTCCACGCGGTACTCCGTTACCCAGTAGCGCAGGCAGTCAATGATAAACTTGCGCATGATCGGGTGGTTGCAGTTCATGGCATTGCCACATCCGCTGAAATTGTAGTAATGTCCATCCGGCGTCAGCATATAATAAATATTATTATCAATGCCCTTAAACGAAAAACACGGTCCATTCTCATTTCCCTCGGCAGTATGGTTAAACACGACATCCAGAATGACTTCCATGCCGTTTTCCTTGAGTTCACTGATCAGCAGCTTTAACTCGTCTCCCTCGTGATTGTGCTCTACCACGGACGAGTAGCTGGTGTTCGGCGCAAAAAAGCTGACCGTATTGTAGCCCCAGTAATTGTACAGCTGCACGCCGTCCACCACGCGGGCGCTCTCCATCTCATCAAACTCAAAAATCGGGAGAAGCTCGATCGCGTTGACGCCGAGATCCTTCAGATACGGAATCTTCTGGCGCAGTCCCTCGAACGTACCGCCTGCCGTCACCCCGGAAGAGGCGTCCTTGGTAAATCCTCTCACATGCGTCTCGTATATGATCAGATCTTCTGCCGGGATCTCCGGAAACGTCAGTTTTCCCCAGTCAAAATTATTCTCCACCACGCGGGCGTGATACACAAAGCCCTCGTCGCTCTCCGGGCGCTCGCCCCAGTTCCGCTGTCCCGTCACCGCCTTCGCAAACGGGTCCAGCAGCACATTCTTCTTGTCAAACAGCAGTCCCCTGGACTCATCGTACGGTCCGTCCAGCTGAAACGCATATTCAAATTCATCAATCTTTAAGCCGAATACCAGCATTGCGAACGTGTTGCCAATGTGGTATGCCTCCGGATACTTCAGTCTGGCGTATGGCTCTTTTTCCTGCGGCCTAAACAGCAGAAGCGTACATCCCGTCGCACCGACCGAGTGAATCGTAAAGCTCACTCCTCTCGCCGTCGGCACTGCGCCTTCCGAATTGTAAAATCCCGGGCGCACCATAAAACCGTCAATCTCATCCAGTGGCGGGAGCATGACTCCCCGATCCTGTCTGTGGCCTAATCCTGCCATCGCCACTCCTCCTTCTTCCTTTTGCGTACTATATTACTATTATACGCGCTCCGGCTTTTTTTTCAACTGCTCCGGCGCTCATCTGCGCCCCTTCCTTCCGGCGTGAAAAGTATCCCGTTTTGCCATCGGCTTTCTTGTCATTTTCCCGCCAAAATGGTATCATATTTACAGAAATGATCCTGACAGAAAGGAAGTAATTTTATGCACACATTCCAACCGTTACCATTTGATCTTGTAGAATTTAATCCATTTACCAAAATCGGCAAAGAGTGGGCGCTCGTCACAGCCGGCAACAAAGAAAAAGCCAACACCATGACCGTAAGCTGGGGCGGTGTCGGTGTCCTCTGGGGCAAAAATGTTGCTTTCATTTTTGTGCGCGATTCGCGCTACACCAAGGAATTCATCGATGCGAACGAATTTTTCTCCATTACCTTCCTGTCCGAGCAGTACCGCGACGCGTTAAATTACTGCGGTTCCCATTCCGGAAGAGACGAAGATAAATTCGCCGCGGCAGGTCTCACGCTCGCCACGCGCCACAACATCCCTTACGTGGATGAGGGCAACTTTGTCCTTCTCTGTGAGAAAATGTCTGCCACCCGCATCACGGAAGACTCTTTTCTCCTCCCGGAAATCAAGGAAAAATGGTACAAGGACGGCGATATGCACACCATGTATGTCGCGGAGATCATCGATATTCTCGCCCGTTAATTCTATTTTTCCAAAAAGGAAGTCAGTTATGTATACAATGACCGTTGCGCCAGGGGCAGATGCCTCTGGCGGCTTTTATTCACTGAAAGCGGCATTCGCCGCCATGCCAAAAGATCCGGAGATTCCCGTAACCATCCGCGTCATGCCCGGAATCTACCGTGAAAAATTATCCCTCACGCGCCCGAACGTCACGATCGAGGGCGCAGGGGCGTCCCCGTCCGACACTGTGATCTCTTTCGGCGATTACGGCTACGAGATCATGCCGGACGGCATCAAGCGCGGAACTTTCCGCTCCTACACGTTTTTTGTGCATGCCGCAGACGTCACGCTGCGCAACTTAACCATCGAGAATACTGCCGGCGACTCCAGAACGCACGGCCAGGCAATCGCACTCTATGCCGAATGTGACCGCTTTATCGCGGAATCCTGCCGGATTCTCGGACACCAGGATACACTTTTTACCGGTCCGCTTCCCCCGGAGGAATACGAACCCGGCGGCTTTCGCGGACCGACCGAATCCGCGCCGCGCATCAACGGCAGACAATATTATCACAACTGCTATATCTGCGGCGATATCGACTTTATTTTCGGCAGTGCGACCGCTTACTTTGAAGGCTGTACGATCGCATCCTTAGGTCCCGGATATGCCATCGCCGCTTCCACCCCCGAAGGGCAGGAATACGGCTATGTTTTCCACGACTGCCGCTTTGTCGCGGAGGGTTGTCCACAGCACGCAGCCTATATCGGCCGTCCCTGGCGCGATTATGCCCGGGTTGTGCTGACAGACTGTGCGATAGGGGCTCACATCCATCCTGCCGGATTTCATGACTGGGGCAAGGAGCGTGCACACAGCACCGTTCTTTTTGCTGAGTATCACAGTTATCCACAGGACGACGGCTGTGACTGTGCAGACGGCTGCCGCCCGTTTGCACAGCGTGCAGACTTTGTGGATACCTTAGACGGCGCACAGGCTGCCCATTTTTCCAAAGCGCTTGTGCTGGCGGGGGACGACGGCTGGCTGCCATGACCGGTTTCTTGTATATTCCGCCAAATGATGGTAAAATACTAACCATAAATGGATTGTTTTGTATTAAGGAGGTTGTTTTTATGGAAGAAAAGATTTACAAGACGATGGGATCGACCGGCGCTGCAAGCCTTACCGTCGGCATCTGCGTACTGGCAGGCGGCATTGCAGCCGGAATTCTCCTCATTGTGAATGGCGCGCGCTTACTGAAGAACCGCGCAAAGATGGTATTCTAACTTTTTCTTTTTATTTGCAGGCATCACAGCCGCATGATGCGGTCACAGACCTGCTCCATCAGCTTTTCGTCGTGGCTTACGACCAGAAGCCCTATTTTTCGTTCTTTCACTTCCGCCAACAGGAAGTTCCAGATCTGGCTCTGGGTAATGGGATCCAGCATGGTGCTGATTTCATCCGCAATCAGAAACCTTGTTCTCTCCCCCAGAGCCCTCGCTATGCAGAATCGCTGCAGTTCTCCTCCGGATAGTTCGCCCGGATACCGGTTACACCAGTCCCGCTCAATCCCGAGCCCCTCTATCACACGTTCGCTGATCGAATCTCCCTCCTGCAGAACCGCCTGCATCCGCACGCGCGGATTGACCGCCTGCTCCGGATGCTGCCAGATCATCTGCACCGGGCAGTAACCGCTCCCCGGAAGCGGCATATCGTCCACGCAGACACGTCCCCTCGTCGGCGTGCGGTAGCCCGCCAGAATCTGACAGAGTGTTGTCTTTCCAAAGCCGCTCGGCGCGACGATCCCCAGCCGGCCGGTACTCTCCAGTTCCAGACTCACATCCGACAGCACCTCTCTGCTGCTCCCCGGATATTTATAGCTGATATGTTCCGCTTTCAGTCTCACCGGACGTTTCCTCCTCTCTCTCTGATAGCTCTTTATGAATTCTCTGTATACAATATGCAGCGCACCCTGCCGCCGCGGACACTAATGACAGGAATCTCCCCGGCACACGCCTCCCGCCGATCGGCGCAGCGCGGTGCAAACGGACATCCCGCCGGCAGATCTTTCACGTAAGGCTGTGTTCCGGCCAGTGCCGCAAACCCGCGCCCCGGCAGCGCCTCATACAGCGCTCTCGTATACGGGTGCCGCAACAGCGTCTCGTCCGCAAAATCTGCCACCTTCGCTTCCTCCACGGTCGTCCCGGCATAAAACACGACAATCCGGTCCGCCACCTCAAGCGCCAGTTCCAGATCATGTGTAATCAGAAGCACGCCGTTTCCATCGTCCGCAAATGTCCGGAAATCCTGCATCGCCTGTTTTGCCAGCGCAAGATCCATGCCCGGCGTCGGCTCGTCCGCGATAATCAGGCGCGGCTGCCGCATCAGCGCCGTCAGTAACAGCACACGGCGCGCCATACCGCCGGAAAGTTCAAACGGATAGAGATCGGCGACCTCCTCCGAAAGCCCGTACCTTGCAAGAAGTTCCCGCATCCGCACTTCCGCCTGCCGCTTTCCCTCGTCCGCTCCGCCAAAAGTCTCCCGATCCTTTTCTTTGACTGCTCCGCCAGACAACTCCCGATCCTTTTCTTTGACCGCTCTGCCAAACGGCTTCTGCCGCTTCTTCGTTTCCCCAATGATCTGTCTGCCGACCTTCATCAGAGGGTCCAGATAATTGACGCTCTGCGGCACCAGCGCGATCTCCCTGCCGCGCAGTGCCTTTAATTCCGCCTCACCGTAGGAGCTTCCCCGGTAAAAGACGCTGCCGCTTGCAGCCGCGTTGGCGGGGAGAATTCCCATTATGGCATGCGCCAGGAGACTTTTTCCCGATCCGCTGCTCCCGACGACCGCGACGATCTCACCTTCACGCACCGTCACATTCAGATCACGGATCACCGGAAGTTCCCCCTGCTTTGCGCTGTGCTTCTCATACTGCGCGAAAGATACTGTCAGATGCTCGATGCGCAGTAATTCTTTTTTCTCTTCCATCATTTTTCTCCACTCAAAATCTTCTACAGCTGCGCGTTCGACGGGTCGAGCAGCGCCTTTAAACCGCTACCGATCCGGTCGAAAAGAACCACCACGCCGACCAGCGCCAGTCCCGGGAAGAGCGCCAGCCACCATTTTCCGGTGCTCAGATACGACATACTCTCCGAGAGGATCACGCCGATCGCCGGCTTTTCCGGCGGCAGTCCAAAGCCCAGAAATGTGATGCTCGCCTCGTGCAGGATCGCGTGCGGGAACAATAACACCAGTCCCACAAGAAACTGCGGAAGAATCTGCGGAAAAATGTGCCATCTGGCAATGTACCACGGACTTTTCCCGAGCTGTTTTGCAATGCCGACGTACGCCGCCTCCCGCACCTGCAGGATCTCCCCGCGGATCACGCGCGCGAGGTTCGGCCAGTGTGTCAGCGCCACACCGACAACCACGCCTTTTTCGCCCTTTCCAAGCGCGTAGGAAATCAATATCAGCAGCACAATATGCGGAACTCCCATCATCAGATCAATGCACCAGCTGATGATTCCGTCCGCCCATTTTCCACCGACGGCTGCGGCGGTTCCGAGAAAAAGCGCAATGACTGCGCTGACCGCTGAAGCCAGCACACCGATGCGGATACTCGTGGAGAGCCCCGCCAGCGTGCGCGACAGCATATCACGCCCCATCCAGTCCGTCCCGAACAGATACTTAAGGCACGGCGGCAGGTTTTTGCGTGAAAAATCGGTGACCACCGCCTGCTCCTCCAGACAGATTCCAGCCACCGCAACAACTGCTAAAAGCAGCACTGCCGCCAGAAGAAAGCGCCGCATCCACTGGCGCCCGTTGCGTCTGCCCGCCGTGTGGGCAGCAATCGCGATCTGACCGGTTTTATCCATGACTTCTGCCCCTCCTTATCTGCGGATCAATCACACCGTAAAGCACATTTGCCGCAAGATTTCCGAGGAATACGAACAGCGTGCTGATGACCGTGATCGCCAAAAGCAGCGACACATCGCTCCCCAGCCCGGCATCAATCGCAGCCTGTCCGAGTCCCGGATAGGAAAATACCTGCTCCACGAGCACCGAACCGCCAAAGATCTCACTGATAGAACCAAACTGCAGGGTGATGGCAGGCAGCACCAGATTGCGCAGGGCATGCCTTTTTACGATATAGCCGCTGCTCTCCCCGCGCGCCCGCGCAAACAGCACATAGTCGCTCTCCATGATCGCAATCATTTTTTCCCGAGTGTGCAGCGTGATGTTTGCCACGCCCGTCAGCCCGAGTGTCAGCGCCGGGAGAATCAGATGCCGGATGCGCACGCCGATGCCCGCCTCCGCCGCCGTCATGCCTGCCGGCAGATTCATGCCGAACGGCAGCCAGCCGAGCCACACGGCAAAGATCATCAAGAGCAGCAGACCGATCCAGAATGCCGGCGTGCTTGCCAGAAGCAGCGCATACCCGCGGATCAGACGGTCCGGCAGACGGTCTTTAAAATACCCCGCCACAATGCCGAGCACAAGCCCCAGGATTCCGGACAGTACCCACGCCACGCACATCAGCGCAAACGAGTTGCCGAACTTCTCCGCAACCACGTCCGCGACGGGGCGGTTATATTTCAGCGAAGTGCCCATATCTCCCCGCACGAAATCCTTCGCCCAGTTCAGATAACGCTCTGTGGGCGGGACATCCTTTCCCCAGTAGGACTCCATCTGCGCCCGTTTCTCCGGCGTCATGCGCATGTAAGCCGTCGCTCCGACGTTCGCCTGTACCGGATCAATCGGAGACAGCGACACCAGCATAAACGCGGCAATGCTGACACCGATCAGCAGTGTCAGCATTTTTATTACATTTTTTATAAAAAAGCTTATGTAATGCCTGATATTCATTCTTCCCTCATCTATTCCCAGGTCCACTGGTCGACATTGTTGACTAACGACCAGCCGTGACCGTGCGGATGCAGCTTCTGCTCCGCCACTGCCAGACCATCCCGCGCAAAGTAGAGATGATCCACGTTGGCAAACCATACCCAGAGTGCCTCGGCATCCGGTCGGACATCCTCTTGTGCCTGCTGCCAGAGACTGTAGGACTCGTTCATATCTGTCGCAGCAAGTGCCGCATCCAGAAGTTCGTCCGTCTTCTCATTGGAATATCCCGTAAAATTGCAGGAACCGCCGGTATAATACAGCTGATAATCCTCCACCGGCGAGTTGGACCCCCAGCCCCAAGTGATCGGGTCGGAGTACATCTTTGTATACAGCTCGTCCCAGCTTCCCAGACCTTCGTACAATACGTTTATTCCTACCGCTTTCATCTGGTTGGAGAACTCTGCCGTGAGCGCCTGCCGCACGGAATCGGACGCGGAATAATACACGGTAAATTCTGCTTTCTGTCCGTCTTTTTCCACAATGCCGTCGCCGTCCGTATCACTCCATCCACCGTCCGCAAGAATCTGCTCTGCCTTTTCCACATCATACGGGATAATCATGGACTCACTCGACCACGGCATGTTGTCCGATACGCTGTACGCGACCTCACCGTAGCCGTTTAACACATGATCGATCATGGTCTGACGGTCAAGCGCGTAGTTCATCGCCTGACGGAGTGCCACATCGCATGTCACATCGTTTCCCGCCGCATACACGGTATCCCCGTCGACAACCTCATTGCCCGCCGGAATCGACGGAAGCGAGATTCCCCTGGAATCCACCGACTTACAGACCAGAAGCTGATAGCCGTCCACCTGCTCGTCGCTGTACACCGCAGACGTGTAGGCGATGTCCACCTGACCCGCTTTTACCGCCGCAAGCGCCGCGTCTTCCTCCATGAACAGGACAATGACTTTTTTCATCTGCACTTCATCCCCGTAGTAATCCGGATTCGCCTCCAAAACGGCCTGCTGTCCCTTGTCCCACTGCGTCAGCATATATCTGCCGGAACCGACCGGATTCTCCCCATAGGTTGCCTCATCGTAGCAGTGCTCCGGCACGATACCGAACACCGCCAATGTATACAAAAACGCATTGTACGGCTTGCTCATATGGAAAATCACCGTGGTATCATCCGGTGCCTCCACAGAATCGAGCATACTTAAGTCCGCCTCCGAATTCGGCGTGGCAAGCGCCGTGTTAAACGTAAATGCCGCATCAGACGCCGTCAGCGGTTCCCCGTCCGTGAACTTCACATCGTCCCGGATGTGAAACGTCCAGGTCAGTCCGTCCTCACTCACGCTGTAATCCGTCGCCAGATCGTTCTCGAACTCCATATCCACGTTCGTCCGGATCAGCGTCGACTGGATCAGCGGCTCATGGCAGTGTTCCCCACAGCCCCAGTTGATGCACGGGTTAAATCCCGCCGCCGGCTCCGACGAAGGACTCATCGCCACGATGACCGTATCCGCGGTTCCTGCCACGCTCTGCGCCGCATTCCCGCCTCCGGCGCTGTCTTTTCCCTGTACTGCCTCTGTCGCCGTACCATCTGCGTTATTGCCTGTCTGCTCCGCACCTGTGCTGCCGCATCCGGCAAACAGATTTATCGTCACTACCGCTGCCCCAAGCAGCGCCATCCATCTCTTTTTCATGATTTATTCTCCCTTGTTAAAATCGCCGGCATTTCTGCCCAGTGCACAAAGGATAGCATGAAAAAGAGGGGCCGCACAAGCCCCTCGGGGGGATAAAAATGACACAAAATCAAAGATTATGCTTTGTCATATTCATCCAGAAAATGATGGCGGACACCATCTTTTTTATAACCGATCACAGTGTTCAGATTGACGTTCTCCACACTGCGGAAGATATTCTTCTCAATGTAAGGATTCTTCTTGCGAAGCTCCCGGATCAGATCCTTGATCTCCGCGCGCTTGGAACCCTTTTCCGTACCGCCGCAGGAAGCACAGCTTTCCGTGAAACGGCAGGCACACTGGATAAAGTGCAGGTCATTGTAATTCATCCAGTGGATGATGTCCTCCTCGCGCACCAGATACAGCGGACGGATCAGCTCCATCCCCGGGAAGTTCGTGCTGTGCAGCTTCGGCATCATCGTCTGTACCTGCGCCCCGTAAAGCATTCCCATAAGGATGGTCTCGATCACATCGTCAAAATGATGCCCCAGCGCAATCTTGTTGCAGCCGAGCTCTTTTGCCTTGCTGTAGAGATGCCCTCTGCGCATGCGCGCGCACAGGTAGCACGGAGATTCCTCCTCCCCCGCCACAATGTCAAAGATCTCGGAGGTAAATACCGTGATCGGTACGTTTAAGATTTTGGCGTTGTTTACAATGGTCTCGTAGTTGATCTCATTGTACCCCGGATTCATGACGAGGAATACCACCTCGAAGTTCTTCTTGCCGTGGCGCTCCAGCTCCTGAAACAGCTTCGCCATCAGCATGGAATCTTTTCCTCCGGAAATACAGACGGCGATCTTGTCCCCGTCCTGGATCAGCTCGTATTCGTTGATCGCCTTTGTGAACTTCCGCCAGATCTCTTTGCGGAACTTTTTGACAATGCTGCGCTCAATCTCGCTGCAGCGGTCCGCATTCTTCTCCCCGGCGTCCGGGGCTTTTGTCTGTTCCATGGATTCCAGCAGCTTCATGCGCAGGTACGCACGGTATCCGCCCTGCACACTGTATACCTCATAACCCTCTTCTAAAAGTTCGCGCGCCAGCTCATCGCTGCGCTCTCCCGTATAGCAGATCAGGTATACCGGGCGGTCCTTGGGCACCTCGTCTCTGTGCGCCTCGAACTCCTCCCAGTAGATATGCTTCGCTCCCGGATATGTCTCTCTCAAAAAATCAGCTTCTCTGCGGATGTCTATGATTACTTTTTCCCGCTCATCCTTCTGCAGTTCTTCTATGGTTCTCTGATACATGCCTGTCCCTCATTCTCTATTCTGCCGCAAGGTCCTTGATGACCTCCGATGCAATGATCAACCCTGCCACCGATGGTACAAATGCATTGGAACCCGGAATCGCACGACGCTCCGTACATTTATGCTTTGCTCCCGGCGGGCAGATGCAGTGCGCACGGCAGCTGATTGACATATCCTCGATCGGCGTGATTGGCTGTTCCTTGGAATATACCACCTTCAGTTTCTTCACCCCGCGCTTTTTGAGCTCGCGGCGCATGACCTTCGCCAGCGGGCAGACCGACGTCTTATAGATGTCCGCCACCTCAAACATTGCCGGATTGAGCTTATTGCCGGCGCCCATGCTGCTGATGATCGGCGTTCCTGTCTCTTTCGCCTGCATGACCAGCGCAATCTTTGCCATCACGGTATCGACTGCGTCCACGACATACGAATAGCTGGAAAAATCGAACTCGTCCTTCGTCTCCGGCAGATAGAAACACTTGTGCACCTCCACCTTACAGTCCGGGTTGATGTCGAGGATGCGGTCGCGCATGACCTCCGCCTTATATTTTCCTACGGTGCTGCGCGTTGCGATGATCTGACGGTTCAGATTGGTGAGGCAGACCTTGTCATCGTCGATCAGATCGATGGCTCCCACACCGCTTCGCACCAGCGCCTCCACGGTGTAGCCTCCCACACCGCCAACGCCAAAAACAGCGACCCTCGCATGCGAGAGCCGCTCCATAGCCTCTTTTCCTAATAATAATTCTGTTCTGGAAAATTGATTTAACATAGATACTCCTGTATATTGTAACGTTTACGCCTGTTCGCTTCTATCATATAGCGTCCGCCGCTATTTTGCAAGTTCCAACATGCGCTGCAGCGGCTTTGCTGCACGGGTCAGGATCTCGTCGGAGAGCGTGATCTCCTCGAGTTCTCCGCTGCCGAGCTTCTCAAGCACCTGCTCGACTTTATCGATCGTCACTTTCTTCATGTTCGGGCAGAACTGTCTGTGTCCCACCGAGTAGAACTTCTTGTCCGGATTCTTCTGCTGCAGCTCAAAGAATACGCCCATCTCCGTACAGATGATGAACTTTTTGCAGTCACTCTGCGTCGCAAAATCAATGATCTCCGACGTGCTTCCCACGAAATCGGACATCGCAACCACGTCCGCGGTACACTCCGGGTGCGTCAGCACCAGTGCGTCCGGACAGGCATCCTTCGCCGCCTGCAGCTCTGCCGCGTGAATACTCTTGTGCACATGGCAGAAGCCGTCGTGGAAAATAAAATGCTTCTCCGGCAGCTTCTCCGCCACATATCTGCCGAGGTTGTTGTCCGGCACGAAGAAAATATTCTTCTGCGGAATGTTGGACACGACTTTCACCGCGTTGGAGGAAGTCACGCACACATCCGATACCGCCTTGATCTCCGCCGTGGAGTTCACATAGCAGACCACTGCCAGATCCTCGTACTCCGCTCTCACTTCCGCGATCCGGTCCGCCGTAATCATATGCGCCATCGGGCAGTCCGCACACTCGTCCGCCATCACAACCGTCTTATCCGGGTTTAAGATCTTCGCACTCTCGCCCATAAACGTCACTCCGGCAAACAGAATCGTCTTCTGCGGCACCTTTGTCGCAACCTTGCTCAGATAAAAGGAATCGCCCACATAATCGGCGATCTCCTGCACGGCACCGTCCACATAATAATGCGCAAGAATGACAACATCCTTCTCTTTCTGCAATTCCTTGATCCGCTTCGCTCTCTCTGCTTCCATTTTTATCTCCGTTCTCTATACATCCGCTTTCAGGTGACAAGACACCTGTCACGATAGATTGTCATTGTTATACTTTGATATCATATCATGTTTTCGGCAAATGTCCAGAGTTTTCCTGTCCCTGCGCCTGTTTTTCCGGGGCGCCCCGCACTTTTCATGGTCAAAAACAGACCTTCCGCACTTTCCACGGTCAAAAACAGACCCTCCGGCGGCACAGGCAAAACCCGTGCTGCCGGAGGGTCCGACAGTTGCTCTTAGAACGCGCTCCTAGTTCTTTGCAAACAGGGAGGTGGACAGATATCTGTCTCCGGAATCCGGAAGCAGAGCCACAATCGTCTTGCCCTTGTTCTCCGGTCTTGCAGCCAGAATGGTTGCCGCCTTGAGCGCTGCGCCGGAAGAGATACCTACGAGGATACCTTCGCTGCGTGCAAATGCTCTTCCCTCTGTAAATGCGTCGTCGTTCTCGATCGTGATGACTTCATCGTACACCTTGGTGTTGAGTACGTCCGGAACGAATCCTGCGCCGATACCCTGAATCTTGTGCGCACCCGGTGTGCCCTTGGATAATACCGGGCTGGTTGCCGGCTCTACCGCAACGATCTTGACGTTCGGATTCTTCTCCTTTAAGTACTCGCCGACACCGGTTACCGTTCCGCCGGTACCTACGCCTGCTACAAAGATATCAACCTTACCGTCTGTCTGCTCCCAGATCTCCGGTCCTGTGGTTGCCTTGTGTGCCGCCGGGTTTGCCGGGTTCACGAACTGTCCTAAGATCACAGCGCCCGGTGTGGACTCCTTTAATTCCTCTGCCTTGGCGATAGCGCCCTTCATACCCTTCGCGCCCTCGGTCAGTACCAGCTCTGCGCCGTATGCCGCAAGAAGGTTTCTGCGCTCTACGCTCATCGTATCCGGCAGTGTCAGGATGGCATGATAGCCCTTTGCCGCTGCAACTGCTGCAAGTCCGATACCTGTGTTGCCGGAAGTCGGCTCGATAATGGTTGCGCCCGGCTTTAAGATACCCTTCTTCTCCGCATCCTCGATCATCGCCAGTGCGATACGATCCTTTACCGATCCTGCCGGATTTAAATACTCCATCTTTCCTAAGATCGTTGCATCCTTTACGCCTGCCTCCGCAGAGTAGCGGTTCAGCTTTAATAAAGGTGTGTTTCCAATCAGGTCCAGTGCGCTCTCAGCAATTTTACTCATGATAAAATCCTCCTATTCTCAATTCTTTTCCTTTTCTATAGTATTTTTGCTTTTCCTATAAAACTACTATGTTTTGTATGAATTGATTATAGGACGCGAAATCTTATTTGTCAAGCGCTATTTTCTTATTTATACGATTTATTTTTGCGCGCCATCCAAGATACTGGGAAATCCAGATTCCGACGAAGATCGCACAAAAAATTGCGACATAGCCAAGTACGCCCGCGACGCTGTGCTCCATCCAGTATGCCGCATAGGCCACCGGAAGCACCGAACCGAGTGTAATCAGAAAATACGCCGCCGTCTGACCGGCAAGACTCCAGCGATCCACTTCCCACACGACCGATCCCGCCGCATACACCATGCCGACCAGACCACACAGCACCGTCTGCACCACAACTGCCCGTATCTCACTCCCCATCGCGTCCACAAACGCAGGCACACATGGATAGTAGCTGCCGTCGCCCCAGAATGCCGACATCATGACCGTGATCACATAGCCGATCGCAATCCCGGTTGGAATTCCAAACAATCCTCTCAGTAACACTTTCTTTTTCATATCTCTCACCGTTCCCTTTCTCATATTCCCAACAGCCGCTTGATCTTTGCCACATATCTGCGCGAGACGTAAGCCGTCTGCCCTCCCGCGAGGTTCACGCAGATCGTACCCGAAAAACTCAGGTCAAACCGTTTTGCCATTTTCAGATTGATGATCTCCGAATTTGAGATCCGTACGAAACGCGTCTGATCCAGCCGCTCCTCCGCCTCGTAAAGCCGCATCCGAAGCAGATATTCGCCTTTTGCCGTCACCGCGTAGACTTTTCCTTTTGCCGCGTAAACGCGGATAATGTCCGCCTGCTCCAGTATCTCCAGTGTGTCTCCCGCAAAACCGGAGATCATCTGCACCGACGGCTCCTCCAGTTTTTTTAAGATTCCGTTGACTTCCTCGGTCATTTTTGCTGCCCGGATCAGCACCTCGGTCTCCTCCAATGCTTTGTCCAATTCAATATTGATTTTCACATGCTCCTCCTCTCCGAAGTGTCTTCCTCTGCCGGCATGTTTTCGTGTCCTCAAGAACTGTATTTAACATAACAAAAATGAGGTGCCTTTGCACCCCATTTTTCATAAGTGGTTCTTATTTACACACAGTCGGTCACTTGACGCATTCCCGCACTGCACGCGCGAGCCGCTCCAGCGCCTCCGTCAGCACGCTGCGCGGACATGCCACATTGATCCGCTCGAAGCCTCTTCCCGCCACGCCGAAGATATCCCCGGAATCCAGCCACAGTCCTGCCTTTTTTACAATCAGATCCTCCAGCTCCCTCCTCGAGAGCCCCATGCTGCGGAAATCCACCCACAGCAGGTACGTTCCTTCCGGCTTCACCGCCTTCACCTGCGGAATCTGTTCTTCCAGAAAATGCTGCGCATAGGCAAGATTCTCACGGATATATGCCTTCACCGCGTCGTACCACTCCTCACCATGCCGGTACGCCGCCTCGCATGCCACAAGCCCCATGGTGTTAAGCTGGCTGTAGCCGGACGCCGCGACCGCCTGCTCAAACTTCCGCCGCAGCGCATCATCCGGGATAAAAATATTGGAGACCTGAAGTCCCGCAAGGTTAAAGGTCTTGCTCGGCGCCGTGCAGGTCACCACGGATTTCCGGTAGCTTTCTTTGAGTCCCGCCAGTACCTGATGCGATCCCTCAAAGACAAAATCCGCATGGATTTCATCGCTGACCACAATCACCCCGTATTTTTCACAGATGTCTCCCAGCCGCAGAAGCTCCTCCTTTGTCCACACGCGTCCGACCGGATTGTGCGGGTTGCAGAGGAAAAAGAGCTTTACCTTACAGCTGCGTATTTTTTCTTCAAAATCCATAAAATCGATCCGGTATCTGCCATCCTCTCCCTGCACGAGCGTATTATCCACAATCTTCCTGCCGTTATCGCGGATTACCTGCGAAAACGGATAGTAGACCGGCTGCTGCAACAGCACCGCATCGCCCGGCTCCGTGAACGCCCGCACCGCCTGCGCCAGCGCAAAAACAATCCCCGGCGTCTTGACCAGCCAGGGTTCCTCCACGTTCCATCCGTAATGCCGTCTCATCCAGCCCGCAACCGCCTCAAAGTAGCTGCCGTCCGCCTCGCTGTAGCCGAAAATGCCGTGCGCCACACTGCCCGCGAGCGCCTCCTGTATATAGGAAGAAACCTGAAAATCCATGTCGGCAACCCAAAGCGGCAGCACATCCTTCGGCTTTCCCCGCTGTACCGCAAAATCATATTTGAGCGAATTGGTATGTGTCCGGTCAATGACCGTGTCAAAATCCAGATTTTTCTCTGCCATGTCTCTTCCTCCGCGCAGCAGCGTATCCTGCTGTTATCTTATGCCGCCTGCTCCCGGGCGGTTCAGCCGACACACTTCTTCCATTCCTTCTGCGCGTTTTCTTTCGTCTCTTTTTATCCCATCAGGCACGCCGCCGCAGGCTTTCTTATCCTTTCCCGCAGGATTCTGCACCCTATCCCGCAGGATCCACCTAGGCCGGGATCTGTGCGGTCTCTTTGTCCCCGGCGAGCATTTCCCTTAACTTTGCATACACTGCCTCCGCCAGCGCGGCATGCCCCTCCTCATTCATGTGCTCCCGGTCTGCCGTACTCGGCTTCGCATATTCGGACGCCGCCAGAAATGAGATGCCCCGCTCATGCGCGATCCGCCGGTAAACCTCCGGCAGCCGCTTTGACACTGCGACGGAGCGCTCGTCAAATTCAGGATCGTACCCTGCCTCGCCAACGCCCTCGCCGAGTGCGATCGGTGACATCAAAAGAATCTTACTGTCCGGAGCGCTGCTCCCAATCTGGTCGAGCAGACGCTCCACGCCTCTTCCGATCACCTCCGCCGATGCATCATACATCGTCTTGCAGTCGTTCGTTCCAAGCATCAGCACAACCACATCGATCGGCTTATGTGTCTCTAAGATCACAGATAACAGCTCCGTTCCTCTCCTGCCGTCCCGAAGCGGGTCGTCAAAAACCGTCGTTCTGCCACACAGCCCTTCCTCGACAACGCGGCAGCCGTCCTCCCACAAGCGCTGGCCTATCCGTCCGCTCCAGCGGGTGTCCCAGTCATAGCGGTCTTTCGTTCCCGGAATCAATCCGTATGTATTTGAATCTCCAAAGCACAATATCTGTTTCATAGAATCCGCGCCCCTTTCTCATACTGTTCTGATAGGAATACTATATATTATGATTTTTTATTTGTCAACCGTCTTTACCAGGTTCTTACATTCTTTTTTCTCTTGCAGGATAGAAGCTTTTCATGCGCAGTCTAAAATTAAGGAAAAACAGAAAGAGGAATTATCTATGCAGAAGAAAGGACATTTGCTTGTCGCATCCACTTTAAAACCATTTTTCCCAAAATATCATTTCTGGCTTTCTCTCGGCAGCATCTGCCCGGATCTGCTGTTTCATACCTTTATTAAAGGACATACCTACCCGGCAGCCTGGGATATGACCGTGCTGCGTATCGGACATCTGCGGGAAAACGGGCGTCTGAACCGCCGCTCGCTCTTTATGCTCGGCTATATTCTGCACTATGTTGAAGATTTTTTCACACTGCCGCACAATCCCGTCTACCGCGGGACACTGCTCGGACATCCGCTCTACGAAAAGAAGCAGTATGATTTTTTCAAGGCGACGGTTCCCGCCCTTCCGGCAGACTCCGCCGTACCGGATCTGATCGAAGAATTAAAACTTCTTCACGCCCAGTATCTTGCCGAGACCCCCGGACTTGTCTGCGACCGCGCCTACATTTTCCGCGCCGCCTGCACCGCCCGCTATTTTGCCGCCGAATTCGCTGCCAACGAAATCTCGGCAAGGCTCACTCCAAACCCAGTTATCACGGCATTTTTTTCCCTGCTGAACTCTTAGTTCGTCCTGTGCTGGTCCGCCCCGCTGAGCCAATATTAAAAATTTATGCTTGACTTTTACACATCACAGTGCTATCTTCATAGTCAAACAAAGAGCAAATGCAAGGAACAGAACACGGTTTACTGATTCCCCGCATCACAGAGAGCCGTCGGCCGGTGCGAGACGGTATGCGATTTCAGGAACTATCCTCTGCGAGCAGTGCGCTGAACCAAGTAGGTGTCACCGGGATTCCCCCGTTACAGGGAAGCTTATTGCTGCAGGCTTACGCCCGCAAAGATGAGATTGAGAGGTCGTTTGATACGACAAGCAAAGTGGTAACGCGGAAGCTTACGCCTTCGTCTTTGACTGCACACATCGTGCAGCAGGACGGGGGCGTTTTTGTTTTACAGAAAATGCCATCCTTCTCTTTGCCCAATGTTGATCTATCAGAAAGGAGCCGCCTTCGGGCGGGAAAAACAATGAATGGTTTAGTGATTATTTTAATCGGAATTGTAGCACTGGGTGCCGGCTATCTCTTTTACGGACGCTGGCTGGCAAAGAAATGGGGCATTGATCCAAACGCCAAGACTCCGGCTTACACCCATGAGGACGGGGAGGATTATGTCCCGTCTTCCAGGTTTACTGTGTTTTCTCATCAGTTTTCTTCCATCGCAGGAGCGGGGCCTGTCACCGGTCCGATCTTAGCCTCCGTATTCGGCTGGGTGCCGGTACTTTTGTGGCTGATCATCGGCGGTCTGTTTTTCGGCGCGGTACAGGATTTCGGCGCGCTGTATGCCTCGGTCAAAAATGAGGGCAAGTCGATGGGTATGATTATTGAAAAATATATCGGCAAAACCGGACGGAAGCTCTTCATGCTGTTCTGCTGGCTGTTCACCCTGCTTGTCATCGCAGCGTTTACGGATATGGTTGCCGGCACGTTCGTCGGAAAAGGCGTGGACGGCATGACCGCCGAGACCTCCTACGCGAACTCCGCCGCCGCTTCCATCTCCATGCTCTTTATCGTCGTCGCCGTTGTCTTCGGTCTGATCCAGAAGCATGTCGGCAAGATGAATGAAGTGGTAAAAGCGGTCGTTGCGATCGCACTGCTCGTTGCCATGTTCGCAGTCGGTATGGCACTTCCGATCTGCACCACCAAATCCGCCTGGATCTACATCGTCATGGCTTACCTGTTCTTAGCATCTGTCATGCCGATGTGGCTTCTCATGCAGCCGCGTGATTATATGACAACGTTCATGCTGCTCGGCATGATCATCGGCGCGGTGGTCGGCGTTCTCGTCGCACATCCTGCCATGCAGTTAAACGCTTTTAACGGCTTTACCGTAAACGGCAGCAGCCTTTTCCCGACACTGTTCGTCACGATCGCCTGCGGTGCCGTCTCCGGTTTCCACAGCCTGGTCTCCTCCGGAACTTCCTCCAAGACGATCAGCAACGAAAAAGATATGCCGATGGTCGGCTACGGCGCCATGGTCGTAGAATCTCTGCTCGGCATTGTCTCCCTTGTCGTTGTCGGCGCTGTCGCCGTAAACGGAACCAAACCGGACGGAACTCCGTTCGCCATCTTCTCCTCCGGCGTTGCCGGTTTCCTCGAGAAGCTTGGTCTTCCGGTACAGGTTGCTACGGTCTTCATGACCATGTGCGTCTCCGCGCTTGCGCTGACATCCCTGGATTCCGTCGCACGTATCGGCCGTATGTCCTTCCAGGAACTATTCTACGGCGATACCACCGATCCGGCAAAAATGTCACCGGTGCAGCGCGTGCTGACAAACAAATATTTTGCCACGGTCATCACCCTGTTTTTCGGCTATCTGCTGACACTCGGCGGATATAACAATGTGTGGCCGCTGTTCGGTTCCGCGAACCAGCTTCTCGCCGCACTCGTCCTGATCGCATTGGCAGTCTTCTTAAAAACGACCGGACGCACCGGCTGGACGCTCTACATCCCGATGTTCGCCATGCTCGCCGTGACGTTCACCGCACTCATCCAGAAGACAATCACTCTTGTGAAAAACATCGCTGGTGGTCAGGCGACATTCCTCGTCGACGGACTGCAGTTCATCGTTGCCGTACTTTTAATGGTGCTCGGCGTTCTGGTTGCCTTCAGCTGCTTAAAGAAGCTGTTTGGAAAGAGCCGTGCCGGTCAGGCGGCATAATATTGGCGTAATAAGGAATTGCCGCAATAAGCATAGACCTCTTTGGGGCGATAAGTAATATTATTAGAAGACCAGAGAACAAAAAAGTTCCAGAATAAACAGACGGCGGCAAATTCTTTGAAGCAAAATTCGTGTATTTCTTCCATGCCGTGGCTGGCATCCCGTTCCGTGCCTTGGCCACGTTTGGACGCTCACGGAGTGTGTCCGACAAGCCGCAGACAATGAGCGGACTTTCTGGTGTCCCTAATGGCACCTCTTCACAGACAATATAAAACCGCGCGAACCGAAC
>CACZIN010000008.1:0-134852 GCA_902781225.1 uncultured Lachnospiraceae bacterium | reverse complement strand
GTATTGTAAATGGTGCTATGCAGATGGAACATACACATATAATGATATGGATGAATTGATTGATGTGTGTGTAAAGAATATGGTAAATGAAAATTTTACTGAAGAACAGGCACGCTCTTATCTGAAAGAAATGCTTCCAAAGTTAGATTACTGGAAAAGGTATGATGAACTAAGTGACAATGGGCAGTTTGAAGAGTTTAAAATGCAATTGATAAACGAAATAAATGATCTGCATATAGATGGACTTCCAAGGGTAGACAGATTAAATGCACTTGTGGGGAAATATGTGAATCTGGAATATACTCTGCCAAATGGACAAAAAGTGAAATTCCTTGATGATCAGAAAACCTATCTGGGGAATCAACTGGAGTCTGAATTTGGAGGGGACAGGTGTTTCGGTATTCTGGCAGGTATGGATTTTATTCTGGTATGTACATATGAGAAGGAGGGGGAAAATCCGGAGCTTTTGATTTATAAAAAGAGACAATAAAGAAAAGCCTTGACAAATAAACGACCGTTTACTGCTGTATAAATGTAAACGGTCGTTTGTTTTTGGGTTTGGAGGTTATCAGTATGGGTAATAGGAAAGAGGAAATATTATTTGTGGCGCTGCATCTGTTCGCCAGAGAAGGTTATGAGGCAGTTTCCGAATAAAGAGAAAAAGAAACTGCAGGGACAGATTTTTTAGAAATAAAAGTGGCTGCAGAAATACTGGAATTATCATGCATCTTGGTACCGATTTTTTGCATGTTGGTTGTCTGTATATAGACAATGAAATCAATTAACGATAGAGTAGTTATGGTGGTAAATTATCTAAAATGTATATGGAGGTTAGCTGATATGGAAGAACGAGGAGGAGTTCTGGTACAGAATGAAAAACACGCGAATAAATCGGTTGCCAAGGTTATGAGAATTACATTCCTGATTTTCTCGATTGTTTTTCTTTTAAATGTATTGGGGATTTTTGTTGTGGATATGAAAATAATGGCAATTGCATATATATTGGGATCGATTTTATTGTGGACACCGACAATCATTGTGAATATTGCAAAATCAGATGGTGTATATGTCAAATATGTGCTGGCAGTCTGTGCCGTGATATTTGTAACCATTGTGACAGCAACCTTGGGATATCATGCAGTACTTTTATATATCTATGCAATTGCGATAGGCAGCCTGTATTTTTCTAAGAGAATCAATGTTTTGACTACCATATTGTCTGTAATAGGAGTATCTGTGGGGCAGATGATCTGTTTTGCATTTGCAATTTTGCAGGATAAGAATTTCACAACTTATTATAAACTAATTGTGTATGGCATTTTACCAAGGGCAATGGTACTAATTGCAATTGCAGCTATATTTACAATGCTTTGTGAACGAACAGCCGGAATGCTGTCAAATCTGATGAATGCGGAAGAACAGGAGCAGATGATACAGAATATAAAGGCAATGCACAAAAAATCGCAGGAAACGTCCAGAGCACTTATGGATATGGTACAGGAGTTGTCTGAAATAACGGAAAGGTCAACAAAATCCAATGAGCAGATTGTGAGAGAAACCGGAAATGTATTGGAAAGCTTTAGCAGTAATACGAAAGAAATTACAAGTGCTAATGAACGTACGCAGGATATCAATGCAAGATTAGAGGAGCTTGCTTCTATCAATGTTGAGGTTTCCGAACTTGCAAGAGAAGTGAATGAATTGTCAAAGGACAATCAGAGCAATATGGATCATGCAACAGGCAGTATGAAACAGATTCATATGAGTACAAATGAGTGCAAAGAAATTATATGCAGACTGGGTGAAGAATCAAAAGAAATTCTCGGAATAACCCGGACGATATCTGAAATCTCCCAGCAGACGAACATTCTTGCACTTAATGCAACGATTGAAGCAGCCAGAGCCGGTGAACATGGAAAAGGATTTGCTGTGGTTGCTGAGGAAATCCAGAAATTAGCAGAACAGACCAAAAGAGCAGTGGATGATATCGGAAAAATTGTAACAGAATCGGTAAAAAATACGGATGGTGCAGTATCTGTTATGGAACAGAGTGTAAAGCTCACAGAAACCGGAATGTGCAGTATTCAGAAAGTCGGTGATTCTACCTCTATGATAACGGTATCGAATCAGCAGATGGCCAGACAGATTATGGAAATGGATAAGACAGTAGAAAATATAAGGATTCACAGCAGTGAAGTGGCATCATCCATGGAGCAGGTAAATGCCAATACACAAAGCAATTATCAGGCAATTGAACATGTAACCGCAGCAACACAGGAAAATAGTGCAGGTGCACAGGCTATAGAAGATATGGTCGTGAGAATAAGGACATTAGCTATGGAACCGGAAAGGAAAGATGCATGAGAATAACGGAAAAACTCGTAAATAGTCCAGAGGAAGAAGGGGTGACTCTTGAGTACATAAGGCTTACAAAGGACTTTGAAGAGATAAAAGAATATGTACAACATAAGGGGGACACGCTGACCGGATATAAGCAGACCAAGGAAAAAGTATCTGTCAGAATAGAGGATATTCTGTATTTTGAGACTGTGGATGGTCTGGTGTTTGCATATACAGTAGATTGTGTTTATGAAATCAAAGGAAGACTGTATCAGGTGGAAGAAAAGGTCAACAAAAGAAATATATGCAGAGCATCCAAAACAATGCTTGTGAATGCAGAGCATATTACTTCCGTACGGACAGCATTGAATGGAAGACTATATGCCAGAATGGAAAATGGTGAAGAAATACTGATAACGAGAAGGTATGCAAAGGAAGTTGAAGATTGTTTTATGGAGGATGGGGACGATGAAAGAATTTGATCCGAAAAGAGAGTTTTTGTTTGATTACATAACGGTTGTGGCAGAGTGTACATTTGCAATAGCCGTGATCGGCAGTCTTTTTGCAAGGAATAACAGCATCAGTTTTATCTATTTTTTTCTGCCGTTTGGGTTGGCATTCATTTGCATGATTCCATGTATTCCTATCTATCTTAAGGAAGACATGACGATTTCTCAGATCATGTGGCAGAGAGGTATAGAGCTTGTAGTTCTGGAAATTGCAATGTGTGCCGTGATTTATCTTATTATGAGTGACAGTGTTTCCATAGTAGTGTATGTTGCAATACTGGTTTCCACAGCAGTTTGTGATGTGTTGTCATACCTTGTGAAGTGGTATCTGGAAAAAGAAGAGGCAGATAAGATCAATCGAAGGATTGCAGAGCGCAGAAGAAAAAAAGAGAATGAAGAATAGGAGGGATATGGATGAAAGATGTGTTTCTTGTATATGACAAGAGCTGTTTTTATGAAATCGTGATACTTAATTATTTTATGAGCTTTTCAAACTGCGACATGGTTTTCTGTTCATTAGACGGAAAGCCTGTTCGCACTATGGAAGGTTTTTCCGTCAATGTTGATATGCCTTTAGAAGCCATAAACAAAGAGCAGATCAGAAGCTTTATCATACCGGGTGGAAACATCGCTGAAATTGATACTCGAGAGGTGAAAGTGTATCTACAAGCCTTAATGAAACGAGAGATTTTGATTGCCGGGATCTGTGCAGGGGTCGATGTGCTGGATCACGCTGGAATTCTGTGCGATGTGAAATCAACCCATTCCACAGATGAAGATTGGGTAACAGATAAAAATGTGATAACTGCACGAGCAAATGCATATGTCGATTTCGCAGTTGAAGTTGCGAAGAAGCTGAACCTGTTCGCCAGTGAAGCTGATCTTCAGGAAACAATCAACTTCTGGAAACATTATCAAAGAGTGCAGTAGTACGGAGATTGCTATGGATATATGGGAAAAACTTTATACAGGCTTTTGTATTGAAGCATGCAGCGGTGTGATGAATCTGTGTGCGGAACGTATAGCTGCACTAAATATGTATGTAAACAGCGGTCAAAAAAAATGAGGAGGAGTGTACTGTGAAAACATTAAATAACATTCAAAAGCTATCTAAAATTGGAAAAGTTCTAAGCAGGATTGTGTTTATCTTCTGCATTATCGGCTTTTGTGGCTGTATCGTTGGGATTCTCAGCATGGCGCTTGGTGCACCGACAGTGAAAATCGGCGGCATAACGTTGGAAAGTATGCTGAGCATTGAGACTGGAGTTACCCCAGGTACGGTGTATGCGGCTATGGCTGCGGGAATGATTCTCTGTGCAGGAGAGGCTGTGCTTGCCAAATTTGCAGAACATTACTTTAAGCGCGAACTTGCTGACGGTACACCATTTGATTTTGGCGGTGCAAAAGAATTGATGCGTTTGGGAATTCTTGCAATCTGTATTCCAATCGGCACGCAGATGATTGCTGAAATCGTCTATACAGTGATGGAACAGACGATGCACGGTGTTGCGCCCTTTCAATTAGATCATTCCAGTTCTGTGGCACTTGGCGTGATGTTTATTGTGATGTCTCTGGGATGCTGTTATGGAGCAGAATTGTGCGAAGGAAAGGAGTAACGGAATAAAATGGAAAAATGTAATATCAGCCTTAGGCAAATTACAGAAGATAATTTTATTGAAGCATTTAATTTGAAACTTGCAAACGGACAGGAACATTTTGTTTCACATCCAATTCGAAGCCTTGCACAGGCTTATGTTTACAGGAATCAATGTCAGCCGTTTGGAATCTATAAGGATGATACTATGATTGGTTATGTCATGGTGATTTACGATTATGATATTCCGGAATACGATATATGGCATATGATGATTGATGAATCTAATCAGGGACAGGGGTATGGAAGTATTGCATTGGATCTGACGATTGAGTACATTAAAACGAAACCCTTTGGAGCATCGGACAAAGTGACATTAACCTGTAATATGGACAATATTCATGCATTAAATTTATACAAGAACAAAGGTTTCAAAGAGACTGGAACGATGGATGAAGATGAGATAGAGCTATCATTGATGTTATAGCAAAAGCGCAGGATTTGTTATGGTGATTTGGGAGAAAAGAAAAATTTATGATTGAGTATAGTAAACTTCAGATAGGCTGTATGCTTATTGTAATTTATATTGCCTTTATATATTTCCGTGAGCGGTATGCTTATAAGGTTAAAAACAAAGAAATAGTGTTTGAATTATTGCTTTTTACGGGAATATTCAGCATTGCATTTGATGGAATTACTGCATATACAGTAAACCGGCTGAATAAGGTACCGGTGCTGTTAAATGATATATTTCACACCTGCTTTTTGTGCAGCCTTGATGCGATTGTGTTTCTTATTTTCCTGTATATTATGGACATTACAAGAGGATTGCCGAAGAAGAGAAAAGCGAGAATTTTTATATCATTGCCGTTTGCAGTAAATATGACTGCTGTGATTTTGTTTATGCCAAAGATTACATATTGTCATGGAGAGATTACAAATTATTCGATGGGAAATCCGGTGTATACCTGTTATATTATGGTAGCTGTTTATATGCTTGGTAGTGTTATATTACTGATATGTGGAAGGAAAAACATGGGGCATAATAAGCTCATTACAATAACAACCTGTATTGTGGCGGCATTAGCAGTTACAGTATATCAGATGATACATCCGCAGGCGCTTCTTACAAGCCTGGTGTCGGTTTTTGTAATCATAGGGGCTTATCTTAATATGGAGAATCCTTTGCTTCAGAAGCTGAGTGCTCATAATAAAGAGATGGTAATGGGATTTGCAACTCTCGTTGAAAACAGGGATGGCAGCACAGGAGGTCACATACGTCGTACAACCACTTATGTAGAAATGCTTGCAAAAGAACTGGAAAGCAGAGGGTTATACAAGGATGAACTCACAGAAGATTATATTAAAAATCTCGTTATGGCAGCACCAATGCATGATGTTGGAAAGATTGCAATTCCTGATGCAATTCTTCAAAAGCCAGGAAAACTGACAGCAGAAGAATTTGATGTTATGAAAACTCATGCAGCAAAGGGCGGAGAAATTATTAAGGAAACCTTTCAATCCATGGGTGATGATGAATATGAAAAGATTGCGTATCAGGTAGCAAGATTTCACCACGAAAAATGGAATGGAAAAGGATATCCGGAGGGATTATCCCGCAAGGAAATACCTCTCTGTGCACGTATCATGGCTGTTGCTGATGTATTTGATGCTGTTTCTGCGAAAAGGTGTTATAGAGATGCTATGCCATTGGAACAATGCTTCTCGATTATTGAGAATGGAAGTGGACAGGACTTTGATCCTTATATAACTGATGTTTTTTTGGATATGAAGGAAATAATAACAAATATAGTCGAGAGTTCATAAACAGGGGGTACGATAATGCAGGATGTTATGAATGTTAATCAGAAAGAATATAAGATTGTGAAGTTATTAGGACACGGAAGGATGAATGGTATTGGCAGTTATTTGAGCGACTGGATAATTCCAAGTTCCGAAGCAGTTTTCATCTGAAGCAGAAAGATATTGATTACATAAATGAAAAAGGTTGCGGTCGTCCAGTGGACGACCCTGCGTAGCAGGAGCAACGACCGAGTCGGGAGACGAGACAGGGAACAGTACACATTTTGTTGTTATAGTCTTAGAAGATGGCTGAACACCGTATAATATGGCATTCGACGATAACGAGAAAGATCTGACTGACGATGATAATCCGGATTGCGTTTGTACTGCCACTGCGTATGCCGATTCACAGGGAGCATTTTCTCCGGGAAAGTATTATTATGTCTGGCTGGAGATGGGAGAATTTTTAGGAATTGACGCTCCCGTGGGCACAATACGTCTGCTGTGGGAAGGAAATGAACCATATACGGAAGGTAATGAACAGGTGCAGGATCCGCCTCATAATTTTTACATGGGTGATGTTGCTGATGGTTACGAGATAAGACAGGCCTGGAATAATGAGGATTCCATGATTTATGACGGCACATCCTTACGTTATATGGATTGATCCATTATGATTTGAAAAATAGGAAACATTTTTCCCTGTCCCTTGTGGACAGGGAATTTTTTTGACGGGGAATCTTTGCAATAATATATGTCCGTTAGCAGCTTGCCTGAGCATCAAAAAAATGTTATAATTTTCTGAAATGTTGACAGTAATTACATTTTGACATTCTAAAATGTTGATTAAAAGCAATAACAGGAATAAAATTCATTGATTTGAGGTGCTTTATGCTGAAAAGAAAAGCGACGGCTTACATTAAAAACTGGATGGATACAAAGGATAAAAAGTGCCTGGTTGTTCAGGGTGCCAGACAAACAGGGAAAACATATATCATCGAACGATTTGCGGAGGAAAACTTTGAGGAACTGCTTGAAATTAATTTTAAGCAGATGCCTTCGGCAATGGATATTTTTGCCGGAGATCTTACCGTAGACAATATGATTATGGCTATGCGTTTTCGCTTTCCGGAAAGGAAAATTGTTCCCGGAAAAACTTTGATTTTTCTGGATGAAATTCAGGAATGCCAGGAGGCAATTACATCGCTCAAGTTCTGGGCGATAGATAACAGATATGATGTGGTTGCCTCAGGATCACTTCTGGGAATTGATTATAAACGTGCGTCTTCCTATCCTGTCGGCTATGTTGATTATCTGAGAATGTATGGCATGGATTTTGAAGAATTTCTTTGGGGAATGGGAGTTTCCGAAGATATGATAGAGAATCTTTGTGGATATTTACATTCAAAGACAGTGATACCTGAGGCGATTCATTCGCAGATGATGAATTATTACAGACAGTATGTTGCAACAGGCGGTATGCCGGAAGTAGTACAGAAATATATAGATATAAAGGATTTCAGAGAAGTTGACAGGGTTCAAAGAAATCTCTTACAGGGATATCAGTATGATATAGCACATTATGCAACTGCTGAGGAAAAGGTAAAAGCAGAAAAATGTTATCTCTCGCTTGCAAAGCAGCTATTAGATAAGGAAAACCATAAATTTCAGTATAAAGAAATTGAGCATGGCGGAAGGGCACAAAAGTATTATTCAAGCGTTGAATGGCTGCTTCGAGCAGATATGGTGCAATTATGCAAACGGGTGACGGATGTCAGATTTGATTTGGATGATTATGCAAGAGACGACTTTTTCCGGGCATATACAACTGATTTATCACTGCTGATGGCGATGAAGGATTTTTCTTTAAAACAGCATATTGTAGAAAATACATTAGCTGGAAACTCAAAAGGCGGTATCTATGAATGTGCAATAGCAGATGCTCTTTATAAGAAGGGATATCAGATATACTTCTATAAAAATGATACAACGAAAAGAGAAATCGATGTTATCATCCAGAAAGACGGGAGCGTGGTTCCTATCGAAGTCAAGAGCGGAAATACCCGGGCAAATTCATTAAAATGGCTTATGAAGAATAACAAAGATATATCTTACGGATACAAATTTGCGGATGGCAATATAGGTGTGAGCGGGGAGGGAATCATTACGTTGCCGCTGTATATGATTGCGTTTATTTAAAAAGTTAATTAAGTACGGAAAATTGGACAGAAAATGTGAACAATTGTGTATAGTAGATAAATGATGATGAAGTAAACAGACTTATAGAAAAATTTATCAGCGAGATAGATAGGAAAGCAATCTGGTAATATGTCAAGCTAATTTTTGAAATGATTTTGATATGTATTTCAGAAAAAAGGGTAACTTTAACAGAGATGGCTTTGATGCCGTTTTTCAATGAATGGAAATACAAAATCAAAAGTTGCAGGGATAGATGATCAAATGAGGTCTTCCGTTAATCGGTCAATGGGTATATACTCGCATTAACCGAATCGGTTAACGGAGGCAGCTTATGAATGAAAAATTTTATGCATTGCCGGAAGAAAAAAAATCGCAAATATTGAATGCTGCATATAAAGTATTTGCAACGAATCAATATAAGAAAGCACCAACCTCAGAAATTGCGGCAGAAGCCGGAATTTCCAAGTCACTTTTGTTTCATTATTTTCATAATAAACTGGAGCTATATCTTTTTCTATGGAAGTATGCAGCAGATTTAACAAAAAAATACATGTATAAATATAAGGTATATGAAACAGATGATTTTTTTGAAATGATGCGCCGAGGTCTGATGGCTAAGTGTGCAGTGATGAGAAAATACACATTTTTATCCCTGTTTTCCATTAATTCATACTTTGAAACCGAGCCGGATATTCAATCCATCATCCAACCGGATGTACAGGATGCTGCCCAAACGACATTGGAAGTGCTTCTGTCAATTTTGAATCTCGACTTCATCCGTAAGGATATAGAGTTCGCTCGTATATATAAGGAAATTCTGTATGCTTCAGAAGGGATGCTTAAATATTGGTACAGAACAGGAAATTATGATGTAACTGTTTTTGAGCAGGAATATCTGGAAATGATAAATCATTGGGAAATGGTTTATGGAAAGGGGACGGAAAATGACAGAAAACAGTTATAAGACACCCTGTGGCTGTATCCATTATTTTGTAAATATAATAGACAAGCAGAAAATTACGTTAGTGTTTTTGCCGGGACTTACAGCAGATCACAGACTTTTTGAGAAGCAGACAGAATATTTTGAGAAGAAACAGAATGTGTTTGTATGGGATGCGCCATCACATGCATTATCCAGACCATTTACGAATAATTACAGTCTGTCTGACATGGCAGAATGGCTTGATGAAATCTTAGTAAAAGAAGAAATTTATATTCCCATCATTATCGGTCAGTCTATGGGTGGATATCTGGCTCAAATGTATATGGAATTATATCCGGATAAGATAAAAGGCTTTATCTCCATTGATTCTGCACCACTTCAAAAGTCTTATATGACAGCAATGGAAATATGGCTTCTTGAAAGAGCAGAGCCACTATATAAAATATATCCATGGAAAGCACTTCTTAGGGCAGGTTCAAGAGGTTGCGCAGAGACGGATTATGGCCAGAAGCTTATGCAAAAGATGATGATGTCCTATGATTCAGATCCTGAAGAATATGCAAGGCTTGCTGGTTTTGGGTACAGGATGCTTGCTGAGGCAATCAAAGCAGATCTGCCATATCATATCAGTTGTCCGGCATTACTTATCTGTGGAGAGAAGGATAAAGCGGGCTCTGCCAAAAGCTACAATAAAAAATGGCATCAGAGAGAAGGTTTACCGCTTAAGTGGATAAAAAATGCAGGTCATAATTCCAATACGGATCAGCCGGATGAAGTAAACAGACTAATAGAAAAATTTATCAGTGAGATAGAGCAGAAGGAACAGGTATAACCGGTCAAGAGTGAAACTGCGCGTACTTTTTCGGCGAGATGCCGACCGCTTTTGTGAAGGCGCGCAGATAATTGCTGTAGTCGTTGAAGCCGCAGGCCTCGCAGGCTTCTGAGACGGAGCAGCCCTGATCGAGCAGCGATTTGGATAGGGTGATACGCTTTGCGGTGATGTATTTGTTGATGGTGGTGCCGGTGGCCTCCTTGAAAATACGGCACAGATAGGACGTGCTCATAAAAAAATGCGCGGACAGACCGGCGAGCGTCAGCGGCTCGCCGATATTGGAGTTGATGTAGGATAAAATGGCATCCACCTGGGCGTGGTAATTGGAAGATGGAGCCTGGGCGGGGGCTGCGGCGTCTGTGCAGCGGGCGGCGAAGGCTCTGTTTAAAAAGACCATCAGTTCCAGAAAGATTGCCTGATCTAAGAGGTCTTCCCCCATACCGCCATCGTCATGCAGCTCGTGGATAAAGTACATAAAGCGGTTCTGCTCCTTGGGGGAGAGGTGAATCTGGTGCGGCATTCTGGTGTCACGGAAAGAAAAACAATGACCAAGATCCGTCGCACTGGTGGAGAGCTTTGCTAAGTATTCCGGGTCGATGGAGAGGATGATCCGCTCGTGTGTCTGCTGATCGATCTGCGTCAGGTGGTGGCTTTCAAACTGGTTGATTAAGAAAAGATCGCCGGGGCGGATGTCGTACAGGCAGTGGTCGATCAGAAACTGTTTTCCGCCGGAAATCGAGTAATAGACTTCGCAGCAGTTGTGAATGTGCATGTCCATGATCTTCTCGTCGCCGTAGAGATGGGCGAAAGCGAATGTGTGAGTGCTCATGCAGTGCGCGATGGCTTCTTTGCAGGTTGTACAGCTATTCATAGGTTCTCCGTTCTTACAATCCGTGCGGCAGCTGCCGCCGTTTTTCTGTGCGCCAGTGGCGCTATGTGCCTTGCGGCATGTTTCTCTACACAGCATAAGATAAAAGTTCAATATTTGCAAGATTTATAATACAATATTGCGGGAAATGGAATAACATACATGATATACTAAATGTAAGCAATGAGCAGTACCAGAGTAATAAGAGGGAAAAAGAAAGGACGGAAAACTATGGTTAATTTTTCATTAGAGGGAAAAGTAGCGCTGGTAACAGGCGCATCCTACGGCATCGGATTCGCAATCGCATCTGCATATGCACAGGCGGGCGCAACGATTGTATTCAACGACATCAAGCAGGAGCTTGTCGACAAGGGACTTGCCGCTTATGAGGAGCTGGGCATCAAGGCACACGGATATGTCTGCGATGTCACAGATGAGGAGCAGGTAAACGCACTGGTTGCGAAGATCGAAAAAGAGGTTGGCGTGATAGACATTCTGGTAAACAATGCCGGCATCATCAAGCGTATTCCGATGTGCGAGATGTCCGCAGCAGAGTTCAGACAGGTCATCGATGTGGATCTGAACGCACCGTTTATCGTTTCCAAGGCGGTGATTCCGTCCATGATCAAAAAAGGACACGGCAAGATCATCAACATCTGCTCCATGATGTCCGAGCTCGGTCGTGAGACCGTATCCGCTTATGCAGCGGCAAAGGGCGGCTTAAAGATGCTGACCAGAAACATTGCATCGGAGTACGGCGAGTACAACATCCAGTGCAACGGTATCGGACCGGGTTATATTGCGACTCCGCAGACCGCACCGCTCCGCGAGATCCAGCCGGACGGAAGCAGACATCCGTTTGACCAGTTCATCATCGCAAAGACCCCGGCAGCAAGATGGGGAAGTGCCGAGGATTTACAGGGACCGGCAGTATTCCTGGCTTCGGACGCATCTGATTTTGTCAACGGCCACGTACTGTATGTGGACGGCGGTATCCTTGCTTACATCGGAAAACAGCCGCAGTAAGTAATTTCAGGCAGCATAAAAATGACATAGAAATAGTGTATTTTTTCATAAGAAAGTCTATGGAAAAATGCACTATTTTTTTATACCATAATAAAAAATCAGGAAGCTGTCTGTAAGGGAAGCTGTGCAGTACGACTGTCCGGAAGAAGGAATCAGGAAAATTGCAGACAGAACAAAAAACGCCCGGAAAGGATGGCGGGATGACGGAAGAGATGAGCAGAGAAAAAGCGGAATGGTGTCCACAGTGGCTTACAATCCGCGAATTTTTACATATCACACCGGTCAATCTGTTCCACAAGGAGCAGGAGGAAGGGGAAAAACAATCGGAGGCAGAACAACAGCTGACAGCGGAGCTCCGGCAGAATCTGCATGTTCTGGTGCGCGCGCGTTTTACGCTTGAGACGGCGCAGGAGAACCTGACGTTAAGACTGACGGCGGACGATCACTATAAGCTGTATGTGGAGTCCGGGTTTGTGGCGGAGGGACCTGCGCCAGGTTATCCGGATCATTATTATTATAATGAGATTCCACTGGGGAAGATGGAGGCCGGAGAGCACTGCTTCGGACTGCATTTATATTATCAGGGGTTAATCAACCGTGTATACAACAGCGGCGACCTGCGCTTTGCGTTTGCCGCAGAGTTGATGGATGCGCAGGGCTGCCGGATACCGCTTCGATTTTGCTATGAGAGGACGGATGCGTACAGCGGCGGAACGATCGGATATGATACGCAGTTTCTGGAAAACTTTGACAGCAGAAAATTCCCGCAAGGATGGAGCAGTGTAGGATTTGATGATGCCGGATGGCAGACGCCGGCTGCGGCAGAGTGGGCGGATTACCGGTTGTATTTACAGCCGACGCGGATGCTTTGCGGGGAGCGCATCAAGCCGGAAAAAATCGAGATCTATGAGGATGGCAGCATCCGGATCGATGTGGGAGAGGAAGTTGCCGGAAGCCTGTGCCTGACGGCGGAAGGAAGCGCCGGGGATACCGTGGAAATCTTCTGCGGGGAGGAACTGGATGAGAGCGGCAGCGTCCGCTACGAGATGCGCTGCAACTGCTCCTACCACGAGATCTGGACGGTTGCAGACGGCTGCTGCAGTCTTGAACCGTATGATTACAAGGGTTTCCGCTACGCAAAGCTGCTTCCGGGGAAGGGCGTGAACATTCGGGAGATTTTTGTGCAGACGCGCCACTATCCGATGGAGGAGGGC
Source organism: uncultured Lachnospiraceae bacterium (assembly GCA_902781225.1). GTDB lineage: Bacteria > Bacillota > Clostridia > Lachnospirales > Lachnospiraceae > Roseburia. The sequence continues at coordinate 121,524 of CACZIN010000008.1, read as the reverse complement.
GCAGAGGTGACGTCCTCCGAAAAGCGGCTGGAGCAGATTTTTTCCATCTGTAAGAACGCGGTAAAATACGGGACGCAGGAGGGCTATGTGGATTGCCCGACCAGAGAAAAAGGACAATATCTCGGGGACGCCGTTGTGACGGCGCATGCGCAGGTATTGCTGACCGGGGAGACGCAGATGCTTTTGAAATGCATCGATCAGTTTGCGCAGACGAGGGCAGTCTGCCCGGGGCTTCTGGCGGTTGCGCCGGGAGGACTGATGCAGGAGATCGCCGATTATTCCCTGATGTATCCGCAGCTGCTGGCACTGTACTACCGTTACACCGGCGACGCGGCGGCGCTGTTTCCCTACTACGAGACGGCGCTTGGCATGATCCGGCATTTCGCGCGGTACGAGCGCGCAGACGGGCTGCTTGTGCAGGTGGCAGACAAGTGGAATCTGGTCGACTGGCCGGAAAATCTGCGGGATGATTATGATTTTGCGCTGACAAGACCCATCGTGGGGGCGGGGTGCCACAACGTCATCAATGCCCTGTATCTCGGTGCGAAAAAAACGCTCAACGGGCTTGCCCGTGTGCTGGGCAGAGAGGAGCCGTACAAGCTGGAGAAGCCGATCCTCGCGTATCGCAGGGCGTTTTACCGGAAGGAGCCGGGGCTTTTTGCGGACAGTGAAACAAGCAGCCACACATCGCTTCACTCCAACGTGTACGCCCTGTATTTCGGGCTTTTGGAGGAGGCAGAGGAAGCACCGGTCATTGATTTCCTGGAAAAACGGGGCTTTTCCTGCGGCGTGATGTTAAGCTATTACCTGCTGCTTGCGCTGAGCCGGCGGGGGCGCTTTAAGAGCGTGTACAGGCTGCTGTTAAACGACAGTGAGCACGGATGGTGCAACATGCTGCGGGAGGGAGCGACGACCTGCTTTGAGGCGTGGGGAAAAGACCAGAAGTGGAACACGAGCCTGTGTCATCCGTGGGCGAGTGCGCCCGTGCCTGTGATTTTGGAGGAGATCGCCGGAATCCATCTGTCGCCGGAAGGTGGCTGTGATTTTGCACCGCATATTCCAAAGGAAGTGGATTACTTTCATGCGTCCGTGCGGATGCGTGGAAAAACGTATACCGTCACGAAGCAGGACGGGGAAATCCATGCTGCGATAGACGGCATAGAGCAGTCAAAAGAAATCTAAAATAAAAGGAATCCCAAACAAAAGTTATCGGAAAGAAAGAATGGAGGAAGAAAAGATGTTGTATCCAAGAGAGAACAGCGTGCGCGGAGTGATAGATCTCGGCGGAGTATGGAATTTTAAACTGGGAGATGAGAAGGAGCCGGGAGATTCCTTTGTGATGGGGGAGGACACCGAACTGATGGCGGTGCCGGCATCGTACAACGATCAGAAGGACGACCCGAAATACCGGAATCATTACGGCTGGGCGTATTACGAGCGGAAGATCACGGTTCCGTCCTATCTGAAGGGACAGCGTCTCGTGCTCCGCTTTGACGCGGTTACACATGCGGCAAAGGTGTACTTAAACGGCAGATTTCTGACTGCGCATAAAGGCGGCTTTCTTCCGTTTGAGGTGGATGTGACAGATCAGCTTGTGCCGGGAGAGACGGCGGAGCTCGTCGTTGCGGCGGACAACCGGGTAAATCACAGCACGCTTCCGGTCGGAAATGAGGGTAGTACGGCATTTTTCGGATCGGACAATCCGGGCGTGCCGAGTGTCGAAGCGGCGAAGGTATGGAGAAAACCGCAGAATCTGCCGAATTTTGATTTCTTTAATTATGCGGGAATCAACCGTCCGGTCCGCATCTACACGACGCCGGCGGCTTATATTGAGGATATTACGCTGGTGCCGGACATTGACGGCGATACCGGAGTGGTAAATTATGAGATTAAGACGGCGGGCAGCACATGTGAGGATAAGGTGCGCATCCGTATTCTGGACGCGGACGGCAATGAGGTGGCAGCGGCGGATGGAGCGAGCGGAACAGTCAGAATTCCGGATGCCAGACTGTGGTGGCCGTGGCCGGGGGAGCCGTACCTCTATACGGCGAGTGTCACCTACGGGGAAGATCTCTACGAGGAGACATTCGGCATCCGCACGGTGGCGGTAGAGGGAACGCAGTTTTTGATCAACGGAAAACCGTTCTATTTTAAGGGCTTTGGAAAACACGAGGACGCGGCTTTCCGCGGACGAGGACTCGACGTGTGCCTGGATGTCAAGGATATCAATCTGATCCACTGGCTGAATGCCAATTCTTTCCGCACCAGCCACTATCCGTATGCGGAGGAGATGTATCAGCTGTGCGACAGGGAGGGTATCGTCGTGATCGATGAGACGCCTGCGGTCGGAATCGGCGCGGGAGACAAGATCGACCCGTACAAGACCTTCCACATCAGAGAGCACCACGAGCAGGTGCTGCGTGAGATGATTGCAAGGGACAAGAATCATCCGTGTGTAGTCATGTGGTCGATGGGAAATGAACCGGACACCGAGCATTTTCCGGAGTCGGCGTACGATTACTGGCACTCGCTCTATGAACTGACACACAGCCTTGATCCGGCAGACCGTCCGGTAACCTTCGTGTGCTGCCAGAACAACTACGAGAGGGATCTTGTGACGAGAACGATGGACGTGGTGTGCGTGAACCGTTACTATGGCTGGTACAATCTGTCCGGCGATCTCGACGCGGCATGCTACGCGTTAAATATGGAACTGGATTTCTGGGAAAAACAGAACAAGCCGGTGATGATTACAGAATACGGTGCGGATGCGGTTGCCGGCATCCACGAGAGCGTGCCGGAAATGTTCTCCGAGGAGTTCCAGAAGGAATATTACCGCAGACAGAATGCGGAATTTGACAAGCGCAGCTTCTTCATCGGCGAGCAGGTCTGGAACTTTGCGGATTTCGCCACAATCCAGGGTTGCATGCGCGCCGACGGAAATAAAAAAGGTCTCTTTACCAGAGACCGGCGGCCGAAGATAGCGGCGCACTATTTTAAGGAGCGCTGGGGACAGATCCCGAATTTTGAGTACAAATAAATGATCTATAAAAAAGAGGCTGCGACCGGGCAGCCTCTTTTGCCGTGAGAAGTTAGTAGGATATAGAATCATACTTCACGATTTCAGCTGGAATGCATATGAAACATTCTTTTGAAAAAAATGTTTCATATGCATTCTATCTGAAATCGAAGGGATGATCTTTTCTCCCTATAACTTCCCACGTCAAAAGAACGGTCTGTTTAAAGCGGCAGCTCCTTATTTTCTTTATGATGGAATATTGACAAAAAACTATCATGCAACTATAATAATGATAGGAAAAGAACAAAATCCTATCATACATGGAGGCTGATTTATTGGTATTGAAAATAGAAGAAATAGAAGCATATCTGAATGAGGTAAAAGAAGCGATTCAGATTGGAAAATACCGTTTGGATAGGAACAGAAAAAGGCAGGATAATATAGACTTATTTCTGAAGTATGTGATAGATGAGGCGAAAGCCAGGGAAATTCTTTTGAGTTTGACAGCCGCAGATTTTTCAGAGATTTTGAAGAATGAACATGCGGGGTACGAACATGAGCGCCTATATGTTTTCGGCAAGGATGTTTTGCTTTTGGAAAGAAGCGGGACAGAGGAAAAGATGGTTTCGCTCTACATAAAGTTTAATAAGCTAAAGAACTGTTATGTAATTGTAATTTCATTTCACGAACAGAAATATCCATTAAAATATCCGTTTAAATAATATGAGCAGGAGGGCGTAGAAATGGCAGAAAAAGAAAGAAAGGATTTTTGCATTGCGTGCAGGAAAGAAACGGAATATTATTTGCAGAAAATGCCCGTCACAAAGACCATTCGCGAAAAGGAGTATACGTTCTACATCACAACGGCAGTCTGCTCTGAATGTGGGGAAGAGATGAGTCTTCCGGGACTTCTGGATCAAAATGTAAAAGAAATTGACCATCAGTATCGTGAGATGGAGGGGATTGTTACGATCGATGATATTGAAAAGCTGATGAAAATCTATAAGATCGGCAAAGCGCCTCTGTCACTTGCACTTGGATTTGGTGAAGTGACAATTACCAGATATCTGGATGGACAGATCCCGTCAAAGGAATATTCAGAAATAATCCGGAAAGCACTAACGTCGCCAGCATTTATGAAGAAAATGCTGGATACAAACCGCGATAAGATTGCTGTAACTGCTTATAACAAAGCAATGCAGGCGGCAGATGAGGTTATGAATTTATTTTCTGTATCAGAGAAAATGTTGCGTGCTATTTCGTATTTGTTTCGGGAACTTGAGGAAGTGACGCCTTTGATGCTGCAGAAACTGTTGTACTTTATTCAGGGAATCCATCTGGCATTTTATGGCACGTCTGTGTTTCCGGAAGACTGTGAGGCATGGGTGCACGGCCCTGTGTACCGTGAGGTATATGACTTGTTTCGGGATTTTAAATACAATCCGATTGAGGATGTCCGATTTTCCGTATTGAATGGCACGAACGTGGAATTGAGCACAGATGAAAAACGGGTGATGGATCTTGTCATAAACACATTTGGCATGTACGGGGGAAAAGTCCTGGAAAGAATTACACACAATGAAGAACCGTGGACCAAAGCCAGAAGGGGCTATGGAGACGGTATTTATTCTGATGAGCGTATCACAAAAGAGAGCATACAGCAATACTTTAAGAGGATGGACGAAGAATATGATTTTAAGACAGAAAAAGGAATAAATAACTATATTGATCACATGATAGAAATGCCCGCATAGACAGAACGGGCAGCCTCTTTTGATGTGTAAAGTTATAGGTATGAGAAGCACATCCTACCGATTTCAGATAGAAATGCATATGGAACATTCTTTTGAAAAAAATGTGTGCATTTCTTCCAGCCGGATTTTGGCATCGGATTCCGTGTCTCTTCCACGTTTTGACAATCCACGGAATGTGTCCGACAAACCGCAGACAATGAGCGGATTCACTAGTGTCCCTAGCGGCACCGCTTCACAGACAATATAAAACCGCGCGAACCGAAACTCGCCGTCATCTGTTATTGAAAACAGGACAGATGACGACTCAGACATCGGCTTCGCGCGGTTATGTTCTATTCAGCAGTGCCGCAAGGGACACACGGGAATCCTAAAATTGTCTGCGGGTTGCGGACACACCCGTGGAGTGTTCAAAACTTGGAAAAACACGGATCATCGCCGATGCAAAACCGGCTGGATTAGAAATGCCGCATTTTTTGAGCAGAATTTTCATATGCATTCTATCTGAAATCGAAAGGGTAATCTTCTCTTCCTATAACTTCCCACGTCAAAAGAAGCGCATCTAATTCCGGTTGATATAGTCGCGCGGTGACATGCCCTCCACCTTCTTGAATACCCGGCTGAAATAGAATGCGCTCTCGTACCCCAGCTTGTCGGAGATTTCATAGATCTTGAGCGTTCCCTCATCCAGCATTTCCTTGGCACATTCGATCTTTGCATGGTTTACATAATCTATAAATCCCATGTCGTTGTACTTGGAAAACAGGATCGACAGATAATTCGGGCTGATGTTGAAGACGTCGGAGAGCTGATTCAGCGTGATCTTCTCGTCGACGTGTTCATTGATATACTTTTTGACGGCGGAGATGGTACGGTTCTTGTAATCCTTGTTGTGCTCGGAAAACAGGCGGCACAGACCGTCGCACAGCACAGTCATCCAGGAAAGCACCTGCGGAACTGTCTCCGCCTCGTAGAGGCAGTTGTACCCGTTGGCGGATTCGCTGAAAATCTGATTTAACTGTTCTTCCCCGTTGCTTAGGCAGGAGAGCGTTAAGTGCAGCACGTTGCTCGCGGCGGATAGGGCCTGGGAGTAATGTCTCTTATCATTGGAAAACAGATCAATGATGTCGTGGAAGACTGCGGAGAGCGCCTCCGGATCGTATTCATTGAACGCTTTCTGCAGCTCATCCTTAAAGATGGCAATGTTGAAGACGTTGTGCTCCTCACGGGCAGGATTGTCCTCGTCGGCGAAGATAACGGCAGAATCGGACTGCCGGACGTCCGGGAAGATCTGTCTGGCGTCCGAGTAGGAGGCGGACAGATCTCTCGGATTTTCGACGAGGGAACCGACCGATGCGAGAATTTTGATGCTGTAATAATTGTACAGCATGTCGCCGGTCTGCGTGAGTGCATCGGTCAGAAGCTGATGATAGCTGCCCGTCTGTTCTTTGGTCAGTGAAAAAATAATCGCAAGGTGCGTCGTGTCGAGAAAAAGAATCCGGCACGGCACATATTTGACGATCAGGTTCCGGATCATCTGGTAGCTGCTGCGGTAGAGCGTGATGTTCGACGATGCGACGGCGGACGCGCTCTGTCTGGTATTCTGCATTTCCAGATAAGCCACCGTGTAGCCGGCATCCGTGAAGCGGACGGACAGAAGATCGCACTGCGTTGCGAACTGTTCCTCCGTCTCGAATAAATTCAGAAGCAGCCGGATGTAAAAATTATCCTGCAATAAGGAGAGGTCGGAACCGGTTTCCGGGATGGCTGCCTGCTTTCTCTCTTTTTCCAGAATGTCGAGCGCCTTCTGGACGGCGGTTTTTAACACATCTTCCGTCAGCTCGAGCTTTACCAGATAATCCAGCACCTGATAGGAGATCGCCTGTTTTACCAGGGCAAATTCCTCATAGCTGGTTAAGAGAATAAAAAGCGGCGGATGCTCTAAGGACTGGCATTTTTCGATCAGCTGCATGCCGTCCATAATCGGCATTTTGATGTCCGTAATCACAATTTCCGGATGCTTTTCCAGGATCATATCATATGCCTGCCTGCCGTTTGTGGCGGTGCCTGCAATTTCAATTCCCATGCTCTCCCAGTTTAACATGGAGCGGATGCCGATCTGAACCAGCGGTTCGTCATCCACAATAAGAAGCTGTACCATAACTGTAACCCCATTTCTTTGTTGTAAAAATACCTGTCTGTCGTTTTACCGGATGTTTTCCTGCGGTGTAAACGGAAGCAGAACGGATACGGTGGTAAATTCGGACAGGCGGCTTGCCACGCGCAGACCGTAATCTTCGCCGAATTCATACTGCAGCCGCTTGTGCACGTTGCTGACGCCGATTTCCCTGAAAAATTCAGTCTTTTCGTTCTTGTTCTCGGACAAAAGCTGTCTGGCCTGTTCTTCCGTCATGCCGACGCCGTCGTCGGTAATGTCGATCTGAAGAATCGCGTCATTTTTCCGGAAAATATGAAGGGTGATCGTTCCGGGTGTTCCCTTGGGCTCAATGCCGTGAAAAATGGAATTTTCCACGATGGGCTGTAAGGTGAAGCGCGGAATCAGACAGCTTAATGCCGCCTCGTCATCGATCCTGTATTCTAAGGAGATGGTTCCTCCGTAACGGTATTTCTGAATCGTAAAATAATCATCCAGAAGGGAGAGTTCGGCAGAGAGCGGAACCGCTTTTTCTGTCCCCTTTGCAATGTTTTTTAAAAGTCTGGACAGCGCTGTCGTCATCTCAGCAATGCCCGGCGCATTCTGGATCGTTGCCATCCATTTGATGGAATTGAGCGTGTTGTAGAGAAAATGCGGATTGATCTGGCTCTGCAGCATTTTGTACTCGTACTCACGCTTCTCGTTTTCATCGCGGATCCGCTGATCCATCAGTGTTTTGACGTCTTCAGCGAGATCGTTGATGCTTCTGCCGATGTCGCCGAGCTCGTGCTGCCACTCGATCGAGGAGTCGCGCTCGAAATTTCCCTCGGAAATGTGCTTCATCCGGGCCTGCAGTTCCTGCACCGGGTGATTGATCATGTGATTAAAGATCGTGTGAAGAATGATACCGGTGATGACGGCACATGCCACGATGACAAAAATAATGGAGGCAAGCTGTCCGTAAAACGTGTTGACCGTGATTAACTGTGTGATATAGCAGTTCTCCGCGGCAAGCGGAACCGAGATGGAGACGAACTTTCCGTTGCCATTTGAAATCTCCTTTACAATGGTATCGGAGAAAGACGCAATGGAGGAGAGATCGCCCGTGATCTCATAGGAAGGGTTGGCGTCCGCCAGGGTGTAATTGCTGTACACATAGCTGTGGTCTTCCAACGTCAGGTAAAAATCGTTGTTCTGGTAGGTCCCGGCTGTCTTAAGCGGTATGGTGACAACGTTCGGCGACATCTCAATGTAGATAAAACCGAGCTCGTCGGAATTATATTGGCTGTAAAGCGGCCGGATGATCGGAAGATACTGTGAACCGCCTTCGGTTGTCAGGATTCCCTCACTGTAAGAATAGGAAGGGCTGCTGTAGTAACTGTCAAAAAAATAGAGATCCCGGATATCATCTGCCGAGTGGAAGGGCTGGTTATTGGTGGAAGCGACTGCCTGGATAAAATCCCGGTTCTTGTAGGAGGCAATAAAAATGCGCTTGATATAGTAGCGACCGTCGTAACTGTTGTAGATTCCCTTCAGATAGGTAGATGCAGTGATACGCGCACTCTGGGAACCCTGCTGCGACAGATAATTCAGGATAAAAGAGTTCGCCTGGCAGTTGCGGACGAAGGAATAGGCATCCTGGATGTTGCTGTCAATCGAGGAGCCGAGCAGCGTCAGCGAGGACTCCGCGGTGCGGATCATATTCTGTTTTACACTTTTATAATAGAAAGAATAGCTGATATAGGACACAGCGATACTTAAGAAAATACAGAGTGTAATCGTGGTCAGTGTGATTCGTGAGCGAATCGTCTTAAATTTTTTCTTCATACCCTACATTATAGACACAAAAAGAAAATTCTGAAAGAAAAAAATCCATTTTGGGAGAGCGAAAAACAAAGTGAAGAAGAAAAGACAGGTTTTGAGAAAAAAGACAGGTTTGGGAAGAAAAAATGCAGACGAAAACCGAAAGAGGAAAAAAATGTGAATTTAAACGTAAAAAAATCTATGTCCATTATATGGCAAAGCCAATATAATAAAATCATCTTATCGGAGAACGATAGAGATACGAAAAGGAGGATTCAGATGAAAAAAAGAGTATTGAGCATGCTTCTTGTAGCAAGCATGACAGGGGCGTTACTTGCAGGTTGTGGCTCTGGGGAAACAGCTTCAACGGATGCGTCAACAGATGCGGCAGCAGACACAAACACCGCTGCAGCAGGCACCGAGGCGGCAGCAGATGCTGCTACGAGTGACGGAGAGGCAGTCACTCTCAAATGGGCAATCTGGGATCAGGAGACCACTCCTTACTGGAACGCACTCAAAGAGGCGTATGAGGCTGCAAATCCAAACGTAACCATCGAGATGGTCGATCTTGGATCAACCGATTACATGACCGTTCTTGCAACGGAGTTATCCGGAAGCGGTTCCGATTTCGATGTGGTTACCATCAAGGATGTACCGGGATATGCAACACTGGTTCAGAAGAACACACTGGAGTCCCTGGATGATTACATCGCAGATGCAGGAATCAACCTCGCAGACTTCAACGGAATCACAGATCAGGTAACAGTAGATGGAAGCTTATATGAACTTCCGTTCAGAAGTGATTACTGGTTAATCTATTACAACAAAGATGTATTTGACGCAGCAGGCATTGCTTATCCGTCCAACGATATGACGATAGAAGATTACGATGCACTGGCAAGACAGCTGACAGATACCACCTACGGTTCACAGGTATACGGATGCCACTATCACACATGGAGATCCGCAGTCGAGCTGTTCGGAATCCTGGATGGAAAGCATTCGATCTTAGACGGCAATTACGACTGGATGATTCCGTACTATGACATGATCTTAAGCGAAGAGGATGACGGTGTATGCCAGACCTACACAGACTTAAGCACAGAAGGTCTTCACTACTCCGCAGCATTCTCCAACGGAAACGTTGCTATGATGAACATGGGTTCCTGGTTCATCTCCACTTTGATTTCCAACCTTGACAGCGGCGAGTATGACAGCTCTCTCTGCGGCAACTGGGGTATCGCAAGCTATCCGCATCCGGACGGAGCAGAGGCAGGCAGCACGATCGCTACCATCACAGGTCTTGCTGTTACAAGCGCTTCCGCAAACAAGGACGCAGCATTTGATTTCGTAAACTGGGTATCCGGTACAGAGGGCGCTAAGGTAATGGCTTCCACCGGTAACTTCCCGGCAATTATGACGGACGATGTTATCAACACAATCGCCGGCATGGCAGGATTCCCGACAGACGAGAGCAGCAAGGAAGCATTAAACATCACAAATGCATACCTTGAGGTACCGTATGCTGAGAACGTATCAGAGATCAACAGTATCCTCGACACCTACCACACTTCCATCATGAACCGTGAAGTGACTGTAGAAGAGGGTGTAGCATCTATGAATGAGCAGGTTGGAAAGATTCTGAACCAGTAATGGAACGGAAGCATAACCACGATTGCTGATAAAAGGGCTGGCTGAAAACGGCCGGCCCTTAAAAATGAAACAGCTTAAAGGAGAAAGGAAATAAGCCGTATCTGGCTTTTGGGCATGGTTATGGATAAGAAGAAAGCAGTAAAATTAGAGCAGATGGAAGCCGAGATGGCAAGGCTGTGGGAACAAAGTCAGAACGAAACTGATAACAAGAAAAAACAGAAACTGATTCAAAGCAGAAACAAACTGCAGTGGAAGGCTGCTGCAATGCGAAGCGGCCGTAAGCTGTCAAAGCAGACCAGAGACGATCTGGTTGCCTATTCTTTCATTGCGCCGAACTTCATCGGATTCGCCGTATTTACATTGATCCCGATCATATTTGCCTTTATTCTGGCATTTACGGAATGGGATGGAAACAACCCGATTCAGTTTGTCGGACTTTCCAATTTCTTGAAACTGCCGTCGGATACATTTTTCACGGCATCCTTAAAAAACACGATTATCTACTGTGTCGGTACGGTACCGCTTACCATGGTTGTATCACTGGCACTGGCAATTGTCTTAAACCAGAAGGTTAAGGGAAGAGGATTTTTTAGAACCGTATCGTTCTTCCCGTATGTAGCATCCCTCGTTGCCATCACAACGGTATGGTCCATGATTTTTCATCCGACCAAGGGACCGGTGAATTATCTTTTGATGACAATCTGCGGGATTGAGCAGAAGAATCTGCCGAACTGGTTTAGCGGAAATCTGATTATGCTGACACTTATTTTATTCAGTGTCTGGAAATATATGGGTTACTACATGGTAATCTACCTTGCGGGACTGCAGGGAATCTCGTCGGAATTATACGAGGCGGGAAGCCTCGATGGAGCGACGACCTGGCAGAAATTCAAATATATCACCTGGCCGCAGCTGCGCTCCACCACATTTTTCGTTGTCGTGATGCTGACGATCAACTGCTTTAAGGTGTACGACATCGCCATCATGCTGGCAGGCGGAAGCCAGGGCAAGTTAAGCAACTCTGCATCCGTGCTTGTTTACTACATTTACGAAAACGCATTCGACTACTGGAAACTCGGTTACGCGAGTGCGGTCGCAATGGTACTGTTTGTACTGGTACTGATTGTAACGATTGTACAGTTTGCATATGAGAAGAAGTTAGAAGACTAGAAAGGGGGAGAACAGAGATGAGTGAGATAATGACAAAGCAGAAAAAAGAAGCATCGATGAAACGAAACAATCTGATCAAGAAGTTCTTCCTGTATCTGATATTGCTGATTATCACGGCGGCAATGCTGATCCCGTTTATCTGGATGCTGTCCGCTTCCATTAAGACAGACCGTGAAGTATTCCAGATGACGCCGTTTGTTCTGATTCCGGAGACACCGCGGTGGAGCAATTACGTGGATATCTGGACGAAGATTCCGTTTGGCACGTTCGTGAAGAATACCGTATTCCTCACAATCGTGGTCACCGCCTTACAGCTTTTGACGAGCAGCTTTGCGGCATATTCTTTTGCAAAGCTGGAGTTCAAGCACAAGAATGCACTGTTCATGGCATACATTGCGACCATCGCTATGCCGTGGCAGGTATACATGGTTCCGCAGTTTATCATGATGCGTAAGATGGGATTGAACGATAAGCTGCTCGCAATGATCTGTCTGCAGGCATTTTCCGCATTCGGTGTGTTCATGATGAGACAGTTCTACGACGGCATTCCGAATGAACTGTGCGAGGCGGCGAGAGTCGACGGTATGAGCGAATACAAAATTTATTCACATATCATGCTTCCGCTGTCAAAACCTGCGCTGTCCACGCTGACAATCTTCACTTTCGTGGCAACGTGGAATGACTACCTCGGACCATTGATTTACTTAAAATCCCAGGAGAAGAAGACCATTCAGTTAGGTCTCAAAATGTTCATCGGTCAGTATTCCTCCCAGTACGGACTGATTATGGCAGGGTCGGTACTTTCCCTGATTCCGGTACTCATCGTATTTATCTGTCTGCAGAGATACTTTGTAGAGGGAATTGCATCTACTGGTTTAAAGGGCTAAGGACGAAGGAACGTAACAAAGCTGTCACACAAAAAGAGATCGTTTGTGTGACGGCTTTGTTTTACTCTACAGAAAATAACGTGTTGTATGAAAAAGAATATGACCGGAAAACGGAAAAAGGAGAAGAAAGGTATGCGATACGAAGAAAAACCGCAGATCACAGAGCAGGAGATCAAAGAGGCGATGGATTTTTCCACGGCGCAGGTAAAGCGCAATCTTCCGGAGTTCACGACGAAGTTCCAGAAGGCTTACAGCGAGAACGGGTTTTACGCGCCGACGGAGAATGTGGACTGGACGACGGGATTCTGGACGGGCGAGATCTGGCTGTCCTACGAGGATACCGGAAAAGACATTTATAAAAAAGCCGGCGACATCCAGATTGACAGCTTTTTGAACCGCATTGAAAACAAGATCGAAGTCGATCATCATGATATGGGATTTTTGTATTCTCCGTCCTGCGTGGCGGGCTATAAACTGACCGGAAACGAGACGGGAAGAAAGGCAGCCATACTGGCAGCGGATCAGCTCATCCGCAGATTTCACCCGGTGGGCAATTTTATACAGGCGTGGGGTGCGATGGACGCACCGGAAAACTACCGGCTGATCATCGACTGCCTTTTAAATCTGCCGCTGCTCTACTGGGCGTCGGAGGAGACCGGCGATCCGAAGTACCGGGACATTGCGGAAAAGCATATCCACACGGCGGTCGCCAATGTGATCCGTGAGGACCATTCCACCTGGCACACTTTTTTCTTCGACATGAAGACGGGGGCGCCGGATCACGGAGCCACCTGCCAGGGATACCGCGACGGTTCGGCGTGGGCGAGAGGACAGGCGTGGGGCATCTACGGGATGGCGCTCGCCTACAAGTACACAGAGAGGGAAGAATACATTCAGAAGTTCCGGGATGTCACAGACTTTTTCCTGGCGCATCTGCCGAAGGATATGGTGCCGTTCTGGGATCTGGAGTTTACAGACGGGGATGACCAGCCGAGAGATTCCTCCTCAGCGTCGATCGCGGCATGCGGAATGCTTGAGATGGCAAAATATTTAAAGCCGGATGAGGCGGAAGCTTACCGTGCAACGGCAAAGCGGCTGATGAAGGCGCTCTACGACGGCTACGCGGTGAAAGATCCCAAAGAGTCGAACGGACTGGTGCTGCACAGCACCTACTCCAACCACTCTCCGTATAATACCTGCAATCATTACGGGGTGGACGAGTGCAACATCTGGGGAGACTACTTTTACATGGAAGCGCTCATGCGGCTGAAAAAAGACTGGAATCCGTATTGGTAACAGGGAAAAAGGAAGGTATGGCAGGATGAAAAGGGAAGCATTTTTTGACAGGGATGCCTCACACTATTACTGTGAGGATGGAAAAGCGGTCGGCGCATACTGCAGGGAGCATTTTCCGGAAGATGCCGCGCAGACGCTTGCGGTGGCGGACGGCGTGTGCCGGAAATATTTTCTGTTCAACTCCAAGTGGGATTTGGAGCAGACCGACGAGCCGGTGCAGTTTGACGGAGCGATCGACTGGACGTATATGCCGGCAAACGATCCGGAATTTGTCTGGCAGTTCAACAGGCACCGCTTTTTCATGACGCTCGGCCAGGCGTATCAGATGACCGGGGATGAGAAATATGCGAGAGCGTTTATGGAGATCGCGGAGGACTGGATCGATCATGTCCCGCTGAATGAGAAGTATGCGGCGGGACCGTGGAGAAGTCTCGACACCGGCTTCCGCGGTGAATACTGGAGCAAGGCAATCTGGCTGTTTCACGACAGCCCGATGCTCACGGAAGCGTTTTTGCAGAAGTATTATGACAGTATGATACTGCAGGCGGAACACCTCATGGAATGTCATTCCGCGTACCGCTATATGAGCAACTGGGGCGTCATTGAGAATCACGGACTGTTTGAGATCGGCGTGTGTCTCCCGCAGAGCGAGAAGACAAAGCAGTTTATCGCGTTTGCCGTGAAGAATCTCGAGGTGCAGGTGCGGATGCAGATCATGCCGGACGGCGTGCACTGGGAGCAGTCGCCGATGTATCACAACGAGGTGCTGCACTGCCTGCTGGATGTGATCCTTCTGGCAAAGCGGAACGACATTGCGCTGCCGGACGTCATCCTGCGCCAGACGGAGAAAATGGCAATGGCGGATGTCGCGTGGTTAAAGCCGGATCATCACATTGTGATGATGGGGGACAGCGACGACGTGGATGTGCGGGACCGCATCAGCGTGGCGGCGTATCTGTTTTTAAATCCGGTGCTGCGGTTTGGCGGATTCGACCGTCTGGACTATGAGAGCATCTGGGATCTCGGCATGAAAGCCGGGGAAGAATACGCGGCGATGGAGCGCAGGGAACCGGACGCTACATCGCTGTTTCTGGAACACAGCGGGAACACCTATTTCCGGTCGGACTGGTCGGAGCGCGCCAATTTCCTGCATCTGCATTCCGGGACGATGGGAGCGGGGCACGGACATTCCGATAAGCTGCACATCGATCTGGTTGTAAACGGCGAGGACGTGCTGATGGACGGCGGCAGGTACACCTACGTGTCGGGACCAAAGCGTTTTTCGTACAAGGACCCGTCGGGACACAATACGATCACGGTGGATGATCTGCCGTTTACCGTCTGCAAGGATTCCTGGGAGTGCTCGAAGCTTTCCCAGCCGGTCAAAGAGAATTTCCGGTGCACAAAGCTTGCAGAATTTGCACAGGCGGGGCAGCTCGGCTACATGGATGTTCCGGGCGGCGTCTATGTGAACCGGAAGGTGGTTTACATAAAGCCGGATCTTTATATTCTGGCGGATGAGATGTACACCGGGGACCGTCACACCTACCAGCAGTATTTTCATTTTAACAACCACGGCACGGTGACACAAAATGCGCCGGGAGAAAAGAAGTTCCCATGTGTGGCCTATCGTGGTAAAATGGCAGAAGCGGATTTTTATTTTGTGTCGGCGCAGGTAAAAGCTGAGCTTAAGAGCGGCCACATTGCAAGACACTACAATGTGGAGGAAGAAAATACGGTGTGCAAGGTGACAAAGCAGGGGGACGGTTTTACCAGCCTAATCACGGTCATCGACGCACATCCGGGACGCCCGCTTTCGATTGAGAAGCTTCCGGTGCGTTCGGCATTAAAGCAGACGGATTATCCGGAGACGATGGCGGAAGCATTAAAGATCACCGCAGGCGAAAAGGAATATGTGGTGATTCTCTGCCATCAGGAGGTCAATTCGCCGACCGACCTCGTGGAGGCGGACGGCTGCATGGGTTACGGAAATGTGATTGTCTTTGACAAGGCAGAGGATGTGCTGGTGGGCGACGTTTTGAACTGGTAGGACAGAAGAATGGAGGATGCGCGGTGCGAAAGAAGCTGGAGCATTGGTGGACTTATCATAAAGGTATCGTAGTTTTTGCAGTGGTTCTCGCGGCAGCGGTCCTCTATGTCGCAGGCACCATGGGAAAAAAAGAAAAGACGCAGATTCTCATGGGAGAAGTGGTCAATAATGTGCAGGACGACGCGGTGACGACCCGGATGGAGGAGGCAATTCTCGCCGGGATCGGCGGCGATCCGGATGAGCAGGAGGTCGTCGTGGACACAGCGCTTACCATGGATGTAGCTGCGCTGGGGCAGACGCCGATCGCCGATGCCAATACGCAGGATTCCCTCGCAACGATCACGACGTACGTGTATGCGCACGAGCTCGACTTCATGATTCTGGAAAAAGATGTGTTTGACTATTACTGCAATCTGAATGCGTTTGCCGATCTTGAGGAACTGCTGGGCGATGGGGCATGTGAAGCGCTGGGGGCGCGCATCTATGAAAAAAACGGTGTGGCATGCGGCATCACGCTGGCAGATACCGCGTTTGTGAAGCAGTACGGGATTACGCTCTCTGATCCGGTGATCGGGATTGTGAGCGGCTCAGAGAGGAAGGAGCAGGCAGTCGGGATGCTTCGGTGGATCTTTGAGGAGAACGCCGGAGTGGCAGCCGCGTTTTCGTCAGAAGAAGACGAAGCGATGATTTCGCAGGAAGAGACAGGGAGGAAAGACGATGGGAAAAATGTTTGATATGGACAATCCGGTCTGGCGTTTTATGGGAAAGGTGACGGATATGTTTTTTCTGACGTGTCTGTGGCTGCTTTTTTCGCTGCCGGTCGTAACGATCGGAGCGTCGACGTGCGCACTCTGCTATTGTTCCATGACGTTAGCGTCCAACAAGGAGGGCTACATCCGGGAAGACTTTGTGCGGGCGTTTAAGGAGAATTTTAAATCTGCGACAATCGCCTGGATCGGAATGCTGGCGCTGGGGATCTTTTTCGGAGCGGATCTGTACTTTTATTATCACCTTGCAGGCGGTGTCGGAACAGTGTTTTTTTGGATTTTTCTGGTGCTGTCGGTGATTTTTGTCTTTGTTGCCCTGTATGTGTTCCCGCTGCTGGCATGGACGGACGCGGATCTAAAGAAGACGCTTGCGCTTGCGTTTGTGATGGCGTTTAAGAACTTCGGCTGGACGCTTCTGATGCTGACATCCGCGGCACTGTTTATTACGGCGGCGCTGTTTGTGTTCTGGCCGCTGCTTTTCGTGTCGGTTGGCGGAATTGCATATGCACATGCGAAGATTCTGACATTTGTTTTTTCACAGTATCAATGGAGAGATGAGGGGAAAGATGGCAGTGATAACGATTAAGATACAGAATGAGGACGGCATGACCTTAAGTGTTGCCAGAGGAGAGGATGAGGCGGCGCTGGTCTACACGAGAGAATACGAGGAGGGGGATGAGATCATTTTTGAGATCTCCCCGAAAAATACCTTCTACGAACTGATGGCGGACGATGCGCTCGGGGCGGCAACCGTCTATGTGACCGGCGACGTTCATTACAAGATCCCGTTCGGGGAGAGGAAAATTTCCTACTCGCCCAAGACATTTTCCGGAAACCGGCATTTAATCACAGCAAAGCTTGCGGATATGGCGTGCTTTGGCTCCTGCAGGAATCTTGCAAAAAATGTGATGGATCAGCATGGGGAGACCAACTGTTATCCGCATGCGTCGGCGAATGTGGAGACGCGCGGGGAGGCGGTGTTCGCCGCCAGAAACGCGATCGACGGCGTCACGGTGAATGATGCGCATGGGGAGTGGCCGTATGAATCGTGGGGAATCAACCGGCGCGAGGATGCGAATATGAAGCTGGAATTCGGCAGAAAGGTGGCGGTCAGCCGTATCCGTCTGTACACAAGGGCGGATTTCCCGCACGATAACTGGTGGAAGCAGGTGACGATCCGGTTCTCGGATGGAAGCGAGGTCGTAGCGGAACTGGAAAAAAGCGAAAAGCCGCACGAGATCGTATTCGAGGAGCGGGTGATCACAGAACTGACCTTGGAAAAGTTAAAAAAAGCGGACGACCCGTCGCCGTTCCCAGCACTGACGCAGATCGAAGTGTACGGAAGAGAAGCGGAGGAGTAGCGGAGCGCCGGACTGTAAGAAAACTGCCGGAAGGAGCTGCCGCGATAAGCATAGACCTCTTTTGGGGGATAAGTAATATTATTAGAAACACACACTGTGGGATTTCAGATAGAAATACAGCTGGAAATTCGTTGGAGAAAAATGTGAGCATTTCTTCCAGCTGAATGTCTGCATCGGATTCCGTGTCTCTTCCACGTTTGAACACTCCCGGAGTGTGTCCGACAAATCCGAGACAATGGGCGAACTTTCTAGTGGCGACTAACGCCGCTGCTTCACGCAGCGGCAAAAGCGCCACACGAAAGTTCTTAAATTGTCTCATGATTTGCGGACACAGTCCGTGGAGTGCTCCAAACTTGGAAAGACACGGATCATCGAAGATGCAGACATCCGGCTGGCTAGAAATGCCACATTTTTTGAACCGAATTTCCATCTGCATTTCTACATGAAATTCTCGAGTGTGTTTCTAATAATATTACTTATCAAAGCAAGATATGCTTAGAGCGACAAGCCTTTCCGGCAGTTTTTTGATTCCTAGGAAAAGCTGTCTTACGAAGAAAAATGATCCACTAGAATTACACTACAATATAGTTGCGCATACTGAGAGCGTCATACAAAAGATTTAGAAAGAATCAAAAAGAGAGCAAAAACAATAAAATTGTACGATATGCATAAAAATAGAAAGAAATAACTGGAAAAACTGTCAATTGAACGAAAAAAGGAACACGGGATATAATGAGAAACGAACAAACGGTTGCGCAATTTGCTGAAAAGTGAGGAAGAACGGCAGATGTAGGCGGCAGGATGTCCGGGGAGAGATTATAGAGAAGGAGAGATCGAAAATGAAAGTGGGCGTATGGAAGAGAGCTGCAGCGTCGATGCTGGCGGCGGCTCTGGTTTTCACGGGAATGGATGTGTCAGGGCTTGCAGTGGTGCAGGCAGAGGAGACAAATCTGTTTACGGATGGAGATTTCGGTGATGATGGCAGCAGTTTCTGGTCAGATGACCGGACATGGTATTTCACGGATGCAACGTGGGAGGCGGCGGATTCGATTGATTACAATCAGTGGGCTGCAAATGGAACGGACAGCGGTCTGGGGATCAATTTTAAGGCAGACGGCAGTGTCGGTATGTATGAGACGATCGACACGCTTGCTGCGGGAGATTATATCATAACCGGTTATGTGAAGGAGACAAATTCAGCAGGAGGTACGCTGCACGGGTTTGCCGGTTCCACCGATCAACTGACATCTGAGAGTGTGTCGATCACGGAAGATTTCCAGATGTTTGAGGTAACGTTTTCCGTGGATGAGCCGCAGACGGATTATCCGGTCGGAGTGGTGATTGACAGTCTCGCGGGAGCATGGGTCTGCCTGGATACGATGACGCTTCAGAGGAATGACGGGGAAGAGTCGAATGCAGATTCGGAACAAAACAGCAGCGAGGAAGCGGAAAATCTGTTTGGCGACGGCACTATGGGAGACGAACTTACGCTGGATGACGCTGGAAAAATGGATTTTTGGTACGACGGAAATACCTCGCCGTGGACGTTTGGAGATACGGAGACGGAGGATGCTACATGGAACTGTCTTGGCTCCGGCGCGATTGCGTACAATAAATGGGCGGCGGCAAACGGAAGCAGCGCCGGTCTTGGCATTTATTATACCAATGCGGGAACGGTAAGCATGTATCAGAAGGTGGCGTCGCTTGCTGCGGGAGATTACCGTGTGACCGGATACATACAGAATGGAACTTCCATTCAGGGATATTTTGGATCAAAGAGCAATACCTCTGCAGTGTATACGGCGGGAAGCAGCTTTTCACAGTTTACGTTTGATTTCTCGGTTGATGAGGCACAGACGGATTATAAAGTTGGATTTCTGATTCAGGCAGAGAGCGATGCCTGGGTATGTCTGGACGATTTTTCACTGATAAAAATATCGGCGGAAGATGCCGAGGCGGAAAAGAGCAGTGCGCTTGAGGAATTGAAAAGTCTGGTTTTGGAGTGCCGTACACTGAATGAAGCGGATTACACGGCGGAAAGCTGGGAGGCACTGCTTACGGTGCTCTCAGAAGCAGATACATTTTTGGAAAATGCCGAAACGAACGGAGATGCGCTGACGGTTGGTGACATTACCGCCATGACGGAAAAGGTAACAGCGGCGAGGGATGCACTGGTATTGGCAAGTATTGTGGAGACATCTATTTTTGTAAATCAGTTGGATCTGCCGGAGGATTTTATTAAGGGTGTGGACATTTCCAGTTACATTTCCGAGACGGAAAGCGGTGTGGTATATCATGACTTTGAGGGCAATGCACTGGATGATGCAGGATTTTTTACACTGCTGAAAGAATCCGGCGTCAGCTGGGTGCGTATCCGCGTGTGGAACGACCCATATGATGCAGACAGTCATGGGTACGGCGGTGGAAATAATGATCTCGGAAAAGCACAGGTACTCGGGAAGCTGGCGACAGATGCTGGACTTAGAGTGCTGATCGATTTTCACTATTCGGATTTCTGGGCAGATCCGGCAAAGCAGAAAGTGCCGAAAGCATGGGCAGCCATGAATCTGGATGAGAAGACGGCAGAAGTATACAGTTATACATTGAATGCGCTTACAGAACTGCATGATGCGGGCGTTGATGTAGGTATGGTTCAGATCGGAAATGAGACAAATAACGGAATCTGCGGCGAGTCCACATGGGAGAACCGAGCCAGGATCTACAATGCAGGGGCTTCGGCTGTGCGTGCCTATGAGGATGCCATGTACGGTGATATTGCAGACGGCAGCGAGGTGATGGTGGCACTGCATTTTACCGAGCCGAACACAGGTGTTCAGTCTGCGATTGCGGCCAATCTCGACACCTACGGCGTGGATTATGATGTGTTTGCCACCTCATATTATCCGTTCTGGCACGGAACACTTTCCAATCTGCAGTCGGTTCTTGGAAGCATTGCGAAGAATTATGGCAAAAAGGTGATGGTGGCGGAGACATCCTATGCATATACGTTTGAGGATGGGGACGGTCATGAGAATAATGTGAGGGCGGATAAGGCATCTTCCCTTGACCTAAATTACAATATTTCCGTACAGGGACAGGCAGACTCCGTCAGCAGTGTGATGGAGACAATCTCCAATACCACAAACGGGATCGGCATGTTCTATTGGGAACCGGCATGGATTCCGGTACAGACATATGATGAAAACGCAGCAGATGCGGCGGAAGTTCTGGCATCGAATCAGCAGAAATGGGAGACTTACGGTTCCGGGTGGGCGGCAAGCTATTCCTATGAGTATGATCCGGAGGATGCAGGACGCTACTATGGAGGAAGCTCCTGGGATAATCAGGCATTGTTTGATCACGATGGCTATCCGCTGGAGTCGCTTCGGGTATTTAAGTATGTGGATACCGGTGCATCCACGACGGTGCGCCCGGACGTGACAAAGAGTGTTTCGGTTACTTTTTGTCAGGGGGATGACTACGAGCTTCCGCAGACCGTAACGGCTGTGAATAATGACGGAACCACCACTGAAGTAGAGGTGACATGGAATGCAGCGCAGGTGGCTGCACTTGGTGCGATCGGAAGTACAACAGTGACAGGAACGGCAGCAGGACTCGCAGCACTCTGTAACGTAGAGATTCTTCCGGCAGAAAATCTTCTGGTCAACGGAGATTTTGAGGCAGGGCTCGGCAACGGGAATGGCTGGACCGTTTCTGGAGATGACAATGGATTGATTAAAATTGATACCAAGGATGTAAAGCGCGGCAGCAAGGCATTAAAATTTGATGCATGGAGTACATTGGCAGATGGGATTACGGTCAGCCAGACGGTGACCGGATTAAAGGCGGGAGAATATGTGTGCTTTATGAATGTGGAAGGTGCAGGAACCGAGGATTCCTATACGATTTCTTTAAGTGCATCTGCCGCGGGTGAAACCAGGACTGGCACGGCATCGCTGCTTGGCTGGATGAGCTGGGACAAAGTGGAACTTACCGGCATTCAGGTTCCGGAAAACGGCAGTGCAGAGATTACAATCGGTATTACCACCACGGAACTGGAAACATGGGGAACTATTGATGATGTATTTTTGTACCGCGTGGGAGATTCTGATGGCGGAGATAATGATTCGGATGATTCCCAAGATCAGGACAATGGCGGGGACCAGGATAACAATGGAAACCAGGACAACAATGGAAATCAGGATAACAATGGAAACCAGGACAACAATGGGAACCAGGACAACAATGGAAACCAGGACAACAATGGGAACCAGGATAACAGCGGAGAGCAGATGCAGCAGGGAGGCGTAACTGCGGAGAGTCAGACAGCAGACGGTACTCCGGGAACGGTTCTTGCAATGAGCAGTGAGGCACTGTATCAGGCACTTGGGCTGACGGAGGCAGAGCAGGCGCGAATTTGCGCAGGAGAAAGTCTTGTGGTGACACTCTGCACGAAAGATATTGGCCAGAGCATCAGCGCAACCGACCGACAGCTGATACAGAATGTACTGGGAGATTATTCGGTGGGAGAACTTCTTGATATTACGCTGTTCAAGCGGATCGGCTCCGACAATGCATCTGAAGTGACAGCTACGGCGGGAAATATGTGCATTAAGACCGTTATCCCGCAGGAATTGCAGAATACAGATACATCCAAAACAAGAGAGTATAAAATCATCCGCATTCATGACGGAGCAGCAGAACTGTTGGATGCATCGTTTGCAGACGGAGCGGTCTCTTTCGAGACAGACCGCTTTTCCACGTATGTAATCGTGTACCGGGACGTTGCGGCAGAAAACAATCCGGGAACGGACAGCCAGAATGGTGGTACAGGCAGCCAGGGTGCCGGCGATACCACGGCATCTGTGACTGCACAGATCCTGACTGCAGGTTCCGGCACGCCACAGACCGGGGACACCGGCATCCATGCGGGCGTGTACCTGCTTCTAATGCTTGGAATGACACTTTTGGCAGAGGGATTTTCCAGGAAAAGAATTGGATAGTTGCAGCAGAGAAGATGCAATAAATAACATATCCGGAAAACAGCGTTCTATATAAGGATTGCTGTTTCCCGGATATTTTTCTGCTGTTTTGCTACAATATTTCTGATGATGATATCCCGAAAGCTACCGGGACGCATTGCGGTTCTCCTTTTTTTATGGTAGAGTAGAATAGAACGAAAACAAAAGACGGCTTAGGATAACAGGAGGATATAGATAGAATGGAGCAGTACAAGCAGGAGTTTATTGAATTTATGGTGGAGAGCGATGTGCTCAAGTTCGGGGAGTTTACCTTAAAAAGCGGCAGGAAATCCCCGTTTTTTATGAATGCGGGGGCTTATGTGACCGGATCCCAGCTGATGCGTCTGGGAGAGTATTATGCCAGAGCGATTCATGAGACCTATGGGGATGATTTTGATGTGCTGTTTGGACCGGCATACAAGGGAATTCCGATCAGCGTTGTGACTGCGGTGGCGTTTCACAATCTGTATGGCAAGGAGGTACGCTACTGCTCTGACCGCAAGGAGGAGAAAGATCACGGAGCAGATAAGGGAAGCTTCCTCGGCAGTAAGTTAAAAGACGGTGATCGTGTGGTCATGATTGAGGACGTCACGACTTCCGGCAAATCCATGGAGGAGACGGTTCCGAAGGTGAGAGGAGCGGCAGACGTCACGATCGTGGGGCTGATGGTATCCTTAAACCGTATGGAAAAGGGGCTTGGCGGCGAGAAGAGCGCATTGGAGGAGATCCGCGAAAAGTATGGATTTGAGACGAATGCGATCGTTACCATGGAAGAGGTGGTAGAGCATCTGTACAACCGCACATGCCAGGGACGCGTTGTGATTGACGATACCATCAAAGCTGCCATTGACGACTACTATAAGCAGTATGGCTGCAACTAAGAGAGGGCATCGTCTTGCAGCAGGAATTTTATTTCTGATTTATTTTGTGGTGCTGTTTTATTTTCTGTTCTTTTCGGAGGAGATGGGGCGCACCTACAGCGAGCGGGCATATCATTACAATCTCGTTCCGTTGAAGGAGATCGCGCGTTTTGTAAAATACTGGAGAGTTCTCGGCATGAAGGCCGTGCTGCTCAATATTTTGGGAAATGTGGCGGCGTTTCTGCCGTTTGGATTCTTTTTGCCCGTTTTTCAGGCAGGTGCAAAAAATTCTGGCGGACGGCATTTTACAGTTTTGAACTGAGCCTTCTGGTGGAACTGCTGCAGCTTGTCTTTCGGGTCGGAAGCTTTGATGTGGACGATCTCCTATTAAATACGCTGGGCGGTATGGCGGGCTACGGTCTGTATCGCCTGTTTGTGCGTTATTATCATCAGAAAGATCAGAGAGGAAAAGAAAGTGGCGAGACGACATAGAAACGGATACAGATTTACAGAGAAGACACACTCAAAGAGGGGTGTGGCAGCACTTTTTTTGTCGATTATTTCCATCGGGATACTGGTGGCGGCGGTGGTCAATTCTTTTGACAGCCGCGGGAACGGGAGCATGTATCTGGGAAGTGCGGGAGTGACGTCGATGCTGCTTGGCATCTGTGCGCTCGTTCTGGCGGTGAAGAGTCTTGGTGAAGAGAATTCGTTTAAGTTGTTCCCGTATCTTTCGACGCTCTGCTCGCTTCTGATTACCGGAATCTGGGTGGCGCTGTACGTGATCGGCTTTTTGGCATAGGAGAAGAATATGACGGATTTTGAGAAACAGATGGCTTTTATCATGGAGCTGGACAAGATAAAAAAGATAACAAGACAGACCTATCTGTCGGATGGAAGCCGCAAGGAAAATGATGCGGAACATTCCTGGCATCTGGCGCTGATGGCGTTTGTGTTTGCAGATTATGCGAACGAGAAGATCGATGTGTTAAAGACGATGAAGATGGTGCTGCTTCACGATGTGATTGAGATCGACGCCGGGGACACCTACGCATACGATACCGAGGGCAATAAGACCAAGCGCGAGCGCGAGTTGAAGGCGGCGGACCGTATTTTCGGGCTGCTTCCGGATGCACAGTGCATGGAGTACCGCGGTCTGTGGGATGAGTTTGAGGCGATGGAGACGGCGGAGGCGAAGTTTGCCAATATGCTGGACAAGGTACAGCCGCTTCTTCTGAACAATGCTTCGGACGGCAAATCCTGGGTGGAACACGGCGTCAAGGAGTCTCAGGTGCTTGCGCGCAACAGCAGAACACATGAGGGATCCGAGGAACTGTGGGCGTATGCAAAGTCGCTCATTGAGGAAAATGTGAAAAAAGGACGTCTCCAGCCGTAATCCGGATGGATTTGTGTTCAGGCATGGCTGACGTTTTCATAAGGTAATACAAATCCCGCAATGGCGCGGGATTTATTGTTTGTGAGGAGGAATTGATTTGGGATATCAGGAATGTTACAAGGAGACAAATGAACTGGCGGCGGAGCGCTATGAACTGGTAGCGGAACGGATTGCAGAGATTGCAGAGGCGGCGCAGGCACCGGAGCCGTTTGCGGAGTATTTCCGGACGAATGCCACATATTTACAGAACCTTCGTGCACTGTATGAAAAAGGAAAAGGCGGCAGTCTTGCGGCGCGGAGCATGGAGGAATGTGAGGCGGACAATGCGGCGCTCTACGGGGAGATCCTGCCGGAAGCCTACGGGCACAGCTATGCGAATCCGGCCTACGCCGCTGCACGTCTGGGAGAGACGTTCGGCGGAGCGCTCTCGCTTCTTGCGGCACATCTTCGGACGGCATGCGGGGAGGTTTTTCGCGGAAATCTGATGCAGCTTACGATCGCGATGGAGCTGTTCGTGGAGGTTTACAACTGCTTTGAAGGTGCAGCGGCCGAGACCCTGCCCCAGGAGAAAGAAGTGCAGCAGATTGTATACTGGTATTTCCATGATTACCGGGAGATTTTTGACGAGCGGTCGGTGCGGCGTCTTGTGAATCCTGCGGAGGATTTTGAAAAGGAGATCGTGATGCAGGCGGATCTGTCGGATCTGCGTTACCTTTACCGCTACGGCGCTTATATCGGGGAGAATGAGAGACAGATTGCCGCTTATTTAAACACACTGCCGGAGGCGGATATCCAGGCGATGGCGGACACATACACGGAAGGCTACCGGATCGGTTTTGAGACGACGGGCAAGGATCTGTCCAAAAAGACGGCGGCGCAGGTACGGTATCCGATCGGCTTCGAGCGTATGGTGCGTGCAGCAGTGCGCAATTTTGAAAAAATGGGACTCGAAGTGACCATGCTGGCTTCGGGAACGGCAGCCAACAAGCAGTATGACTACGATCACAGGGAGGACCGCGCGTACTATCTTGACAAGGCGTATGTGGAGCGCGGACTTGAGACGTGGAAAAATGCATTTGAGGAAGAGAAAGCACATGCGAACGGCATGGCGGGGCCTGCGGTGATCGAGGTGTTCGGAGAAGAACCTTTTTCCCCGGAGACGAAAAAAGAGGTATTCCGTTACAGTGAGAAACAGCAGCAGCTCTGTGTGTATGAGATGAGCCAGCGCGGACAGATCACGAACCAGTACATCAAGGGGGAGGAGCGCAGTTTTACGATCATTGCCTACCCGCTTCCGTCGATCGGCGCACGTTTTGAGGAGATTTTCGCGGAGACGGTGAAGATCAATACGCTGGATTACATGCTCTACCGCAACATGCAGCAGAAGATGATCGACGTGCTCGATCAGGCGGACCGTGTGCACATCACCGGAAAAGGAGCCAATAAGACCGACTTATATGTCAACATCTGGAAGCTTCAGAATCCCGAAGAGGAGACCGCATTTGAAAACTGTGTCGCGGACGTGAATATTCCGGTGGGCGAGGTGTTTACGTCGCCGGTGCTTGAGGGGACGAACGGAAAGCTGCATGTCGGACAGGTATATCTGAACGGTCTGAATTACAAGAATCTGGAGATCGATTTCAAGGACGGCATGGTGGAAAAATACACCTGCACCAATTTCGAGGATGAGGCGGAGAACAAAAACTATATCCGCGACAATGTGCTGATGCACCATGAGACGCTGCCGATGGGAGAATTTGCAATCGGCACGAACACGACGGCATACCGGATGGCGCGTGACTATGACATTGCGGACAAACTGCCGATTCTGATTGCGGAGAAGACCGGCCCGCACTTTGCGGTGGGGGACACCTGCTACAGCCATGAGGAGGACAACCTCTCTTACAATCCGGATGGAAAAGCGATTGTAGCGCGGGAGAATACGGTATCAGCGCAGCGCCATGAGAATCCGGAAAAGGCATATTTAAACTGCCACACCGATATTACGATTCCGTACGACGAGCTGGATAAGATCACTGTGATCCGGAAGGACGGTACGACAGAGGATATCATCGCGGACGGACGTTTTGTGCTTGCCGGAACGGAGGCGTTGAACGGGCCGCTGGACCGGTAGGAAGGTGAGCCGGGCGGGATAGATACTTATATTAGCTGTATTTATAAATCACATAAAAAGTGTTAATTGGACTTCTAAATGCGCGGACGCTATACTAAGAGCAGATTGAGAAACCGGCGCATGGGAAGGATTCGGTTCCGCGCGCAGGATTCGTGCCCCGGCGCACCCGGCACGAACCCGGTATGGCAGAATGTGCGCAGAAATGAGGAGCAATATGGCAAAAGTAGGTATTGTGATGGGCAGTGATTCCGATATGCCGGTAATGGCAAAGGCTGCCGACATTTTAGAGAAGCTTGGAATTGACTATGAGATGACGATTATCTCGGCACACCGTGAGCCGGATGTATTTTTCGAGTATGCAAAGAGCGCAGAGGCGAAGGGATTTAAGGTCATTATCGCAGGCGCGGGCATGGCGGCGCATCTTCCGGGAATGTGCGCGGCGATCTTCCCGATGCCGGTGATCGGTATCCCGATGCACACCACATCCCTCGGCGGACGTGACTCCCTGTACTCCATCGTACAGATGCCGTCCGGCATTCCGGTTGCCACGGTAGCGATTAACGGCGGTGCAAATGCAGGATTACTTGCAGCAAAGATTCTGGCAACATCAGATGATGCAATTTTGCAAAAATTAAAAGAATATTCCAAAGAATTAAAAGAGCAGGTGCAGGCGAAGGATGCCAGACTGCAGGAAGTGGGATATCAGAATTACTAGGAACAGGAACGGATGATTTTGCAAAAAGTCGCCCGTGTTGCGTTGGATAGACAACAGACAAGCATATAGGAGGAAAATAGGATGGATTACAAGAATTCCGGTGTGGATATCGAGGCAGGATACAAGTCTGTAGAACTCATGAAAAAGTATGTAAAGGGAACCATGCGCCCGGAGGTGCTTGGCGGACTTGGCGGATTTTCCGGTGCGTTCTCCATGGAGAGCTTTAAAAATATGGAGAAGCCTACGTTAGTATCCGGCACAGACGGCTGCGGAACGAAGGTAAAACTGGCATTTTTACTGGACAAGCATGACACGATCGGTATTGACTGTGTTGCCATGTGTGTAAACGATATCGCATGTGCCGGCGGCGAGCCGCTGTTTTTCCTTGACTATATTGCCTGTGGCAAGAACTATCCGGAGAAGATCGCGACGATCGTGTCCGGTGTGGCGGAGGGCTGCAAGCAGGCAGGCTGTGCGTTGATCGGCGGTGAGACGGCAGAACATCCGGGGCTGATGCCGGAGGATGAGTACGATCTGGCCGGTTTTTCTGTTGGTATCGTGGATGAGAAGGACATTATTACGGGAGTTGATCTTGCGGCGGGTGACGTTTTGATCGGTATGGCAAGCTCCGGCGTTCATTCCAACGGATTTTCCCTGGTCAGAAAGATCTTTTCCATGGACACCGATACATTAAATACCTATCATGAGGAGCTTGGCAAAACACTTGGCGAGGCGCTTTTAGCTCCGACCAGAATTTACGTGAAGGCACTCCGTGAGGTGAAGGAAGCGGGTGTCCGCGTAAAAGCATGCAGCCATATTACAGGCGGTGGTTTCTATGAGAATATCCCGCGTATGCTTCCGGAAGGAAAGCATGCAATTATCCGGAAGGACAGCTACGAAGTTCCGGCGATTTTTAAGATGATGGCACGCGAGGGCAAAGTCGAGGAGCAGATGATGTACAACACCTACAATATGGGTATCGGCATGATCGTGGCAGTGGATCCGGCGGATGTGGACAAGACGATCGCGGCAATGAAGGCGGCAGGAGACACACCGTATATCGTCGGCGAGATCAAGGATGGTGAAAAAGGAGTAACCTTATGCTAAAAGTAGCGGTACTGGTGTCCGGCGGCGGCACGAATCTGCAGGCAATCTTAGACGCCATCGATGAGGGCAGAATCACGAACGCCAGAGTAGACGTTGTGATCAGCAACAATCCCGGGGCGTATGCGTTGGAGCGCGCGAAAAAGCACGGCATTGAGGCACTTTGCATTTCCCCGAAGGATTATGAGAGCCGTGAGGCATTTAATGAAGCGTTTCTGGCGAAGCTTGACAGCTATCAGGTGGATCTGGTGGTGCTGGCGGGATTTCTCGTTGTAATCCCGGAACAGATGATCGCGCAGTACCGCAACCGGATCATCAATATTCATCCGTCACTGATCCCGTCTTTCTGCGGCAAGGGCTTTTACGGCTTGAAAGTACATGAGGGAGCGCTTGCGCGCGGCGTGAAAGTTACGGGTGCAACGGTTCATTTTGTGGATGAGGGAACGGATACGGGACCGATCATTTTGCAGAAGCCGGTAGCGGTCGAAGAGGGAGATACCCCGGAGATTTTGCAGCGCCGTGTGATGGAGCAGGCAGAGTGGATCATTCTTCCGCAGGCGATCGATCTGATTGCAAACGGCAGAGTGTCAGTTGCGGACGGACATGTGACAGTTGAGAAATAAGCGTATGAGTGACAGAGTGCAGGAGGAAGCGGATATGAAGGTATTGGTAGTTGGAAGCGGCGGACGTGAGCATGCGATCGTGACGAGTGTGGCAAAGAGCCCGCGCGTGGATAAGATCTACTGTGCGCCGGGAAACGCAGGAATTGCATCGCTTGCAGAGTGTGTTGCGATCGGAGCGATGGAGTTCGACAAACTGGTGGCGTTTGCGAAGGAGCATGCAGTTGATTTTACAATTATCGGCATGGATGATCCGCTCGTCGGCGGAATTGTGGATGTGTTTGAGGCGGAGGGCTTAAAGGTATTCGGACCGAGGAAGAATGCGGCGATCCTTGAGGGCTCCAAGGCATTTTCAAAGGATCTGATGAAAAAATATCACATTCCGACGGCTGCCTACGAGAATTTCACATCTGCAGAGGATGCGCTCGCTTATCTGGAGACGGCAAAGATGCCGATCGTATTGAAGGCGGACGGACTGGCGCTCGGAAAGGGTGTTTTGATCTGCAATACGCTCGAGGAGGCAAAAGCGGGCGTCAGGGAGATCATGGAGGACAAGAAGTTCGGCTCTGCGGGAAACACGATGGTCGTGGAGGAGTTCATGACCGGACGCGAGGTATCGGTGCTTTCCTATGTGGACGGCAAGACAATCAAGATCATGTCCTCAGCGCAGGATCACAAGCGCGCAAAGGACGGCGATCAGGGACTCAACACCGGCGGCATGGGTAATTTTTCCCCGAGCCCGTTCTACACAAAGGAAGTGGACGAGTTCTGCCGGAAGCACATATATCAGGCAACCGTGGATGCGATGGCGGCAGAGGGAAGACCGTTTACCGGCGTTATTTTCTTTGGACTGATGCTGACGGAGGACGGACCGAAGGTGCTTGAGTACAATGCGCGTTTTGGCGATCCGGAGGCACAGGTGGTGCTCCCGCGCATGAAGAATGACATCATTGATGTGATGGAGGCATGTGTCGATGGAAAGCTGGATACGATTGACCTTCAGTTTGAGGACAATGCGGCGGTATGTGTGGTGCTTGCATCCGACGGCTATCCGGTGTCCTATGAGAAGGGATTCCCGATCACAGGACTTGAGAAGTTCGACGGAAAGGACGACTATTTCTGCTTCCATGCGGGAACAAAGTTCGACGAGAACGGTATGATCGTCACGAACGGCGGGCGTGTGCTCGGCATTACGGCGACCGGAAAGGATTTAAAGGAGGCGCGCGCAAAAGCATACGAGGCGACAGAGTGGGTTGATTTTGCGAATAAGTACATGCGCCATGACATTGGACGTGCGATCGACGAGGCAAAGTAAGGAAAAGGCGTATGATTCTGTTCTGCCGCAGCAGTGTGAAGAGGTTGAAAGCTAATGCAGTGCAGAGAGAAGCGGCTGTAAGATATGATAATATAGAAGAATAGGAAGCTCCCATCCGTGGGATGCCGGTATTTTCTACAGAGTGCTGTGGAAAATACCGGCATCTTGCGGACGGGAGCTTTTCCCTTTACAGGAAATATTGTGTTATATCAAAAAATGAAAAGCTTAATGCGTTATATGAAAAGTTTAGTGTGTTAAGCAGTACACCATGATAGCCTGCTGGACGGTGAGCAGGTGCTTTTTAAATTCATATCCGACGAAATAGTCAGAGTCGATGACATCGTTTGAGACTTCCTCGCCGCGGTAAAAAGGAGGGCAGGGATTTAAGATGGCGCCCTCGTTTGCCAGTTTCATGGCAGCAAGATCGACGGTGCAGTCACGGGAGGCGGAAAGAAGGTCGGCCGGCAGAGAGTCGGTGCAGATGATGTCTTTTCCACGGATCGCGTCGCGGATGCAGTTGTGCGAGGGCACGCCATCCATCTCATATCCCGGAATACAACACTGCTCCAGCGAAAAGCCCATTACTTCGGAGGCTTCCTTCCAAGCCAGCCCGATATTTCCTGTAACACCGCAGAACAGAAAGTGATCCCTGGTAAAATCATTCCGTATTTTTGAAAGCGCATACAGATCCGCAGCCATTTCACAGGGATGATTTGCGTCGGTCAGCGCATTGATGACAGGTACGGACGCAGATGCGGCAATTTTTTCCAAAACTGCCATATTCCGATGGCGGACGACAAGCAGATCGGCCCAGCTGTTGAGGTAGCCGACAACGTCCCGCAAATCTTCCTTTTTGTCGAGAGCGGAACTTGGAAACAAAATCGGCTGACCGCCCAAAAGCGCGATGCCCTTCTCGAACGTGACCCTTGTGCGGATGCTGGATTCCGGAAAAAATAAAACGACACTTTTGCCCTGCAGCAGATTCTGATAGTGTCCCTCCAGGATCTCATCGGTGATATGGAAGATTTCGTAAATGTCAGCTTTGGTATAGTCTGTCAATCGGAGAAAATGTTTCAATGGAACCGCCTTTCTGTCTGCCGGCGTGGTAGTGCAGCAGACCTGTGCTAAATGTCAGAAAAATCGATGGGTTGTGCTCTTATCGTATCATTTTTGCGGATTAGAAGGAAGCTATAATATTAGAAGAAAGCTATATTTTTGCGGGATGTGTTTTGGAAACAGTGCTAAAGATGTTTTGCGGGTCTGGAGTGGAGAAAAGATGCGCTCAGGCCCATGAGACGGAATTATGTCAACTTATTTGAGTTGTTTTTGTGTGGCGCCGGGTCTAGGGAAAGAAAAATACGCTCCCAGACCCGAAAAAGGACGAAAAGCGGGTCTGGAGATGTGAAAATAAGCAGCTAGACCCGGGAAATGAAAATTATGTCAATCATTTTGAGTAGTCAAGTCCGGAAAAAGGGTCTAGGGAAAGAAAAATATACTCCCAGACCCGCCCAAGGACGTAAAACGGGTCTGGAGAGAAAAAATAAGCAGCTAGACCCGGGGAATGAAAATTATGTCAACCATTTTGGGGAGTCAAGTCCAGAAAAAGGGTCTAGGGAGAAAAAATACGCTTCCAGACCCGCCCAAGGAAGAAAAAGGGGTCTGGAGATGGAAAAATAAGCAGCTAGACCCGGGGAATGAAAATTATGTCAACTATTATGGACAGTCAGGCCCGGAAAACGGGTCTAGGGACAAAAAAATACGCTTCCAGACCCGCCCAAGGAAGAAAAACGGGCTTGGAGAGAGAAAAATATGCTCCCAGACCCGTGAGGTTCAGAATTTTATCAGGTCTCCATCCCTGCCAACCTCATCTCCCCTGGCCTTTCGTCCCCCGACATATTTCGTGACAGTCTATGTAAGATATGATAAAATGAATGCTGACAGATGCCTCCCGGAAGTTCCACGGAACATTGGATGCGCAGAAAGCAGTGCGGAAACAAGGGAAAATGAATCCTAGCGGATGCCTCCCGGAAGTTCCATGGAAGATCGGATGTGCAGAAGAGCATCGCCGAAACGTGGATGCGCAGAAGAGTATCGCCGAGATGTGGATGCGCAGAAAGCAGCTGTTTACGGACTTTGGCCGGAGTTCAAAATTAGCATGACAAAATGAGTGCTGGCAGGTTCGCAGGACAAGCCCCGCATATGTAAGGATATGTGTCAAAGAGCAGGTAACTGTACAAAAATCAGCTGGAATCCGGGATAAATCATTGACGGTTTGCCGGCGGAATAAAGAAGAAATCAGGAGATAAGATGAGCACATTATTAGAAGAATTTAAAGAATATTTAAAAGAGATGAATCAGTATGATCATGTGACAGGATTATTGCAGTGGGATATGCAGACGACAGTGCCGAAGCTTGGGCAGGCGGCGCATGTGGATGCGTTGACATATTTTTCCACGAAGAGCTTTGAGATGGGGACATCGGAAAAACTGGGAGAATTTCTGGAGAAACTGGCACAGCCTGCGGAATATGATGCGTTAGATGAGACTTGGAAATTCATTGTAAAACGCATGAAGCGTGATTACGACCGCAACAAAAGAATACCGGCGGATTTATATGAGACATTTGTGCGGGCGCAGGCGGAATCCGGCAATGCATGGGAAGAGGCAAAGAATGCATCGGACTTTTCTATTTTTGCACCGCACTTACAGAAAATGATTGAGATGACTGAACAGATGACCGGTTATACGGATCCGGGAAAAGATGTGTATGATGCGCTTCTGGATCAGTATGAGGAAGGAATGGATCAGGCGACGATCGACCGGCTGTTTGAGGAATTAAAGTCGGAACTGGTTCCGTTAGTGGAGCAGATTACCGCAAAGAAATTGCCGGAAAATCCGGCGTTCCATGCCTATGCCGATCCGGATGCACAGCGCAAGGTGCAGTGGATGCTGCTTGATTACATCGGATTCCGAAGGGATGCGGGAGCAGTGGGGGAGACGGAGCATCCGTTTACGATGAATTTTTCCTCCAAGGATGTGCGCGTGACGAACCATTATTATGAGACGGAGCCGCTCAGCGCCATGTTTTCTGCAATTCATGAGGGCGGACATGGTATTTTTGAGCAGAATGTCAACCCGGAATACGACAATACGGTGGCGGGAAGCTGCGGTTATATGGGCGTGCATGAGAGCCAGTCGCGCTTTTATGAGAATATTCTCGGAAGAAATATCAATTTCTGGAAGCCGATCTATGGAAAACTGGGGGAATTGCTTCCGCAGTTTAAGAATGTGACGCTCGAAGAGTTTGAGCGTGAAGTCAACCGCGTGGAGAACAGTATGGTGCGCACTGAGGCGGATGAGGTAACGTATTGCTTCCATATTATACTGCGCTATGAGATGGAAAAAGAGATTTTCCGCAATCATGTGCCGGTGGAAAAGCTTCCGGAACTCTGGAATCAGAAAATGCAGGAATACTTGCATATCACTCCGGAAAATGACGCTGAGGGCATCTTACAGGATATGCACTGGTCAGACGGTTCGTTTGGGTATTTCCCGTCCTATCTGTTGGGCAGCATCTATGACGGCATGTATCTGGAGAAGATGGAAGAGGAACTCGGTTCCGTGGATGAGATTCTGGCAGAGGGCAGAATCAGTGAGATCACAAAATGGCTCAATGAGAAGATTCACTGGTACGGAAGCACGCGGACACCGAAAGAGGTGATCACGGCAGTGTGCGGAAAAGAAGTGTCCGCGCAGCCGCTCGTGCGCTACATGAAGAAAAAATACACAAGGCTGTATGGACTTTCCGGGGAAGCCTAGGCAAAAGAGATAGAACGGGAGATGATGTCATGAAACGTGGAATCATATTTGACATGGACGGAACCCTGTGGGATTCCGCAGAGAATGTGGCGAAGTCCTGGAATGTCGCAATTCGACGGTGCGGGGTCAGGGAAAAAGAATTGACAACGCAGGATATTCAGGGTGTGATGGGGAAAACGATGGACGCAATCGCCGATATTCTCTTTGAGGAATTCCCTGGAGAAAAGCGAAAAATGCTCTTAAAGGAATGCTGCCAAGTGGAAAATGATTATCTGCGGGAGCATGGGGGCATACTCTATGATCAGGTGCCGCAGACGCTAGCGGCGTTGAAGCAGGACGGTTTTCATCTTTCGATTGTCAGCAACTGCCAGAAGGGATATATCGAGGCATTCCTTGACCACTACGATCTGTGGGAACTGGTGGAGGATATTGAGTGTTACGGCAATAACCTGCGGCAGAAGGGAGAAAATATCCGGCTGGTCGTAGAGCGGAACGGGCTGGATGAGGCGGTCTATGTCGGAGACATTCAGGGAGATTATGACGCGAGCAGGGCGGCGGGAGTCGGGTTTATCCACGCAGCATACGGATTCGGAGAGATTGCGGAGCCGGTGCCGGAACTGAAAACCTTTGCAGACTTAAAAAACTTTGACATTTCATCGGCGAGCAAAATGCAGAGTGCCGGGACCATGTGAGCCACACCAGCGCCGGTCAGCCAGAGAGTAGAGAATCGTAATCATGTGAAGCCACACCAGAGCCCGGCACTCAGAACGGATAGCACTGGAATCATGTGAGCCACGCCAGCGTCGGGCAGAGAGCAGAGAATCGTAATCATGTGAAGCCACACCAGAGCCCAGCACTCAGAACGGATAGCACACTGGAATCATGTGAGCCGGCAGCGCCGGGCAGCCAGAGAGTAGAGAACCGTAACGATATGAAGCCACACCAGTGCCGGGCACTCAGAGAGCAGAGAACCAGCGTTCCAACCATGTGAACCGGCATCCGCATGCAGGAGAGAGAAAGCATGACAAAGTTTGAAGAATTACTACAGCAGATCAACAGACAGCACGTCTATATACAGACCCACAATTTCCCGGATCCAGATGCGATTGCAAGCGCATACGGTCTGAAGCGGCTGCTTGCAACGAGAGGCATTGAGGCGAGCATCTGCTATAAGGGCAAGATCGACCGGTACGGTACCGGCCGGCTGTGCGAGATTCTCGACATTGAACTGTTGAATGTGGAGGATCTGACCGAGGTGCTGACGGATGAGGACGAAGTGATACTGGTGGATTCCCAGAAGGGCAATTCCAATATCATCAACATCACAGGGGATGAGATCATCTGCATCGACCATCATCCTTACAATGATAAG
Source organism: uncultured Lachnospiraceae bacterium (assembly GCA_902781225.1). Taxonomy (GTDB): domain Bacteria; phylum Bacillota; class Clostridia; order Lachnospirales; family Lachnospiraceae; genus Roseburia. The sequence goes on along the minus strand of CACZIN010000008.1, from coordinate 85,256 downwards.
TGCCGTTACCGTTTTCAGGACATCCGCCCCGAAGTCGGGGCGTGCGCCACAATGATCGCGCAGTATTTTATGGAAAATAACATCGCAATGGATAAAAAGATTGCAACGGCGCTGACATACGGTATCCGCATCGATACGCATAATCTTTCGCGGGGGGTGTCAAAGCTTGATATTGAGATGCTCTACCGGATGTACGATGACTGTGATTATGAGGAGATACACACGCTGGAGAACAGCAATCTGTGCTTTGAGGATCTGGTGGCGTATTCCAAGGCGATTTCGAGCATTGAGGTGTACGATAACATCAGCTTTGCCGATACGGGGGAAGACTGCCCGGAGGCGCTGATCGCCAGCGTCTCGGACTTTATGCTGGCGTTGGTGGAGGTCTCTTTTTCTGTGGTGTACTCAAGGAGAGGGGACGGCATCAAGCTGTCCGTCCGGAGTGAAAAAACTTCTCTCGATGCCGGCAAGATCACGGCGGAGGCGCTGCAGGGGATCGGAAACGGCGGCGGGCACGCTGCGATGGCGGGAGGCTTTGTCCCGTTTACCGGTTCGGACGGCAAAGCAGTCATTTTGATCGACCAGATCAAGGAGCGCTTTTTTTCGACGATTGCAAAGTGGAGATAGCACAGACGGTGCACGAAAGGGCGCGCCGGATGAGACGGGAAACGGCATTTCAGACCTTGACAATGCGGGCTTGTAAGGCTTATACTTACACATAGTTGACAAAGGCAGTGACGAAGACAGTAAGCTGTGGATGAAAGGCAAAGCGAGCCGGGGCGGTGCGAGCCGGTGCGAGTAAGCCGCAGACGAAGATCCCTTCCAAGCCGCAGCCCGAAATGCAGCCGTAGACGTGGCACAGCAGAGTCTGTGTCAGACAGGAAGGCAGCACGGTAGGCGCTGACGCTTTTCCTGCGTTAAAGGGAACGGGTATCCAGATATTCTCCGGATGAGATTTCACACGCTGCGGAAGCACATCCAGGGTTTCTGTGCGGGGAGAAGTTTGTGTACAATGTAATTAGGTGGTATAACGATGAAGGCTCTCGTCCTATTTACAGGACGGGAGCCTTAAATGTTTTATTTTGGAGGAAAAAATGTATAACAAAGTAGACACGAACCTGAATTTTGTGGACAGAGAAAAGCAGGTAAGAGAGTTCTGGAAAGACAACGACATCTTCAAGAAGAGTATGGAGCAGCGCAAGCAGGGCGAGACTTACACTTTCTATGACGGACCGCCGACGGCCAACGGCAAGCCGCATATCGGTCATGTGGAGACGCGTACGATTAAGGATATGATCCCGAGATTTCAGGCGATGAAGGGAAAATATGTGCCGCGTAAAGCCGGTTGGGATACGCACGGACTGCCGGTAGAGCTTGGTGTGGAGAAGATGCTCGGCTTAAACGGCAAGGAACAGATTGAGGAGTACGGAATCGAACCGTTCATCAAAAAATGTAAGGAATCCGTGTGGGAGTACAAGGGCATGTGGGAGGATTTCTCCGACATCGTCGGTTTCTGGGCGGATATGGAGAACCCATATATTACCTATGACAACAATTTCATCGAGTCCGAGTGGTGGGCGTTAAAGCAGATCTGGGACAAGAAGCTTTTGTACAAGGGCTTTAAGATTGTTCCGTACTGCCCGCGCTGTGGAACTCCGCTTTCCTCACAGGAAGTGGCGCAGGGATATAAGACGGTCAAGGAGCGTTCCGCTGTGGTTCGTTTCAAGGTTGTCGGGGAGGATGCCTACTTCCTCGCATGGACCACGACGCCGTGGACACTTCCGTCAAACGTGGCACTCTGCGTGAACCCGGAGGATACCTGCTGCAAGGTAAAGGCAGCCGACGGTTATACCTATTATATGGCGGAGGCACTGCTCGATAAGGTGCTCGGACGGCTTGGAACACCAGCCGAAAAGGGCAAGGACGGTGAGCCGGATACGCCGGAGGTAAAGGCTTATGAGGTGCTTGAGACCTATAAGGGAAGCGAGCTGGAGCACAAGGAGTATGAGCCGCTGTACGCCTGCGCAAAAGAAGTGGCGGACAGACAGCACAAGAAGGGATTTTTCGTGACCTGCGACACCTACGTTACGATGTCAGACGGTACCGGAATCGTTCACATCGCTCCTGCATTCGGTGAGGACGATGCGAATGTCGGCAGAAAATATGACCTGCCGTTCGTGCAGTTTGTAGACGGAAAGGGTGAACTGACCAAGGAGACACCGTATGCCGGCATTTTCGTGAAAAAAGCAGACCCGGAGGTGTTGAAGGATCTGGAGGCACAGGGCAAGCTTTTCGACGCGCCGAAGTTCGAGCATGAGTATCCGCACTGCTGGAGATGCGATACCCCGCTCATCTACTATGCGAGAGAGTCCTGGTTCATCAAGATGACCGCTGTGAAGGACGATATGATCCGCAACAACAATACGGTCAACTGGATTCCGGAATCCATCGGAAAAGGACGTTTCGGCGACTGGCTTGAGAATATTCAGGACTGGGGTATTTCCCGTAACCGTTACTGGGGAACTCCGTTAAATATCTGGGAGTGCGAGGGCTGCGGACATCAGGAGTCCATCGGCAGCCGCGCGGAGCTTGCAGAGAAAAGCGGCGATCCGAAGGCTGCGGAGGTAGAACTTCATCGTCCGTATATCGATGAAGTGACCTTTACCTGCCCGGACTGCGGCAAGACCATGAAGCGTGTGCCGGAAGTTATCGACTGCTGGTTTGATTCCGGTGCGATGCCGTTTGCACAGCATCACTATCCGTTCGAGAATCAGGATCTGTTTGCGCAGCAGTTCCCTGCCAAATTCATTTCCGAGGGTGTGGATCAGACCCGTGGATGGTTCTATTCCCTGATGGCGGAGAGTACACTGTTATTTAACAAGGCTCCGTTTGAGAATGTTATCGTCATGGGACATGTGCAGGACGAGAACGGACAGAAGATGAGCAAATCCAAAGGAAATGCGGTAGACCCGTTTGAGGCGCTCTCTGCCTACGGTGCAGACGCGATCCGCTGGTATTTCTACACGAGCAGTGCGCCGTGGATTCCGAAGCGGTTTAACGGCAAACTCGTGCAGGAGGGACAGCGCAAGTTCATGGGTACGCTCTGGAATACCTACGCGTTTTTCGTGCTGTATGCGAACATTGACAATTTTGATGCATCAAAATATGTGCTTGCCTATGAGAAGCTTTCCGTGATGGACAAATGGCTGCTCTCCAAGCTGAATACGGTGATTAAGGAAGTGGATAACAACCTTTCCAATTACCGCATTCCGGAGGCTGCAAGAGCGCTGGATGATTTCGTCGATGACATGAGCAACTGGTATGTCAGAAGAAGCCGTGAGCGTTTCTGGGCAAAGGGCATGGAGCAGGATAAGATCAACGCGTACATGACACTCTACACAGCGCTTGTGACGATCTGCAAGTGTGCGGCGCCGATGATTCCGTTTATGACAGAGGATATCTATCAGAATCTGGTGCGCTCCGTGGATCAGACGGCTCCGGAGAGCATTCATCTGTGCGATTTCCCGGTGGCAAACGAGGTGTACATCGATGCAGAGCTTGAGAAAAATATGGATGAGGTCTTAAAGATCGTTGTCATGGGCCGTGCATGCCGTAATTCCGCGAACATCAAGAACCGTCAGCCGATCGGAAACATGTTCGTAAAAGCTCCGTCTGCACTGCCGGAGTTCTTCGTGGAGATCATCGAGGATGAGCTGAATGTGAAAAAAGTGACATTTACAGACGACGTGAGCGCTTACACAAGCTACACGTTCAAGCCGCAGCTGCGCACCGTCGGACCGAAGTACGGCAAGTTCTTAGGACAGATCCAGAAAGCACTCGCAGCGCTTGACGGCAATGCGGCGATGGCAGAATTAAAGGCAAACGGCGTGCTTGCACTTCCGTCCGTTGACGAGTCTGTCAAGCTGGCAGAGGAGGATCTCCTGATCACCATGACGCAGATGGAAGGTTATGTGACCGAGGGAGATAACACCGTGACAGTGGTGCTCGATACGAACCTGACACCGGAACTTATTGAGGAGGGCTTTGTGCGTGAGATCATCAGCAAGATCCAGACCATGCGTAAGGAAGCCGGATTCGAGGTGATGGATCAGATCACGATCTATCACAAGTCAGATGAAAAAGTATCTGGTATTTTTGAGCAGTATGGTGATACAATTAAATCGGACGTTCTCGGCGTGAATGTCGTGGCGGATGCAGCCGGAGCATTTGCGGATGAGCCGGAAGTTTACAGCAAGGAATGGAATATTAACGGCGAACATGTTCTTCTGGGAGTGAAAAAAGGAGGAAACTAGATGAAATCAGGTGTTTTTGACAAGAAAGCCTTTATTCAGAGTGTGCGCGACAATCTGAAGAATTTATACCGCAAGACATTGGAGGAGGCGGATCAGCAGGAAATTTTCCAGGCGGTCTCCTTCGCGGTCAAGGATGTCATCAATGACAGATGGCTTGCAACACAGCAGGTATTTGACAAGGAAGATCCAAAGATCGTGTACTACATGTCGATGGAATTTCTGATGGGACGCGCGCTCGGCAATAATCTGATCAATCTGAAGGAATATAAAGAAGTGAGGGAAGCGCTGGATGAGATCGGCCTGAATCTCGATGTGATCGAAGATCAGGAGCCGGATCCGGCACTCGGCAACGGTGGTCTGGGAAGACTGGCTGCCTGCTTTATGGATTCCCTCTCCACACTCGGATACGCGGCTTACGGCTGCGGGATCCGTTATCGCTACGGTATGTTCAAGCAGAAGATTCAGGACGGCTTTCAGGTCGAAGTGCCTGACAACTGGCTGAAAAATGGTTATCCGTTTGAACTGCACAGACCGGAGTACACTTACGAGATCAAGTTTGGCGGACATGTACGCACGGAGAGCAGGGAGGATGGAAGCCTGCGTTTTGTGCAGGAGGATTATCAGTCGGTGCTGGCGATCCCGTATGACATGCCGGTGGTCGGATACGGCAACAATGTGGTCAATACGTTAATGATCTGGGATGCGGCGGCAAAGGATTATTTTGAGCTGGATTCATTTGATAAGGGAGATTATCAGAAGGCGGTCGAGCAGCAGAATCTTGCAAGAAATCTGGTGGAAGTGCTTTACCCGAACGACAATCATGTTGCGGGCAAGGAGCTCCGCTTAAAGCAGCAGTATTTCTTCGTATCCGCGAGTGTACAGCGTGCGCTGGCGCGTTACAAGAAGAATCATGATGACATCCGCAGACTGCCGGAGAAGGTGACGTTCCAGTTGAACGACACACACCCGACGGTGACGGTGGCAGAGCTGATGCGTATTCTTGTGGATGAGGAAGGTCTCGGCTGGGACGAGGCGTGGGAGATTACCACGAAGACCTGTGCCTACACCAACCATACGATCATGGCGGAAGCACTGGAAAAATGGCCGATTGAGATTTTTCAGCGGCTGCTTCCGAGAATCTACCAGATCGTGGATGAGATCAACCGCCGTTTTGTACTGCAGATCCAGGAACGCTACCCGGGGGATGACGGCAAGGTTGCCCGCATGGCAATCCTTTATGACGGTCAGGTGAAGATGGCGCATCTCGCCATTGCAGCCGGTTATTCCGTCAACGGTGTGGCAAGACTGCACACGGAGATCTTAAAGAACGAGCAGCTTCATGATTTTTATGAGATGTTCCCGGAGAAGTTCAACAACAAGACCAACGGCATCACGCAGAGACGTTTTCTGATGCACGGCAATCCGCTGCTTGCCGACTGGGTGACAAAGCATATCGGCGACGGCTGGATCACAGAGCTGATGCAGCTTGCACGTCTGGTTCCGTATGCATCGGACGCAAAAGCCCAGAAGGAGTTCATGGAGATCAAGCGCAGGAACAAAGTGCGCCTGGCAGAGTATATCAAGGAGCATAACGGCATCGAAGTCGATCCGGATTCCATTTTCGATGTGCAGGTAAAGCGTCTGCATGAGTATAAGAGACAGTTCTTGAATATTCTGCATGTGATGTACCTATACAATGAGTTAAAGGCAAATCCGCAGATGGATTTCTACCCGAGAACCTTTATTTTCGGCGCGAAAGCGGCGGCAGGCTATCGGAACGCCAAGCTTACGATCAAGCTCATCAACAGTGTGGCGGACGTCATCAACAACGATGCGGACATTAAAGGAAAGATCAAGGTCGTATTCATCGAGGATTACCGCGTGTCCAATGCGGAGTGGATCTTCGCAGCGGCGGATGTCAGCGAGCAGATTTCGACTGCCAGCAAGGAGGCATCCGGTACCGGCAATATGAAGTTCATGTTAAACGGTGCGCTGACACTCGGTACCATGGACGGCGCGAACGTGGAGATGGCAGAGGAAGTCGGAATGGAGAATATTTTCATTTTCGGCATGAGCTCCGAGGAAGTCATTGCGCATGAGCGCAACCGCGATTATGATCCGATGCAGATCTACAACAGCGACGAGGGTATCCGCAAGGTGGTAAATCAGCTTGTGGACGGCACATTTTCGCCGAACGATCCGGGGTTGTTCCGCGATCTCTACAATTCACTGCTCAACACGCAGTGCACGCAGTATGCAGACACGTATTTTATCCTCAAGGATTTCCGTTCCTATGTGGATGCGCAGAAGCGGATTGTGGAGTACTATCAGGATAAGCAGGCATGGGCGAAGAGCGCTATTTTAAATACGGCCCACGCAGGCAAATTCTCTTCCGACCGCACAATTCAGGAGTATGTGGATGAGATCTGGCATCTGGATCACATCACCGTGCCGGATGCACTGGTTGCGAAAATGTGAAGAGACACCGCACCGGAAATGCTCCGGAGGTGGATGAGGAACATTCTCCTTCGACAGAAGAGAAAAAGATCGTGATTCCGGAAAAGAGCCGGCTCTGATGAAAGGAGCCGGCGGCGAAACCATAGAGCCGGCGGCGGAACCATAGAGAAGATTCAGAATAAAAACGGCGGCAGTCCCGCGGAGAATATCCGCGGGACTGCCGCCGTCATTTTTTTATCGGCCGCGCAAGTGTGCGGCAGGCGCACACTTCATTCTTCGCAGGAAAATGATACTTATCGGTTCATCTCAGGCTGGAATCCGGAGGTATCCTTGTGCTGTGCGATGATGCCGTCGATTTCCTCGAGATCGGTAAAGACCATATCACCGATGACGCTGTGCTTGATGGCTGCCATGGCGTTGCCGTACTCCAACATTTTCTGGCAGTCGTGATGTCTCAGGTAACCGTAGAGGGCGCCGGAGACATAGGCGTCACCGCTTCCGATCCGGTCGACCACATCGATGCTGTTGTAAGGAGATTCGCTGTAGTAGCGGTCTTCCTTCGCAGAGTAGATGATGGAGGTAAAGTCGTGCTTCTTCGGAGTGATGACGGTACGCTCAGTCGAGGCAACCACGGAGATCGGATATTCTTCACAGAAGGACTTCTGGATCTCTTCAATCGTGCCGGTCTTGCCGAAGGTCAGCCGGGCGGTGTCGGCGGAGCAGAAAAAGATATCGACATACGGAAGGATGGATTCGATGCATTTTCTTGCCTCCTCGCCGCTCCAGAGGTTCGCACGGTAGTTGACGTCGAAGGAGATCAGGGTGCCGTTCTCCTTGAACTTGCGGATACATTCGATCGCAAACTTCTGCGCGTTGCCGCCGAGTCCTAAGGTGATACCGCTGGTATGGAACAGTCTGGTGTTGTAGAACATGGTAGCCGGAACGTCCTTGATGTCAATATTGTTGATGGATGAATGCTTTCTGTCATAGACCACACGTGGCTTTCTCGGGTAGGAGCCGTACTCATAGTAGTAGATGCCGACGCGGCTGTCGTCCGAGTGATCCTCGATCAGGTAATTCTCGCTGACGCGGGAAGCGTTGAGCTGGTTCTTGATGAAAGCTGCCAGCAGATTGTTAGGAATCTTTGAAATAATTGCCGTCTTAAGTCCGAGCTGTCCGATCTCGGAAGCAATATTGAGCTCAGCGCCGCCGAGGTGCTTCATCAGCGTATCACCCTGTGCAAGACGTCCGTTGATCGGCGTGGAAAGCCGGAGTAAAATCTCCCCCAAAGTGATGACATCGTATTTACGGTCCATAAATAATCTCCTCCTGATGATGTAAGAATAAATAAGAAAGTAAAAATTCCGACACGTCGCGGCATCTCAAAAAGAATCTTTTATGAGAAAATGCTGCACACTGTGTCTATGGATACGATATGTATGTTCCACATTGCGAAACATAGTTCTGCAATGTGAACCAATCTGCTTTTATTATATATCATCCTGTTAAAATAGAAAAGTGAAAATCGGAAATAATTTGGAATTTTTTTGGACTTAAATAAAAACATATTTGACATTCTGGTATTAGATGTTATAATTTTATTATAGAAAATGAAACACGGTTTCACATAGTGAAACATAAATTTAGGAGGATTCAATAATGGCAAAGAAAGTCGTTACATTTGGTGAGATTATGCTTCGTCTTGCACCGGAAGGATACTATCGTTTTGTACAGGCTGGTACCTACGGCGCTACTTACGGCGGCGGTGAGGCAAACGTTGCAGTATCTCTTGCAAACTACGGAATGGATGCAAGCTTTGTTACAAAGCTTCCGGCTCATGAGATCGGACAGGCTGGTGTGAATGCGTTAAGACAGTACGGCGTAGACACTTCCGATATCGTTCGCGGCGGTGACCGTGTAGGTATCTACTTCCTTGAGAAGGGTGCAAGCCAGAGACCGTCCAAGGTTATCTATGACCGCGCAGGTTCTTCCATTGCAACAGCAACGACTGCTGATTTTGACTGGGATAAGATTTTTGACGGTGCTGACTGGTTCCACTTCACAGGAATCACTCCTGCACTTGGCGACAACGTTGCAGCAATCTGCTTAGAGGCATGCAAGGCTGCAAAGGCTAAGGGTATCACCGTAAGCTGCGACTTAAACTACCGCAACAAACTGTGGTCCAAGGAGAAAGCCGGACAGGTAATGGGCGAGCTTTGCAAGTATGTTGACGTATGTATCTCCAACGAGGAAGATGCAAACGACGTATTCGGCATCAAGTCTGAGGGTACAGAGGTTACCGCAGGCGAGCTGAACAAGGAAGGCTACAAAGAGGTTGCACAGAAGTTAACAGACCGTTTCGGATTCAAGAAGGTTGCAATCACATTAAGAACTTCTATCTCCGCAAACGATAACCGTTGGGCAGCAATGCTTTACGAGGATGGACAGAGTTACTTCTCCAAGGAGTACTTAATGCATATCGTTGACCGTGTCGGCGGCGGCGATTCCTTCGGCGGCGGACTGATCTACGCTTGCTTAAACGACTACGATCCGCAGTCTACGATCGAGTTCGCAGTAGCAGCAAGCTGCTTAAAGCATTCTGTTGAGGGCGACTTCAACATGGTAAGCGTTGACGAAGTCAAGAAACTGGCTGGCGGCGATGCTTCCGGACGTGTACAGAGATAGTACAACATTGATAATTCCTTTCCCTAATTTAATATACCAAGAGGCTGTGGTTTCCCTGCCGCAGTCCCAGACACAGCAAATTTTACCCATTTGAGCTGTGCACACGAGAGCGTCCCGCATTGCGGGGCGCTTTTTGTAATGGGAAAATTCGTCCCTGTTACACAAAAATGCGCTGCGAGGCTGCGCGCCCGTGCGAATGGGAAATATGCCGCATGGCTGCGCCGGGCGCGAAAATTCTGTGGCAGGAGTCTTTTTTGCTTCATATTTTGGCAAATATGTACAATCATGCACCGCCTGTTTTCTGGCAATAGTCACGAAAATTGGAAAAAAGCGGAAAACACTGATTAAATCAGGATTTTTCGTGTTAAAATAGAAATGGATGCTTTAAAACTGTGATGAAAGGAGAATCGGGGAAGATGTTTGAGATCGGTGAGTATATTGTGTATGGAGTGAAGGGTGTATGCCGGATTGAGGATATTACCCACATTGACATTTCCGGGGCGGATAAAGACCGTTTGTATTATGTTCTTGCCCCGGTTGGCGATGGCAGTGGAAGGATCTATGCACCGACGGACAACCAGAAGATTACGATGCGCAAAGTGATTTCCAGGGAGGAAGCGGATCAGCTGATTGAGGATATGCCCAAGATCGAGCAGCTCTGGGTGCCGGATGACAAACAGAGAGAGGCGAAATACAAAGAGGCGATGAACACCTGCGACTACCGTGCGTGGGTCAGCATTGTGAAGACACTATATATCAGAAAACAGGAGCGCACGGCACAGGGGAAAAAGATCACGGCGCTGGATGAGCGCTATATGCGGACGGCGGAGAACGAACTCTACAGTGAACTCTCGCTCACACTCGGCATACCGAAAGACGAGATGGAGCAGTATATCAGAGAGCGGCTGGCGCAATAAACGCTGTCGTTTGTTTGAAACAGGATTGTTATGAAAAACCCGTCATGAAATGAGAAGCTAAATCATTTCATGACGGGTTTTATGCAAAATAGAATACGGTGGCATGAATGCCGTCACTGCCGGCTCCTGCCGGTATGGAACATATTCCAAACGTGATGGAACATATTCCATACGTCATCGATCCCATCGATCAGTATTATACGGTAGTGTTGACGCCGTTGACGGCGGCGTGCTCATCCTCATCCATCGGAATGACCAGACATTTCTGACCGTCGATGACCTGGGAGTGAATCTGTCCGACCTTTTCCGGTTTGACGCGGAGAATGACATCATAGGTTTTGACCGCCGGGACGTCCTCGCCGTCGGCATCTTCCTCCGAAACCGGCACGGAGCGCGTCTCCTCCAGCTGCTGTTTTAAGTTTTCGACCTGTTTTACCAGTTCCAGCTTTTCTTTGCGCTTTCCGTTGGCTTCCACGAGCTTCGGGTCGACCAGTTGACCGGCTTCCGGAAGTTCCTCGCCAAATACATTTTCGTAGGTCTTTTCGATGACGGCGGCCTGTTCTTCGGTAACGCCGCTTTCCGCAAGGACATCTGCGATGGCGGTTGCGGTGACGATAACCGGTTCCGGTTCCACCGTCTCGTCCTCTGTGACCGGTATCATATTGTTCAGATTTTCCTGAATATCTCCGAAGACAGCGTCACTTTCGTCCTCGTCCTCACCGATGACTTCCTTGACAATACTCTGGAACGTCAGCTTTTTCTCGGTGGCAGTCAGTTTGGTGCCGCAGCCGAGGCCGGATTCCATGAATTCTGCATGCGGCGTCTTGGTATCTCTGGTGTAGAACATCACAGAGTGAATATCGCTGCTGCGGTCGGTAAATGCCGGAAAGACAAAACCGGTGTCCGGAACGCCGACCACCCAGTCGCGGATGCGCGGCCCGATACGGTTCTCGTCCTCGCGGTAGCCAAGCCCCGGCTTGGTCAGAGTGACCGGACAGATTGCACACAGCAGGTATTCGTAGACTTCCTCGGACTCGTCGAGCTTATTGTTGTCGGAGGTCTTGGTCATGACATCGTAAGCGTCGTGGAAGACCAGAATCAGATAATTCCCGACATAACTGTAATTCTCAATGACAAGATCATAGAATGTGTCCATCAGATCGTCATTTTTTAAGGCGCTCTCGCGCAGCCCCATCAAAAACTGCTGTCTTCCGCCGGGTGCCTCCTCGGCGGTCGGAAATTCCAGTTCCAGAATGTTGTTGCCGATCGTGCCGGACATAACTTTTTTTGCAATTTCCAGGTATTTATAGAATTCCTCATCCTCCAGATTTAAGAAGGTCTCCCCGAAGGTTGTGACCTTGTTGCGGTCCGCGTCGACGTAGCATCCGCAGAGTCTGGTGAAGGTGCAGGCATCCTTTTTAAAACGTCTTTTTAACTCCAAGATATCTTTTTTATTCATATATCATCCCATGCCTTTCGTAAATCGTGCACAAGATATTATAGCGAAAAATGAGAAAACACGCAAGGAGAACCCGGTGCATGACGGAAAAAGCCACGGCGTGTGAGAGGGGGAAAGTTTGTGTGCGGGAGAGGGAAAACTTGATAGTGAGAGGGGAACCTGAGTGTAAGAGGGCAGATTTTGTGTGCGGGAGCGGAAAAGCTTGATAGTGAGAGGGGAACCGGAGCGTAAGAGGGCAGATTTTGTGTGCGGGAAAGAAAAAAGGTTCGTACTTGCCGAAGTGGGTATGGGCAGGTATAATGGATAGAAGTGGCGCTATGACGTTTTTTATGTAAGGAGGTAATGTCGTTTCCATTACACAAAAACGTTCCGCGGGGGTGCGCACCTCGCGGCGAGGTAGAAAATGCTTTGCATACCGCATCAGACAGCCTGCTGGGACAGGGGTAAGTGGTGCATCAGGCGCAAGTGGCGCGGCAGGCACAATCGGTGCGGCAGATGCAAATGACGCGGCAGGCGCAAGTGGCGCGGCAAGCGCAAATGGCGTGGCAGGCGCGCACTATGTTTTACGAGAGCATGGTTACATGCAGAAAGCGGGCTGCGGATTGGCGGCGAAGGGTGAATTTATGGCAAAATTATATTATTACTACGGGGCAATGGGAAGTTCAAAGACGGCAAATGCGCTGATGACGCATTTTAATTATGAAGAAGTGGGTCAAAAAGCATTGTTATGTAAACCTGCAATCGATGCCAGAGACGGAGAACGAACGGTATATTCGAGAATCGGCTTGCAGCATGAGTGCATTTTACTGGAAGAACTGCAGAAGATGAAAGAGGAAGAAATCCGTGGATATGACTGCATCATTGTGGATGAGGTGCAGTTTGCAACGCCGGAGCAGGTGGACTTTCTGTCTGATATCGTAGATTTTATGGGGGTGCCTGTGGTCTGTTACGGACTGCGGACGGATTTCCGCAATCTGCTCTTCCCGGGGAGCGAACGTCTGATTGCGATTGCGGATGTCATTCAGGAGTTGAAGACGGTGTGCTGGTGTGGCAGAAAAGCTACCTGCAATACGAGATACAATGAGCACGGTATTGTGCGCTCGGGGCCGCAGGTTATGCTGGGCGCAAATGACAGCTATGTGGCACTCTGCAGAAGGCACTTTAAGCTGGGGATGTTAGGTCCGGATGCAGGATCAAAAGAATAAAAAAGAACTGCTGTCGCGGGGACAGCAGTTCTTTTTTATATCGGCAGAGATTATCTGGTCAGGGAGAAGTAATCGTCCAGTCCGTTGGCGATACCGTCTGCGATTTTGTACTGGTAATCATCGGTAGCCATGAGGGCATCCTCTGCGGGATTGGTCATGTATCCCATTTCCACGATCGTCGCGGGTACGGAGCACCAGTTGATACCGCTCATGGAATCAGTTTCCCATACATATTCCTTTTTGCAGCCGGTCTCGGCGACAAGCGCATCCAGAACATCAGCAGCGAGTGCTTTGCTCTGGGAATACAGGGAGCCGTTGTAGGGGTTGCCGGATGTCTGGCAGATTGTCATGGCGCCGTTTGCGGAAGAACTCTCTGAACCGTTTGCGTGGATGCGGATAAAAGCATCGGCATTTGCGTTGTTTGCAATCTGTGCGCGCTCGCTGTTGCTGATATTGACATCATTTGTGGTCCGCACCATAAGAACCTCATAGCCGCGCTGTTTCAGTTCCTCCTCCAGCTTTAAGGAGACGGCGAGCGTCAGTTCATATTCATTTAAGCCGCTGACACATCCGTGTGTGCCGCTGGCAACTTTTGCCTTCGTCTCTGAGGCACCGGGGCCGATCGGCTCTTTCTCGGAATTGCCTTTTTGCTGATGACCGGCGTCGATCACGATGAGATAACCGTTGGATGTTTTGGCGTCGGTCGACAGGCTCTCTGTCCCGGAGATTTTTTCCGTGTCCGCTACGGATCCCGATGCATCTTTGCCCTCGGCTCCGGCTTCTGCGTTCGCCGCGTCTTTTTTCGCTGTGTCTCCGTTTTTTGTGTCTTCGTTTGCTGTGTTTCCGTTCGTTGCGTTTCCGTTCGCTGTGTCTTGGGATTCATTGTCGTCTGTTTTTGATTCAGTTTCAGAGAGGGCAGATTCGCTGCCATCCGTTCCGGCTTCGGCAGAAGCGTAGCTTGCGGTGTCTGCGGCAGGAGCGGAGGTACCTGCAAAGCTGCAGCCTGCAAAAGAGATGCAGAGTAACAGGGACAATGTCAGCGTGGATATACGTTTCATGGATGGAGGTCTCCTTTTCAGTTGATAGAAATACAATTCATATAATAATGTAGGTAAAAATCCAGATGATAAATAGCCTCAAGTCATTTTAGCAAGCGAAAGAGAAAGTGTCAAACAATAGAAACGGGAAAAACGATCTGGGGTTAGGCTTTTTTTGCTGCGGGAATAGCAGATGCACCGCCCGGGCGGCGACATAGGATCTCAAATGTTTCGGATATGTTAGGAATCAGAAAATTGAAGGCGCGCGGGTCTGGAGGAGAAAAAAGAAGTCGCCAGACCCGAAAACCATGGAATCGCGGGTCTGGGAGAGAAAAATACCGCAGTGAGACCCTCGAGGAGAAATTATGTCAACCAATAAGGCACTTTTTTTCGGAATCGTGGGTCTGGAGGAGAAAAATGGAGCCGCCAGACCCGAAAAAAGTGACGAAATGGGTCTAGAGGAGAAAAAAGAAGCCGCCAGACCCGGAAAAGGTGACAACCCGGGTCCGGAGGAGAAAAAAGAAGCCACCAGACCCGAACCAGAGAGACGAAGTCATTGCTTCAAGCGGAGCGTAGAAATTACCGCACGAAGAAGAGTAAATACCTTGAACAATCACCCGCCCAGTCGGCAGGGCGGACAAAATCAAAAATGTATATCAAAAAAGGACATCCATCGGATGTCCCTTACATAAAAGAGAGCGCGAGACGGCGCACGATGTCCGGTGGACATCGGTTTTGCGCCGACCGAAGTGAAACGAAGAAGCCAGCGTCCGGTGGACGCTGATTGGCAACGACCGGAGCGGAGCGTAGAAACACGATGTCCGGTGGACATCAGATTTGCGCCGACCGAAGTGAAACGAAGAAGCCAGCGTCTGGTGGACGCTGATTGGCAACGACCGGAGCGTAGATCTCGAATCTTTGAGTGCTGGCAGCATTCAAAAAAAGGACATCCATCGGATGTCCTTTACATAAAAGAGAGCGCGAGACGGGACTCGAACCCGCGACCCCGACCTTGGCAAGGTCGTGCTCCACCAACTGAGCCACTCGCGCATAGATTGTTGTGCTAGACGTTTCTGCCAGACACATTTAATATCATACAACGCAAATAGCAATTTGTCAACAGAAAATTTCAAAAAATTGAAATGAAGATTGACAGATAAAAAGTCATACGTTAGTATAGTCCCGAAAAGGGACTAATGGGAGGGAGAAAGAAATTGACAGTTGAAAGCAAGACAAGAGCTTTCTGCAATGCATGGCAGAGCATCAGCATGATCTACGAAGATTATGCCAGAAGAATGGGGATATCTTATAATTCCCTCTATATTTTGAATGCGATCCAGCAGACGGAAAATTGCACGCAAAAGCAGATTTGTGAGAAGACGCTGCTGCCGAAGCAGACAGTGAATAATGTAATTACGGCCTTTTTTAAGAGCGGTTATATTGAACTCAGGGAACTGCCGGAGAACAGAAGGATTAAAACGATTCATTTGACGGAAAAGGGAATGCAATATGCAGATACACTGATTCCGCACATTCATCATGCTGACAGGCTTGCGATGGAAGCTTTATCGGAAGAGCAGCAGGATGAGCTGATTCAGCTGATGGATTTATATGTTTCCACATTTCGCAGAGAAATGCTTGGGGAATAGCCTTCTGCATCGCAGCAGGAGGTTTCATTTTGAATATATAGTCTTAAAATAGTACGGTACTATATAAGGAGGTTAAGGGATGCGTACAGTAGATATGACAAAAGGCAGCCCGTTAAAGCTGCTGATTCAATTTTCAATTCCTATTTTGATTGGGAATCTGTTTCAACAGGTGTATACGCTCGCGGATCGAATTATCGTGGGACGGTTTGTCGGCGATGTGGCATTTTCTGCGATTGGTGCAACAAATGCGCTTTCCATGCTGTTTATGTCTATGTGCATGGGTGCAGCGATTGGAACAGGAGTTGTGGTCTCACAATACTTCGGGGCAAGGGATGAGAAGGGCACAGCGGAATCTATCGCCAATGGCAGTTACGCCTGTCTTTTCATATCGATTGTAATGACACTTCTGGCATTGGCGGCAACGAAGCCGATTCTGATTTTGCTTCATACACCGGAGTCCATCATGCCGGATGCACTGGTGTATATGTACATTTTTATGGGAGGACTTCTGGCGGTTTCCGCATATTACACACCGTTTTCGATATTACGAGCGCTGGGGGATTCCAGGACACCGTTGATTTTCCTGGTTCTATGCAGCCTGTTAAATATTGGATTGGATCTGTTGTTTGTGGTGGTATTTAAGATAGGGGTGGCGGGAGCGGCCCTGGCGACGGTTCTGTCGGAAGCGATAGCGGCTGTCCTCTGTATCATTTATGCGTTTCAAAAAGTACCGCAGTTTCGGCAGGCATTTGTCCTCCGGAAAATCAAGATGGAGCTTATTGCAAAAACGCTGAAGGTCGGAATTCCTACGGGATTGCAATACTCCCTGATCTACGTGTCCAGCATTGTTTTGCAGCGCATTGTAAACGGATTTGGAGAATCGGTGATCGGGGCGTTTACAGCGACGACACAGATTGAATGATTGGTGCAGCAAATTTTTGCAGCGCTGGGAGCCGCAATCGTAACTTATACCGGACAGAATATGGGAGCCGGAAAATATGACAGAATTTCGCTTGGCGTAGTTGCGGCCATGAAGATCAGCGCCGTTGTTTCCGTTGTGCTGCTGGCTTTGTTCTGGGTGTTTGGACATCCGATCATGAGTATTTTTGTCGCCAACGAAGAAATCATTTCCATCGCTGCGGTTGGAATCCGGATTACAAGCCTGTTTCTGATCGCTCTCGGAGGAGTGCAGATTTTGCGCTACATGCTAAATGGCGCCGGGGATTCCATGTATGCCTTGCTGAACGGCGTGGTGGAAGTGATTGCAAGGGTTGCTCTTGCGGTCAGCCTGACAGCGGTTCCATTGATCGGAATGTGGGGAATCTGGCTGACGACGGGACTGACATGGGCGGTAACAGCGGTATTTGCATTGTTCCGCTACAAACAGGGTGCGTGGAAAGAGAAAACATTGATCTAAAAAGAAGCAGCCGAGCGGGGAGGCCGTCTTCCCGTTCTGCTGCTTTTGCTTTATAGAAAAATGTTCAAAGAGTGTCAGTCTAAATAAGTGTGAAAAAATGTTTCGATTTTATCAAACGGTATGATTGCAGGATTGTCATACAGATCGGTGTGGACAGCACCCGGAATCAGCAGCAGTTCCTTGTTATCGCCCTTCAGCTTCTGAAAGGCATCCTTGCTGAAATAGGCGGAATGAGCCTTTTCTCCGTGAATGACCAAAACGGCATTGCGTATTTCACCGGCATAGCAGTGAATCGGCATATTGGCAAAGGATAGGGAAGAGGTGATATTCCAGCCGCCGTTGGAATTCAGCGAACGCGCATGGTAGCCTCTCTTTGTCTTATAGTAATCAAAGTAATCTTTCATGAAAGACGGAGCATCTGCCGGGAGAGTGTCCGGTAAACCGCCGGCAAGCGCATAGCTTCCGTTTTTATAATCGATTGTGCGCTGCGCATTCAACTGCTCCTTCATCTGATAACGCTGATTCTCATCCATAGAATCAAAATAACCGTTGGCGGTTACACGGCTCATGTCGTACATGGTCGATGTGACAGTCGCCTTGATGCGGGTATCCATGGAAGCGGCATTGAGCGCCATTCCGCCCCAGCCGCAGATTCCGATAATGCCGATTTTCTCCGGGTCGACGTTATCCTGCACAGAGAGAAAATCCACGGCGGCACTGAAATCCTCGGTGTTGATATCAGGCGAAGCGACATATCTCGGTTCTCCGCCACTCTCACCGGTGTAGGAAGGATCGAAGGCGATGGTGAGAAATCCGCGTTCTGCCATCGTCTGTGCATACAGACCGGACGCCTGCTCCTTCACCGCGCCGAAAGGACCTGCCACTGCAAGTGCCGCAAGCTTTCCCGTTGCATTTTTGGGAACATACATATCTGCCGCGAGTGTGATTCCGTAACGGTTATGAAAAGTTACTTTCCTGTGTGTGACATTTTCGCTTTTGGGAAATGTTTTATCCCATTCCTGTGTTAATTGAAGTTTTGCGTTTTCCATTGAAAAATCCTCCTGTAGTCTATTTTGTTTTATAGCGCAGCCATACGCTTCCGCCGTCTTTTACTTCCGCGCTCACGAGGGAGAAACCGATGGCTTTGCTTAGTGCGATGCCGTTTCCGGCGGAAAACAGTGCGGGTGTGTCGGTGGAACCATCTGCGGAAGCCGCAATCACGACACTGATTTCATCGCACATTCCCGCCTGGATAAAGGACCAGTTCAACACACCGCCGCCGCCGAGCATCAGGGTGCGGATATCAAAAGATTCATATAATTTTTCCATTGCGAGCGCAGGGTCGAGCTTGTCCGTTCCTGCAATGATATACGGAATCTCCATTTTGCGGAGAAATGCCTTGTAGGCGTTACCGGCTTTTTCGGTCAGAATTTCTATGACATGTGCGGTGGTGTCTCCGTAATGAAGAAGATTGCTTTTCCAGCCGAGCTTCCCGGATGGATCGACGGAAACGTAATACATCGGCACATCGGCTTTTCGGATAAAGTCGCCCTCCGGCACAGCGGGGGCGTTCTCATCCAGTTCCGGTTTCTCGTAAAATGTAAAATTGTCGTCGGTTGTCACCCGGCCGGACAGCCATCCCTGGTGGTGGTAATACGGGTTTTTGCCGAAAGCAATCTCATAGAACACGCTGCCGGCTGCTCCGCCTTCCGGCGTTTCCATGTAACCGCCCATGATTTTCCCATCCAGAGAGGTCATCATATGGCAAAGAATATAAGGTCTGTTCATGATGGAATCCTCCTGTTGACTTTTTTCAGAAAAAAATATAACCTGCTTATAGAAGCTAATATTATATATACAGCTTGAAGTTAAGTTTAAGTCAATAGAATTTTTATAAATTTTAAGTTACGGAGGAAAGCAATGTTTTATACGGTTGGCGAGATGGCAAAATTATTAGGCGTTCCGGCATCCACCCTGCGCTATTATGACAAGGAGGGGCTGCTGCCGTTTGTGGAACGCTCTTCCGGCGGAATCCGGATGTTCAAAGATCAGGATTATGAATGGCTGAAAATCATCGAATGTATGAAAAAAGCCGGAATGCCGATCAAGGACATAAAAGAATATTTGGAACTGACGCTTCGGGGAGATGAGACGATCCACCAACGCCTCGAACTATTTCAGAAGCAAAAGCAGCTGCTGCAGGAGCAGATGGCATCGCTGCAGCGCACACTGGATGTACTTGATTACAAATGCTGGTACTATGAAACGGCGGAGGCGGCAGGAACTGTCGACGCGCCGCAGAATATGCCCCTGGAAAAAGTCCCGGAAAAATACAAAGCTATCCGCAGACAGCTTTCGGATGTACCCAAAGCTTAATGCTTTTTTGAGTCGACCGGAGCGGAGACCTCGAACGATCGAGCTCTGTGGTGTTTACAATGCGAAAAATATCTCAAAAGATCTAAAGTTCTCTTGCCGAGTGTCGACTAAAGTGAAATGAAGAAGCCAACGACTGGAGCGAAGACCGCGAACGATCGAGTCCGGCAGTGCTTACAATGCGAAAAATATCTCCGAAGATTTAAAAGGAAATGCAAAATCCCTTACAAAATCTACAGACCATCCAACAGAGCGCGAGACGTTGCCAGCGTCCGGTGGACGCTGTTTGGCAACGACCGGAGCGGAGACCTCGAACGATCGAGTCCGGCAGGACTCGATTTATCAAAAAAGGACATCCAACGGATGTCCTTTTTTGATAAAAGAGAGCGCGAGACGGGACTCGAACCCGCGGCCCCGACCTTGGCAAGGTCGTGCTCCACCAACTGAGCCACTCGCGCATAAGTTGTTGTGTCGGTTATGTCTGCCGGACACATTTGATATCATACAGCGTAGACGAGCATTTGTCAACGCCTTTTTTTATATTTTTTGAAAAACTTGAACAATTTATAATTTTAAGGCGTTTTCATGACCAAAACTGTCATGTGGCGGGGGGCGGTTCATATAATGTAATAATCAGTATGCGGAGGCTTAAGATGAGTGCAAAGACAAAGATCGTGGTTCTTCATATGAAAGAACTGATTTATACACTGATTTTCGCGGGACTTGGAATTCTGCTGATTTTTTTACTGCTGTTCATGTTCCTGCCCGGAAAAGAGGACGGAGAGTCGGTAGAGACAATGAGGTATGTGGCGGGAGTGTACACGTCATCGATCCAGTTTGGAGAGCATGCGGTGGATATGCAGGTGATTGTGGATGAAAACCGGATTCAGTCCGTCTCCATGGTCAATCTCGATGAGACGGTGGAGACAATGTATCCGCTGATGGAGCCGGCATTGGAAAACATTGCGGATCAGGTGGTGGAAAAACAGACCACGGAAGGAATTACCTACAGCGCGGATTATCAGTATACATCGGTGGTATTGTTGAACGCGATTGAGAATGCACTGGCGAAGGCGGAACTCTCCGCCGCAGAGACGGGAGAGTAGAAGATCGTACAGGGAAAACAGCCGGGAGCACGCAGAAAAAACAGCAGAAGCAAGCAGAAAACAGCCGGGAGCACGCAGAAAAAACAGCGGAAGCACGCAGAAAATAGCTGGGAGTACGTAGAAAAAACAGCAGAAGCAAGCAGAAAACAGCCGAGAGTACATAGAAAAATGGCAGGATGGCATAAAAATACCCGGGTGCGGAAAATACGCCCGGGTTCTTTTTTATTATTCTTCTGTGCTCAAAGAATTGATGTAGTCGGTGATGGGAGATACATTTGCATAGATCGTCTCGACCGGCTTCTTGCTCTCATAGATGCGGTAACCGGATACGCCGGCCCAGCCTGCGAGTGCGATCACAATCGCCCAGCCGCAGACAACGGCGAGCAGATGCAGACGCTTCTCCTTTGCCATAGTCTTCTTACGGTTCTTTTTTTCTTCTTTATAACGGTCTACTTTAGCCTGACTCATAATCTGTCTCCTTTATGTGTTCGATCTTTATTTTCTGCAAAATAAAGTAAAATTCCAAGAAATAATATAACCCATTTGCGGGAAAAATGCAACAGAAATGCACCTTGTCATTTCACGGAAAATTGAGTACAATTAAGAATTAGCAGAATAGAATGGAAGAAAAACGGGAGGAACGGAATGAGTCTCGCAGATAAGATTTTTGTGGATATGTGTAAGGATATACTGGAAAACGGAACCAGCACGGAGGGGGAAAAAGTAAGACCGCACTGGGAGGATGGGACGAGCGCCTATACGATCAAGAAATTTGGCGTGGTGAACCGTTATGATCTCTCAAAAGAGTTCCCTGCGATCACGCTCCGCAAGACGGCGATCAAGACCTGCACCGAGGAGATGCTCTGGATCTGGCAGCGCAAGTCCAATAACATTCATGATTTAAACAGCACGGTCTGGGATGAGTGGGCGGATGCGGACGGCTCCATCGGAAAAGCATACGGTTACCAGCTCGGCGTGAAGCACCAGTATAAGGAAGGCATGATGGATCAGGTTGACCGTGTGATCTACGATCTGAAAAACAATCCGTTCAGCAGGCGCATCATGACGAATATCTATGTGCATGCGGATCTGCATGAGATGAATCTGTATCCGTGCGCATACAGTATGACGTTCAATGTGACGCACCAGCCGGGAGATGAGAAGCTGACGCTCAACGCGATCCTAAACCAGCGTTCGCAGGATGTGCTTGCCGCCAACAACTGGAACGTCTGCCAGTATGCGGTGCTGACGCATATGCTGGCGCAGGTATGCGATATGAAGGTCGGGGAACTGGTACATGTGATCGCGGATGCGCATATTTATGACCGGCACGTGCCGATTATCAGGGAACTGATCGAGAGAGAGCAGCATCCGGCACCGAAGTTTACCCTCAACCCGGACGTCAAAGATTTTTACCGGTTCACGACAAAGGACATCACAATCGAGGATTACGTGACGGGACCGCAGATCAAAAATATCCCGATCGCGGTATAAGCACGAACAGAAAGGCGTAAAAAATGAATTTAATAGCAGCAGTGGATCAAAATTGGGCAATCGGCAATAAAAATGAGTTACTGGTGAGAATTCCGGCGGATCAGAAGTTTTTCCGTGAGACGACGACCGGCAAGGTGGTGGTCATGGGAAGAAAAACGTTGGAGAGTTTTCCGAACGGGCTTCCGCTTAAGAACCGCACCAATATCGTGCTGACACACGATCATACCTATAAGGTTCCGGGTGCGGTTGTCGTTCATGACATGGATGAGCTTCATGAAGAATTAAAAAAATACGACAGTGAGGATATCTATGTGATCGGCGGAGAGACGATCTACAGGCAGCTTCTGGATGAGTGCGACGTGGCACACATCACGAAGATTGACTACGCGTACGATGCAGATGCGTATTTCCCGAATCTGGATGAGAGACCGGAGTGGAAGATCACGGCGGACAGCGAGGAGCAGACGTACTTTGATCTGGAGTATTATTTTTACCGGTATGAGCGGGTAAAATAGGCGGGATGGCGTAGAGATGGAGAATTTTATTTACAGTGTGGATGCAACGTTTCCGATCTTTTTAGTCATGGTGATCGGTTATATCCTAAAACAGATCGGGATGTTAAACGACAATTTCGTCACGGTGGCAAACCGGTTCAACTTTAAGGTGACACTGCCGTTTATGCTGTTCCGCGATATTTCCGGCGTGGATATCCGGGCGGTCTTTGACATCCGGTATGTGCTGTTCTGCGCGCTCGTGAGCACGGCGTGCTTCTGGATCATCTGGGGCGGTGTGAAGCTGTTTTTGAAAGATCAGAGCATGCGGGGAGCTTTTGTGCAGGCGTCGTTTCGCAGCAGTGCGGCGGTGATGGGACTGGCGTTCATCCAGAACATGTACGGAAGCTCGGCGATGGGACCGCTCATGATCGTGAGCGCAGTGCCGCTCTACAACATTTTCTCAGTGATTGTCCTGACGTTTGAGGGGGCACATTCCGGGGAGGTGGATCCGAAGCAGAAGATAAAAGCTGCCTGCATCAACATCGCAAAGAATCCGATCATCCTGGGAATTTTAGCCGGACTGATCGTGGGACTTCTTGGCATCGATTTTCCGGTGATAGTGGATAAGACGGTGAACAGCGTGGCGCAGATGGCAACGCCTCTGGCACTCATCACGATCGGTGCGGGATTTGAGGGAAGAAAAGCACTGGCGAAGATCCGCCCGACGATTGCGGCATCCATGATCAAGCTGGTCGTCCAGCCGCTCATTTTTCTGCCGGTTGCTGCATGGATGGGATTTCGCGGGGAGCAGATGATCGCAATTCTGATCATGCTGGCATCTCCGACGACGCCGAGCTGCTACATCATGGCGAAGAACATGGACAACGACGGCGTACTCACCGCGAGCGTGATTGTGATGACGACGCTTCTGGCGGCATTTACCCTGACCGGATGGATCTTTATTTTGAAAACAGTAGGATTGATAGGGTAAAGGTTCTTGATGTATTTTAATATTCTTGATTTATCTTTGGATAGGATTGCATTTGTGAAAAAGATGGGCTATAGTTTTTTACAATAATCCTTTCTGCAGGAAACGGACGGCAGAGAGAAGGTAAGGAGGACGGCATGGATATTACAGGCAGAAAGTTATTTGTGAAAGCTTTGCAGGAAGAAGGCGTTACCACCCTGTTCGGTTATCCGGGCGGAACGGTGACGGATCTTTTTGATGAACTATATAAGCAGGATGGTATCGAAGTCGTCTTACCGCGGCATGAGCAGGGGCTGATCCATGAGGCGGAAGGATATGCCCGGTCGACGGGAAAAGTGGGAGTGTGTCTGGTCACGAGCGGACCGGGAGCCACCAATATTATGACGGGACTTGCAGACGCGCACTATGACAGCATCCCCCTGGTCTGTTTTACCGGACAGGTGCCGTTATCCCTCATTGGAAACGATGCATTTCAGGAGGTGGATATTGTCGGCATGACGCGGAGCATTACCAAGTACGGCGTGACGGTGCGGAAAAGAGAGGACCTGGGGCGCATCATCAAGATGGCGTTCTACATTGCCTCCACGGGGAAGCCCGGACCAGTGCTCATCGATATCCCGAAGGACATCCAGACGGCTCTTGGGCCGGCAGAGTATCCTTCCAGTGTGCAGATCCGCGGTTACAAACCGAATGAGAGCGTGCATGTGGGACAGCTGAAAAAAGCTTATAAGCTGCTGCGCGGGGCGAAGAAGCCGCTCATACTGGCGGGCGGAGGCATTAACATTGCACATGCCAACGACAAGCTGCTTCAGTTTGCGGAAAAAATGCAGATCCCGGTTGTGACGACGATCATGGGAAAAGGAGCGATCCCGACCGGGCATCCGCTCTATGTGGGGAACAGCGGTATGCACGGAAAATATGCCGCAAATATGGCGGTCAGCAAATGCGACGTGCTGTTTTCCATCGGCACCAGATTCAACGACCGCATCACCGGCGATTTAAACGAGTTTGCCCCGAAGGCGAAGATTGTACATATCGACGTGGATACGGCAGCGATCTCCCGAAACGTGGTCGTGGATGTCCCGATTGTTTCCGATGCCAACCTGGCGTTAGAGAAGCTGCTCGAGTGGGCGGAGTCCAAAGACACCACAGCATGGCAGGCGCAGATTGCCGAGTGGGATGAGAAAAATCCGCTCGAGATGCGCAGGGATCATGGCATGACGCCGCAGATGATTTTTGAGCATGTGAACTGGACGTTCGGAGAGGCGGTCTATGTGACGGATGTGGGACAGCACCAGATGTGGGCGACACAGTATCTGGAACTGGATCCCTGGCATCAGCTGATTACCTCGGGAGGCCTCGGCACGATGGGATTCGGGCTTCCGGCGGCGATCGGTGCGAAGATCGGCAATCCGGACAAGGAAGTGGTCTGCTTTTCCGGGGACGGCGGTCTGCAGATGAACATTCAGGAGATGGCGACGGCGGTCGTGCAGGAAGCGCCGGTCATCATCTGCCTGTTTAACAATTATTATCTGGGAATGGTGCGGCAGATGCAGCAGTTATTCTACGGCAAGCGCTACGAGGCGACCTGTCTGCGCAGAAGAAAGGGATGTCCGGCGAACTGCAAGGGACCGAACGCATCCTGCCCGCCGTACACGCCGGATTTTATCGCACTTGCAAAAAGCTACGGGGCACACGGAATCCGTGTGGAGCGCGAGGAGGATATCCAGGCGGCGTTAGATGAGGCGCGCACCTACAAAGATGCGCCGACCATCATCGAATTTATGATTGCCACCGATGAGATCGTGCTTCCGATGGTGAAGAGCGGGAATCCGATGAGTGAAATGATCTTGAAATAGGAATGGAGACTTACTATGAAGAATCGCTGGATTGCATTATATGTGGAAAATCAGGTCGGTGTTCTGGCTAAGGTGTCCGGTCTGTTTTCCGGCAAATCGTATAACTTACAGAGTCTGACCGTCGGCACGACGGAGGACGAGACCGTTTCCCGCATGACGATCTGCGTGACGAGTGACGACATTACCTTTGAGCAGATCAAAAAGCAGCTAAACCGCATGGTGGAGGTCATCAAGGTCATTGATCTCACCGATGTGCCGATCCATATGAAAGAGATTCTGTTTGCGAAGGTGCTCGACATCAATGCAGCGGAAAAGCTTGAGGTATTCCAGATTGCGCAGGTGTTCCATGTGGAGGTGTCGGATGTCGGAAACGACAGCGTGCTGCTGGAGTGCAAGCTGACAGAGCGGCGCAACAACGAGCTGATTGCCCTGCTCCGGTCGAAATTCAAGAGAATTGAAGTGGTAAGAGGCGGTGCTGTGGCGATTGAGTCGATCAGTACCTCTTGCCGCTAGCGTCAGAAAGGAACTGTTGCAATCGGCACAGAGTGTCCTTTGAGTGATAAGCAATATTTGGAGAAGTACATCTTACCGATTTCAGATGGAAATGCAGATGGAAGATTCTTTGTGAAAAAATGGGAGCATTTCTTCCTGACGGATATTTGCATCGGATTCCGTGTCTCTTCCACGTTTGGACAATCCAACGGGGGCATGTCCGACACACCGGAGACAATGGGCGGACTTTCTAGCCGCCCTAACTGTACTCCCTCATAGACAATATAAAACCGCGCGAACCGAAACTCGTCGTCATCTGCTATTAAAGTCAAGGCAGATGACGACTCAGACATCGGCTTCGCGCGGTTATGTTTTATTGCGGGAGTACAAGTAAGGGCGGCACAAAAGTCCTACAAATTGTCTTCGGGGTGCGGACATGACCCGTGGAGTGTTCCAAACTTGGAAAGACACGGATCATCGCGGATGCAAATATCCGGCTGGTTAGAAATGCCACATTTTTGAACAGAATTTTCATATGCATTCCATCTGAAATTGAAAGATGTAATCTTTTTATATATTACCTATCACTCAAAGGACACTCCCTGCTGATTGCAAAAGATCCGTTCTGTGTTGGCGCAGTAATTAGACGCGCTTTTTCAGGAAGGCAATAAATTTTTCAAAATGCATCGGCGTTCCCTGAATCTCCTGCACCTTCAGGCGGTTCGCCTCGGAGAATCCGACTAAAATATTGTGGTTTGCCTCGGCGAGGTAATCCATGATACCGTCGATGTCCGACTTGATATTCTTCGGGCACTGGATGTAGAGATGTCGGTTCGCACTGATATGCAGCGTGTAGGAGATGCTGAAGTGGTACCAGAAGAACTTGTGAAGCGTCGAGTATTTGTAGATCCAGATGATCTCATCGATCGGTACAATGGCATTGCCGTACACCGAGGTCTCGATGAAGAAATGCTCTGTGATAAACATATCCTCCGTTGCAAGCTGCGGCAGTGTCGCAAGTTCATCCTCAGCCTGCTCCAAAAGCTTTTTCGGGTTGCCGAACAGCGCGAGATCCTGGCATGCGGGTGAGAGGATCGGGAAGCAGATATAGAGGATAAAAAATACAATGCAGATCAGGGCATAGCCGCCGGTCGCAAAAAATACGATGTAGAGCAGTGTGTTTCCGAGCAGATTGTAATCAGGCTCACTCAGTACATACTGGGAGACTTTGTTGTGAATGCCGTTTTCTGTCCAGTTCAGATCCGAAGCGAGATGATTTAACAGTTCATCAAAATTCTCGGAACCGTGAAGAATCTTGGCGCGGACGGACACCTGCGGAATCTCCGGAAGTCCCTGTTCACTGGTATTCGGGGAGAGCAGCACGATGATGCACTCGTCATCCCGCATCGTGTAATAGTAGTAACCGCTGATGTGCCCCAGAAAGGACTGGGTGTAACCGGTGAACTTCAGATCGGATAAGGTGGCGGATACGTATTCTTCATGCCGTCTATAGGTGCTCTCGAGGGTATCGGAGGCATCGAGCGTGTCCGGAAAAAGCGGCGCTGACAGCGAGAGAACGAACCACAGTACCAGAAGAAAAATCAGATACAGGATCGGTGTCAGCAGTCTGCGCTTGTAGAATGCCTTTATATTTTTGGTGATATAGTGTTCAAACTGATCGGGCATAGGTATAAGATCCTTTGCTGTATTTTGCCGTGTTTCCGAAAACATCGGAAAAAACGGCATTTTATGGAATAAGTATACGGTTTACCGGAAAAATAATCAAGAAGATTTGTGCGGGGGAATCTGTCGGCAAACCTTGATTTCACATTGGAAACTTGGTAGTATTACATAGAAATGTTCCGCATGCTGGCGGAAGAGAAAGTGAGAACGATATGGGTGCATACGAGAGCTTTGCGAGAGTGTACGATCTGTTTATGGACAATGTCCCCTATGAGGAATGGAGTTCCTATCTTACGGGGCTGCTCCGGGAATACGGCATCTGCGGCGGAACGGTTGCGGAGTTAGGCTGCGGCACCGGAAAAATGACCAGGCTGCTGGCGGCGGCAGGGTATGATATGATCGGCGTGGACAATTCCGAGGAGATGCTTGAGATTGCGCGCGAGGCAGAGTATGAGGCAGATGCGTGGGACGAGTCGGAAGAGTCAGACGAGCCGGCGGGTCGGGGAATTCTCTATCTACTCGAGGATATGCGTGAACTGGAACTGTACGGAAGCGTGTGCGCGGTGGTGTCGGTCTGCGATTCCATGAATTACATTTTGGAGGAAGCGGATCTGCGCGAGGTGTTTTCGCGTGTGCACGAGTATCTGGAGGAGGATGGCGTCTTTATTTTTGACCTGAATACGGTATACAAGTACCGGGATCTTCTGGGAGAGACGACGATTGCGGAAAACCGTGAGGAGGGCAGCTTCATCTGGGAGAATTATTTCGATGAGGCGAGTGCCGTAAACGAATACGATCTGACGCTTTATATCCGCGAGGACGGTGAAACCTACCGCCGGTTTGAGGAAGTGCATTATCAGCGGGCCTATGATTTAAAGACGATTGGCAGACTGCTTGCGGATGCGGGAATGGAATTGCTGGCAGCCTACGACGCGTTCACAAAGGAGCCGGTCAAGGAGGATTCGGAGCGGATCTATGTGGTGGCGCGCCCACGCAGGTAGAAGGCTTTGAGAAGATGCAGGAACAACGAATCCGAACTGAGCACAAAAAGATACAGTATATGAAAACGGAGCAGAAAGAAAAGATACCGTGCATGAAAACGGAGCAGGAAAAGAAGATGTAGCAAATCCGAAATACAGCAACAATAGAAAAGGAGAACGAAATGAGTCAGGATAGAGATTATATTGTAAGAGCTACCGCGGCGGAGGGAAGTATCCGCGCATTTGCGATCACATCGCGCCATCTGGTGGAGGAGGCGCGATTGGATCATGCTACCAGTCCGGTGATCACGGCGGCACTCGGCAGACTTCTCTCCGGTGCGGCGATGATGGGAACGATGATGAAGGGGGAGAAGGATCTTCTGACGATACAGATCCAGTGCGGCGGTCCGGCGAAGGGCTTTACGGTGACTGCGGATGCAAACGGACATGTCAAGGGATTCCCGAATGTTCCGGATGTGGAACTGCCGTTAAATGCAAAGGGAAAGCTGGACGTTGGCGGCGCGCTGGGGCTTGGTGTGATGAGCGTCATCAAGGACATGGGCTTAAAGGAGCCGTACGTGGGACAGATCGCGCTGCAGACCGGTGAGATTGCGGAGGATCTGACGTACTATTTTGCCACCTCCGAGCAGGTGCCGTCTGCGGTCGGACTCGGTGTTCTCGTGAATCCGGACCGGTCGGTCAGACAGGCGGGAGGATTTATCATCCAGCTGATGCCGTTTACACCGGACGACGTGGTGGATCGTCTCGAGAAGAAGATCACGGAGATTGCCTCCGTCACGGAGATGCTTGAGGACGGGAAGACGCCGGAGGAGATTTTATCTCTGATTCTCGGCGAGTTCGGGCTTGAGATCAACGATACGGTGGATGCCGTATTTCAGTGCGACTGCTCCAAGGAGCGCGTCTCCCGTGCGATTGCGACACTGAGCAGAAAAGATCTGGACGACATCATCAACGACGGGGAGTCGATTGAGGTAAAATGCCAGTTCTGTAACAAAGCGTACCATTTTGACATCGACGAGTTAAAGGAAATGAGAAAATGAGAGATGGATTTGTAAAAGTTGCCGCTGTTACGCCGAAGATCCGTGTGGCGGACACAACATACAATGCCGGCGTGATTGTGGAAGGAATCCGGGAAGCGGCGGCGGCCGGCGCGAAGGTAATCGTGCTGCCGGAGCTTGTCATCACGGGATATACCTGCAGTGATCTGTTTTTGCAGGAATATCTTTTGGAGCAGGCAAAGCAGGCGTTAGGGACGATCGCGGAGGAGACGGCAGAGGTGGACGCCATTCTTTTTGTCGGTCTTCCACTTGCATACAACGGAAAGCTCTATAATGTGGCAGCGGTGCTCTGCCGTGGGGAAGTGCTCGGATTTGTGCCAAAGACCTACCTTCCGAATTACAATGAATTTTACGAGGCGAGACATTTTGCCAGAGGAATGGCAGATCCGGTCGAAGTCGATTTCGAGGGCGAGTGTGTGCCGATGGGGACGAGGCTTTTATTTGCCTGTACGTCCCTGCCGGAATTAAAGATCGGCGCAGAACTCTGTGAGGATCTGTGGACGCCGGAGCCGCCGAGCATCCGGCATGCCAGAAACGGTGCGACGCTGCTTGTGAATCTGTCCGCATCGGATGAGACCACCGGAAAGGACATCTACCGGCGGGAACTGGTAAACGGACAGTCGGCGAGACTTCTGTGCGGCTATATCTATGCGAGTGCGGGAGACGGGGAGTCCACGCAGGACGTCGTCTACTCCGGACACAATGTGATTGCCGAGAACGGTCATATTCTAAAGGAATCGGAGCGGTTCGGAAGCGGTGTGATCTGCACGGAGATCGATGTGAAGAGGATCGAGGCGGAGCGCCGCCGGATGACGACGTTTGAGATGGCGGAGGACGGCTATGTGGAGGTTCGTTTTTCTCTTGAGACGGAGGAGACGGCGCTGACCCGCTTCATTGACCCGATGCCGTTTGTGCCGGGAAATGAGGCGGACCGCATCAGACGCTGTGACGAGATCCTTGCCATTCAGGCGGCGGGATTAAAAAAGCGTCTGGAGCATACGCACTGTAACACGGCGGTTGTGGGCATTTCGGGCGGTCTGGATTCCACACTGGCACTGCTTGTCACCGTGCGCGCGTTTGATCTGCTCGGCATGCCGCACGAACGGATCAAGGCGGTTACGATGCCGGGCTTCGGGACGACGGACCGGACCTACGACAACGCGGTGTCCCTGATCCGGTGTCTCGGCGCGGACTTTACGGAAGTCGACATCAAGGAAGCGGTGAATGTGCATTTCCGTGATATCGGGCAGAATCCGGCAGTTCATGATGTGACCTACGAGAACGGTCAGGCAAGAGAGCGGACGCAGATTCTGATGGACATTGCCAACAAGGAGGGCGGTATGGTCATCGGAACAGGCGATCTCTCGGAGCTTGCACTCGGCTGGGCGACGTACAACGGCGATCACATGTCCATGTATGCGGTCAATGCCTCCGTTCCGAAGACGCTGGTGCGCCACCTGGTGCGCTACTATGCGGATACCTGCGGGGATGAGAAGCTGTGTGCGGTATTGACGGATGTGCTGGACACGCCGGTATCTCCGGAGCTTCTGCCGCCAGAGGACGGAAAGATCTCACAGAAGACGGAAGATCTCGTGGGACCGTACGAGCTTCATGATTTTTACCTGTACCATATGCTGCGTCTGGGATTTGCACCGAAAAAGGTGTACCGTCTCGCAAAAGTGGCGTTTGACGGCGTCTACGACGATAAGACGATCTTAAAATGGCTGAAAACCTTTTACCGGCGCTTTTTTGCGCAGCAGTTCAAGCGTTCCTGTCTGCCGGACGGACCGAAAGTCGGTAGTGTGGCGGTCTCTCCGCGCGGGGACCTGCGGATGCCGTCGGATGCTTGTGCGGCTGTCTGGCTGCAGCAGTTGGAGGAGATCGGATAATCATGCAGTATCGCAAGGATAAAAACGGAAATGAGATTTCGGTGCTCGGCTACGGGTGTATGCGTTTTACCAAGGAGGGCGGGCATGCCGATATCGATAAGGCGGAAAAGGAGGTCATGGCGGCGATTGATGCCGGGGTGAACTACCTCGATACCGCATATGTCTATGCCGGAAATGAGGCGGCGGTCGGGGAGATCCTCGCGCGCAATCATTGCAGGGAGCGCATCTATCTGGCGACCAAGCTGCCGCACTACCTGATCAAGTCGGTGGAGGGCGCCCAGAAGATGTTCGAGGAGGAGCTGCGCCGCTTACAGACAGATTACATTGATTACTATCTGATGCATATGCTGACGGATATTCCAACCTGGGAAAAGTTAAAAAAGCTCGGCATGGAGGACTGGATCCGGGAGAAAAAGGCGTCCGGACAGATCCGCAACATCGGATTTTCTTATCACGGCAGATCGGATACGTTCATGCAGCTGATCGACGCCTATGACTGGGATTTCTGCCAGATCCAGTATAATTATATGGACGAACATTCGCAGGCGGGCGTGGAGGGACTGCGCTACGCACACGCGAAGGGGATTCCGGTGATTATCATGGAGCCGCTGCGCGGCGGCAGGCTGGTCAATCTGCTGCCGGAGTCGGCGAAGGAACTGTTTTTGCAGGATGAGGAGCACCGCACCCCGGCAGAGCTGGCGCTCAAGTGGCTGTACGACCAGCCGGAGGTGACCTGTGTGCTCTCCGGTATGAATTCCATGGAGATGGTCGAACAGAATGTGCGCACAGCATCGGAATACGGTGTCGGGTGCATGACGGAGTCGGACCGCGCGCTGGTGGAAGCGGTGCGGCAGGAGATTACAAAGCACGTCAAGGTGGGATGCACCGGCTGCGGTTACTGCATGCCGTGCCCGCGCGGCGTGGATATCCCCGGAACATTCCGCTGCTACAATGCGATGTATTCCGAGGGGAAAAAGTCCGGTCGCAGGGATTATCTGCAGTGTACGGCGTTCCGCAAGAATCCGGCGAGTGCGTCGCAGTGTGTGGGCTGCGGCAAATGCGAGCAGCACTGTCCGCAGCATATTGAGATCCGAGGGGAGTTAAAAGCGGCGGCGGGAGAGCTTGAGACGGTGAAGTATAAGTTCATGAAGACGGCAATCGGCGTGCTGAAGCTCTGGTAGAAACACATGGCAGGAATAAATTCTATCTGGTAAATCGGAAAAGTGTG
Source organism: uncultured Lachnospiraceae bacterium (assembly GCA_902781225.1). Taxonomy (GTDB): domain Bacteria; phylum Bacillota; class Clostridia; order Lachnospirales; family Lachnospiraceae; genus Roseburia. Next base: position 52,452 of record CACZIN010000008.1, on the reverse strand, counting down.
TGTTATACTACAGTGCAGATACAAATGAGAGGAGGACTTCGTTATGAAAATGAAGTTTGGTATTAAGGAAGTTGTTGCAACCGGTATTGGCACCGCGCTGTTCGTTGCGCTGACAGAGGTACAGATCCCTCTGGGATTTATCCCGAACACCGCATTACAGCCGAGAGCGGCATTGCTCGCATTCCTTGCAGCCGTATTCGGTCCGGTAGTCGGCGGTATTGTCGGTCTTCTGGGACATGCAATCGGTGATGCGCTGTTTTACGGAAGCGTATGGTGGAGCTGGGTATTCCCGGACGCTGTATTCGGTATTCTGGTTGGACTTTTCGCTGCAAAATATGCGATCAAGGACGGCGGATTCGAGAAGAAGCAGATCGTGCTGTTTAACGTGGTACAGGTCGTTGCCAACCTCGTTGCATGGGTGATCGTTGCGCCGGTACTTGATATTGTGATCTACGCAGAGCCTGCCAACAAGGTATTTGCGCAGGGTGCATGGGCATGCCTTGGAAACGTGATTATCATCGGTATTCTTGGTACTTTGATCGCGGCAGGATACTCCAAGATCGGAGCAAAATCTTCCAGTCTCTCCAAGGAGGACTAGGCGGATTTCTGCAATGGCAGAAGGACAGAAGCAGACAGAGTGCGCGGAGACGGGTTGCAAAAATGTGACCGGTTCCGCGCACTTTTTCTTCCATTTAGAATTATTATCAAGTATAATAGTCGGGAAGTACCACAAGAGAAGAAGACGAGGATTTCGGAATGGAACCGATTATAGAATTTCAGAATTTTTCTTTTAAATATCGTTCCCAGAAGGAACCGACGCTAAAGGACATCAATCTCACTATTTATCCGGGGGAGAAGGTCCTGATCGTTGGACCGTCCGGTTCCGGAAAGTCGACACTGGCGCACTGCATCAACGGGCTGGTGCCGTTTTCCTATGCCGGAGACATCACGGGAACTTACCGCATCAAGGGCGAGGATCCAGCAGAACTCGGCATTTTCGGACTGTCAAAGTCGGTGGGCACGGTTTTGCAGGACACGGACGGTCAGTTCATCGGGCTCACGGTGGCGGAGGATATTGCATTTGCGCTGGAGAACGACAGAGTGGAATATCACGAGATGCGCGAGCGCGTGGACAAAGCGGCGGATGCTGTGGATGTAAAAGATCTGCTCGAGCATGCGCCGGGAGCGCTGTCCGGCGGACAGAAGCAGCGTGTATCCATGGCGGGTGTGCTGGTCTGCGATGTGGATATTCTGCTTTTTGACGAGCCGCTTGCCAATCTGGACCCGGCGACGGGAAAGCGCACGATCGCTTTGATCGATGAGCTGCAGAAGGCAAAAGGGGCAACGATCCTGATTATTGAGCATCGTCTGGAAGATGCGCTGTACCGGGATGTGGACCGCATCATCGTCGTCGGTGAGGGGAAGATCGTGGCGGATACGACGCCGGATGAACTTCTGGCAGCCAATGTGCTGGCGGAGGAGGGAATCCGCGAGCCGCTCTACGTCACGGCGTTAAAGCATGCGGGATGCGAGATCCGTCCAGAGGCACATCCGGCGCATGTGGAGACGATGGAATTGTCCGGTTATAAGGAGGCGCTGTGCCGCTGGAACGAGAAGGTTGCACTGCCGGAGAAAAAGCCGGGGGATGACGTCATCCTCGCGGTGGAGAATCTTGCTTTTTCCTATGACGGAAGAACACCGATTCTAACCGACATCCATATGCAGGTACAAAAGGGCGAGATGCTGGCGATTGTCGGCAAGAACGGCGCCGGAAAGTCGACGCTCTCGAATCTCATCTGCGGCTTTTTAAAGCCCGGTCAGGGGCGGATTATGTTTGGCGGCGAGGACATTGCAGACTGGTCGATCAAGGAGCGCGGCGAGAAGATCGGACTTGTCATGCAGAATCCGAACCAGATGATCAGCAAACCGATGATCTATGATGAGGTGGCGCTGGGACTTGCGGTGCGTGGCGTGCCGGAGGAGGAGATTAAGGAGCGGGTCTATGCAACCTTAAAAATCTGCGGTCTCTACCAGTTCCGCAACTGGCCGGTCTCCGCATTAAGCTTCGGACAGAAGAAGCGCGTGACGATCGCGTCGATCCTCGTGCTGCATCCGCAGGTGCTGATTTTGGACGAGCCGACGGCGGGACAGGACTACAGACATTATACGGAGATTATGGAGTTCCTGAAGAAGTTAAATGAGGAGTACGGCATTACGATTATCATGATCACGCATGACATGCATCTCATGTTAGAGTATACGAACCGCGCGGTCGTGATCGCCGACGGCAGGCTTCTGGCGGATACCGCGCCGGCAGCGGTGCTCACGGATGACGCGGTGGCGGACCGCGCCTACCTGAAGAAAACATCTCTCTACGATCTGGCGGTGCGCTGCGGCATCCCAGAGCCGACGCAGTTCGTGGAGCGCTTTATCGGCTACGAGCGTCAGATGAGAGCGGCGGAAAGAGAGGAGGAAGCATAATGTCGCGCGTATTATCATATGAAGAAAAAGATACATGGATTCACCGTCTGAGCGGTGTGACGAAGCTTTTGTTTTTCCTCCTGTGGTCGATCACCAGCATGATCTCCTACGATACGCGGGTGCTTTTGGTCATGCTTGTGTGCAGTCTGATTATTTTTGCCATGTCGAAGACGAAGTGGAAGCAGGTCGGTACGGTATTCAAGTTCATCATGTTCTTCCTGGCAATCAACCTCATCGCTATTTTCTTTTTCTCGCCGGGACAGGGGACGAAGATCTACGGAACGGAGACGCCGATAGTGCATCTGTTCGGACATTACACGCTGACAAAAGAACAGCTGTTTTATGAGTTCAACGTGATGGTAAAATACCTGACGGTCATTCCGGCGGTGTTCATGTTTATCGTGACGACGAATCCGAGTGAGCTTGCCGCTTCTTTAAACCGTGTCGGCGTCAGCTACAAGATCGGATACTCCGTGGCGATTGCGCTCCGGTATATTCCGGATGTGCAGGATGATTTTGCCAAGATCAAGCACGCCCAGGAGGCGAGAGGCATTGAGATGTCCGGCAAGGCAAAGCTCGGCGACCGCATCAAGAATGTGGCGGCGATTATTTTCCCGCTGGTATTCTCCAGCATGGACCGCATCGACGTGGTCAGCAATGCGATGGAGCTCCGCGGGTTCGGAAAGCACAAGAAGCGCACCTGGTATATGGGAAAGCCGCTGGCGGCGGCGGACTATGCGGTGCTGATTGTGACGGCGGCATTTTCCGCGGTGGCACTGATGATTACCTTCAGCAACGGAAGCCGTTTTTACAATCCGTTTGTGTAAATAGAATGGAAGAAAGCAGGTTTAAGATACGATGGAACAAATGGAAGCATTAAAGCAGTCGATCCGGGAAAAAGGGAAGATGGTCGTTGCATTTTCCGGCGGTGTGGATTCGACATTCTTATTAAAAGTCGCACATGATGTGCTGGGAGACGGGGCAATCGCAGTGACGGCGCGCTCCTGCTCCTTTCCGGAGAGAGAATTAAGAGAGGCAAAAGCCTTCTGTGAGAGGGAGCACATAAAACATATCGTGGTGGAGTCGGAGGAATTGCAGATTGAGGGATTTTCCCATAACCCGACCAACCGCTGCTACCTCTGCAAGAAGGAGCTTTTTACAAAGATCTGGGACATTGCAAAGGAGTACGACATTCCGTACGTGGCGGAGGCGTCCAATCTGGACGACAACGGCGATTACCGTCCGGGGCTGATGGCGGTTGCCGAGCTTTCCGTGCTTAGTCCGCTGCGCGAGGCAGGGATGAATAAGAGCATGATCCGTGAACTCTCCCACGAGCTGGGGCTTCCGACATGGAACAAACAGTCGTTTGCATGCCTTTCTTCCCGCTTTGTCTATGGGGAGGAGATCACCGAGGAGCGCCTTGGCATGGTTGACCGCGCGGAGCAGTTTCTGCTGGACGCCGGATTTCATCAGGTGCGCGTGCGGATTCACGAGAGCGGAACAAACACGATTGCCCGCATCGAGATCGGCACAGAGGATTTTGCAAAGATGTTCGCCGGTGATTTTTATCAGGAGGTCAACGCGAAATGCAAAGAGATCGGCTTTACCTATGTGACGCTGGATCTCGGCGGCTACCGGATGGGAAGCATGAACGACGGCATCCGGAAAGTATAAAGGAAAAACAGCATAAAATATAGAAATAGAGTAACAGACCAAAACAGAAGGATTCTCTGACACAGAATGCTTCTGTTTCTTTTTTAGAAAAAAAGAAATTATTTAATTTCCTACTTGACATATATATAAAGTGGGAGTATATTTCTTATATCATATAAAACAGCTAGGAATAATAAGAAATAAGATTGGATGTGAAATTGTGAACTGGGAAGTCATCTCGCAATACCTGCCGCTGTATCAGAAAGCCATGTGGCTGACACTTCGGATCGGCTGGATGGGAATTGCATTTTCAATCATCATCGGACTCTTCTGTGCACTGATCGTACATTATAAGATACCGGTGGCGAGACAGATTGTGAAAATATATATTGAATTGTTCCGCAACACACCGCTTCTGGTGCAGCTCTTTTTTATCTACTTCGGTCTGCCGAAGGTGGGATTATCCATCTCCGCCGAGGTCTGCGGCGTGGCGGGACTGGCGCTTTTGGGAGGCAGCTACATGGCGGAGGCGTTCCGCAGCGGACTCGAGGCGATTGAGCCGATCCAGATGGAGAGCGCGTTAAGCCTTGGCATGACGAAAAAGCAGGCAGTGTTCTATGTCATCCTGCCGCAGGCGGTATCCATCAGCGTACCGGCATTTGTGGCAAATGTGATCTTCCTGTTAAAAGAGACGAGTGTGTTCTCGGCAATCAGTCTGATGGATCTGATGTTTACGGCAAAAGACCTGATCGGGCTTTACTATAAGACAGCGGAGTGTCTGTTCTTACTGGTGGTATTTTATCTGATAATATTACTTCCGGTATCCATCCTTGGAACGTTGTTGGAGAGGAGGCTGCGCTATGCCGGATTTGGGAATTAGCGTCCTGTTTAAGGGCAAGAACATGATAAGACTTCTGGGCGGCCTGTGGGTGGCTTTAAGGATCAGCCTGATCTCCGTGGTCATCAGTATTCCGCTCGGTATTCTGCTCGGCATCGTCATGACATGGAAGAATCCGGTGACGAAAGCGGTGACGCGGGTGTATCTGGAGATTGTCCGCATCATGCCGCAGATGGTACTGCTGTTTATTGTATTCTTCGGAACCACGCGGATGTTCGGCTGGAATTTGTCGGCGGAACTCGCATCGGTGATCGTATTTACCTTCTGGGGAACTGCGGAGATGGGAGATCTGGTGCGCGGCGCGTTAATCAGTATCCCGAAGCACCAGTATGAGAGCGGTGCGGCGCTCGGAATGACAAGAAGTCAGATTTATTTTTACATTATTATCCCGCAGACACTGCGGCGGCTGATCCCGCTGTCGATCAATCTGGTAACCCGTATGATCAAGACGACAAGCCTTGTGATGATGATCGGTGTGGTTGAGGTGTTAAAGGTGACGCAGCAGATTATCGAGGCGAACCGTATGGCGGCGCCGAATGCGGCGTTCGGACTGTACGGAACCGTGTTTGTACTGTATTTCCTGGCATGCTGGCCGATCAGTATGCTGGCGGGACATCTGGAAAAGAAATGGAGTAACTGATATGAAGGCAGAAGCAGAAGAATTGTTAAAAATTGAACATATCAAAAAGTCCTACGAAGGAAATGAGATCTTAAAGGATTTAAGCCTGACCATCCACAAAGGGGAGGTCGTGGTCATCATTGGCCCATCCGGATGCGGTAAGAGCACGCTGCTTCGATGTATCAACGCCTTAGAGCCGATTCAGGAGGGAAGCATTACGATCCGCGGCGAGACTATCGACGGAAAAGCGAAGAATATTGCCGAGATCCGCCAGAAGGTCGGGATGGTATTTCAGAGCTACGAGCTTTTCCCACACAAGACGATTCTGGAAAATGTGATCTTAGCACCGCTTAAGGTGCAGAAGAGAAGCAGAGAAGAAGCCGTTTCCGAGGCAAAACAGCTTCTGGAAAAAGTAGGGCTTCTCGACAAGTGCGACAGTTTTCCGAGACAGCTTTCCGGCGGTCAGAAGCAGCGTGTTGCGATCGTGCGTGCGCTGATGATGCATCCGGAGATCATGCTGTTCGATGAGGTAACCGCAGCCCTTGACCCGGAGATGGTGCGCGAGGTATTGGATACCATGCTCGAACTGGCGAAGGCGGGAAGCACCATGGTGATTGTGACGCACGAGATGTCTTTCGCAAAGGCGGTTGCAGACCGCGTGGTCTTTATCGACCGGGGAGAGATTGTGGAGGAAGGAAAGCCGGATGAGTTTTTTGCACATCCGAAGACAGAGCGCGCGCAGAAATTTTTGCACACGTTTGAATTTGAGGCAGTCCGCGATTAAGAAGCGGCACAAAAGGTTGATTCTGAAGCTTCCATGGAAGTTTGGAATAGAAAGAGAGGACAATATTATGAAAAAAGAGAGATTAACGAAGAGACTGGCACTGTTTACAGCACTGACCTTAACAGGAGCAATGCTGGCAGGCTGTGGCAATACAGATGCGGCAGAGAGCAGTAGCGATGCGCAGACAGGAGTTGCTGCAGACACACAGGCAGCCGCAGGCGATGCATCCGCAGATGTGGTATACCGCACCTTAGACGAGATCAAGGAGAGCGGCACAATCAACATCGGTGTATTTTCCGACAAGAATCCATTCGGATATGTGGATGAGAACGGCGAGTATCAGGGATACGATGTCTACTTTGCAAACCGTCTGGCGAAGGATCTCGGCGTGGATGTGAACTTCGTTTCCACCGAGGCTGCAAGCCGTATTGAGTACTTACAGACCGGAAAGGTAGATGTCATTCTGGCAAACTTTACCGTGACACCGGAGCGCGCGGAGGAAGTTGATTTCGCACTGCCGTACATGAACGTATCCCTCGGTGTGATTTCTCCGGATTCTGCAGTCGTTGAGAGCCTTGATGATCTGACCGCAGATGATCCGGTCATCGTAATTTCCGGTACGACAGCAGAGACTTATCTGACAGAGAACTATCCGGATCTGACATTACAGAAGTATGATTCCTATGCGGCAGCAAAGACTGCGCTTGAGAACGGAAACGGTGTTGCATGGGCAAACGATAACACAGAGGTTATTGCATTCGCACTTCAGAACCCGGGCTATACCGTAGGTATTCCGGAGCTTGGAAGCACGGATACGATTGCACCGGCAGTAAGCAAGGGCAACACGACCGTATTAGACTGGATCAATGAGGAGATCAAGGCACTTGGCGAGGAGAATTTTTTCCACGCAGATTACGAGGCAACACTGGCTGACACATACGGCAGTGACTACGAGGATACGCTTGTGGTAGAGGGCGGCGAGACCAAGTAAGAACTGACCATGTAACGGAAGGTTCAAAGCACAGGGAACTGCGTCTTTGAGCCTTCTTTCTCTATAGGGAAGAGAGGTAGTGTATGGAAAAAAGAACAGAAACGGCAGAAAAGCCATAGCAGCATTTCTCGCAGCATCCTTTGCGGCGGGAATCCTGGGCGGCTGCGGGCAGACGTCAGCGGATACCGCAGACGCAAAGGAAGTGGAGATTACGAACGTCTCGTACGATCCGACCAGAGAACTGTACGAAGCGTACAATGCACTGTTTGCGGATCACTGGAAGGAGCAGACCGGGCAGGATGTGACGGTGATACAGTCGCATGGAGGTTCCGGCAAGCAGGCGCTTGAGGTGGCGAACGGCCTGGAGGCGGATGTGGCGACGCTGGCGCTGGAGAGGGATGTGCAGGTGGTTGCGGATGCGGGACTGATCGAGGACGGTTTTACGGATGAGTTTGATCTGGAAAGCTCCCCGTACACATCGACAATTGTTTTTCTGGTGCGCAAGGACAATCCGAAGAACATTGAGGACTGGGATGATCTGCTCCGGGAGGACGTGGGCGTCATCACCCCGAACCCGAAGACGTCCGGCGGAGCGCGCTGGAATTATCTGGCGGCATGGTACTATTTTGAAAGTCAGGGACAGAGCGGGGAAGAGATCACAGAGAATATGAAGACTGAAGACACTCTATCACAATGTGCTGGTGCTGGATTCGGGTGCGCGCGGTGCGACGATCACGTTTGCGGAGAACGGACAGGGAGACGTCCTGATCACCTGGGAGAATGAGGCGTTCTTATCGCTGAAGGAGCACCTGGGCGAGTATGAAATTGTGGTTCCGTCCGTTTCGATTCTCTGCCAGCCGACGGTCGCGCTTGTGGATGAGGTCGTCGACGACCGTGGCACAAGGGATGTTGCCACAGAATATCTGCAGTATCTGTATTCTACAGAGGCACAGAAGCTTGAGGCGGAGAACTTCTACCGCCCGTCGGATCCGGATGTTTTTTCCGATTATATCAGTACATCGGGGGAGCGCGTCATCACGGAACTGCCGGCAGACGGAAAATGGATCGTGGATGACATTGCACTCACGGATATTGCGCACTTTGGTGGATGGAGTGAGGCGTCGGCGAAGCATTTCGCGGACGGCGGAGTGTTTGACGCGATTTATGAACAGTGATTAGGAAATTTACAGGGAACGCCCGGCAGAGCAATCTGCCGGGCGTTAAATTGTATATAATGAAATACAATATCTCCCGCAGGTATTTTGCTGTTGACAAATAAAAAAAATGATACTAGTATAAATCATATCATATGGGTATGATATGAAATAAAAAAGGAAATGGTACGAGAATATGGAAAAGAAACTTATTTACATGGATAACGCAGCTACCACGCCGGTCAAGCCGGAAGTGCTTGATGCAATGCTTCCGTACTTTACAGAGAAGTTCGGTAATCCATCCAGCATATACAGCATTTCTTCTGAGAATAAGAAGGCAATCACGGATGCCAGAGAGGTCATTGCAAAGACCATCAACACAACACCGGAGAACATTTATTTTACTGCGGGCGGTTCCGAGTCCGACAACTGGGCGTTAAAGGCGACTGCAGACGCTTACGCTTCCAAGGGAAAGCACATCATCACAACGAAGATTGAGCATCATGCGATTCTTCACACCTGTGAGTATCTGGAGACAAAAGGCTTTGAGATCACTTATCTGGATGTGGATGAGAACGGTCTGGTCAAGCTGGACGAGCTTACTGCAGCCATCCGTCCGGACACGATCTTAATTTCCGTGATGTTCGCAAACAACGAGATCGGAACCATCGAGCCGATTGCAGAGATAGGTAAGATTGCACATGAGCACGGCGTACTGTTCCACACAGATGCGGTACAGGCATACACGCAGGTGCCGATCGATGTCGAGGCAATGAACATTGATATGATGAGCACCAGTGGTCACAAGATCAACGGACCGAAGGGAATCGGTTTCTTGTATATCAGAAAAGGTGTGAAGATCAAATCCTTCATCCACGGCGGAGCACAGGAGCGCCACAGAAGAGCAGGTACCGAGAACGTAACCGGTATCATCGGTCTTGCAAAGGCAGCAGAGATCGCTACGGCCAACATGAAGGAGCGCACCGCGGAGGAGATCAAAGTCAGAGATCACTTGATCGAGCGCATCGAGAAAGAGATTCCGTACGCAAAGTTAAACGGAGACCGCGTAAAGCGTCTGCCGAACAACGTGAACTTCAGCTTCCAGTTCGTAGAGGGAGAGTCCATGCTGATTCTTCTGGATTCCAAGGGCATCTGCGCATCCAGCGGTTCTGCCTGTACATCCGGTTCCCTGGATCCGTCCCATGTACTTCTGGCAATCGGACTGCCGCATGAGATCGCACACGGTTCTCTGCGTCTGACCATCAGCGACCAGATCACGATGGAGGATGCGGACTACGTCGTTGACAACTTAAAAGAGATCGTCAACCACTTAAGAGAGATGTCCCCGCTGTACGAGGATTTCATCAAGAAAAACAAATAATATAAAAAAGAAAGCAGGTATATGTTATGTATAGTGAAAAGGTTATGGATCATTTTCAGCACCCGAGAAATGTAGGAGAGATTGAGGACGCAAGCGGTGTCGGCACCGTTGGAAATGCAAAGTGCGGCGATATCATGCGTATGTATCTCGATATTGATGAGAATCAGGTTATCCGTGACTGCAAGTTCAAGACATTCGGCTGCGGCGCTGCAGTGGCAACCAGCAGTATGGCAACAGAGCTTGTAAAGGGCAAGACCATTTACGAGGCGCTTCAGATCACGAACAAGGCAGTTATGGAGGCGCTTGACGGACTTCCTCCTGTAAAGGTACACTGTTCTCTTCTCGCAGAGGAGGCAATTCATGCGGCACTCTGGGATTACGCAGAGAAGCACAACATCAAGATCGAAGGTCTTGAGAAGCCGAAGAACGATATCAGTGAAGGTCTGGAAGAGGAAGATTACTAAGAATGAATCGGCAGGATGAAGCGGACTATACGGCATTAAAAGAATATTTATGCGACATGATCTTAGAGGAACAGCTAAAGCTCGGCTATGAGCGTGAGACGATCCGGTTTTATTCGCCGTCGTCGTCAATCGGACATGTGTTAAAGCTGTCTGACCGCTCGAAGCCGGCGGTTCTTGCGGCGCTGGAGGGATTCGGCGCATACGCGGCGGATACGCTCGGCGAGGTGGCAGTGTCACGGGCGAGCGGTGGGAGAATTTGTTTCCTCATTCCGGCAGCAGGTGCGGAGTATGTGCATGCGCACAGCGTGGCGCATCCGTTCTTAAAGGATCTGATTGACTGCTTCAGCAGACATGATGTGACGAGAGAGCAGGTGTGGGAGCTGTTCCGGCAGTATTCGCAGAGTGCACGTATCATTGAGATCAAAAGCGACGAGTTTGATGATGTGTGCTACTTTGAGGACGGCCATCCGGATTCTTATCTGTACTGCGTCAAGTTCGACGAGGGACATGCATTTTATCACCGCTTCTTAAAAGAGGATTTTGAGGAATTGTTCGGTGAAGCCAGCAGGATGAAAGGGGCGCAATAGCATGAAAATTACAACAAAAGGACGCTATGCGATCCACATACTGTACGATCTGGCGGTCAACGGCACAGAGCATCCGGTGTCAGTCAAGGAGATGGCAACGAGACAGGAGATTTCCGTCAAATATACAGAGCAGATCATATCCATTCTGAACAAAGCAGGCTATGTTTCCAGCAGCCGGGGATTTCAGGGCGGCTACCGTCTGACAAAGCCTCTGAATGAATATGTGATCGGCGATATTCTGCGTCTGACGGAGGGATCGCTCGCGCCGGTTGAGTGTCTTGCGACCGCCGAGAATCCCTGCCCCAAACAGCAGAAATGCGCGACGATCATGCTCTGGGAAAAAGTCGATAAGGCGATCCGTGACGTGGTTGATCATGTGACATTACAGGATCTTCTGGACTGGCAGAAATAGGAAAGGTGTTAGTGTAAAAAGTTATGAAAATTTCTACAAAAGGCAGATATGCACTGCGCCTGATGCTCGATCTGGCGATGAACGGTGAGAACAACGTTGTGCGCATTAAGGATATTGCGGAAAGACAGCAGATCTCCGACAAGTATCTCGAGCAGATCATATCCATATTGAACAAGGCAGGTTATGTGCGAAGCACCAGAGGACCGCAGGGGGGCTATTCGCTGCGGAAAGCGCCGGAGGAATACACGGTAGGCGATATTTTGCGCCTGACGGAGGGATCGCTTGCACCGGTTGCCTGTGTGGAGGATGAGAGAGGCTGTGAACGTGAAACGGAGTGCGTTACTGTGGAGGTGTGGAAGCGGCTGAACCAGGCGATCAGCGATGTAGTGGATCATATCACACTGGCGGATCTGGTGGCGCTTCAGGAAGAGAAGCTTCAGAAGAACGGTCTTGATTTTGGAAAAGATATCTGAGTTATCATATGATACATAAAATAGGAAGAACCCCTGTTATGGTGTTTGCAGCCACCGTAGCCGGGGTTCTTCGCTTAAGAAGGGGGTTTCTCGATTTATTCACCAAAACCCATGCCGATAAATATCAACGTTGATATCATATCATATTCTGGGGAAAAATCCAGTGTAAAATTGTGAAATTTTGTTCATATATGCGCGGTTTGCAAATAAATTGCGTGGTTTTTGCGAACCGCGATTCCCTTGACGTTTTCCGGCTTTATCCCTTATAATATTGCAGATAAGTGATGCGTGTGGCTGCCGGAGGGCAGAAGTGATGCGCACCGGGCAGGAGGAAATGAATGTCGGTTGACCAGAGTAAAATCAGAAACTTTTGTATAATAGCACATATCGATCACGGTAAATCTACACTTGCCGATCGTATTATAGAAAAAACAGGAACCTTGACCAGCAGGGAAATGCAGGTGCAGGTGTTAGATAACATGGATCTGGAGAGAGAGCGCGGAATTACGATCAAGTCGCAGGCGGTCCGCATCATCTACAAGGCGAACGACGGCGAGGAGTACATTTTCAATCTGATCGATACCCCGGGACATGTCGATTTTAACTACGAGGTATCGAGAAGCCTTGCGGCATGCGACGGTGCGATTCTGGTCGTGGATGCGGCGCAGGGTGTGGAGGCACAGACCCTTGCGAATGTGTATCTTGCGTTAGATCATGATCTGGACGTGATGCCGGTCATCAACAAGGTTGACCTGCCGAGCGCGCAGCCGGATGAGGTTGTAAAGGAGATCGAGGATGTCATCGGAATCGAGGCGGAGGATGCACCGCGCATTTCTGCAAAGACAGGACTAAATGTCGATCAGGTGTTAGAGCAGATCGTACAGAAGATTCCGGCGCCGACCGGCGATCCGAAAGCGCCGCTTCAGGCGCTGATCTTTGACGCACTCTATGATTCCTACAAGGGTGTCATCGTGTTCTGCCGGATCAAGGAGGGCACAGTGCGGGTCGGCGATCCGATCCTTATGATGGCGACCGGGGCGCAGTCCGAGGTTACCGAGGTCGGTTACTTTGGAGCGGGGCAGTTCATTCCGTGTGACGAACTGTCTGCCGGCATGGTCGGCTACATCTGTGCGAGCATCAAAAATGTGCGGGATACCCGCGTGGGTGATACGGTAACGAACGCCGCGCATCCGTGTGCGGAGCCGCTTCCGGGTTATAAAAAGGTCAATCCGATGGTATACTGCGGCATGTATCCGGCGGACAGCGCCAAATATCCGGATCTGCGCGATGCGTTGGAGAAGCTGCAGATCAACGATGCGTCGCTGCAGTATGAACCGGAGACGTCGCTGGCGCTGGGCTTCGGATTCCGCTGCGGTTTCCTTGGACTGCTTCATCTGGAGATCGTGCAGGAGCGTCTGGAGAGAGAGTTTAATCTGGATCTCGTGACGACGGCACCAGGCGTTATCTATAAGGTGCACAAGACGAACGGAGAGGTGATTGATCTGACGAACCCGTCCAATCTGCCGGATCCGTCCGAGATTGAGTATATGGAGGAGCCGGTCGTTTCGGCGGAGATCATGGTGACGAGCGAGTATGTCGGCGCGATTATGACGCTTTGCCAGGAACGGCGTGGTATATACAACGGTATGGAGTATCTGGAGGAGACCCGTGCGCTCATCAAGTATGATCTGCCGCTCAATGAGATCATCTACGATTTCTTTGACGCCTTAAAGTCCCGCTCGAGAGGGTATGCTTCGTTCGACTATGAGCTGAAGGGCTATGAGCGTTCCGAGCTTGTGAAGCTGGACATCCTGATTAACAAGGAGCAGGTGGACGCGCTCTCGTTCATCGTATTTAAGGACAGCGCTTACGACAGGGGCAGAAAGATGTGTGAGAAGTTAAAGGAAGAGATTCCGAGACATCTGTTTGAGATTCCGATTCAGGCGGCAGTCGGCGGAAAGGTGATTGCCCGTGAGACAGTCAAGGCGCTGCGCAAGGATGTGCTTGCAAAATGCTACGGCGGTGATATTTCACGTAAGAAGAAGCTTTTGGAGAAGCAGAAGGAAGGCAAGAAACGCATGCGCCAGGTGGGAAACGTAGAGATTCCGCAGGAAGCGTTCATGAGTGTCTTAAAGCTGGATGAAGATTAAAAAGGAAATGCAGCGCGGTGGCATTTTAAAAGAGAGGAGCGGAGTGTGAAATGAATCAGAAGACAATGGAATTATACATTCATATTCCGTTTTGCGTCAGAAAATGCCAGTATTGCGATTTCCTTTCCTTTGCGGCGGACGAGGCGACGCAGGCAGCCTACGTGGAGGCGCTGCTTCGGGAGATTGCGTATTACGGACCGCATTGCAGCGACTACCTGGTATCGACGGTCTATATCGGCGGCGGCACGCCATCTTGGCTCACGGAGGAGTGGATGGCACAGATCATGTCGGCGGTGCGCCGGTCGTTTCGTCTGGCGTCGGATGCGGAGGTATCCATTGAGTGCAATCCGGGAACTGTCACCGATCACAAGTTTGCCGTCTACCGGAATGCGGGAATCAACCGGATCAGCATCGGACTGCAGTCGGCGGTGGATGAGGAATTAAAGATTCTCGGGCGGATTCACACGTTTGACCAGTTTCTAAAGACTTACGAGCTGGCGCGCAAAAACGGATTCGACAATGTCAATGTGGATATTATGAGTTCCCTTCCGGGACAGACGGCAGAGAGTTTTGCCCGCACCTTGCAGCAGCTTCTGCGGCTGAAACCGGAGCATATTTCCGCCTATTCCCTGATCATTGAGAAGGGGACGCCATTTTACGATCTGTACAAGTTTGACGCGGTCAAGCAGCAGGCGGGAATGCAGACGGTGGCGCTGCCGACGGAGGATGAAGTGTACCGGATGACCAAGCTGACCGAGCAGGTGTTCCGGGAAGCGGGATATGTGCACTATGAGGTTTCCAATTTTGCCAGACCGGGTTATGCGTGCCGGCACAATATCGGCTACTGGGAGCGGGAGAATTATCTGGGACTGGGACTCGGCGCGTCGTCTCTGATGGAGAATATCCGCTACAGCAACACGCGGGAATTGTATGTGTATCTGGAAGAAACCAGGCATATTCGTGAGGGTATCTGGGAGAATGAGATAACGGAGAGCCAGGGGAGCGGCGCATCCGGCAGGGTGGAACAGCTTCCGGCCACGAATCTGCATGCATCGGCAGAGCGCATTACACGAAAAGGGCAGATGGAAGAGTTTATGTTCTTAGGACTCCGCATGATAGAGGGAATTTCCAGGGAGCGTTTTGCACAGGCATTCGGAACACAGATTGAGGCGGTGTATCAGGAGGTGCTGCTGCATCTTACGGAGGAAGGACTGCTCGAAAAGCGCGCGGGGAGGATTTATCTGACGGAACGCGGGCAGGATGTGAGCAATTACGCACTGGCACAGTTTTTACTTTAGAACGATGGATCCGGACGGATTCATATTAAGAAATTCTTCATAAAGATTCATTCGCGTTTTCACAGAAAGAGGACTAAAATAGAACAGTAGGAACCCAAGGAGTGAAGTGATGTGAATCTAACAAAGAGACAGAAAAGACGAATCCGGAATCTGGTATGTATACAATACAGTGTTGTGAAAATGCTGCTCGTGATTGCAGGGTTTGAACTGTTGGGACTGGGGCTGTCCCTGATGCAGGGAACGCAGCCTGCGGCGCAGGAGATTGAGGGAGAGGTAATCTGGTCGGAGGAGACGAAAACCGAGGAGAATCCCCTGATTGTGTGCGTGGATGCCGGACATGGCGGAAAAGACAACGGCTCCGATTATAAGGGGCGTTATGAGAAGGATGATAATTTAAAGCTGGCACAGGCTGTGGCAGCTTATTTGGCTGATAAAAATGTAAAAGTGGTTATGACGAGATCGGATGACACATTTTTGCGACTGTCAGAGCGGTGTGAGATTGCCAATCAGAGCGGGGCGGATTATATGCTGTCGCTGCATCGCAACGACGGCGAGGGGAACGGCGTAGAGACCTGGATTTCGGCGAGCGGTTTGGAGGAGACGGACGCCCTTGCCAACCACATTATGGAAGCATTGGATACGGCGGGAATCCAGAGAAACCGCGGTGTGAAAAAGGGAACCCAGACCGGGGAATCCTCCAATTATTACATCAATATACATTCGGACATGCCGTCCTGCATTGTCGAGATGGGATTTATCAATGATGCATCCGATAACCAGCTTTTCGATGAAAAGCTGGTTGCGTACGCTGCCGCCATCGGTGACGCAGTGCTTGCAACGGCGGAGACATATCGTGCCAACAAGGTTACGGATGGAAACGGTCAGGGCACAGGTGAAGCGGGAAGCGGCGCCGGAGACGGTCAAGGCACGGATGGAACGGGAGACGGCGCCGGAGACGGTCAGGGCACGGATGGAACGGGAAATGACACCGGAGACGGACAGAGTGCTGCAGGTGGAAATGCGGCGGTGCAGACGATTGCGCTTGACGGGCTGGATACCACCGTGCAGAGCTGGGGGCTGGGAAGCCACACCGATGCGGACAACCGCCCGAACGATGCAGTCAGTGCGCAGCAGAAGTACGGGGATTACCATGCGCTTTTCATTGGAGAGAATACAAAGAACATCTATCTGACCTTTGATGAGGGATATGAATACGGGTACACGGAATCCATTCTCGATACGTTGAAGGAAAAGGGCGTGCATGCCGTCTTTTTTGTCACGGAGCCTTATGCAAAGGCGGAACCGGCACTGGTGCAGCGCATGATTGACGAGGGGCATGTAGTCGGCAATCACAGTGTGACGCACCCGTCGGCGGGAATCCCTTCGCTGACGGTGGAACAGCAGCAGGAAGAGGTCATGGGAAACCACCAGTATATCAAAGATACCTTTGGCTATGAGATGAATCTGTTCCGCTATCCCGCGGGAAAGTTCAGCGAGCAGTCACTTGCTGTTGTAAATAACTGCGGATACGAGAGCGTGTTCTGGAGTTTTGCCTACCTGGATTACGATGTGGACAACCAGCCGGATCAGGTGGAAAGCCTCCAGAAGATGAAAAATAAGATGCATCCGGGAGCCATCTATCTGCTGCATGCGGAGTCAGCAACGAATGCGGCGTTGCTGGGGGAGCTGATCGATGCGGCGCAGACGCAGGGGTATTCGTTTGGAACATTGTAATGCATGGCGCGTGGAGAAAGGTTTTCATAATGACGGAAAATGAGCTTTGGACGGGGCTGTGTGAAAGAAAAGGCGGGGTTGTGAGACTGATTTTCGAGCGCTGGACCCGGGAAGGAAGATAAGAAGGGTCTGAGATCGCATTTTTCCCGTGCCAGACCCGGGAAGGAAGACAAGAAGTTTACATAACGCTGATGAACGTGACTTGGCAGGTCTGAGAGCCTAATTTTTTTCACGCCAGACCCGGGCAGGAAGACAAAACGGGTCTGGGAGCCCATTTTTCTTGCATTAGACCCGAGAGGGAGAGAAAAAAGTTTACATAACGCCGAAAAACAAGCCATAGCCGGGTCTGGGAGAAAGAAAATGCCACGTTAGACCCGAAAAAGAAGCCAAGCCGGGTCCGAGAGCCCATTTTTCCCGTGCCAGACCCGAGAGTGAAAGAAAGAAGTTTACATAACGCCGAAAAACAAGCTATGGTCGGGTCTGAGAGGAAGAAAAGACCGTGCTAGACCCGGGAAAGAAGCCAAGCTGGGTCCGAGAGCCTGATTTTCGCGCCCTAGACCCTTGCATGAGAAAAAGAAGTTTACATAATGCAAAAAGACAAGCCATAGTCGGGTCTGGGAGAAAGAAAATGCTACGTTAGACCCGAAAAAGAAGACAAGCCGGGTCTGAGAGCCCATTTTTCCCGCGCTAGACCCTTGCATGATAGAAAGAAGTTTACATAACGCAAAAAGACAAGCCATAGTCGGGTCTGGGAGAAAGAAAAGACCGCACTAGACCCGGGAAGGAAGAAAAATCGGGTCCGAGAGCCCATTTTTCCCGCGCTAGACCCGAGCGAAAGAAAAAGAAGTTTACATAACACCGAAAGACAAGCCATGGTTGGGTCTGGGAGAAGGAAAATGTCACGTTAGACCCGAAAAAGAAGCCAAGCCGGGTCCGAGAGCCTGATTTTCACACTCTAGACCCTTGCATGAGAGAAAGAAGTTTACATAACGCTAAAAGACAAGCCATGGTTGGGTCTGGGAGAGGGAAAAGACCGCGCCAGACCCGAAAAAGAAGAAAAGATCACGCCGTCCTGGGGCTGCGGAAACTGCTGTCTGTCCCAGGATTTACCGAAAACATCGCTTCAGCCTCAGGATTTACCGAAAACATCGCTTCAGCCTCAGGATTTATCGAAAAAGCCTGAAGCTACAATATTGTGCTTGATCTGATCTTGCGGTATAATGAACTCTGACGAGTTCATATAAGAAGTTCCAGCGGAACTTCGGATGCGCAGAAAACAGCGCAAAAAGATGATATAATGAATCCTGACGAGTTCATATAAGAAGTTCCAGCGGAACTTCGGATGCCAGAAAACAGCGCAAAAAGATGATATAATGAATCCTGACGAGTTCATATAAGAAGTTCCTGCGGAACTTCGGATGCGCAGAAGGCAGCGCAAAAAGATGATATAATGAATCTTGACAGATTCATATCAGCGCAAAAAGATGATATAATGAATCTTGACAGATTCATATTAGAAGTTCCGGTGGAACTTCGGATGCGCAGAAAGCAGCGCAAAAAGATGATATAATAGATACATACGCAAAGAGAAGTTTTCTTAAGAAGGGAACATGATATGGAAAAATTACACAAGCAGAATTTGATTATTGTCTGGTGCTCGGTTATTGCACTTAGCCTTGTTTCACTGATGGGATATGGATTTACAGTGCTTGCAATCCGTGGAATCGCAATTCTGGTAGTTGCGGGAATTATTTCTACGATCGGATGTTATCTTCCGATTGACGATGCGAAAAAAGTGCTGATTCTCGTATTTCCGCCGGCGATCGGTACGCTGTTGTATTCGTGGGTATATGGTGGCAATTCGATTTCGTATCTGGCGAATTTTGTACTTTTAGCGATGATAACTTCCTATTTTATGGAGTCGGTTATCATCTATTTCGCAGTGCCGTTTACCGTTATTTCGGTCGTATTCATGATCTTCAGTCCGGAGACCATCGCGGGAAGCGAATACTCGATGGCCGGGGTTGTGACGCGTGTATTTTTGTTTATCGTGACAGCGATCCTGCTTTATTTTGCGACGAAGCGCGGTGCGTGTGTCGTGAAGAAAACGGAAGAGACACTTTCCATCGTTCAGAACAATGCGAAAGTCGCCAACACGATTTCTGCGAATCTGAACACCACGATCCACAAGAGTATGAGTTCGGTGCATGCGCTTGCGGACGGCAGTTCCAGCGTGAAGTCGGCGGCATCGCAGATGGGGCAGGTGGTTGAGGATACCGCCAATGCAACCGTCAGCGTGATGGATAAAATCAATGCTGCAACAACGGAGATTAACCGAAACCATGAACTGGCAGTTTCTCTGGATCAGGGATTTCAGAAGGTGCAGAGTGCGGTAGAAAAAGGAAACGGAGCGATACAGACAGCAAAGAATTCCATTCTCTCCATGGAGGAGACCGTTGATTCCGCGCGCCAATCGACCGATTCGCTGCTTACCGAGATGAACCGGATCACATCGATCCTCGGAGAGATCAATTCCATTGCATCCCAGACGAATCTGTTGTCATTAAATGCATCTATCGAGGCGGCGCGTGCGGGAGAACACGGGAGAGGATTTGCGGTGGTTGCGGATGAGATCCGCGCTTTGTCGGAGGAGAGTGCCAAGGCGGCAAACAACATTCAGGAGATTTTGACCTGGCTGACGGATACGACCGGGCAGATCTCAAAAGAAATCACGGCGGGCACGGATGCTGCTTCAGCGAGTGTGGAGCTGGTTGGCGGATTGATGGATTATTTTAGCAATATCAATGATGCGACGGATGAGGCAAGTCAGATTGTTGATGAGGAATATAAGATCATTGAACATGTGAAGGAACATTTTGGAAATATTCAGCAGGAGATCGAGACGCTGGTGGCTACCTCGGAGGAAAATTCCGCAACCATCCAGAATATCACGGACACAATCACATCACAGAATGATTCCATCCACAGTATTTCAGCTGAAATCGATGAGATTTCGTCGTTGTCGGCAGATCTGGAACAGCATTTCGGGGAAGATAACTAAGAAAAGGTCAAGGGAGACATGCAGGGGCGCAGTCTCCCTTTTTCACATTGCGGAGAATGAGGATGAAAATGAGATTTCGAGAAGACGGTACTTTTAAAATCATGCAGATTACCGATATGCAGGAGATACCTGCCATATCGAAAGATACGATCGCGCTGATGGAGCGGGCGGTCATGGAGGAGCAGCCGGATCTTGTCGTCTACACCGGTGACCAGATCAAGGGCTATGGTGTGACTTACAAGGGAAAAGGAGAGAAACTTGAGCGGGAAGTAGCGCAGACGATTGGAAAATTATTAGAGCCGGTAACAAAGCGCGGAATTCCGTTTGCGGTGACATTCGGCAATCATGATTGTCAGGTCGGGATTTCCAATCAGGATCAGTTCTATCATATTTATAAAAAACTTCCGAACTGCATCGGGGAGCAGGCAGAAGGGATTGACGGCGGCGGAACCTGTGCCATTCCCATCGAGGCATCCGACGGAAGCGGAAGGGATGTTTTTGAACTGTATCTGTTTGACAGCGGAACGGATGCCAAGGAGGGCGGCTATGAGCCTTTTGATCCGAAGATCATTGCGTGGTACCGCAAGCAGCGGGAAGACCTTCGGGAGAAAAACGGAATGTATGTGCCGTCCATCGTATTTCAGCATATCCCGATGCGCGAATATTATGAAGTGTTAAAGCGTGTCGACCGCGGGGAAAAAGGTGCCGTGCGCGCCTACCGGACACATAAGAATGAATATTATAAGCTGGGGGAAAACTGCGGCGCCGGGGATATTTTTCTGGAGCCGCAGTCGGTGCCGGATGTCAATACCGGGGAATTTGAGGCGCTTTCGGAGTGCGGGGAAGTGCTGGCGGTATTTGTCGGACACGATCACAAGAACAACTTCGTGGGGCGTTACCGGAACATTGCGCTTGGATTTACACCGTCCGCAGGATTTAATGTCTACGGCAACCGTACCAAGCGCGGCGTGCGCTGCATCGTGCTGAACGAAAAAAAGCCGTGCGAATACCATACGTATACCAGAACGTATGAGGAACTGGTCGGGAAAAAAGTGTCGCGCCCGGTATTTGACTATCTGACCAGCAAAGCACCTGCCACATTTGAGGCGGCGATTCCGATGATTTTAAAAGCGGTGCTGTTTCTGGTGCTTGTGATTGTGCTGGCAGTCTTGCTGTTGTAGCAGGATGAGGGCAACCCGGGAAGAAAAATACCGTGCAGAAAAGGGGAAAACAATGGGTGAGATACGACAGGAGAAAAACGGATTTGCGGCATGGACCGACAGACATGCGGAACTGTGGAAGTTTATGAAATTCCTGCTTGCAGGAGGCGGTTCCAACGTGGTTGAACTGGCGGTGCATATGCTGCTTTTAAATACGGCATTTGCTGCACTTACGGCGGAGCCGATAACCGCGCATTTTCTCAACCTGATCGGCATTACGTCGAAGGGATATCTGTATACCTATATGATTTCAACGACCGTGGGTTATACGATTGCGTTTATATTGAACCGCAAGATCACTTTTAAGGCGGACGCCAATCCGGCGGTCAGCATGGCGCTCTATGCGGTCATGGTACTGTTCACGATTTTTGCGAACGGCTGGATCGGCTCGGCGATGACGACCTGGGCAAGGGAAAACGGCTGGACGGGGAATGTGTGCGACATGGTAATCAAGGTGATCGGAATGCTGATCCCGATGCTCTGGACGTATCCGTGTAACCGATTTTTGATCCACCGGAAAAAGAAAAGATTGTGAATTGTTTCACAAAAAATACAACAAAAGATCTTGAACGGAAACAGACTTCATGATACGCTAAAACAGCATTGCAGTGAGATACGTTCTTGCTGTCTTGCCTTAACAAAAGTCTCTGACGTCAAAAGCAGTGCTTGCGGCGGAAGATATGGCGGTCATGAAAGAGTTTGCATCTGGTCTGCGTGTGCGGAGCAGATGCTGTAGATAGGATACCGGCGGGATATTCCATGCCCTGTAGGGGCGGGTTCTGCCGTGTATCCCCAGCGTGAGCCGTATCTGAGAGGAGATTTCAGATACGGTTTTTTATTAGGAGAACATATGGAGACAAGAATTGCACTCATCGGTATCATTGTGGAGAGTACCGAGTCCGTGGAGCAGCTCAATCATCTGCTGCACGAATACGGGAGCCATATCATCGGCAGAATGGGAATCCCTTACCGGGAAAAAAATGTTCACATTATCAGCGTTGCCATCGATGCACCGCAGGATGTCATCAATGCACTGTCGGGAAAGATCGGACGGCTTGCGGGAATCACGGCAAAGACCGTCTATTCCAATGTATAAGCGTCTGCGGAATGGAGATTTATATGACACACGAGGAAAAAATCATAGAGCGCCTGAAGAAGGAGCAGATGCTGTCGGCGGAGGAACTGGGCTGCCTGCTTGCAACAGAAGATACAGAGGCAGTTGAGCGGCTTAAGGCTGAGGCGAGAACGGCGGCACAGGCGGTTTACGGAAAACAGATCTATATCCGCGGGCTGATCGAGTTCACCAACTACTGCAAAAATGACTGCTATTACTGCGGTATCCGTCGGGGCAATGCATGTGCCGAACGCTACCGGCTCACGAAGGAGCAGATCCTCTCCTGCTGCGCGGCAGGGTATGAGCTTGGATTCCGCACCTTTGTGCTGCAGGGCGGAGAAGACCCCTATTTTACGGATGAAAAGATCTGCGACCTGGTGTCTGCCATCAAGCGGGCGTACCCGGACTGCGCCGTGACACTCTCGATCGGAGAAAAAGAAAGAGCGAGTTATCAGGCATATTTTGACGCCGGCGCAGACCGGTATCTGCTCAGGCATGAGACGGCGGATACGGCGCACTACGGGAAGCTGCACCCGAGGGAAATGTCCCTTAAAAACCGGATGCGCTGTCTGCGGGATCTAAAGGAGATCGGTTATCAGACCGGCTGCGGCTTTATGGTGGGATCACCGTATCAGACCACCGAGACGCTGTATGAAGATCTGATGTTCATTAAGGAACTCGCGCCTGCCATGGTGGGAATCGGACCGTTCATTCCGCAGAAGGACACGCCGTTTGGCGGGGAGGCTGCGGGGAAGTTGGAGATGACCCTGCGGCTGCTTTCCATCCTGCGGCTGATGAATCCGCATGTGCTGCTTCCGGCGACGACAGCGCTCGGCACGATCCACCCGCAGGGAAGGGAAATGGGAATTCTCTCCGGCGCCAATGTGGTAATGCCGAATCTCTCGCCGGTTTCGGTGCGGGAAAAATATAAGCTTTACGACAATAAGATCTGCACGGGGGATGAGGCGGCAGAATGTCGTTTCTGCATGCAGAGGCGGATGGAGAACATCGGCTATGAAGTGGTTACCGACCGCGGGGATTACCGCCCTGCGGTTTAAAATAAAAACACTGACCGGGAAGCATGAACTGACCGGAAAGAAAGGAAAAATTATGTACAAGTATGACGCAAAATCATTAAAAGCAGAGGAATTTATCAACGATGAGGAGATCCGGGAGACGCTTGCCTACGCGGATGCGAACAAGGACAATGTGGAGCTGATCGACGCGATCATCGCAAAAGCGAGAGAGCGCAAGGGCTTAAATCACAGAGAGGCATCGGTGCTGCTCGCCTGTCAGATTCCGGAAAAAATTGAGGAAGTCTATGCGCTGGCGCAGCAGATCAAGAAAGACTTTTACGGCAACCGTATCGTATTGTTTGCACCGCTGTATCTTTCCAACTACTGTGTGAACGGCTGTGTATACTGTCCGTATCACCTGAAAAACAAGCACATCGCCAGAAAGAAGCTGACACAGGAGGAGATCGTGAAGGAGGTCACGGCACTTCAGGACATGGGACACAAGCGTCTGGCAATCGAGGCCGGCGAAGATCCGGTGAACAACCCGATCGAATATATTCTGGAGTGTATTCAGACGATCTACAGCATCAAGCATAAAAACGGAGCCATCCGCCGCGTCAACGTCAACATTGCGGCGACGACGGTCGAGAACTACCGCAAGTTAAAAGAAGCCGGAATCGGAACCTACATCCTGTTTCAGGAGACCTACCACAAGGAGAGCTATGAGAACCTACACCCGACCGGACCGAAGCATGATTACGCGTACCACACGGAGGCAATGGACCGGGCGATGGAGGGCGGCATCGATGATGTCGGACTCGGCGTGCTGTTCGGACTGGAGATGTACCGCTATGAATTTGCCGGACTTCTGATGCATGCGGAGCATCTGGAAGCCGTGCACGGCGTCGGACCGCACACGATCAGCGTGCCGCGTGTCAAACATGCCGATGACATTGATCCGACTGCTTTTGACAACGGCATCAGCGATGATATTTTTGCAAAGATCTGTGCACTCATCCGCATCTCGGTGCCGTATACGGGAATGATCATCTCCACACGCGAGAGCCAGGCCGTGCGTGAGAAAGTGCTTCCGCTCGGCGTATCGCAGATCAGCGGTGCATCGAGAACGAGCGTCGGCGGTTATGCCGAGCCGGAGCCGGAGGAGGAGAATTCCGAGCAGTTTGACGTCAGCGATCAGCGTACCTTGGATGAGGTCGTGAACTGGCTGATGAAAATGGGCTATATTCCGAGCTTCTGCACCGCATGTTACCGCGAGGGCAGAACCGGTGACCGCTTTATGGCGCTCTGCAAAAACATGCAGATCTTAAACTGCTGTCATCCGAACGCGCTCATGACCTTGAAAGAATATCTCGAGGATTATGCGAGCGAGGAGACGAAAAAGATCGGTATGGAACTGATCGACCGTGAGCTTGAGAAGATTCCGAATCCGAAGGTAAAGCAGACCGCCTACGAGCACATCCATGACATTGCAGAGGGAAAGCGAGATTTCCGCTTCTGATAGCCGGAAGCGATGCCGGGATCGGGCAGCCGCCGGAAGCGATGCCCGGATCAGGTGACCGCCGGAAGCGATGCCCGATCCTGACAGAGGATAGATCCGGGCAGAGGACGGAATTCAGACAGAGGACGGAACTCAGACAGCGATGTAATACGGACAAGGGGAAATTCGTATTCAGGAAGGAAAAAGAAAGTTATGGCAGTGACATTGAATGAGACGCCGGGCAGCAGCCGTCTGCACATAGGAATATTTGGAAAAACAAACAGCGGAAAATCCGCACTCATCAACGCTTTTACCGGACAGGAGGTATCCATTGTCGCCAATGTGGCGGGGACGACGACCGACCCGGTCTACAAGGCGATGGAGGTACATCCGCTCGGCCCGTGCATTATCATAGATACGGCAGGATTTGGCGACGAGAGCGAACTGGGCAAAAGCCGCATGGAAAAGACACGTCTCGCAGCGGAAAAGACGGATATTGCATTGCTTCTTGTGTCGGGGGATAAAGACGCGGTGCTTGATGAGGAAGAAATACACTGGTACCGTTTTTTGAAAGAGCACGGGACGCCGGTACTTTTCGTCGTGGGGAAAACGGACATCCGGTCAGACGCACAGGTGGATCAACTGGCAGCAGCCATCCGTGAGAAGACCGGCGAGGAGGCATATCCGGTCAGCGCCAAGACGAAAGAGGGCATGGAAGCATTAAAAGAAGCATTGATCCGAAAGCTGCCGGAGAATTACGGCAGCCGCCTCATCACCGGGACACTGGTGGACCGGGAGGATCTGGTGCTTCTTGTGATGCCGCAGGATATCCAGGCACCCAAGGGAAGGCTGATTCTGCCGCAGGTGCAGACCCTGCGCGAACTTCTCGATAAGAAATGCCTGGTCATGAGTGTGACGACCGATCAGCTGATACCGGCGCTTGCGGTATTGAGAAAAGCACCGAAGCTTATCATTACGGACTCACAGGTATTTGGCTATGTCTACGAAAACAAACCGGCGGAGAGCATGCTCACGTCCTTTTCCGTGCTGTTTGCAGCGTATAAGGGAGATCTGCCGTACTATGTGGAGGGGGCAGGGCATATCGACGCGCTGAACGCCCATTCCAGGGTACTGATCGCGGAGTGCTGTACCCATGCACCGCTGAAGGAGGACATCGGAAGAGAAAAGATTCCGCGGATGTTGAGAAAACGCTTCGGCGAGTCGCTTGCGGTGGATATTGTGAGCGGGACGGACTTCCCGAAAGATCTCTCCGGCTACGATCTCATCATTCAGTGCGGCGCGTGCATGTTTAACCGCAAATATGTGATGTCACGGATCGGGCGTGCCAGAGAGCAGGGCGTTCCGATGACCAACTACGGCGTGACGATCGCGCATCTGACGGGGATTCTCGATAAGATTTCCATGCCGGAGACATAGACAATGTTACTCTTTTTGGTGGAAAAAACGGGAGCGGCTCTGTATAATAGGAGAGGAGAAATAACAGGGAAGAGATACGGAGGAACACAATGAAATACACGACAACAGATGAACTGGAACATTTTTCTTTTGCGGAAGCCTACATTGCCGACGTGCAGCTGGCCGACGGATTTTTCCATATGATGCTCTCCAATGTGACGATATTGCCGGAGAATTCCTGCAACCGGGATATCCGCGAGATGCGCGCGAACAATCTGGTGTTAAAGATCGAGGAGCCGGTCATCCGGTCACTGGTGCGGGAGGGATACAAGGTCTACGACGCCAACGGCGCACTGATGAAAAACTGCGCGGATGAGGTGATCGATCAGGCAGCGTGGAACGAGACGATCCGCTCCTTTGCGGACGGCACGCTCTATGCGTTAAGGCAGGACGGGGAGAACTATGTATTTGAGATCGACGCGCCCGATGAGGAAGAGTATGTGCTTGCGGTGTCCGGCACACACAATACGGCGTCCTGGGACCGCTTTCTGAACAAGTAGCAAAAGGCGTCAGGGAGGAAAACAGGCGCAGATGATGCGGCAGGGATCGGCTATTATCTGCGGCGGCAGCTTTTGCAGTTGCGAACCGCAGGAAGAAATGCTATAGTTTTAGATAGAAAAACAAACCCCACACAGGGGAAAGGAGATACCAATGTCTAGGATTATAACGATTGGACGAGAATTTGGCAGCGGCGGACGTGAGATCGGAAAGAGATTGTCCGATGAGCTGGGAATTGCTTATTACGATAATGAGATCATCAGTCAGATTGCAGACCGTACGAAGCTGGCGGAGGGCTATGTGCAGCATGTGATGGAGAACGGTCCGTCGACGCTGTATCCGATTACGATCGGGAGAAGCTTTTACATGGGAGTCGATCCGATCATGGAGCAGAATAATGCGATCTACCGCGAGCAGAGCCGTCTGATTCAGGAATTTGCGGAGAAGTCCGACTGCGTCATCGTCGGAAGAAGCGCCGATTACATTTTGCGCGAGAAGCATCCGTTCCGCCTGTTTGTTTATGCGGAGATGGAGCACAAGATGGAGCGCTGCAAGAAGCGCGCGCCGGAGAGCGAGCACTTCACGGACAAGGAATTAAAGCGCCATATTTTAGACGTGGATAAGCGCAGGGCGCGCTACTATCAGTTCTTTACCGGACAGACCTGGGGAGACCGTCTCAACTACGATCTGTGCATCAATACTTCCAACTATGACATCAAGGAGCTGGTACATGCGATCGCACATCTGGTAGAATCATAGAACAATCGAATGCATGGGAAAAACAGATTCCCCATATACTTTACTGATATTTGTGATGCAGGGTATATGGGGAATTTTTATGGCATTATTGCAGCATGCGGTGGCGGCGGCGCGGGAATATCTGTGGGGATTTCCCATGCTTGCGGTCCTGTTCGGAACACATCTCTATTTCACATTTCACCTGGGCTTCATCCAGAAAAAAATCCCGCTGGGAATCCGGCTGTCACTGACCGGAACAAAGAGTCAAAAAAAGGATCAGGTAACACCGTATTCGGCGCTTGCGACGGCGCTTGCGGCGACGATCGGTACGGGAAACATTGTGGGCATCTCCACAGCCATCGCCATCGGCGGACCGGGAGCGGTATTCTGGTGCTGGCTGACCGGGGTATTCGGGATTGCGACCTGCTATGCGGAATGTTATCTCTCCATAAGATACCGGGTGCGCAGGGCGGACGGTACGTTTGCCGGCGGGCCGATGTATATTTTGGACCGGCGTCTGAAAAAGAGAAAACTGGCTGCGGCGTTTGCGGTATTTACGCTGCTGGCGTCGTTTGGCATCGGCAGCAGCGTACAGTCATACTCCATACGCACGGCGCTCCAGCATCAGATTACCGTGTCACCGCATCTGGTCGGAATGGCGGTCGGGGTGCTTGCAGGGATTATTATCATCGGGGGAAACAGCCAGATTGCCAAGGTGTGTATGTGGCTCGTCCCGCTGATGAGTGCTTTTTATGTGGGCGGCTGTCTCTATATTATAGGAAGAAACAGGGCGGTGCTGCCGGAGACGTTTGCGCTGATTCTCTCATCCGCCGTCTGCCCGAAGGCGGTGGCGGGCGGCTGCACCGGCGGAGCACTGCTTCTTGGCATCCAGACGGGAGTCTCCCGGGGATTGTTCACCAATGAAGCAGGGCTTGGATCGATTCCGATGGTCGCGGCGACGGCGGCATCCTCCTCTGACAGCCTGAAGGAGGCGGCTGTGCGGCAGGCGCTAATCTCCATGACGGGGCCGTTCTGGGACACGGTGGTGCTATGTGCGATCACGGGAATCGCGGCGGTCGGCAGCATGGTAAGCCATCCGCAGGAATACCGGGGAGTGGCGCCGGAAAATATGTGTTTTGTGGCATTCCGGGAACTGCCCGTTGGCGGTGAGTGGATGCTCTCGATCTCTCTGGTGTTGTTTGCGTTTGCCACGATCATCGGCTGGAATGTGTACGGAACCTGCGCGGTGCGCTACCTGTGGGGCGAGGCGGGGGTGCGTGTCTACCAGGTGGCATACATGTTTTTCGCTTATCTGGGAGCTGTGCTTTCCATGGAACTTGTGTGGGGAATTTCGGATCTGCTCAATTCCCTGATGGCTCTGCCCAACCTGTTCTGTCTGTGGATGCTGCGCGGGGAAATTGCCACAGACGGTGGAAAACGGCGGAGAAAGGGTCAAAAAAGGAATAAAATATGAAAAAAATATTATTCATGCCGGATAAAGTATGGTATATTGAAAAGGTATATGGAGTTATCGAAAGAAGAAAGGTGAAAGTAAGTTATGGAGAAAAAGGAACAGAAGTATTTATATGCAGATACTGTGGAGCAGACCAAGCGTGCCAATCATTTCCTTGCCATCGGATATATCGTGTTTTATCTCTGTGTGCTCTGTGTGGTGGGAATCGCCTGCCTCAGGGGAATCCGCACGGTCGGATATACCGCTATGATCGCAGTGATGATTATTCTGGCAACAGTGGGAATGCTCGTGATGTATCAGAGGAGAAAGGATGATCCGAAAGTCCGCTACATTGCGACGATCGGACTGCTTTTCATCACGTTTGTGATGGGATGGGCGTTTGACAATTATTATGTGCGTTTTCTGGCTGCGATTCCGTTAGTCGGATGTATCCTGTTTTACGATAAAAAGTTTACAGCTTTTTCCGGAATTGCCGTATCGGCGGTGAACCTGCTTGTGACGGCGTCAAAGACGCTGGCACTTCATGCATATGAGGGGGAGAATGCGCTCGATCAGTGGTGTGCGACATTGGCGATTATGCTGCTGATGGTTGTGCTTTATATCACCGTATCGATTGCGTACCAGTTCAACCGCGATACGATCGGCAGCCTGACAGAAAAGGAAGCCGCACAGCGCCAGATGGTGGATGATGTCATTGCCGTCGCCGACCAGGTGCGTAAGGGAACAGAGAATGCAATGAATATCGTCAACGAGCTGAACAGTTCCACCGAGGTGGTCAACGGTGCCATGAAGGATATTTCGGACAGTACGCAGAGTACCGCCGAGAATATCCAGACGCAGACCGAGATGACACAGAACATTCAGGATTCCATCGGAACGACGTTAGAGCGCTCGGAGAAGATGGTGCAGGTGGCAAAGCAGTCCGGAGAACTGAACGAGAAGAGCTCCAGGATTATGGACGATCTGAAGAAGCAGTCGGCAGTCATTGCACAGACGAACTCGGAGGTGGCCTCCTCCATGAGAGAACTTCAGGATCGCACCAGTGCGGTCAGAAGCATTGCGGATACCATTTTTTCCATTTCCAGTCAGACCAACCTTCTGGCACTCAACGCGTCGATCGAGAGTGCGAGAGCAGGCGAGGCGGGAAGAGGCTTTGCGGTGGTTGCAGACGAGATCCGTCAGCTGGCGGAGAAGACCAGACAGGAGACGGAGAATATCGCCAACATTTTAGAGCAGCTGTCTGAAAATGCCCAGACGGCGGCGGATGCGGTGGAGCGTTCCGTGACGGCTGCGGGTGCGCAGGATGAGATGATTGCGCAGGCATCCGAGAGCTTTGGCGCCATGAACCAGAATGTCAATGAGCTTGTGACGGACATCGGCGAGATCGACACCATGTTGAACAACCTCTCCAAGGCGAACAATCAGATCGTGGAGAACATCATGCAGCTCTCCGCAACGACGGAGGAGGTTACAGCTTCTTCTGTGCAGGCGGCAGATCTCAGTGTTAAGAATCTTGGCAATGCGGAAAATACCAAGGATCTGCTTCACAGCGTGTTAGACGAGTCGCACAAGCTGGAGCAGTACATCCACTAGTCGGACAGACTTCGACCTGTAATGAATAAAATAGAAAAAATAACAGAAAAATGAGGTATAAAGGATGTATTTAGTGCAGTTTATCAGAGGATTTTGCATGGCGCTGGCAGACAGTGTGCCTGGCGTATCCGGCGGAACCGTCGCTTTCCTGCTTGGCTTTTATGACCAGTTTATCGATTCCATCGACGATCTGATGACCGGAACCAGGGAGAAAAGAAAAGCGGCCCTGTTCTTTCTGATTAAGCTTGGAATCGGCTGGGTCTGTGGAATGATTCTCGCTATTCTGATTCTTGCGAGTGTGTTTGACGCTCATATCTATGCAATCAGTTCCCTGTTTATCGGATTTATTATTTTTGCCATTCCGATTATCTTTAAGGAAGAAAAGAACTGCCTTGCGGCAAAAAAATCTGCCATTCCGTTTGTGCTGATCGGCATTGCAATCGTGACCGCGATCACTTACTTTAATCCGAGCAGCGGCGGAGAGGGTGTCAGCCTGGAGCATCTGACGCCGGGACTTGCCCTGTTTGTATTCCTTGCCGGAATGATCGCCATCTGTGCGATGGTGCTGCCGGGAATTTCCGGATCGACGCTTCTTTTAATCATGGGACTGTATCTGCCGGTGGTGACTGCCATCAAAGATATTCTTCATCTGAATTTTGCTGCATTTCCGACGGTGTTTATTTTCGGATGCGGCGTTCTCGTCGGTATTTTTGGTGTGGTAAAGCTGATCCGAAAGGCGTTAGATCATTTCAGGGCACAGACGATCTATCTGATCATCGGTCTGATGTTGGGATCGATCTACGCGGTTGTCATGGGACCGACCACGTTGGAGGTACCGCAGCCGGCAATGACGCTTCATGATTTTAACATCCTGTTTTTCGTGATCGGCGGTGCGCTGATTATCGGACTTCAGAAAATGAAAGATTTAAAAGCATAGGACACGAAGGAGTATCATGAAAAAGTTATTGCAGTATTTGGGAAACTATAAAAAAGAAAGTATTTTAGGACCGCTTTTTAAGCTCCTGGAAGCTTCGTTTGAATTGATCGTCCCGCTCGTCATGGCGGCGATCATCGATACCGGAGTGGCAAACGCCGACCGTCCGTATATCATGAAGATGAGTCTGGTATTGTTCCTCCTGGCACTGATCGGACTGGTCTGTGCGATCACGGCGCAGTATTTTGCGGCGAAGGCGGCAGTCGGCTGTGCGACAGGATTAAGACATGCCCTGTTTGAACACATCGAGACACTGTCATTTACCGAGATGGATACCGTCGGAACGTCGACGTTAATCACCCGGATGACAAGTGATGTCAATCAGGTGCAGAACGGGGTGAACCTCGTCCTGCGCCTGTTCTTGCGTTCTCCGTTCATCGTATTCGGCGCAATGATCATGGCGTTCACGATTGATGTGAAAGCGGCGCTCGTGTTCGTTGTGACGATTCCGCTGCTGTCGGTGGTTGTGTTCGGCATCATGCTGGTCAGTATTCCGCTGTACAAAAAAGTACAGGCGGCACTTGATAAGGTGCTCGGCATCACAAGGGAGAACCTGACCGGAAGCAGAGTCATCCGTGCATTCAACAAGGAGCAGGATGAGATTGCACAGTTCCACGAAGACAATGAGGCGCTGACGAAGATCCAGCTCTATGTCGGCAAGATCTCAGCGCTAATGAATCCGCTCACCTATATTATCATCAACGGAGCGAGCGTCGTTCTGGTGTGGGTGGGAGCGATCCGCGTGGACAACGGCAACATCACACAGGGGCAGGTTGTGGCGCTGGTGAGCTACATGTCTCAGATCTTAGTGGAGTTAATCAAGCTTGCCAATCTGATTATCAACATCAACAAATCCATTGCCTGCATGAACCGTATCGAGACCGTGCTTGACATGGAATCGTCGATCACGGAGCAGTCTGCAGCGGAGACGGGAAGCATCACCCCGGATGGAGCAGGCAGGGAAGGAAAAGAGGCAGCTCCGGCGGAGAACGCCGTCGTATTTTCCAAGGTTGGTCTTACCTATGCGGGCGCATCGGAGGAAGCGCTCTCCGACATTGATTTTACAGTCAGACGCGGAGAGACCATAGGTATTATCGGAGGAACCGGTTCCGGAAAATCTTCGGTGGTGAACCTGATTCCGCGGTTTTACGATGCAACCAGAGGCGAGGTTCTCGTCGACGGAAAGAATGTGCGGGATTATACACTGGAGGAGCTTCGTACAAAGGTTGGCGTGGTGCTGCAGAAAGCGGTTCTCTTTAAGGGAACGATCCGTGAGAACTTAAGCTGGGGCAACCCGGACGCCACGGACGAGGAGATGTACGAGGCACTTGAGACGGCACAGGCAAGGGAGTTTGTGGATGCCAAGGAGGGCGGACTCTCCTATGAGATCGAGCAGGGCGGCAGAAACCTCTCCGGCGGACAGAGACAGCGCCTTACGATTGCGCGTGCGCTCGTGAAGAAGCCGGAGATCCTCATTATGGACGACAGCGCATCCGCGCTTGATTTCGCGACGGACGCAGCGCTTCGGAAAGCCATCGCACATATGGACGGGCAGATGACAGTATTTATCGTATCGCAGCGTGCGGCGTCCATCATGCAGGCGGACAAGATCGTAGTGCTGGACGATGGAGAGATCGTAGGACTTGGAACACACGAGGATCTGCTTAAGGACTGCGAGGTATACCGCGAGATCTACGAGTCGCAGTTTAAGCGGACAGAAGAACAGCAGGCGGGAGAGGCGAAAAGATGAAAAAAGTAGTAAATGAAAATCAAAAATCAACGCTGCGCAAAGTTCTGCGATACATCAGACGATACTGGGGATACCTGGGAGCATCGATCATTCTCGCGGCGGTGACGGTGGCACTTACCCTGTACCTTCCGATTCTGATCGGTCAGGCGGTCGACCGGATCGTGGGAAAGGGAGCCGTCGACTTTGCCGGGATCTTTGTGATTCTCAGAAAGATGGCGGTCATCATCGGACTGACAGCAGTGGCACAGTGGGTGATGAATGCCTGCAACAATAAAATCACCTATAATGTGATCCGGGATATCCGGACGGAGGCGTTCGAGAAGATTGAAAAGCTTCCTCTGAAATATCTGGACGCCCATTCATACGGAGAGATCGTAAGCCGCGTGATCGCGGATGTCGATCAGTTCGCGGACGGACTTCTGATGGGATTTACCCAGTTCTTTACCGGTATCGTGACCATCTTCGGAACACTGATTTTCATGTTGACGATCAGCGTGCGGATCACGGTGGCGGTCGTGGTGATCACGCCGGTCTCCCTGTTTGTGGCAAGCTTCATTGCGAAAAAGACATTTTCCATGTTCAAGATACAGTCGGAGACGAGGGGAGAACAGACGGCGTTTATTGAGGAGATGGTCGGCAACCAGAAAGTGGTGCAGGCATTTTCCCATGAAGATGAGGCGCTTGAGAAGTTTGATGAGATCAATGAAAGACTGCAGAAGTATTCTCTGCGGGCGATTTTCTTTTCGAGTATTACCAATCCGTCGACGCGTTTTGTCAACAGCCTTGTCTATGCGACGGTAGGCGTTGTCGGAGCTTTTTCGGCGATTGCCGGAGGGATCAGTGTCGGACAGCTGTCGAGTCTTCTGTCCTACGCGAACCAGTATACGAAGCCGTTCAACGAGATTTCGGGCGTCATCACGGAGCTTCAGAATGCGCTTGCGTGTGCGGGCAGAGTGATTGAGCTGATTGAGGAGGATGCCGAGGTGCCGGATGTCGAGGACGCGGTAGATTTAGAGCATGCAAACGGTAAGGTCGAGCTTTCGCATGTCTATTTTTCCTATGTGCCGGAGCAGAAGCTGATTGAGGACTTTAATCTGTCGGTGAAGCCGGGACAGCGCGTGGCGATCGTGGGACCGACCGGATGCGGCAAGACGACGCTGATCAATCTTTTGATGCGCTTCTATGATGTGAACAGCGGCACGATCAAAGTCAGCGATATTCCGCTGCAGCAGCTGACGCGCAAGAGCCTCAGGGACAACTACGGTATGGTGCTGCAGGAGACCTGGCTTCGGAGTGGAAGCATCCGGGACAACATTGCGATGGGAAAACCGGATGCCACGGACGAGGAGATCATTGCGGCTGCGAAGGCATCCCATGCACACAGCTTTATCAAACGTCTGCCGGAGGGATATGACACCGTGATCGCAGAGGACGGCGGCAACCTGTCGCAGGGACAGAAGCAGCTGTTATGCATTGCAAGAGTCATGCTGTGCCTGCCTCCGATGCTGATTCTCGATGAGGCGACCTCCTCGATCGATACGCGTACCGAGATCAAGATTCAGAATGCGTTTGCAAAGATGATGAAGGGACGCACCAGTTTTATCGTGGCACACCGTCTCTCGACGATCCGCGAGGCGGACATCATTCTGGTCATGAAGGACGGAAGCATCATCGAGCAGGGAAATCACGACGAACTTCTGGCAAAGAACGGATTCTATGCGAAGCTGTATAACAGCCAGTTTGCAAAGACGTCATAGATTAGTTTGACGTGCTAAGTAATAGGATGATAAAACCATTCCGTTCGATTTCAGACGGAATGTATCTGGAAATTCGGATCAAAAAATGCACGCATTTTTTTCAACGAATGTTCCATCTGCATTTCCGCCTGAAATCGAGAGATATGATTCTCTTCCCACCTGTTACTTAGCACGTCAAAAATTTATTCCGGTCGGATGCGGCGCTTACGTATAGATCTGGCGGCAGCCGTCAATACTTTCGTTGGTGGAGTCCGTGATGTAGCGGATGGCGGCGTCTTTGTCGCGGTCCCGCACATGAATGAAAATCTGCTCCGCACTCTCAGCGAGCGCCGCTGCGCCGTACTTGCTGGCGAAGCGCACCCACAAGTTTGTCACCAGATCCTTGAAGGAGGCGAAAAACAGCGGTAGCAGCGAATTGCCGCCGATGAAAGAAAGCTCGTGGCTGAAGTCAAAGATCAGCGATGCAGCCTCCTCGGGATCTTCGCATGTCTTTAGGGCGGTCACATACTGCTCGAGCCCGGCGATGGACGCGTCGTCGGCGTTGTCGATGGCGAGCGTGGCGGCAAGGTTCATGAACATGATGCGGACTTCCAGAATGGAGCGCACTTCCTTGTCGCGGAGCATACCGCCGTTGTACTGCATGATGGAGACCAGGGTGTCTGCGGTACCGTATTTGCGGTAGTCGGCAACGAAAGTGCCGATTCGTGGTTTGACCACAAGAAATCCCTTTTTCTCCATCTCGTCCAGACCGGAATTGACGACGGCGCGCGATACCTGCATGGACTCGGCAAGCTCGCGCTCAGGCGGAAGTTTTGCGCCTATCTCAAGCTTCCCGGACAATATCATTCCCTCTAATTCTGCAACAAAAAGCTCCTTTAAAGAAGGAGCATTTAATTTCTTAAACAACATAATGTGAGCCTCTCTTTTCTGGTATATCCAAATACCACACAGATATTTTAGAAAAAAAACGAATAAAATGCAAGAGATAAAGTCTGAAATTTTTAGAAAGAATGGCGGGCGGGGGTGCCATGGACAAAAAATAGGAAGTATGATAAGATTGAAACTACGGGTAAAGCAGAATTGCAACAGAATCTATACAGGAAAAGAGCATTTAATATATGAAGAAAAAGAATCAGGTGACAGCGGCCGAAGAGCAGAAGGAAGCTGTCCAGGTAAAGGGGAAAAAACACCGGATGAGAGAGGCTGGGAGGGAGATCCGCTGGGACCGCCTGGACAATACGGCGCATCTGTTTCCGGTGATAGCCGGGGAGAGCATGAGCAATGTATACCGCATCAGCGTGACGCTCACGGAGCTGGTGGATCGTGAATTGCTGCAGCAGGCGCTGGATATGGTGCTGCCGAAGTTTGACGGGTTTAATCTGCGGCTGCGTCAGGGCGTGTTCTGGTATTATTTTGAGGAAAACGGCAAGCCCGCGCCACGCGTGCGGGAGGAAAGTGCGTTCCCGTGCCGCTATATCCAGCAGAATAAGAATCACAGCTATATGTTCCGCGTAACCTACTATAAATACCGCATCAATCTTGAGGTGTTTCATGTGCTTACCGACGGCATGGGCGGCATCAATTTTCTCAAAGAGCTGACCTATCAGTATCTGCGGCTGGCACATCCGAAGCTGCGCGAAAAGGTGGGAGATTCCTTGAGCAGCGATACCTCGTTGAACCGCGAGGACAGTTTTCTTAAGAATTACAAGCACAGCTCCCAGAAGGGGTATCAGACGAAGCGGGCGTATCTCTTGAAGGGTGAGAAGCTGCCGCCGGGAGAGTTCGGCGTCATGCACGGCTACATGAAGATCCCGGAGTTGAAGAAAGTCTGTCATGCCTACGGAGTCAGCATCAATGAGTATCTGGTGGCGGTCTACATCTGGAGCGTCTACACGGAGTGCATGCACGGAATGCCTTCCAGCCGTCCGGTCCGTGTTGCGGTGCCGGTCAATCTGCGCCCTTACTTTAATTCGATCACGACGAAGAATTTCTTTGTGATGGTGTCGGCGGAATTTCATCCGACGAAGGAGATCTATACATTCGAGGAAGTGCTAAAGAGCGTCAGTGAGAGCCTGCGCAGCCAGATCAACCGGGAGAATCTCGAGAAGCTTTTTTCCTATAATGTGTCCAATGAGAAGCTTTTGGCAGCGCGGATTGTGCCGCTGTTTTTGAAAAATCTTGCGATGCGTTATGTATACACAACCTCGGCGCTTGCAAATACGGCGACAGTCACCAACATCGGGAATATCTCCGTGAGCGAGGAGTATCGTCCTTATGTGGAGATGTTTCATGCGTTTCTTGCCATGTCCAAAGGGCAGCACTTAAAGGGAACAATCTGTTCCTACGGGGAGACGCTTGTTTTCAGCTTCAGTTATGATCTGGCGGACCCGTCGGTGCAGAGAGGCTTTTTCAGAAAAATCGCGGCGGACGGGATTGCGGTTGAGATAGAGACGAATGGAGTAAATTATGAGTAGATGCAAGCAATGTAATGTGGAAATATTAGACGAGACGGAACGCTGTCCGCTCTGCCATTCGGTGCTGGAGAAGACGGTTGAGGTGGAGAACATGTATCCGAATGTGCGGACGATGACAAGACGTCTGGCGCTGCTTAGCCGTATCTATCTGTTCGTGGCGATTCTGGTACAGGCGCTTTTAATCTATCTGAATGTGCTCAGTGATTCGGAGATGTTCTGGAGTGCGATTCCGGGGCTGGCAATGCTGTACGGCTATCTGGTACTGCGCTATGCCATATTGGGCAAATCCGGCTACAAGGGCAAGATCATCGTGCTGACGCTGATCGCCATCTTAATGGTCGTGGCGATCGACTTCGTGGTGGGGTACCGCGGCTGGTCTGTGAACTATGCGCTTCCATCCGCCATTCTTTTAGTGGATGTGGGAATTCTGATTCTAATGTGCATCAACCGGCGCAACTGGCAGAGCTATATGATGTGGCAGATTTTTATGATTCTCTGCAGTGTGGTACCGCTGGTTTTGTATGCGGTGGGAATCGTGACAGAGCCACTTCTTGCTGTGCTGGCGTTTGCGTTTTCTGCGGCGCTGTTTTTGGGCACGCTGATTATAGGAGACCGGAGGGCCAGAACGGAACTGCGGCGAAGATTTCATGTCCGCTGATGCGGAGGTTCCGCTGTCCGGCGGTACGGCTGTCTTTCTGACAGCGGGAAATAGAACAGAGGTACAGTGAATGAGAGAAAATGAGGCGAGTATCCGCGGCAGGGTCGTGAGAGACCTGATCGCGCATACGACGAATGATTTGCTGATTGGGAAAAAGATAAAAAACGGCGAACTCCGCAAACAGATCGGGACGGCGGAACCTCCGTGGAAGTGTCCGGAATGTTTTACCATGCAGACAATCGAGACGGAACATTTTACCATGGAGCTTTTAGAGTCAAAGGAGAATGCGAACCGCGACAAAATCATTTTGCAGCTGCACGGCGGTGGATATGTCGGGGCGATGCGCAATGCATACCGCATGTTTGCGGGACTGTACAATGAGGTCAGCCACGGTATGAGCGTGCTCACACCGGATTACCGCGTGGCGCCAGAGCATCCGTATCCGGCGGCGCTTGAAGACGCCGTGTGCGCGTACGAATGGCTGCTTGCGCAGGGCTGGTTCTCGGAGCAGATCATTGTGGCGGGAGATTCGGCAGGCGGCGGACTTGCGATGGCGCTGTGCCATTATCTGATCAATCACGGCAGACAGCTTCCGTGCGGAATCATTGCCATGTCGCCGTGGACGGATCTGACGGCAAGCGGGGAGTCCTACGATACCAACTACGAGAGGGATCCGCTGTTTGGAAAGACCATGGACAGCCTGATCTACAATCGGGATTATGTGGGAGACCACGATCCGATGGATGAATATATATCACCGATGTTTGGCGATTTCAGAGGATTCCCGCCGATGTTGATACAGGTGGGATCGTATGAGATGCTGTTGTCGGATTCGGTGGATGTCGCCGCGAAAGCGAGAGGACAGGGCGTAAAAGTACGCTTAAGTATCTATGACGGGATGTTCCACATTTTCCAGATGGCAGCAAAGATGCTGCCGGAATCCAGAAAAGCGTGGGTTGAGATCGGTAAATTTATCGAGATCCTGCTTCGTGAATAGAGCGCACCTGCTAGTGCTTAGACAGGTGGCTCACATCCATGTATACAGGCAGACCGTTGTGATAGGAGACCTGTGATTCGCCGAGAATCAGCGGAGCAAGATAGTCGAGTAAAGGCTGCTCGATGTCGTTGCCGGCACTGTTGATCCACTCTCTCGGAACACTCTTCGCCTCGTTGGCGATCTGTCGGATTTCCGCATAGGAGTAATCCACGGTGTACGGTGCGTTTGAAGTACGCTCGATGGTGACCATGGAAGCTGTCACGCCCTCCTCGGAGAGTGCGACGGCTTTTTTGCCGAGTGCGAAGGATTCGTCTAAGTCTGTCTGGGAAGCCAGATGTGCGGCGCAGCGCTGCAGGACATTGATTTCCACGGAACGCACTTTGACGCCGAGCTTCTCCTTGACAAGGAACTCGAGTGTTTTGCCGGCACCGCTTAACTGGCTGTGACCGAACGTGTCGACAGACTGCTCGGAGGCGCTAATGTAATTGCCGGAGGCGTCGCGGATACCCTCGGACACTGCGACGATGACATTGTTGCGCTCAAAAAGGAGACGCTTGACATCCAAAAGAAAATCCTCCGGGTCGAAAGCGACTTCCGGCAGATAGATTAAGTGCGGGGCGGTGTTGTACCCGTTGCGCGCGAGTGCTGCGGCAGCGGTCAGCCATCCTGCGTCGCGGCCCATGATCTCGACGATGGTCACGCTTTTGACCGCGTAGATAAAGGTGTCGTGCGCGATCTCTAAGAGCGAGGAGGCAATGTATTTTGCGGCAGAGCCAAAGCCCGGGGTGTGATCGGTCTCACAGAGGTCATTGTCGATGGTCTTAGGGATACCGATAATGCGGACGGAACTGCCGATGCGTTTTCCGTACTCGGACAGCTTTAACACGGTGTCCATGGAATCGTTGCCGCCGATATAGAAAAATGCTTCAATGTGGTAAGTTTCAAACTGTTTAAATATGAAGACATAGGGTGAATCATCATCCAGATAATTGGGAAGCTTGTAGCGGCAGGAACCTAAGTACATCGCAGGTGTCTGCGCAAGGCGGGTAAGATATTCCGGATGGCCGTCCATAAGTTCCGTGAGGTTGAGAAGGTCATCGTTTAAGATACCGGTGATTCCGTTGAGCGAGCCATAAACGGTGTCGTACATGGAAGGGGCGGATACGCCGTCAATGACACCGGCAAGACTTGCGTTGATTGCAACGGTAGGACCGCCGGACTGAGCTACCATACAATTTTTCTGATTCATAACGAACTCCTTATGTGTAAATATATCAATGTCAGATTGTTCCGAAAATGGTCATTTCGGAAATCAAACATTATCATACCCAAAATACGCGGGATTATCAAGATTGAATTTAGATAGAAAGAGACGGACGGAAAGATGAAAATGTGTACATTGTGTCCTAGAAACTGCACAGTGGACCGTGCGGGCGGAGAGCGCGGCATCTGCGGACAGACCGCACAGCTGAAGGTTGCGCGTGCGGCGCTTCATTACTGGGAGGAACCCTGCATCTCCGGAGAAAGCGGTTCCGGTGCGGTATTTTTCTCCGGCTGCGCCCTGCACTGTGTGTTCTGTCAGAACCGCAGCATCGCAAACGGAACGGCGGGAAAGGAGATCACCAAGGAGCGCCTGGCAGAAATTTTCCTGAAACTGCAGGAAAAAGGAGCAAACAATATCAACCTGGTGACGCCGGGGCATTTCGCTCCGCAGATTGCGGAGGCGCTGCGCACCGCAAAAAAGGAAGGACTGCATCTTCCTGTCGTTTACAATACGAGCAGTTATGAGAGTGTGGATACGATCAAGAGTCTGGAGGGACTTGTGGATATCTACCTGCCGGACTTTAAATATATAAGCCCGGCGCTCAGCGCAAAATATTCCCATGCTCCGGATTATGCCGATGTGGCAAAAACGGCGGTTGCGGAGATGGTACGCCAGTGCCCGAAGCCCGTGTTTGACGGAGACGAAGCGGAAGACCCGATCGAGGAGGGACTTCTGATGAGACGGGGCGTTATCGTGCGGCACCTGCTGCTGCCGGACTGTACCGAGGACTCCAAGGCGGTGATAAAATATCTGTATGAGACCTACGGCAATCAGATTTATCTGAGCATCATGAACCAGTACACGCCGTTGGAAAATGTCAGCGCCTACCCGGAACTGAACCGGAAAGTCACGGACGGGGAATATGAGGAGGTCGTCGATTATGCGATTGAGCTGGGGGTAGAGCAGGGATTTATTCAGGAGGGGGAGACGGCAGAAGAGAGCTTCATCCCGGCGTTTGACGGCGAGGGTGTATAACGCATAACACAAAAACATTGTATAGAGATAAAAATAGAGGAGGTGTCGCACGAAGCATACCGTGCTTTGGTTTGATAAGTAATATTATGAGAAGACCGCACCATGGGATTTCAGATGGAAATGCAGGTGGAAATTCGGTTCAAAAAATGTGGCATTTCTAACCAGCCGGATGTTTGCATCTGCGATGATCCGTGTCTTTCCAAGTTTGGAGCACTCCGCGGGTCATGTCCGCATCCCGGAGACAATTTGTAGGACTTTCGTGTGTGTCCCTTATTGGCACCTCTGAACAAAACATAACCGCGCGAAGCCGATGTCTGAGTCGGCATCTGCCTTATTTTCAATAGCAGATGCCGACGAGTTTCGGTTCGCGCGGTTTTATATTGTCTGTGAAGAGGTGCCATTAGGGACACCAGAAAGTCCGCCCATTGTCTCCGGTGTGCCGGACATGCACCCGTCGGATTGTCCAAACGTAGAAGAGACACGGAATCCGATGCAAACATTCAGCCGGAAGAAATGCTCACATTTTTCTCCAACGAATTTCCATCTGCATTTCCACATGAAATCCCCAAGTGTGTTTCTTGTAATATTACTTATCACCCCAAAGAGGTCTATGCTTCGTGCGACAATTTTTATCCTATAAATATGGGTTTACATAACAAGTGTCCAAAGAATTGGACACATCATGTGCGATACTGACACCATCAAAGCGGATGGGGAGGAAAGAACATGGAGAAAAAGATCGAGATCATTGCCGTCGATTTTGACGGAACATTGTGCAGTGAATGTTATCCTGCCATTGGGATGCCGAATCTGCCGCTCTTTGCATTGCTCAAGGGTGCGAGAAGGCAGGGCAAAAAAGTGATTTTGTGGACATGCCGCTGCGGAGATCTGCTGGAGGAAGCGGTGGCCTGGTGCAGAATGTTCGGACTGGAATTTGATGCGGTCAATGAAAATGTGGCGCAGACGCTGGAACAGTATGGAACGGAAGCCAGAAAAATCTCCGCGGACGTCTATATCGATGACAAGGCGTGCTGGCCGTGGATGACGAAGCAGGAGTGGGAACAGTATCTGGCAGGTTAGAAAAGGAGGATAAGAAGATGAAAACAGTGGATATGGAATTGATACTTTTGTGTGCGCTTATGGCGGCGATCGGAGCGTTCGGACTGGTGACAGGGGTGGTGCTGCTGCTCGGAATCCAGTTTCAGGAGTGCAATGCTGCATTGCTCACCGGAGCTGTGTGCGGGCTCTGGGGCATATTATGGGGAAGCCTGTTGATACAGAACCGGAACCTGATGTCTAAAAACGTCTAAATATAGTGCAGCGTGCAGGAAAATGGCTATATTTAGGTTGACGCGTGTGATAGAATCTCCTATAATGAGACTGAATTATTGGGCGCATGATTTTATGGACTTGTGCGGTACTCAGGGAGGAATTCGATGAACCACTTTATATATAGAAAGAAGAGAAAGATATTGCTGGCGGCAATCAGCATGGGAGTGCTTGCTGCCAGCATATCTGCTTTTCACGGTCCCGAAACGGTATATGCGTACACGGCGACGGCGGGAACGATCAACGACGGACCGGTGAAGGTGCGCAACGCACCGG
Source organism: uncultured Lachnospiraceae bacterium (assembly GCA_902781225.1). Taxonomy (GTDB): domain Bacteria; phylum Bacillota; class Clostridia; order Lachnospirales; family Lachnospiraceae; genus Roseburia. The sequence continues at coordinate 9,151 of CACZIN010000008.1, read as the reverse complement.
TGACCGGGGATAAGCTGACGCTGCTCTATCCGGGAAATGCGGTGACAGTAACCGATGAGACGGCAGGATCAGACGGGTATACCTGGTACCAGATCCAGATGTCGGATGGTGTAACCGGCTATATCCGCTCGGATTTTGTGACGCTTCAGGGCACGGATGCTTCTGCGGGACAGACGAATGCGGACAGCAGCGCAGGCGGGACAAACGGGGTGGTGCAGAACACGGAAAAAGGTGTTTATGTGCGCTCGGGAGCGGGAACGTCCTACTCTGTGGTGACAAAGGTATACAAAGGACAGGCTGTGAATGTGGGCGAGCTGGTCTCGGCGGGCGGAATGAACTGGTACAGTGTGACGCTCGTGGTCGGAGGCAACACCTATTCCGGGTGGATCTGTGCGGACTATGTAGCCGTGAACGGCCAGACGTCAGACGGCCAGTCGCAGGGAGAGACGACCGGTGTCACGGACAGCGAGTATGAGGCGGCGCTTGCGGCAGCGGGGTTCCCTGCAAGCTATTGCAGCGCACTGGCATCCCTGCATCAGAAATATCCGAACTGGCAGTTTGTGCCGGTGCAGACGGGACTTGACTGGAATACGGTGGTATCGAATGAGAGCCTGGTCGGAAGAAACCTGATCCAGAATTCGGTGAATGACGCAAGAAAATCGACGGACAGCCAGGCGTATAACTGGGAGACCAACAAGTGGTACGGGTTTGACGGGGCAAGCTGGGTGTCGGCGTCTCCAGAATATATCGCATACTGCATCGATCCCAGAAATTTTCTCAACGAGAATCAGATCTTTCAGTTTGAAACACTGGAATATGCAGGCTATCAGAACGCGTCGGGTGTGCAGAGCGTTCTTTCCAATACATTTATGGCAGGCAATTATACCGATACGGACGGAGCTGTCCGCAGCTATGCGGATACGTTCGTGGAGATCGGCTCCAATGTGGGCGTGAGCCCTTACCATCTGGCATCCCGCTGCAAGCAGGAGCAGGGAGTGAGGGGGACGAGCGATCTGATTTCGGGACGATATTCCAACTATGCGGGCTATTATAACTACTTTAACGTCCGTGCGTTTACGACGAGCAGTGCATCGGCGATTGTGAACGGACTGGAATATGCGAAGTCGCAGGGATGGAACTCCATCTACAAGTCGATTGCGGGCGGATCATCGGTTGTGGCTGATAATTATGTGAAAAAAGGGCAGAATACCATTTACTTTGAAAAATTTAATGTCGTATATACCAGCCGTCTGTATGCGCATCAGTATATGACGAATGTGCAGGCGGCGATGAGTGAGGGCACCAATATGGGAAAAGCCTACACGGACAAGAACCAGGCGTTTGTTTTCCGCATTCCGGTTTATCAGAACATGCCGGAGAGTGCAGTGACGTTTGCGGACAAGGGGAATCCGAACAACTGGCTTTCCTCGATCACGGTGGACGGATATGCGCTGACACCGGCATTTTCTGGTGCAAATACCTCCTATTCCCTGGTCGTTCCGGACAGCGCGGCTTCGATCAATGTGGGAGCGACGGCGGTGGCGGGAACGTCAACCGTTTCCGGTACCGGAAATTATTCACTGAATTATGGGGATAATACGATTCAGATTACCTGCATCTCGCAGAGCGGTGATTCGCGCACTTACACGCTGATCGTGGCAAGAGCGGGGGGTAGTGCCGGCGGAACCATTCAGGTGGCGGATGATGCGGCGATTACGCCGTTCTATCCGATCGGAACCTATGTGACGGGGATTGAGCCCGGAACAAGCGCATCCACAGTCGCATCGGGAATCGGAACGCAGAACTGCACCGTAAAGATTCTGAATGCAGACGGCAGTGAGAATACACAGACGGTGGGAACGGGCAACAAGCTGGCAGTGTATGTCGGCGACACGCTCGTGCAGCAGTATGAGATTGTGGTATATGGAGATATCAACGGTGACGGAAAGATTTCCAATCTGGATCTGGTATTGATGCAGAAACAGATCCTCGGGATTGAAAGTCAGTCCGGCAGTCGTCTGGAGGCGGCAAACGTCAGCAAGGACGGCGGCATTTCAAATAAGGATCTGGTTATTTTACAAAAACACATACTGGGAATCTCACAGATTGATCAGTGAGAGGAAGAATTGGGAGAGCAGAAATGAAGAAAAAAATAGCAATGATGATGATGGCGCTTTGCCTGACATTCGGGGCTGTCGGAGTGCCGCAGACGGTATTCGCGGCGAGCGGATCAACATCTGTCTCGGTGTCGTCAGGAAGTGTCAATATCGGTGATACGGTTACAGTTACAGTAAAAGCGAGCGGTCCGTCCGGTGAAAAGGCGAATGCGACCATGACGCTGTCTTATGATTCGAGTGTGCTGCAGTTTGTGAGTTGCAATACCACATACGGCGGAGGCGGTGGAAGCGTGATGGCGACGGGAGAAAGCTACACGGTGACATTAAAGGCTGTGAGTGCGGGAAATTCGTCCCTCTCTGTCTCTGCCAATGATGGAGTGATCTTTGACTCCAATGAGGAACTGGATTCCATGTCGGGCAGCAGCGCGTCGGTCACGGTAAAAAATGCGGCGGGCACAACGACAGGCTCCGACAGCAGTACCGCTTCTAACGGCAGCGGGACGTCGACGGGAGGCGGCACGGATTCCGCAGCGGGTACCGACGGGACGACAGCGAACCAGTCTGCGGACAATTCCTTAAAAGAACTGACCATTTCACCGGGAACACTTTCCCCGGCGTTTTCTGGAAAGACGACGACCTACAGCGCCACGGTAGGCAGCGATGTGACCAACATCGCCGTATCTGCCACGCCGGTCAATGAGAAGGCGGTTGTGGAGTCTGTGACGGGAAATACGAATCTGAAAAACGGCAGCAATGCCATCAAGATTGTGGTCAGGGCGGAAAACGGCGTGACCGCAACCTATACCGTGAATGTCACAAAGGAGGGCGGCACATCCGACGAAGCGGCAACGACCGGCGAGGGAGAAGCGGAGACAACCGAGACGCCGGAGGTTAGTGACGGGAATACCGTTACGGTGAACGGCACTGCCTATACGATTTCAGAAAATTTTGCGGCGGAGAATATTCCGGCAGATTTTTCGGAGACAACCGTCAATTATCAGGGAACGGATTACCGGGGCGTGAGCTATGACAAGGGATCTGTGGTCATGCTTTATCTGGTGCAGGACGGAGCGGAGGAGAGCACAGGAAGCTTTTTTGTATATGACAGCACAAGAGATACATTGTATCCGTTTGTAAAGATGGTCAATGGGGAACACTACGTGATAGCGCTTCTGGCACCGGTGGATTATACGATGCCGGATACGATGCAGCAGACACAGCTTACGCTGGCGGACGGAAGTCTTGTGACGGCATATCAGGAGACCCAGGAGGAAGGGTCTGAGGTGGAATCGGAGTTCTATACCTTTTACGGGGTGAATTCTGACGGAACAGAAGGCTGGTATCAGTACGACTCCATGGAGGAGACCTATCAGCGCGTAAATACAGGGACAACGGTATCTTCCGACGGATTACAGGACGAGGATGCAGCCTATTTGCAGGAGGAATATCTGGCGCTGTCCGAGAAATATAAAAAAGAAAAAGCGTTTTCCAGAACCGCTATCGGTGTATTGATTTTTCTTCTGGCGGTGATGGCAGTGATATTGATCAATCTGCTGCTGCACAGAAGAGGAGACGATGAGGAAGATCTGGAAGACGATGACGATATCGATGATACGGCAGTTGAGAGTGACGAGATTGCCGGGATAGAGAAGTCGCCGGAAGAAACCCCAGAAGATGCGGGAGAACCGGATGATTTTGACGCATACGAGGAGGACGACATCGAGGAGGAAGAGCCGCCGAAGAAGAGATTCGGTTTCTGGAAGCGGAAGTCTGATGATCTGGATGACGATCTGTTTGATGATGATGATGCGTACGAGGATGATGCCGCGTACGGGGATGGCGATGATGCGTACTGGGATGATGATGCGTACGGGGATGAAGCGTACGAGGACAGCGATGCGCCGGACGATGAAAAAGTTTCGGGCGGCGAAGAGAAGGCTGCTGCGCGCAAACCGGCAGGCGATGGCATAACCGCAGGCAGAAAAGAGCGCAGGACCGGGGCAGCGGACGAAGATGCAACGGACGAGCCGGAGGACGAACCACTGTATGAGGAAAAGCGCCCGAAGAAGAAAAAGAGCGGCAAAGACCAGAAAAACAAGCAAGACGATGAGCTGGATATCATAGATTTTAATGATCTGTAGAGATGAATGTGATATCGGACTGGAAATAGGAGGTAGCGATGCAGACACCATATACAGCAAAGGCAAAAAAGGCGATTGATATTGCAACGCGGATATCAAAGTCATTGCATCACAGTTATATCGGCACGGAGCACATACTGCTTGGTCTGTTAAAAGAGGGAACCGGTGTGGCAAGCCAGATACTTGCCGACAACGGTGTGGAGTATGATAAGGTGCTGGAACTGATCGAGGAGCTGATTGCACCGGGGAATGCGGTTGCGGTTCTGGAGGACGGATTATCTCCGAGAGCGGCGCATGTGCTTGAGGTATCCAGAGCGGAGGCGGCGCGCTTCCACTCGGAGAAGATTGGAACGGAACATCTTTTAATAGCGATGATTAAGGAGACGGAATGTGTGGCATCCAGACTGTTGAATACATTGTCTGTCAATGTGCAGAAAATGTATGTGGACACCCTGATCGCGATGGGCGAGGATGTAAGCCAGTATAAGGATGAATTCCAGAACGGAAAACCCGGCAAGCGGAGAAATGCGGAGGGAACGCCGGCGCTGGATCAGTTTTCCAGAGATCTGACAGAACTTGCGCGCGACGGAAAGCTCGATCCGGTGGTCGGCAGAGAGACGGAGATCGACCGCGTCATCCAGATTTTAAGCCGGAGAAGCAAGAACAATCCGTGCCTGATCGGAGAACCCGGCGTAGGAAAAACGGCGATTGTAGAGGGAATCGCAGAGCGTATTGTGGGCGGAATGGTTCCAGATACGGTGCTTGGAAAAAGAGTGGTTTCCCTGGATCTTTCCGGGATTGTGGCAGGCTCGAAGTACAGAGGTGAATTTGAGGAGCGCATCAAGAAGGTGCTGGCAGAGGTGGCGAAAGCTGGAAACGTCCTGCTGTTCATTGATGAGATTCATACCATCATCGGGGCGGGCGGAGCGGAAGGCGCGATTGATGCATCCAACATTTTAAAACCTGCACTTGCGAGAGGCGAGGTGCAGGTGATCGGCGCGACGACCATCGAAGAGTACCGCAAATATATCGAAAAAGATGCAGCTTTGGAGCGGCGTTTCCAGACAGTCGTTGTGGAGGAGCCGACGGAGGAAGAAGCCATTTCCATATTAAAGGGACTGCGTGGGCAGTATGAGAGCCACCACCATGTGACGATTACGGATGAGGCCGTGGAGGCGGCAGTGCGTCTTTCCGCGCGTTACATCAACGATCGATTCCTCCCGGACAAGGCGATTGACCTGATGGATGAGGCTGCGGCAAAAGTGCGCCTTCATGTGGGCGGAGACCCCAAGGAGGCTGCAGAACTCCGGCGGGAGATTGCGGAGTTGCAGGAGACATTGGAGGAAGCACTTTCCGGCGGAGACCTGGAAACGGCGAGGGAGTCGCAGGCAAAACGCCAGGAACTGAAAGAAAAGTTGGAAAAACTGAATACAAAGGCAAAACAGGGCGGCAGACGGCATCACCAGAACGTCGGAGAGGACGAGATTGCCGATGTGGTGTCGGGATGGACGAAAATCCCGGTGAAGAAGCTTACAGAGGGGGAGGCTGCCAGACTCAAAAAACTGGAGGCAACCCTTCACAAGCGCGTGATCGGACAGGAGGAAGCGGTATCAGCTGTGGCGAAAGCCGTGCGGAGAGGACGCGTCGGATTAAAAGATCCCAAGCGTCCGATCGGCTCGTTCCTTTTCCTGGGACCGACCGGCGTCGGCAAGACCGAGATATCCAAGGCACTGGCGGAAGCTGTCTTTGGACAGGAGCAGGCAATGATCCGCGTCGATATGTCTGAGTACATGGAGAAACACAGCGTGTCGAAAATGATCGGTTCGCCGCCTGGATATGTCGGACATGAGGACGGCGGACAGCTGAGTGAGAAAGTGCGGAGAAATCCATACGCCGTGATTCTGTTTGACGAGATAGAGAAGGCACATCCGGATGTGTTTAATATCCTGCTGCAGGTGCTTGACGACGGACATATCACAGATTCCCAGGGAAGAAAAGTGGACTTTAAGAATACCATCATCATTATGACCTCCAACGCGGGAGCGCAGGCGATTGTGGAGCCGAAGAAGCTTGGCTTTGCTTCCGGCAATGACGAGAAGCAGAACTATGAGCGGATGAAGGGCAGCGTGATGGAGGAGGTCCGCAGAATTTTCAAACCGGAATTCCTAAACCGTATTGACGAGACCATTGTATTCAGGGCGCTGAATAAGGACGACATGAAACAGATCGTAGGTCTGATGACAAAAGAACTGGCGAAGCGCTGTGAAACACAACTTGGCATTACACTTGTCGTGCGCGATGCCGCAAAGCAGTACATTGTGGATAAGGCGTATGACCCGAAGTATGGAGCCAGACCGCTGCGGCGCAAGATTCAGGATGAGATTGAGGATCCGCTTGCGGAAAAACTTCTCGACGGAAGCATCCGGCGGGGTGACGAAGTGATCGTCACGACGAAGAAAAATGCAATTTTTCTGGAGTCCAAGAAAAAGTAAAAAATTACTTAAATGTCAGTGAAATCACTGGAAATCAAAGAACAGATATTATATAATATTTTTACAAATTTACGATAAAGCAGACCGGATGAAGGAGCTGCAATATCACAGGAGGATAAGATGGCCGTTATTAGTGAATTACTCCGTTCAGAGGAGGATGGAACGATCAGCTTTGGGGATTACACATTGAGCACCAAGGCAAAGCTTGACAATTTTGAACACCAGGGAGATCTTTACAAAGTAAAGACCTGTCAGGAGATTACCAAGCTGGAGCGCAATGGCATGTTTGTGTACGAGTCTGTTCCGGGGACTGCAGTGGAGCATTTAAAAGCGACAGACACAGGAATGGAGTTTAGCGTAGAGGGCGCAGAGGACGCACAGGTTACCGTAGAGCTTGAGGATGAGGCGGAGTACGACATCGTGATCGACGGTGCAGATGCCGGCAGGATGAAGACGAATCTCGGAGGAAAGTTAAGCCTGAGCGTAGAGCTCGGCGATGCTCCGGTAAAGGTAAGCGTCCAGAAGTGCTAGAGCAGCCGCTTTCGCATATGACAGTTACAAGATCAGTGAGACCTGTCCGTATGGACAGGTCTTTGTTACTCTAATAGGAAATGACGTGTTAGGTTAAAGGGCGAAAGCCGCGCGTTCTATAGAGGAAAAGCCCTGTCCGGGCAGCAGACGTGTCTGCGGGAAAGGAAGATAAGAACATGGCAAAAGGAAAAACAACAGTATACTTCTGTCAGGAATGTGGATACGAGTCGGCAAAATGGATGGGACAGTGTCCGGCATGCCATGAGTGGAATACGTTTGTGGAGGAGACGGTTGAGAAAAAGACCGCGCGTGGGAACCGCAGCACGGATGGCAGCCGTGAGGCAAAGGCAGTTCCTCTGTCACAGATCGAGATGACACAGGAACAGCGGGTGTCCACCGGCATGAAGGAGCTTGACCGGGTGCTTGGCGGCGGGATTGTGCAGGGATCTCTGGTGCTTGTGGGCGGAGATCCGGGAATCGGAAAATCGACGCTGCTTTTGCAGGTATGCAGGAATCTTGCGGAACATGAGGTGAAGGTGCTCTATATTTCCGGTGAGGAATCCTTGCAGCAGATCAAAATCCGGGCAGAACGCATCGGAACCTTTGGGGACAGCTTAAGTCTGCTCTGTGAGACCAATCTTGATACCATACGACGCGTGATTGACCGGGAGAAGCCCGAGATCGTCGTGATTGACTCCATTCAGACGATGTATAATGAAGACGTCTCGTCTGCGCCGGGAAGCGTCTCACAGGTGCGGGAATCGACCGGCACCCTGATGCAGATCGCCAAGGGACTTGGGATTTCCATTTTTATCGTCGGACATGTGACAAAGGAAGGCGTGGTGGCTGGCCCGCGTGTGTTGGAACACATGGTGGATACGGTGCTCTATTTTGAGGGGGACCGCCATGCGGCGTATCGTATTCTGCGAGGTGTGAAGAACCGTTTTGGGTCGACGAACGAGATCGGTGTTTTTGAGATGCGCGGAGATGGCCTGACAGAGGTGGAGAACCCGTCGGAATTCATGCTGAGCGGAAAACCGGAGGGCGCCTCCGGGTCTGTTGTGGCATGCTCGATGGAAGGGACGAGACCGATCCTTCTGGAAATACAGGCGTTGGTCTGCCACAGCAATTTCGGTATGCCGAGGCGGACGGCGGCAGGAACGGATTTTAACCGGGTAAATCTTCTGATGGCGGTTCTGGAAAAACGTCTGGGACTTTCGCTGGGGAATTGTGATGCCTATATCAATATTGCAGGAGGCATCCGGATGAATGAGCCGGCGATCGATCTTGGTCTTGTGCTGGCGATCGTCTCCAGCTATAAAGACCGCCCGATTGACGAGAAGACCATCTGCTTCGGCGAGGTGGGACTCAGTGGTGAGGTGCGCGCGGTCAGCATGGCGGAGCAGCGTGTGCTCGAGGCGAAGAAGCTTGGATTTAAGACATGTATTCTGCCCGAGGTGTGCAGGGAGATCTTAAAGGAGATTAAAGGAATCGGTCTTGTCGGCGTGCGCACGGTTAAGGATGCGATGGATTATGTGATGCGGTAGTCCGTGGAAGAAAAACGAATGGTTCTAAATTGTATGCACAATTAGAACAATTCGGAACCGAAAACTTTCTTTTTTAAAACAGTGGAAATGTGGTTGACATTCTAAAATAATGATGATAATATAAACAAGCTGACCGCGAGAACAGCGGATAAGCAAAGCGCTTCTGAAAAAGAAGCAAAAGAAAATGAAAAAGTTGTTGACAAACGGTTGGAGCTGTGATATGCTAAATAAGCTGTCGCCGAGAGGTAACAACGGTGAGTGAGATTGAAAAAATCTACTCGGAAGTTGCGAAGCAACTTCTAAGGACAACGCGAAGCGTTGGC
>CACZIN010000007.1:0-78172 GCA_902781225.1 uncultured Lachnospiraceae bacterium | reverse complement strand
TGCTGTATCCCCCAGCTCTCCTAGCGCCTTAAACCAAAGCTTGGCATGCTCTTTCTCATTCTCAGCTGTCTGTAAGAATAATGCTGCAATCTGCTCATATCCGGCCTTCTTTGCTACAGAAGCAAAGTATGTATATTTATTTCTGGCCTGTGACTCTCCTGCAAATGCTTCCCAGAGATTCTTCTCTGTCTTTGTTCCTGCATATTTGCTCTTTGATGATACTGCATCCTCTTTCTTAAATGCCGATGCCGGCTGCTTACATACTGGACACTGCTCCGGTGGCTGCTCTCCTTCATGTACATATCCACATACACTACATACCCATTTACCCATTTCTTTATCTCCTTTTCTATTTAATATTTTGCTCTTGTCTTCATATGAAGTGTGTAACATTTTTTCAGCCAGCTCACTTAATGGCTCCCCATAGAATTCTTCATATACTCTTTTAATATCAGGATTCTCATGACTCTTTCTAATAATCATTGCCTCATCCTTCGTGTACAGGCTTTGAATCCTTGCTTTTCTGACTTCATCCTTGTCCTTCATAACATTCTTTGGCTGTCCACCGCCTCCGATACAGCCTCCCGGACACGTCATAACTTCAACAAAATGATACTGTTTATTTCCGTTCTTTATTTCTTCAATTACTTTTCCCGCATTAGCAGTTCCATAAATGACAGCTATACTTACATCCAGCTTTCCAATTTTTACAGTTGCCTCTTTAACACCATCATAACCTCTTACAGGTGTAAAATTCAAAAGCTGTTCTGGAGATTTCTCTTTTGTAATATATTCGTATGCTGTTCTCAGCGCCGCTTCCATAACACCACCGGTATTGCCGAAAATAACAGCAGCTCCAGAAGCTTCGCCCATGAAATCATCATAATCACTATCTAAAAGACTGGCAAAATCAATATTTTCTTCCTTGGCCCATTTTGCCAGTTCTCTTGTAGTGATAACATAATCCATGTCACGCATGTCATCAATTCCAAGATATTTCGCTGCAGCGTTCATTTCATTTCTGCGAATTTCAAACTTCTTTGCCGTACATGGTGTAAGTGCCACATTAACAATATTCTCTGGATTAATTCCCTTCTTCTTAGCAAAAAATGTCTTAATTGTTGGTCCCTGCATTCCAATTGGACTTTTTGCTGTTGAGAGATTAGGAATCATCTCAGGATAGTATATCTCTACATACTTTATCCAGGCTGGACAACAGCTGGTAAACTGTGGCAAAGGTGCGGTGTTCTTAGTAACTCGCTCTATTAACTCGCTTGCCTCCTCCATAATTGTCAAATCGGCTGCAAAGTTTGTATCAAGAACAAAATTAACTCCAAGCTTTCTGAGTAAAGCCACCATCTTACCCTGTACAAAGCTGCCATCCGGCATACCGAACTCTTCGCCAAGTGCTGCTCTTACTGAAGGGGATGTGCTGACTATTACAACCTTATCCGGGTCTTTGATTGCCTCTTTTACATAATTATATTCATATTTTTCCGTTATACTGTCTACCGGGCACACATTGGCACACTGCCCACAATTGATGCATACTGCCTCCCCACAGGTCTGCTCTAATGTGTATGTTCCGTGCACACCAATCTGGCTGGTACATACATCCTTACACATACCACATTTTATGCACTTTTCTTCCATACGAATAATGCTGGGATTATCTTCCTCGATTGGGACACGAATGTTTAATGGTAAATGACTCAAGCTACGCTCCTCCTTTTGCTTATATATGTATAAACCTTAACCTAGATTTATTTCAACATTATAGCATATATAGTACAAAAGTTCTACAAGAAATTCAGAATGCTTTTTTTAATAAATCGATTTTCTATTTTCCATTTTCCATGCACAATGCCCTAAAATGTTTCAAATACAAGATTGCTTTTTTGCCGAATCAATGCTACAATTAAATGCAGTTTGATTGTAGGAGGATTTTACCATGAGTACCGTAACCATTGTATTGCTGGTTATTCTTGCCGTCCTCGTTGTCGGCTTGATCGTATTATATTTTCTCGGCAAAAAGGCACAGAAAAAGAGAGACGAGCAGGAAGCACAGCTTGCAGCCAACGCACAGACCGTCTCCATGCTGATCATCGATAAAAAGCGATTGCGCTTGAAAGATTCGGGACTTCCACAGGTTGTCATCGACCAGACACCGAAGATGATGCGCCGTTCCAAGCTTCCGATCGTAAAAGCAAAGGTTGGTCCGAAGGTGATGTCACTGATCGCAGACGAGGCAGTCTATGATCTGATTCCGCTGAAGAAGGAAGTCAAAGCGACCGTGAGCGGCATCTACATCACGAAGGTAACCGGCGTCAGAGGACCTCTTGAGAAGCCGCAGGGCAAGAAGAGTTTCCGTGCGAGAATGCAGGAAAAAGCCAAGAAAGCCAATGCAGAACTGGAAAAGGAAAAGGCAGAACTTGCCAAAGAGAAGGCAGCTAAGAAGAAGAAAAAATAAGCAGCTATTTAAAATGCAGGGAATTTCAGATTTTGAAATCCCCTGCATTTTTTGATTGAATATTCATGGTAATCTTGCAGTCCGCCATATGCTCATAATTCACTTCCAGTGCATAATCCACTTTTACGGACAGATTGTGTTCCGTCTCCTCCACCTGCACTTTCGTGGCATCGATTCCGATCAGCAGATTCCCGTACGGCGTATAATAATAAGTAACATTTTTCTTGTCCTTTTCAAACATCATATGTACATTCGTCTCACCGCGCTTCGTGATGTCAAGTACCTCATCCCCGAGCTTGATGATATTCTTGGTGGTACCCGCCGTGTCCTCCGCCACCTCGTCATACAGAATATAATGCTTGCCGTTCTTCTTATAATAAGAACCGGAGGTAATCACCTCTACCGGTTCGCTGTTTTCTCCCTCAGCAAACTGAAGACCGCTGATGGAGATCAATACATCTTTTGTCATCGTTACACTCCCTTTTATCTCAACTCATATTACCGACTTTTGGCGGAATAATCAAGCCTATTCTTTCAGGTCGCCCAAAAATGTCAGATAGCGGCAGCGCACCTTGTAATTTCCCTCCTCAAGCACCGCCCGGTATTCCTCCTTGGACAACACTTTTTTCAGTTCCTCCCCGGCACTCTCATCCACGACCTCATACATGCTTCCATCGAAGCACATATTCGGATACATGACGCACCACCAGTTATGACCTTCGCCCTCTCCGATCACAACCCGCAGCGCCTCATATTTTCCCGCCGGAAAGGTGAATTTTCCATATGTTTTGGACGGAAAATCCGTCTCCTCTATCGCGGCATGCACCTCGTACTCATATCCGGCTTCCCGCACCACCGCCTGCGCCGTCTCCGCAATCTCGGGCAGGTGCGCCTCCACCACCTGTTCGCACGCCGCTCTGTCCGGGACATCCGAAAGCAGCTCCGCCATCCGGCTTCCCACGGCATCACGCACCGCAAGCTTTAAATTCTGATCCTCTGCGGTGTCGCTGTTGGCAAGCACATGGAACCGCAGCACCTTCTGCGCAATCTGCTCCTGTATTCTCTGATTTTTCACATACTGCATTTCCAGGAGGGCAAGCAGCGTCACATTCATTCCCAACAACAAGTACCAGATCCATTTACGTCTTTGCATAACGGCATTTTCTTCCTTTCCTCTGCTGCAAAAGACGATTCCCGTTTTGATACCGTTTTATTCACTTTATGATAAATGAATCCAGTTTATTTTTACCTGATAGACAATCGCAACCTCTTCCTCGTAGTTCTCCCCGCGCTTCTGGTACTCCTCATACCAGCCGCGCGCCGCACCTCCGAGCTTCCGGTAACTGCCTGTAAGATCCACCTGCTTCTCCCGCTGCACATTTGCCGTCATCCGGTTCATATAGTCTTCCGCCAAAAACGCCAGCTCCTTTTTGTTCTCCTTTCCGCCGGTTCCCTGCACGCTTCCGCTGCAGTGAATCGTCACCAGGACTTTCCGCACGCCATCCTTTTCCGAGAACGTGATCTCATTTGTGGCATCCGACAGCAGCAGCATTCCCTCCTCCAACGGCAAACCGTACTCCCTCATGCGGTTTTGTGTAAAAAAGGCGAGTCTCGCTGCCTCCGCGTCAACCATGCCTGCCGGCGTCCCACGCTTCCACACATAATACTGCTCCACCACCGGTGTTTCGTCCTTCACGGTAACATACGGCAAAAACAGTGTCTCCTGCCTATTGTCCATCTCCTGGTATAACGATCCGATCGTGGGGTACGCCTGCTTTTTGATCTGGGACACATTCTCAAACTGTTCCTCCAGATAATCCCCGACCGCTTCTCCCAGCGTCTCACTCTGCGCCAGCAGTGCTTCGGCATCCTCCGTGACCACCACATAGGCGTTGCGCGGCACCTCGCTCTTCTCCTTCAAAAACGCGAGCCACTCCTGCACGGCCGCCTCATCCTCCACAAATTCCTGTTCCAGAATCAGAACCTTCAGATGGCTGTAATCCACCATCCGGTTTCCCGCCTGCTCCGCTTCATACCACGCCAGCCCGGCGTCCTTCGTGTCCCTCACCGCGATCTCAATCGGAAAATCACGATCCTCCAGCTCCGCGGGGGCACAGCCTGTCATCACAAGCAGGACAGCTGCACAGATCACCGCAAGCGCAAGCAGCCTCCTGCCCCATTTTTTCTGTGCGGTGAAGACGGGGGCAAGCACCAGAAACGGCGTCCCGACATACCACAGGAACCGCTCGTACCAGTCAAAAACCGCCCGGCTCCGGTAAAAACAGATCGCTGCCACAGAAGCTGCCACCGCCACAGATCCATAGAACATCCACATGTCATTTTTCCCTTTTGGCATTTTGCGAATAGGTTTCCATAATTCTTCTGCTATACTGCTTCCGTAAAAAACACAGCTGTTTAAAAGAGCGTACAGCGTAAAGAACCACACGCCGAACATAAACGCGTCCGTTCTTTTCAAAAAGCCGCCGGATATTTTTACCGTGCTCATCAGCGTGACCGCCGGATAATCCATCCCCGCAAGCGCCGGTACCCCGAAAATTCCCTCCAGAACCAGATAGAGCACCGCATGGAGACATCCCACAAAAAGGATTGCCCGCTTTCCCGCCGCAAACAATGTTTCCTGCCGCTTCACATACGTTCCCGAAAAAAGAAGGAGAAATGCAAAGGAAAGATTCAAAAACACACCGTAGGCTCCGCCTGCCACACCCCGTAAACTGCTCATTCCAAGCGGCGCCCAGTAATCGGTGCACACTTCATCCGCTGCAGCAAACAGCATGAGAAACAGCGGGATCAAAAGAAACCAGAACAGCATCTCATAGACTCTCGCCCTCCCCTCTATTCCCCCCGCAAGTCCATACAGCACCAGCAGCATGATGACCGTAAGAATCAGATAAAAAGATTCCCCCCGCAGAAGATCCCTGAGAATAATGTCTGCAAACAGATACGCCACATACCCTGCAAGCAGCACCAGATAAATCAGATAACCGGCCTGTACGATTCCTCCCCCGATCCTTCCCAGCTGCCGCTTCATATATTCCGGATAAGATTCCTGTGCGGGCGGCGCCACCCTGCGCAATATCCATAGATACACGAGGGCTGCCGCCATCCCGATCCCGATCGACAGAATGCCTTCTCTTCCCGCTGCCTTCGCGAGCATCTGCGGGACGAGAAGTGTGCCGATGCCAAGCAGATCATACGTCATCAGCCGATACATCTGGCGTCCCGATATCCTGTTATTTTCTGAAAACATAGTCCGTTCCCTCTCTGTCACTGTTTCATCCGCAGCTTTCTGCGGTTATTTTTCTTCGCGTAGATCGGGCGTTTCCAGAGCAGCCGAAGCGGCTGCCGCCACAGGAAATCGCGTTCATCTTCATAATCATTCAGATCTGCCGCCACAAACGGCATCAGGTACGGCACGCCAAAGCTTTTTAAATGCGACAGATGGATCAGCACCGCAAGCAGCCCTGCCAGAAATCCAAAAAAGCCAAGCCATGCGCAGATTCCGATAAAAAAGAACTTGAGCAGCCGGAACGCCGTTGCAAACTCCTCGTTCGGTACGGCGAACGAGCACAGCGCCGTAAACGAGATCACAATCACGACAATCGGGCTCACCAGATTTGCCTCCACGGCTGCCTGCCCGATGATCAGTCCGCCCACAATTCCGATCGTATTTCCCATCGCTCCGGGCAGCCGTACTCCCGCCTCCCGCAGCAGTTCAAACGATAGCTCCATGATAATCACCTCAATCACCGCCGGAAACGGCACGCCGCTCCTGGCGTCCGCAAAGGACAGCAGGAGCGTGGTCGGCAGAATCTGTGTGTGGAAATTGGTGACCGCCAGATAGAGTCCCGGCAGCGTCATGGCAAAAAAGGACGCCAGATAGCGCAAAAGCCGCTCAAAGCTCGCGATCTCCCAGCGATTATAGTAATCGTCGCTCGTCTTGATAAAAGAATTGTAATCGGTCGGCAGAATAAGCGCGATCGGCGAATTGTCCGACAGCACAACCACTCTGCCGTCAAGGATGGACATTGCCGCCCGGTCCGGCCGTTCCGTCGTCTGAAACTGCGGAAACGGAGAATACCATTTTTCCTCCGACAGCTGTTCAATGACTCCGCTGTCGAGTACCCCGTCAATCTCAAATCCGTCCAGCTGCTCCTCAATCTTTGCCACCAGCTCGGGATAGACGATTCCTTCCATATAGACCAGATAGACGTTGGTGTTGGAGCGCACGCCCGCTTTTTTCTCTTTTACCTTGACCTGCGGCGACCGGATTCTCTTGCGGATCAACGCCGCATTCTGTTTTACCGAATCCCCGAATCCCTCGTTGGATCCCCGCACCACTTTCTCCGAGTCCGCCTCATTGACGCCCATATTCGGATAACCGTCATCCGGAATCTTGACCGCTTTCGCAAAACCGTCGACGAAAAAGATGGCTTCTCCGGTCAAAAGACCGTCCCCCGCCTCCTCGATCGTCGTAAAATAGGTCGCATCGGAGGTTCCGAGGGCATTCTGTTCCAACACCCGCAGAATCTCCTCCCGCTCCAGCCCCCTTAAGTATTTTAAAACCTCTAACAGCGCCGAATTTCCCATATCTACCGAGACTTCAATGAACGTGAGGTAGCACGCCACGTCCCGGTTTTTTCCAAGATTCATACGCTTCTTCTTGATGTCGTCACAGGTGTGAAACAGTTCCTCCATATGTGCGATGTTCTCGTCGAGTCTCTCGCTGATCTTTGTCTTCTCCGCCACAGATTTTCTTCCTTTCCTAAAACAAAAACGGGGCAGGCATCCGCCTGTCCCTGTTAGTTTGTTCCATTTCGGGAAATTTATTCACTTTTCCTGTTCCCGGATCATTTCCTTCACCGCCGTCGCCTGATTCATGACGTGCTTGTGCATCGCCGCCGTCAGCATGGTCTTATCCTTTGCGGTAAGCCCCTCCACGATCTGGCTGTGCTCCCGGATCAGAATCGGGAAATTCTTTTCATCCTTTAAATATTCCACGCGGTAGCGGTACATCTGCTCCCGCAGATTGTTGAGCATGTTCTCCAGCTTGACGTTGCACGTCGCATGATAGATGATGTCATGAAACCGCACATCCGCCTCCGCAATCCGCTTGACGTCCCCCGTCTTTGTGGATTCCTCGAACTCATGCATGGTATGTCTGAGCTCCGCAAGCTCCTCCTCAGAAATCTGTTCGCAGGCGATCGATGCCGCCAGTTCGTCGAGCGCATCCCGGATCTGCAAGACATCCTCCATGTCTTTTTCCGTCATCCGCGCAACTTCCGCACCCTTTCTGGGAATCGTAACTGCCAGTCCCTCCTGCTCGAGCATGCGGATTGCCTCACGGATCGGCGTGCGGCTTACCCCAAGCTTTGCTGCCAGCTGCAGCTCCATAAGACGCTCCCCCGGCTTAAGCTCTCCTTTTAAGATCGCTTCCCGCAGTGTGTTAAACACCACATCCCGAAGCGGAAGGTATGCATTCATGTTCAATGTCAGATCCTCTGTCATAAGTACCTCCTTCTGCTTTGTTATCTGTTTTCTACCCGTCTTCTCCTCACCGCGCATTATTGTATATGCTTGTCAGGTAAACCTGTTTTGCAAGATTTGATTCACGCATTGCCTCATATGCAGCCACAGCTGTATCCCCGTCGGCAAACAGGCCAAAAACGGTCGGTCCGCTACCGCTCATCATCGCCTGGACTGCGCCGTGCTCCATCATATGCTCCTTGATCTCTGCGATAACAGGATAGTTCGGAATCGTAACCGTCTCCAGCACATTTCCCATATGACCTGCAATCTGCTCCAGATTCTTCGCCCGGATCGCGCCGATCAGCCCGTCAATATCCGGATGCACTGTATCCGCATCCAGCTTCAGATTCTCATAGACAAATTTTGTGGAAACCCCGATCTGCGGCTTTGCAATCAATACCGGACATTTGACCATCGGAGGAAGCGCCGATAATTTTTCACCGATCCCCTCCGCGAGCGCCGTTCCGCGCATGATACAGTAGGGAACATCTGCGCCGAGTTTCACACCGCGCGTCATCAGATCCTCTTTGGAAAGTCCCAGATCAAAAATACGATTCATTCCATATAATACGGCCGCAGCGTCCGTGCTTCCGCCCGCCATGCCTGCTGCCACCGGAATGTGCTTGTGCAGCTTTACATCAATACCGTCCCCAATGTCAAATTCCTCTTTGAGCAGCGCCGCCGCCTTGTATACGAGATTGTTTTCATTTGTCGGCAGAAACGCAAGGTTGGTCGACATGGTAATCCTGCCCGATTGATTGCGCATAATCTCCAGCCGGTCAAACAGGTGGATCGTCTGCATGATCATCCGCACCTCATGGTAACCGTCCTCTCTCTTCCGCACCACATCAAGTCCGAGATTTACTTTTGCCAGTGCTTTTACCGAAATCTCTTTCATAATGCCCCCATGTTTTTTTAATGTATTTTGTATACAGACTGAATCTTACCATGACTTGTCCAAAAGGTCAATTATCTCTCCTTCTTTTTACGCAATAAAATTTCTCAAAAGTCTAAACCGGGCAATGCTTCCTGTCGATATAGAAGATGAGACAAAGAGCAGGCATGGATGCCTCCTGTCAATTATTTTAAACCGATCCAAGGGAATGGAGGAATGAATTATGGCAATTAACAGTATTACAAACTCAGTAGCAGCACAGCAGGCTTCTACTTATACCGCAACAAAGACGGACTATACAGAGAAAAAGAGTGAAAGCAGCACAAAGGCAGATACCGGCGTCGTATATGAGAAGAGTTCCGATCAGACATCCGGCACGGTTACAAAAAAAACCGATTACGCACTTATCAACAAGTTAAAGGCAGATGCCGAAGAGCGTACCTCCCAGCTTCGCAGTCTTGTAGAAAAGATGATGACCAAGCAGGGTGTTGCCATCGGTACCGCAGATTCTATGTGGAGCTTCCTTGCAAAAGGTGATTTTACCGTAGATGAGGCCACCAGGGCACAGGCGCAGGCAGATATCGCCGATGACGGTTACTGGGGCGTCGACCAGACTTCAGACCGTATTCTTGATTTTGCAAAAGCACTTTCCGGCAACGATCCGGAAAAAGCCGATCTTCTTCTTGACGCTTTCAAGAAGGGATTCAAGGAAGCAACCAAGTCCTGGGGACAGGATCTTCCGGACATCTCACAGCGCACCTACGATGCCGTTGTGGAGAAGTTCAACAAGTGGAAGAACGGAACCGAGGAGACGGAGGCTGCCCAGACGCAGGCATAATCCGAATTTAAAACGGGATACGTTTTCTTATAAGTAATAGAGATGTATGACGTTCCAAATGCAACCGGGGGCGGCAATTCTAATCGCAAAATCCGGTATTTCTAACCATGCCGCGTCGAACATCCTTGATCATCTGTGTTTTTCCAAGTTTGGAACATTCCACGTGGTGTGTCCGCAAACCGCAGACAATTTTAGGACTTTTGTGTGTGCCCCTTCGTGGCACCCAGACAACAGATGGCATAAATGCCACCTTTATGTCGAACAAAACATAACCGCGCGAAGCCGATGTCTGAGTTATCATCTGCCCTGTTTTCAATAGCAGATGATAACGAGTTTCGGTTCACGCGGTTTTATATTGTCTGTGAAGCGGTGCCACTAGGGGCACCAGAAAGTCCGCTCATTGTCTGCGGCTTGCCGGACACACCACGGGGGACTGTCCAAACGTGGAAAGACACAGAATTTAATGTCCGACGCGGCACGGAAGAAAAACCCGGATTTTACTTCAAAGCATTGCCGCCCCGGTTGCATTTCGGAACTACATATTCTCCAGTATTCCTGTAAGAAAACGTATCCCGTTTTAAATGCGCCTAGGCGGCAGTTCTTTTTACTTTCATTCACTTGTTCAATTCCGGTACGGCATCTGCTGCTGTCTGGCAGCCTCCATCTGTTTCTGGCGTTTGTGTCTGCCGTGTACGGTACAGAATCCGACGACCGCCGCCACAACGTCCAGCACAAAGATAAAGTGCAGTATCGACAGGGCAACTGCTGCCCCCACGGACAGCTTTTTTTCACTGCACGCCCGGATGCAGCCGCACAGTCCGTAGATGGACGGCGGTATCAAAAACAGGACATCCGCAATCCACATCACGCCGATAATCGCGACTCCGCCAAACATAAACGTCGCAAATCCCGCCAGCACCATAAACGCCGCCAGCAGATAATACGGGATATAGCACAGCTTCATCAGCATATCCCACAGAAGCAGCGCCTGCGCGCTGGTTCCTGCCGCCGTCTGATAGATGACCCAGACGACATTTAAGAGCACGACCACCGTGTAGACAATGCAGATTGCCGTCTGCGTCATCTGCAATCTGGAATCGCCCGCCATGATATAGGCTCCAGACGAATCTCTGTCCGGTCTTCCCATGCCCACAGACAGAACCACAAAAAGCAGATACGGTAAAATCAGCAGAAGAATCGGTGTCACTATTCCAATTATTTTTTTCATATCATTCCCCGCTCTGCGCTCTTACGCCTGCTGTTCCTCCAGAATCTTCTCAATGCTTGCCAGCTTTACGCAGACTACAAAAATCTGTGTTGCCGTTGTAAGATCCTCCAGCGACGGATACGACGGAGATATACGGATGACGGAATCTTTCGGGTCCTTGCCGTACGGGAACGGTGCTCCTGCCGGTGTCATCACAACGCCTGCCTTTTTCGCCTTATCTACCACGCTCTTCGCGCATCCCTCCAGCGTCTCATAGGTGATAAAATATCCCCCCTTCGGGCTGTACCAGCTTCCGACGCCGAGATCCTTTAACTCCTTGTCGAATGTGTCCAGAATCATCTCAAACTTCGGTCTGAGGGAAGCCGCATGCTTTCTCATGTGCTCCGTGATACCGTGCACATCCTTAAAGAAGCGCACATGGCGAAGCTGATTCACCTTATCATGACCGATCGTCTGGATCTTCAGCTGCTTCTTAATATCCTCCAGATTGTTCGCGGACGTTGCAATCGCAGCCAGACCGGAACCCGGGAAGCTGATCTTGCTGGTCGAGCAGAACTTGTATACCATATCCGGATTGCCCGCGCGCTTGCACTCTGCCAGAATCTCGATCAGATGATCCTGATCCATATCATATAAATGATGTACACAGTAAGCGTTATCCCAGTAAATACGGAAGTCTTTTGCCGCCGGCTTTAATCTGGCAAAACGGCGTACCGTCTCATCCGAGTAGGTAATTCCCTGCGGATTGGAATATTTCGGCACACACCAGATTCCCTTGATCGCCTCATCCTTGCTGACAAGCTCCTCCACCATATCCATATCCGGTCCTGTCGGAAGCATCGGAACATTGATCATCTCAATGCCAAAATATTCCGTGATGGCAAAATGTCTGTCATAGCCCGGAACCGGACATAAGAACTTCACCTTGTCAAGCTTGCACCACGGCGTATTTCCCATCACACCGTGTGTCATGGAGCGTGAAATCGTATCGTACATGATATTTAAACTGGAATTGCCGTAGATAATGATATTTTCCGGATTGCACTCGATCATATCGCCAATCAGCACTTTCGCCTCCTGGATTCCGTCCAGTACACCGTAGTTGCGGCAGTCCGTTCCATCCTCGCATGCGAGATCGGAATAGGACGAGAGAACATCCATCATGCCCATAGACAGATCCAGCTGTTCCTGGGATGGCTTTCCTCTGGACATGTCAAGCTTCAATCCCCGCTGCTGGAACTTCTTGTATTCTGCTTCCAGATGTTCCTTCTCTTTTAACAGTTCCTCTTTGCTCATCTCCTGATATGACTGCATTGTTCCTTCCTCCTGCTATCTGTATATACATTTTATATGAACCTTATTTCTAAGGCTGCATCCCTTTTATTTTTTCAAAATATTCCCGGATTGTTTTCTCATAGCCGTTCTCCGACGGATGATAAAACATGCGGTCTGTCAGACCGTCCGGCAGATACTGCTGCTTCACATAATGATTCGGATAATCATGCGCGTATTTGTAACCGACGCCGTGTCCCAGCTTCTGTGACGACTTATAATGTGCATCCTGCAGGTGCACCGGTATCGGCGCCGTCATGGTATCCCGCACCGCCGCCATGGCATCGCTGATGGCACAGACCGCAGAATTGCTCTTCGGTGCGCTCGCCACATAGGTCACCGCCTGCGCTAAAATGATCTGCGCCTCCGGCATACCGATGCGCTCCACCGCCTGTGCCGCCGATGTGGCGACCACAAGCGCCATCGGATCTGCATTGCTGACGTCCTCCGCCGCACAGATCATGATACGCCTTGCAATAAACTTGATGTCCTCTCCCGCGTACAGCATCCGCGCGAGATAGTAAACTGCCGCATCCGGATCGGAACCCCGCATACTTTTGATAAAAGCGGAGATCGTGTCGTAATGGTTATCCCCGGACTTGTCGTATTTGACCACGCGCTTCTGGATACATTCACTGGCAACCGCAAGCGTAATGTGAATCTTCCCGTCTGCACTCCGCTCCGTCGTCAGCACGCCAAGTTCGATCGCCGTGAGTGCCGCGCGGGCATCCCCGTTCGCAACATCCGCCAGAAATTCCAGCGCATCGTCATCAATCACGGCATCGTAAGCGCCCAGTCCCTTTTCCCGGTCGTTCACCGCGCGGAGAATCAATGTCCGGATATCCTCCTTCGACAGACTCTTCAGTTCAAAAATGATGGATCTGGACAACAAAGCTCCGTTGACCTCAAAATACGGATTCTCTGTCGTTGCACCGATCAGTATGATCGTGCCATCCTCCACAAACGGAAGCAGATAATCCTGCTGTCCCTTATTGAAACGATGAATCTCATCGATAAAGAGGATCGTCTTCCTGCCGTACATTCCCTGGTTGTTCTTCGCCTGCGCGATCACTTCCTCCATGTCCTTCTTGCCGGCAGAAGTCGCATTGATCTGTAAAAACTCTGCGCTCGTCGTATGCGCGATGACTTTTGCAAGCGTCGTCTTACCGGTTCCCGGCGGACCGTACAGTATGATGGAACTCAGCTTATCCGCTTTGATTGCACGGTACAGCAGCTTATCTTTTCCTATAATATGCTGCTGCCCCACCATCTCATCCAGCGTCGTGGGTCGAAGTCTGGATGCAAGCGGCGCCTCCGTTTCTTTTTGCTGTTCTCTCATATATTCAAATAAGTCCATGTCAAAACCTGCTTTCTGATGTATAAAAATTCCCGGTCACTGCCTTCCGGCGCATGTCCGTGCGCAGCGTACACTTGACCGTTTTGAATTTTCTTCATGTAAAACTTGCATTTTTTTAATGATTCATGGTTTTAATCATGCTTTTTCCAAGAAATATGACAGATTGCAGTTCAAAAATTGCATCGCTTCTATTACAATACACGATATATGCCCTTTTTACAAGTAAAAGTATGTATTTTCTCTGTTGTGCACGATTTTCCTCGGAAATCATTTTCTATACTGTAACAAATTGATCGGAGGGTTGCAAGTCCCACCGCGTCTCACTCCAGCAGAATCTCCTCCACCGTCACAAATGTATACCCCTGCGCCTTCAATTCATCGATGATTTTAAATGCGGCCAGCACGGACGACTCCGACGCATCATGAAGCAGAATAATATCATTCTCCTCGACATCCCCCAGCACGCGCTGCGCAATGACCGAGGAGTTGCTCGTCGCCCAGTCTTTCGGATCGACATCCCAGAGCACCTCAATCATTGTCGTCTCATAATCCAGATTCGGTTTCCAGCACCCGAACGGCGGACGGATATACTCCGGGAACTCGCCGATAATTTCATGAATCGCCGCGTTCGTCTTATCCACCTGCTCGATCGCCGCCGCATCGGTCAGATTGCTCAGATTGACATGTTCATAGGAGTGTGTTCCGATCAGATGTCCACCCTCATGGATTTTCTTCACGATCTCCGGATACTGCTCCACTTCTTTTCCCAACAGAAAAAACGTGGCGCTCACACCACGTTCCTTCAGCCCCGAAAGAAGCATCTCCGTATAGTCCGGATTAGGTCCGTCGTCGAATGTAATTGCCACTTTTTTTACCGATTCATCCATCGCCATCGCCTCCCTGACCTCTGTTGGCGCACGCAGGGATACCTGCATGTAAAAAGCTGCACAACACCCCGCCGCCATACATGCCATTCCTGCTGCCACCCAGATCAGTCTGCCTCTTTTCTTTTTATTATAAAACCAGCTTCCTGCTATCCGCACCTCTACTCTGACCTTTATGCTCTGTCACTTAGAGTATATTCCGAAAAGCGCGAAGCTATCACTCCATTGCCGAAAGCGCTCACATAAACTGATTGCCGCCCGGCTCCTGAACGTCATAGTAATCTCTGAAATAATCGTAGGGATCATTATAGTAATCGTAGCCGCCACTGCCATCACCGTCATACCATCCGTCATTTCCGCCGTCGTCATACCATCCGTCGCTTACGCCGTCGTCATACCATCCGTCGCTTACGCCGCCGTCATAACTGCCATTTCCATCGCCGTCGTACCATGCATCACTTCCATCGCTGTCATAGCTGTCATCGTACTGATCGTAAAGGAGATCTTCGTATGTAATCCCCGCATTTGTCATTCCGAACCACATGGCAAGATATAAAACGACGGAAAGCACCATTGAGATCGCCGCTGTGATGATTCCACCGATTGCAAGACCATGCTCCTTATTTTTCGTGATCTGAATGATTCCAAAAATGATCGCCAGAATTCCCGTCACCCAGTTGATGCAGGTACAAAACAGTAGCACAGACACGATTCCAAGTATGAGCGATGCAATGCCATATCCTCTGCCGTCCCCTTTCTGTTTCTGCTGCGGCATTCCCGGATTTACTCCGTCCGGTGCCACGGCAGCCCGCTCAAACGCCAGACGCGGCGCGCCGTTTGCCAGATGAATCACCCCGCAGTACACAAATCCGTTTTTTTGCAGAAGATGCTGCATAATGCGGTTGTCCTGATGCGTATCAGCCCTAAGACTGCTGCAGCCATGCATTTTTGCCTGCTCGGCACACCAGGAAAAGCAGATTCCCGCCACGCCGCGGAGCCGTCCGGCGGATGCCAGCCGGTGCACGGTTCCATAACTTCCATTCGTGTGCCACATTCCCTGCTCAATCTGCCGGTAGGTCGGATCCTCACCTTCTATATAGGAAAACACAGCCTCAATCACACTGTCCCTGTCAACTACATAACTGACTCCGCGTGCGATATCCTCCTCAATCAACGTCCTGGACGGATACCCCGCCACCCACTGGTTGGGATTGCCGGACGCCTGCATATACTGCACCGCCCTCGCATAAATCTGCATGATCTGCTCCAGATCCTGTATGGTTGCTCTGCGAATCATCATCTGACTGTTCCTCTCTTTTCTAACCTCTCATCCCACCGGATGATCTGCAATATATTTTTCCAATATCTCAGCGGCGTCCCCGACAAGTTCCTTGCAGGGGCGCTTTTTATAATACTCGGCAGTCCGTTCCTTCGGTGTCGGTTCTTCCCGCTTTACCGATAAGCCAAGCAGCTCCCGACAGACAATCGAACCGTTTTTCTCCTCAAACGCCTTCGCCAGTTCCTGGATTCTCGCATAGTGTGCCGCTTTTTCCTCCCGGGCACCAGGATCCTCATAGCCGTACAGCATACCTGCCGTAAGGAACATCCCGCTGACCGCTCCACACACCTCGCGCAGTCTTCCCATTCCGCCGCCGAAAGACGAGCTGAGTGCCGCCGCCGTGTGCGGATCTATTCCATGTAAATCCGAAAACGCCAGAAATACCGACTGCGCACAATTATATCCTTCTTCAAACAGTGCCATCGCACGCTCTCTTCTCATCCTGTTTCCTACCTCACATTTCTTCCGAATACCTTAACTATATAACTTTTCCTGTATTTTCTCAACGATTATGTTATAATAGTTCCAATCTCAAAACAGGAAAGGAGCGGAACTCCGGTTCCAGACACACATGAGTACATTGAATCTTACCCTGCTCACAGATCTCTACGAGCTGACCATGATGCAGGGATATTTTAAAAATCATAATCAGGATGTTGTCGTCTTTGACGCCTTTTACCGCAACAATCCCTGCGACGGCGGTTACTCCATCTGCGCAGGTTTAGCGCAGGTCATCGACTATATCGAGAATCTGCATTTCGATGCGGACGACATCAACTATCTTCGCAGTTTAAAAATATTTGACGAAGATTTTCTGGAATATCTGAGCAATTTCAAATTTTCCGGCGACATCTACGCCGTCCCGGAAGGCAGCCTGATCTTCCCGAGAGAGCCTCTGGTAAAAGTTGTCGCTCCGATCATGGAAGCACAGTTAATCGAGACTGCCATCTTAAATATCGTCAACCACCAGTGTCTGATCGCGACCAAGGCCGCCCGCGTCTGTTACGCAGCCAAGGGCGATAATGTCATGGAATTTGGTCTGCGGCGCGCACAGGGTCCGGATTCCGGTACCTACGGCGCCAGAGCTGCCGTGATCGGCGGCTGCAACGGCACTTCCAACGTTCTCGCCGGTCAGATGTTCCATGTGCCGGTACTCGGCACGCACGCCCACAGCTGGATCATGAGTTTTCCGGATGAGTACACGGCGTTCCGCAAATACGCCGAGCTCTACCCGTCCGCATGTATTCTGCTCGTGGATACCTACGACACGTTAAAATCCGGTATCCCGAATGCCATCCGTGTCTTCACCGAGATGCGCGAGGCCGGTATCCCGCTGACTTATTACGGAATCCGCATGGACAGCGGCGACCTTGCCTACCTCTCCAAGCAGGTGCGAAAAATGTTAGACGAAGCCGGTTTTCCGGACGCCGTGATCTCCGCTTCCAACGACCTTGACGAATACCTGATCGAAAGCTTAAAATTGCAGGGCGCAACCATCAGCTCCTGGGGCGTCGGCACAAATCTGATTACCTCGAAGGACAACCCTGCCTTCGGCGGCGTCTACAAGCTTGCCGCCATCCGCACCGCAGACGGAAGTTTCCAGCCGAAGATCAAGTTATCCGAGAATGTGGAAAAAGTCACGAACCCGGGCAACAAGACATTTTACCGCGTCTATGACAAGAAGACCGGCAAGATCAAAGCTGATCTCATCTGTCTGTACGATGAGACATTCGACGAGAGCGAAGACTTAAAGCTGTTTGATCCGAATGCTCCGTGGAAAAAGACGAGACTTCCGGGCGGAAGCTACACTCTGCGCGAGATGCTGATTCCGGTAATAAAGAACGGACAAACCGTCTACACTTCCCCGAGCGTCATGGAGATCCGTGAAATCTGTAACCACGAAAAAGACACCATCTGGGATGAGACCAAGCGTTTCGTCAACCCGCAGGAGATCTACGTCGACCTGTCCCAGAAGCTCTACGATATGAAAACGGCCCTCTTAAACGAGATGAGTATGGATTCTTAATAGCAGGCAATCCCTGCTCTATATCCGAAAGAGTATATTTCAGGCAATGTATGTGCATAAAGTTCCAGAATGTAACCGGCGACAGCATTCTTTGAAGCAAAATTCGAGTGTTTCTTCCATGCCGCGTCCGGTATCCGATTCTGTGTCTTTGCCACGCTTTGACAATCCACAGGGTGTGTCCGACAACCCGCAGACAATGAGCGGACTTTTTAGTGGCGCTAATGCCACACAAAAGTCCTAAAATTGTCTGCCGGCTTGCGGACACATCCTGCGGAGTGCTCAAAGCTTGGAAAGACACGGATCATCAAAGATGCCGGACGCGGTGTGGTTAGAAATACCGGATTTTGCGCTTAGAATGTTGCCGCCGGTTACATTCTGGAACTCCATACCATGCATTGCCTGAAATAATCTCTCACAAATACAGTGCAGGGATTCCCGCTAGTTGAAGCCGACCACCTTCTGTGAAAGCTTATACGCCGCAACGGAGATCTTTCTTCCGCCTTTTCCCGGCAGATTCATCGTATTGCCGAGTATTCCCGCACGCAGATGGTGGAACAGGCGGATATCTTTTTCCTTAATATATTTCCAGAGTTCTCTCTTCTTCTCCAGATTCTCCTCCGTGCCGGAGCGGATCAGCATGATCGTCGAGACAACCGTGATGATCTCTAGGTAGTTAAACATGTAATGTCTGAGCTTGCGGTTCGGAATTTTCCACAGGTCAAACGCATCGACCATAATCTTATTCACGCGGATCTGCTGGTCAATGCGGGAAATCATCACCCGCTCATTGACGGACTGATCGTCTCTTCCGATAAAATACCGGTAAAAATCCACATCCATATAATAGAGTGTCCGCACACTCGGAAGCGGCTTGTATACATAGATGTTATCCACATAAAAGGTGTGTTTCGGCAGTTCCAGCCCACACTCCACCAGAAGCTTCGTGCGGTAGATCACGGAATGCATGAGAATATACTGTCCCTTGCGAAAATGTCCGGCTTCCTTCCAGGTAAATATCCGGTCTTTCGGGAGATTGGAGCATCGCATGACTTTTTTATGCTTCACTCCCTCTTTCTCATACACATAATTAGCAATAAACATATCCAGCACTCTGTCGCCGCCGGAAATCTCTCGTAACTTATCCAGAATCTTGCGGTAAGCGTCCAGATCCACCCAGTCATCGCTGTCCACTACCTTAAAATAAAGTCCGGTGGCATTACGGATGCCCGCATTGACCGCCTCGCCGTGACCGCCGTTCTCCTGATGAATCGCCCGGATAATCCCCGGATACTTTTTCTCATACGCATCCGCAATCTCTGCCGTGCGGTCATGCGATCCGTCATCCACGATCAAAATCTCCACATCATCCCCGCCCGGAAGCAGCGACTCGATACACTTTTCCATATATGCTTCCGAATTGTAGCACGGAATCGCAAATGTCAACAATTTCATTTTCTAATCTCTCCTTTATCTCCGCTAAGAAAAACCCGTCTTTTTTCACCAAAAGTAGATTTTCTGTCACACTCTTACAATCTGTCTGCCAGTTCCATGGCGCGCTTCACCATCGCGTCGATGTTGTAATAACGGTACTCCGCCAGCCGTCCAAGCAGATGAAAATGCTCCATGCCCGCCGTGAGCGCCCGGTATTTTTCATACAGCGCCTGATTTTCCTCATTCAAAATCGCATAGTACGGAATCTCTCCCTCTGCTCCCGTATACGCAAAAGGATACTCCTTCACAATCGTTGTGCCGTCCGTATCCTTTTGTCCGGTCAAAAACTTGAATTCCGTGATGCGGGTAAAATCCTCACTCACCGTATAATTGACCACACTGTGTCCCTGATAAGACGCTCCGTCGTAATGCTCAAACCGGAAATCCAGCGAACGGTACGGCAGTCTTCCATACCTGCATGCAAACAGTTCGTCCAGCGCACCGGTGTAGATAACGTCGCCGTCGAATTTTTCCCCGTCAAAATAAATCTCATTGCCCGCAAAGCGCATGCGGCTTAAGCAGTCCGTGCCGCACTCCACCGTGATCCCCGGATGGGAAAGCATCTTCTCAAACATTTCCGTAAATCCGTTCGCCGGCACTCCCTGATATTTATCCTGAAAATATCGGTTATCATAGGAGATTAACACCGGGACACGCCCTGTGACCTCCGGGCTGATCTCCTCCGGCTTCTGCCCCCACTGCTTCATCGTGTAATATAAAAATACATTCTCATACACATACTGTGCAATCTCGCGGATATCCGCATCCTCGTTCCCGCGCAGCTTCATGATCGGCACACGCGAACCCTCGCCGTAGGTTTCGATCAGCTTTTGCTCCAGCCGGTCGGCTTTCTCCTTATCATATACCATATGTAACGTATTTAGGTTAAACGGCACCGGAATCAGCTGATCCCCGACCTTTGCGACCACCTCGTGCCCGAACAGGTACCAGTCCGTAAAACGCGATAAATATGCAAACACTTCCTCCAGACCTGTGTGAAAAATATGCGGTCCGTAATTATGAATTAAAATGCCGTAGGCATCTTTCTCATCGTAACAGTTTCCCCCGATATGCGGTCGGCGTTCCATGACAAGGACACGCTTTCCTTTT
The DNA here is from genome assembly GCA_902781225.1 of uncultured Lachnospiraceae bacterium. Taxonomy (GTDB): domain Bacteria; phylum Bacillota; class Clostridia; order Lachnospirales; family Lachnospiraceae; genus Roseburia. The sequence continues at coordinate 57,655 of CACZIN010000007.1, read as the reverse complement.
TCCTCTGCCAGCTTTCGCGCTGCCACCGCTCCGGCAATTCCGGCTCCAATGACAATACAATCGTACATGTCTCCTCCGTTCTGCGGTACTGCCCGCATTGTCTTAACATTGACCTGTTTCATTATACAGGATTTTCCACAGTACGCCAATTTATTTTTTCCTTAAGGTTTTCTAAACAAATGTCCCTGTCATTTATTTGTTCATATTTTATTTACAAAATACTAATAAACTTGGCATACGCTGGTCATATTTCCATTTTATAGTATAGATAAAGTTAAGACAGCAAGTTAAATTTTTCATAGAACTTTTTCATTCCTGACAAGTGCTTGTCAGGTCACCTTGCTTAGAAATAGGCAAGGTTCCTCCCAGCAGATAGTGAATTTATTTCACTTTCCATACACACAATCTTTTTCATATGAAAAGCCGGTGCGATGCACCGGCTCCCTCTTTTTTACAAACCTTTTTATCTTTTCTGATTTTAATCAAATTCCTTTTTTAAGTAACCCGCATATGCTGAAAACGCCGACGGAATGGCATAACGCTCTCTCGCGTCCCATGCATCCACAAAAATTAGTCCGCCTTCCCCGTCCGCTTTCTCTTCCGGGGTGCGCCCATTTCCTGACTCCGGTTCCTTTTCTGCGGCAAAGCCGGCTTCCTCCACCAGAATGGCATATCCGCTCATCCGCCACTCGATATGGGAAAATATGTGCTTTGCATCCGCAAGCTTCTCAATTCGCAGCGGAGCAAACTGCTGTTCCTTTACATAGGAAAGAACTTCCTCCGCGCTCAATGCGCCGGACAGATTCGGCAGTTCATACAGCCCGGCGAGCAGCCCCTTCTTCGGGCGCTTGCGGATTGCCACCTTTTCTCCATCCCGAATGACAAGCACCGTGCGCTCCTCAATCCGCCGTGCCTTCGCCTTGCTTTTTACCGGAAAATCCATCATGCGCCCCTGTGCTCTCGCAAGACACATCTTACTCCACGGACATTCCTCACAGAGAGGTGCGCCGTTCGGCACACAGACCGTCGCCCCAAGCTCCATCATCGCCTGGTTGAGCGCGCCGGGAACATTTTCATCGCGAAGGGCACGCCTAAGTCCCTCCGGAACCGTAAGATCCCGCATCATGGATCCCAGCTGTGCCTCAACTACACTGCGGAACGACTGTTTCATGATGTCGGTATCGTCCGCCGCCACGCGCGTCAAGATCCGCAGCACATTTCCGTCTACCGCAGGCACCGGTATCCCATAGGCGATCGATGCGATGGCACCCGCTGTGTAGGAACCGATCCCTTTTAATTCCAGAAGCTTGCCATAATCCGCCGGAAGCACTCCGCCATACTCCTCCGTCACGGTAACTGCGGCTTTCTGCATATTTCTCACGCGGTTGTAATAGCCAAGCCCCTCCCAGAGCTTCATCAGCTGATCCTCCGGACAGGCTGCAAGCGCTGCCACATCCGGCAATGCTTTTAAAAAGCGCTCATAATACGGCTTTACAGCCTCCACTCTGGTCTGCTGCAGCATGATTTCCGAGACCCACACGCGGTAAGGCTCCGGTCTCTCACGCCACGGGAGCACCCGCGCATGATCCAAAAACCACACGAGCAGGGGCTCTGCCAACTGATTCAGATGATAATTATCCAGCATTCTCTTCTCCGTCTCTACTGTCACGCATTCTGTTCCAGGTCAAACTGCGCCACAAACGCCGCAATTTTTTCCAGACATTTCTTTATCACATCCTTGGAATACGCATAGGAACACCGGATGTATCCCTCGCCGCAGCTTCCAAAGGCATCTCCCGGTATCACCGCCACCTTCTGCTCCTGCAAAAGCCGGCTGCAGAATTCCATCGAGGTGAGCCCGGTCTCTTTGATCGACGGGAACACATAGAACGCTCCCTCCGGCTCAACCACCTTAAGTCCCATCGCCCGGAATCCGTCCACCATCAGGTGGCGTCTCTCGTCATACTCCTGGCGCATCACATCGATCTCCTCGTCCCGCACCGGACTCGTGAGCGCTTCCAATGCCGCATACTGGGACGTCGTTCCCGCCGACATCGTCGTGAACTGATGGATCTTGTTCATATGGAAAATGACCTCCGCCGGCCCCGCCGCGATACCCATACGCCATCCGGTCATTGCAAACGCCTTTGAAAAACCGTTTAGAACCACGCAGCGCTCATACATATCCGGCAGCGCCGCGATCGATACATGCTTTCTGCCGTAGGTGAGCTCCGCATAGATCTCGTCCGTAATCACAAAGAGGTCATGGGCGAGCACCACCTCGCGGATCGCCTCCAGATCCGCCTTTTCCATGATGGCGCCCGTCGGGTTATTCGGGAAAGAGATGAGAAGCACTTTTGTCCGCTCTGTGATCTTCTCCTCCAGCTCCTCCGCCGTCAGACGGAACCGGTTCTTCGCCTGCAGCGGAATCGACACCGGAATTCCTCCGCACAGTTCCACGCAGGGGATGTAGGACACATAGGCAGGCTCAACCACCAGAACCTCGTCTCCCGGATCCACCAGCGCACGCAGCGCCAGATCAATCCCCTCGCTTGCCCCCATTGTGATAAGGATCTCATCCGCCCGGTCATAGTGCAGATCGAACTTTTCCAGATACTCCGCTGCCGCCGCACGCAGCTCCACGGTGCCGCGGTTGTCGGTATACTTTGTCTCGGCACGCCGGATGGAAGCAACCGCCGCCTCCCTGACATGCTCCGGCGTCTGGAAGTCCGGCTCCCCGACGCCCAGAGACAGAGCCCCGTCCATGGTATTGGCAATATCGAAAAAATCCTTAATACCGGAATCCGGCATCTCCATAACAACTTTTGACAGATAAGATCTCTTTGTGCTCATATGTATGACTCCTTATCAACGTACTCATTTTATGGCTTATTATACCCCCTTTCTTTCCAAATGAAAATACTGTTTTCTATTGACAAATTTTAGAAAACGATGTACTCTAATATTAGTAATTTGTTAATTTTTTATCAAACTATTCAGGAGGGTTTTAGAATGAGTGAATTTAACAATTTGAAATTGGAAATCGCTGACCAGACTGCTGTTCTTTCCATTTCCAGACCGGCAGCTCTTAACGCATTAAACAGTGAGACTCTTGACGAGTTAAACACGGCTCTGACTGAGATCGAAGCTATGGACGATGTCAAGGTTGTCATCTTAACCGGCGGTCCGGACAAGAAGGGCAACGAGTTCAAGTCTTTCGTTGCAGGCGCTGATATCTCCGAGATGGTGAACTTCACCGCTCCGGAAGCAAGAGCATTCGGCATCAAGGCTTCTGTTCCATTTTTCAAATTAATGAATATGCGTCAGGTTACCATCGCTGCTGTCAACGGCTTTGCTCTCGGCGGCGGATGTGAGATCGCTATGGCATGTGATATCCGTATCGCATCCGACAACGCTGTTTTCGGACAGCCGGAGTGCGGTCTTGGTATCATCCCTGGATTCGGCGGTACACAGAGACTTGCCCGTCTGGTTGGTATGGGACGTGCCAAAGAAATGATCTTTACCTGTGACAATATCGATGCCAACGAAGCATACCGCATCGGCCTTGTAAATAAGGTTGTCGCAAAAGAAGAGCTGATGGCTACCGCAAAGGCTATGGCTGCAAAGATCATCTCCAAGGGAAGCTACGCAGTCTCCGTTGCCAAGGCAGCAATCAACAACGGCTACGACATGGACATCAAGAATGCCGTTGAGATGGAGGCAAACCTCTTTGGTGTTGTCAACGACACACATGACAAGAAAGAGGGAATGGGCGCATTCCTTGAGAAGAGAGCTGCCAATCTGACAGATTTCTAAACATCGTACACCAGGACTTGACGTTTGGTTCTAAAAACGCTACCATATTTTATAGAAAGACAGCCGGCTATCTTTAGCCGGCTGTTCTGGTATCAGCATACAATACATAGAAAGGTGGTTTTTGATATGTTTGACAAAATCATTGGTTTCATCGGTGCCGGCAACATGGGCAGCGCCATGATCGGCGGCATCTTAAACGCCTCCCTGGTAACCACGGGGCAGGTGATCGCCAGTGCACACTCCAAGGAGACGCTCGACGCCATTCACAGCCGGTTCTCCATCGAGACGACACTCTCCAATGAGACGGTCGCCGAGCGCAGCGATATTCTGTTTCTCGCCGTCAAGCCGAACAAGTTTGATGAGGTGATTCCGCAGATTGCCCCGCATGTAAAGAGCAGCTGCATCATCGTCTCCATCGCTGCAGGCAAGACCATTGCTGCCATCGAAGAGGCGTTTGGCAAAGAGATCAAGCTCGTGCGCGCCATGCCAAACACACCTGCCCTCGTCGGCGAGGCGATGAGCGCCCTGTGTGTCAATGCACATGTCACCGAAGCCGAGCTGTCCGAAGTGCAGGCAATCTTCAACTCCTTTGGAAAAGCAGAAGTCGTGCCGGAGAGCCTCATCGACGCCGTTGTGGGCGTGTCCGGTTCCTCCCCTGCCTATGTCTATCTGTTTATCGAGGCAATGGCAGACGCTGCCGTTGCTGACGGCATGCCGCGGGCACAGGCTTACAAATTTGCCGCGCAGTCCGTCTACGGCGCAGCCAAAATGGTATTGGAGACCGGCAGGCATCCCGGCGAACTCAAAGACGCCGTGTGCTCTCCGGGCGGAACGACGATCGAGGCTGTCGCCGCATTGGAACGGGGCGGTCTGCGCGACACCGTGATCACCGCACAGCGCGCCTGCTCCAAAAAATCACACGACATGAGCACAGCGAAATAAAAAAGCAATCACAGGAGGCAACGCATTATGTGGGCATATGAAAGTGTATTTTATCAGATCTATCCGCTTGGGTTCTGCGGCGCACCTTTTGAAAATGACGGGGTTCTCACCCACCGCATCCAAAAGGTAAACGACTGGATTCCCCATATTCAAAGGCTTGGCGCAAACGCCGTATATTTTTCACCGCTCTTTGAATCGGACACCCACGGCTACAATACCAGAGATTACACGAAGATCGACACAAGACTCGGCACCAACGCGGATTTTAAGGAAGTGTGCGACAATCTCCACGCCGCCGGCATCAAAGTCGTCTTAGACGGCGTCTTCAATCACGTCGGCCGCGGTTTCTGGGCATTTCAGGACGTTTTAGAGAAGAGATGGGACTCTCCCTACAAGGACTGGTTTCATATCAGTTTTGACGGGAATTCCAATTATAACGACGGGCTGTGGTACGAGGGCTGGGAAGGAAATTATGATCTCGTAAAGCTGAATCTGCACAACGAGGATGTCATCACACACCTCTTTTCCTGCATCAAGGGCTGGGTGGATGAGTTTGACATCGACGGACTGCGGCTGGATGTGGCTTACTGCCTCGACCATGATTTTATCCGCAGGCTGCGCTCCTACTGCGACACCTTAAAGCCGGATTTCTTTCTGGTCGGCGAAGTCGTACACGGCGATTACAATCAGATCATGAACGATGCCATGCTGCACTCCGTGACAAACTATGAGTGCTACAAGGGACTGTATTCCAGTTTTAACTCCATGAACATGTTCGAGATCAACCACTCTCTACTACGCCAGTTCGGTCCGGACAACTGGACCCTGTACAAAGGAAAACATCTGCTCTCCTTCGTCGACAACCACGACGTTACCCGCGTGGCGAGCATCCTCACAAATGAGGCTCACCTTCCGTTAATCTATGCCATGCAGTTCGGCATGCCGGGCATTCCGTGTGTGTACTACGGAAGTGAATGGGGCGCCAAAGCGCGAAAAGAGGACGGCGATCCCGCACTGCGCGCCTGCTTTGACGCACCGGAATGGACCGCACTCACGGATTTCATCAGCCGCCTTGCCGCCGCGAAAAAGTCTTCCGAGGCGTTAAACTACGGCGATTTCCGCTCTGTCCTGCTCACGAATAAGCAGTCCATCTTTGAACGGAAAAGCGCCAATGAGCGTGTATTAGTCGCCATCAACGCCGATTCCGAAAGCTTCACAGCACACTTCGACGCAGGCTGCGGCACAGCTGTTGACCTGCTCACCGGGGAAACGCACGACTTTGGAGGTGGCAGTACGCTCCCGCCTTACTCTGCAGCCTTCTGGAAGATGGAACACTGAGAAAGAAGACCGGCAGATCAAAGGAACTGACGCAGAGGCAGCCTGCTTATCGTAACGGGCTTGCAGGTGTCTGGTTCCAAAATGCAACAGGCGGAGGTAAATCTTTGAAGCAAAATTCGAGTATTTCTTCCATGCCGCGCTATGCATCAGATTCTGTGTCTCTTGCCACGCTTTGACAATCCGCAGAATGTGTCCGACAAACCGCAGACAATGAGCGGATTCCCTAGTGTCCCTAGCGGCACCGCTTCACAGACAATATAAAACCGCGCGAACCGAAACTCGTTGCCATCTGCTATTGAAAATATGGCAGATGGCAATTCAAACATCGGCTTCGCGCGGTTATGTTTTGTTCGACATAAAGGTGGCATTTATGCCAGCTGTTGTCTGGTGCCACAAGGGACACACGAGAATCCTAAAATTGTCTGCAGGTTGCGGACACATCCTGCGAAGTGTTCAAAGCTTGGAAAGACACAGATTATCGCAGATGCAAAGCGCGGCGTGGTTAGAAATACCGGATTTTGCGGTCAGATTTACCGCCGCCTGTTGCATTTGGAACTTATCCCTGCAAGTACTCCTGTCATAAACTTACTGTCTCTGTGTCAGCCCTTTCCCTGTCAGTTCTTCTTTCCCAGTGTGACAGAGAGCGTCTGCTCCTCATACTGTCCGTTGGAAGCTCTCTGAATGGTGACATCCACGGTCGTTCCTGCTTTGTAATACTGAAGTTTTGAGGACAGATCCTCCATCGAGGAGACATCCTTGCCGTCAAATGCGGTAATGATATCGCCCTTCTGAATTCCAGCCTGCTCTGCGGCGGAGTTCTCTTTTACCTGTGCTACATAGACACCGGTCGGCATGTTGTAAGTCTTTGCCACATCACTTGTGACATCGACGCCGCCGATACCAAGATATGCACTGTCTGCCTCATCCACCTTTTCCTTCGTAATCAGATCTTCGATGATCGGCATTGCTGTGCTGATCGGGATAGCATACCCGATTCCCTCAACCTCGGTGTCTGCATATTTTACAGAGTTGATACCGATGACCTCGCCTGCTGCATTGAGCAATGCGCCGCCACTGTTGCCAGGGTTGATCGCTGCACTGGTCTGGATCAGTTCTGCGGTGTAATTTGTGTTGCTGTTGGAATCGGATACGGTTACTTCACGGTTCAATGCGCTGATGACACCGGTTGTCACGGACTGGCCATAGCCGAGTGCATTACCGATGGCGATCGCTGCCTGTCCGGCTTTCAGATCATCCGAATTGCCAAGTGTTGCAACTTTAATCGTATTTAATGTGTCAGAATCGATGCTGCTTAACGCAACGCGGATAACTGCAAGATCTGTGGAAGGATCGGTACCCTTGATCTCCGCGCTGACGGTTGTGTTGTCACTGAATGCGACTGTAAGGCTGTCTGCACCTTCCACCACATGGTTGTTGGTCGCAATGTAAAGATTGTCTGCATTCTGGCTCACGATAATACCGGAACCGCAGCTTGTGCTCTGCTGTGTCTGTGTTCCGCCGAAAAAGCTCTGATACTGGGATTCGCTCACATTCGTGATCGATACGATGGAAGGCATTACTGCTTCCACGATGTCAGAGACATCGGATGCCACATAGCTGGATGATGTGCCGGTCGCCTCAATCTTGGTGTTGGAATCGGACTGTGTCAGCACGCTGCCTGTGGCTGCCGCCGTGGAATCCGGGCTTCCGAAAATCTGACCCGATGCGAGATGTACGCCCTCAAACACTGTTCCAGATACCAGTCCGAAGACCAGTGCCAGTGCCGCGCATTTTGCAAGCTTCATGCCAAAGCCGCCCGGCTTTCTCTCTCTCTTTTCTCTTCTCTTCTTTTCCTTCCTGCCGGAAGGATTCTGACCGTACGCCGCATTCCCGGCTCCCTGGCTCTGATAGAACTGCTGCTGATAACCGCCGTTCTGGTAGGTTCCTCCGTTCTGACCGTATGCACTGTTACTCTGCGTGCCGCTCTGGTAGGTTCCCCCGTTCTGACCGTATGCACTGTTATTCTGCGTGCCGCTCTGGTAGGTTCCTCCGTTCTGACCGTATGCGCTGCTGTTCTGATAGGCTCCGTTCGTACTGTATGCTCCGTTGTTCTGCGATGCGCCGTTCTGATTCGTTCCGTTATTATATGAATAGAAGGAATCGGAAGACTGGTTATGATTACGTTCATTGTTATCCATAATAATTGCTCCTTTCCCTGACAACTTTTTGTTCTGTTCCGGTGAGTGTTTCTTTTTCTCTCTCACTTTCTATGATGCAGTTTACAGGGAAAATGTGATGTAATTGTGACGAAAGTATCAAAAAAGTATGTTTCTGTTCTTTTCTGTCTAAAAAAGGACCTGCCACACCAGATTCCAAACACCTGCCACGAGCAGTCCCGCATAGAATCCATTTCTCCAGCGCTTCTTTTTCAGGGAAAATGCGAGTGTCAAAATAATAAACAGATATAAAAGATCCGTCAGGTAATAAACGCGCGCGCCGGACGCATACATCGTCGGAGAGCAATACATAATCGCCTCACTCGCGATTCCCGCAAGATAGGCGAGCATCAGCGTGATGTGCTTTTTTGACACGCGCCATAAAAACGGCAGTGTAAAAAGCAATGCCACAGCCCACCAGATCATAGCAAGGATCGCTTCCCGCGTCATCACCGCCATGGACGGCACCTGGTACATGCACGCTTCGATATTGATATACTGCATCCCCATATCCGATAACAGATCAATGCCTGCATAAGGAAGCAGTGCGGCCAGGGTAAAGACCGCCGCAATCCCAAAAGCAATCCAGTCTCTCTTTTTCTTCTGCTCCTGCTGCAGCAGAAGAAGGATTCCCACAACCCAGATGCCGCATAAAAACAATTTGTTTTCATTGGCAAACGATGACAGCAGCCAGTGTACCGTGATGAACACATGCTGTCCGAACGGCATCGTCTCGTATTCCGGCATCCAGTTGGCAATCTCACTTGCCACACGGATCTCATTGCCGGGTGCCGAGAACAGAATCCCAAACGCCACCGCTGTCGCAAGGGTCTGAACCAGAAGAAGCGGATGCGCTTTTTTATGGCGAAGGAAAAGTGCGGCAGCCGCCAGCACCTCAAACGTCAGCAAAACAGCACTCATCTGCTCGATGGACATCGTACCTGCCACCGCGCACGGTATGCTGATCAGAAAATATTTCTTATTCAGCACAGGCTCTTCCCCCGGCTTTGCAAACACCGCATCCGCAAAAGGCATCAGCGCCCAGATTCCGCAGGTAAAACACCAGGTATAGAAGATGGAACCGTTCACCCAGACCGCCGCATAGCCGACCGTCATAATGTTCATGAGAAAATAGCCGCCCACTGCCACCGCGCAGGGTCCGATCGCTTCCTCACTGTGGGAGTCAATCCCTGCCGCCTTTTCTGACAGACGCAGAACCCCCATCGGCAGAAGCACCAGCATCACGGCATTTACCACTCGCCAGAAGCCAAGCCCGAGCCGGAATGCAAGATACACAAACGCCTCTCCCGACATTCTCCCCACCCAGGTCTGATAGCGCCAGGACAGATACTCGCCAAATCCCATGCTGTTCGTATACTGATAAAAAAAGGCATCGTCGCCATCCGAATAGCTGCTCTGACTTACCACCAGAAGTGCCCCGATCAGCATCAATGCCCAAAAAATCCACACTTTATATTTTTTTCTCATAAAACCCTCTATTCCACAGGCTCCATGCCCAAATGAAATCACAACCGGTTATTCCGAAAGTGCAACCGTTATTCCCTGCCGGAAGCGTCTTCCTGCTCCACAGCATCCAAAAGTACCGATTCAATCAAAAATCTCGGACGCCGTTTCGTCTCCATATAAGTCTTCCCGATGTACTCTCCGATAATTCCGATCGCAAACAACTGCAGTCCTCCAAGCACCCAGATGGAAATAATCACACTTGTCCACCCCGGTTCCACGTTGCCGTTCGCGTAATCCACAAACGCCTTGATCAGCATTCCAAGACTGACAAGGCACACAAATAAACCACCCATCGTAATCATGCGGATCGGCTTGACCGAGAGGGACGTCACTCCCTCCAGTGCAAATGCCATCATTTTCCCCAGCGGGTATTTGCTCTCCCCCGCGAAACGCTCCCCGCGCTCATAGGTTACGGTCGTACTCTTATAGCCCACCATCGGAACGATTCCGCGTAAAAACAGATTCACCTCTTCAAAGGACAGAAGACCTTTTGCGGCACGTCTGCTTAACAGCCGGTAATCCGCGTGATTGTACACGACCTCCGCCCCCAGGAAATGAAGCAGCCGGTAAAACAGCTGCGCCGTGTTGCGCTTAAAGAACGTGTCCTTCTGTCTGGAAGAACGCACGCCATAGACAATATCATTTCCCGCTTCATAGGCATCGATCATGCGGTCCATCGCATCCACATCGTCCTGCAGATCCGCATCCATGGAGATGATCATATCCGCATGTTCCGACGCCACCGCGATGCCTGCCAGAAGCGCATTCTGATGTCCACGGTTCCTGGATAAATTCACGCCGGAAAATACAGGATTCTCCTCGTGAAGCTTCTGAACCATCTCCCACGTCGCATCTTTCGATCCATCATTCACAAACAGAATCCGGCTGTCCGCGTCGATTTTGCCGCTCTGACGCAATGTCTGCACTTTTTCCCGCAATCTTTTGGATGTCTCCGGAAGTACCTCCTGCTCATTATAGCAGGGTACTACGATATATAGTATGTTACTCATTTTCTGCTCCCTACTTTTCTGACCATATCCGCTTCCAGTAATACGGACTCATGGTACACTTCAAGATCTGCCGTCTGCCAAGCTTCTGATAGCGCTTCCCCAGAAAATAGCCGGCGTACTTGCCGACACACTGCCACCCTAACTTCCAGATCAGATACGGCTTGTGAATCTTACACAGATAACCCATCGTATTTTTCACCAGACGCATGCCCTCCGCCTCCGAGCTGACCTGCTCAAAGATCTCCGGATGTGCCGTCTGTGACACCGCCAGATCAAAATTGCGGTGAAACTGCTGCTTCACCGAATAGTTGTGCGAATGAACCACCTCAGCGTCCGCCGCATACGCAACCTTGTATCCTTCCTGCACTGCATGCGCCGCAAAAAACATATCCTCGTTAAAAATAACCGGCGATTCAAATCCGCCGAGCTGCTCAAACAGATCCCTGCGGTACGCAGCACACACGTCCGAGCAGAAAAAAGTCTTGATGCCGAGCCGCGGTATATCCTCACGGCTCTTGATGCATCCCTCGTCGGGATAATTAAACTGTCTGGTATAGCGCTCGATAATGCTGCAATCCTCCCGCGGGAGCTGCCTTGCATACGCGACCGCAACCGCCCCCTTTGCAGAAGTTCCAAGACCGTCTGCACCGGATGTGAGCGCATGCACCAGATGTTCCACCAGCCTTTTGTCTGCCGGCACGGCATCCTGTGTCATGAAAATCAGAATATCCGCTTCGGAATACCCCGCTCCCATATTCCTGGCACCGCCGTGGTCAAAGTTCTCTCTGGTCATGTGAAAAATGCGGCTTGGAAACGGAAGTTCCTTTCTGATCTGCTCGATCGGATACTTCCGGATGGCATCGTTCCACAGCGTCTCCTCGGTATTCACCAGAATAAGTTCATGTATAACAAAGGTCTGCTCCTGCAATTTTTGCAGGAGCAGACAAAAAGTGTCATCCGGTTTGTAAGTCGGAATTATGATATCTACACGCATCAATAGCCATCTCCCTGGTGGAATCCGGTATCACTGATAATCTTTTCACTGTTGCTCTTTACCGTGTCTGTCGGCTCATATTCCGTATCATCGTACAGGAACTGATGCAGCTGAATGACATTGGACTTCAGATCACACGGTACTACCACACTTCCCTTGGAGCCGAGCGTAATCGTATTCTTCTCGAACGGGAATCCGGTCGTCTCGCCAAGACTGTAATTGAATACCTGGGATGCAAGTGCAATCAGGTCGGTGTTGCTGTAGCTTGTCTTAATATCGCCGAATACCTCGTCGATCAGGCTGTTGATCGTCTTGAGATCAGACTTCTGTGCCTTCTGGATCATGGCCGTAAGCACTGCTCTCTGACGCTCGGTACGCTTATAGTCATCGCCCGCCGTATAACGGATACGCGCGAATGCACATGCCTGTACACCATCCATCGTATAGGTGCCGGCTCCCGGCAGATACTCGGATTTCTTCTTGGTCAGCTTGGATATCTCATCCATGTAGCCGTGCATCAGTACCGCTTCCTCATCGGTTACGGTCATCTCAACACCGCCGAGAAGATCCACACACTCTACAACCGCATTAAAGTCCACAGTCACATAATCCGTAATATTTAAGTCAAGGTTCGTGTTTAACATGGAGATCGCCTGCTCCGGTCCGCCGTTCGCATAGGCTGAGTTACATTTCCGGTAGGTGCTGTTGCCGATATCGAGATAAGAATCTCTGTATACGGATACCAGCTTCACCTCATGTGTATCGTTGTTGATGCTCGCGATCATAATCACGTCGCTGTTACCCTTGGATAAGTTGCCGTTGGAACGGTTGTCCAATCCGAACAGCGCGATCGTCGTATACCCCTTCATGATCTGCTGGGATTCCGAAGAAAGTCCCTCGTTGAATTCCAGATCGCTCTCATCGAAAGAGGTGTCCTTCTCGATTTTGGAGAGCTTCACTACCGCAAACAATACAACTGCCAGAAGCAGAAGTACCAGGATCTCAACCACAACGAGAATAATCTTCTTCTGACGCTTCTTCTTGCGGATCGCTGCCTTCTGTGCTTTTGTCAGCGGCTTCTTCTGCGGATGTCCGCTGCCGCCTGTCTGTGTCCGGTTGCTGCTGTGCGCCCCGTTGCTGCTATGTGTCCCATTTCTGCTGTTGCCACTACTACTCATAAATTTTTCTCCTAATATGCATTTTTATTGATAAATCCCTTGAAAACCGTGAGAAACAGAATCTTGACATCCAGTCCCAGTGTCCAGTTCTCGATGTAATACAGATCATGCTCAATGCGCTTGCGGATCGACGTGTCTCCACGGTATCCGTTGACCTGAGCCCAGCCGGTCATTCCCGGACGCACCTGATGCTTGATCATATATCTCGGGATCTCTTCCCGGAATTTCTCTACATACTGCGGACGCTCGGGTCTAGGTCCCACCAGACTCATATCGCCCTTCAGCACATTAAATAACTGTGGGAATTCGTCCAGGCTTGTCTTGCGCAAGAACTTTCCGACTCCTGTGACGCGCGGATCGTTCTTCTTCGTCCAGCCCTTCTGTTCTTCCTCCTCCGTCTGCACATACATGGTGCGGAACTTGTACATCTTAAACGGCTTATTGTGCAGTCCCACTCTCTCCTGTGCAAAGATCAGTGGTCCCTTCGATGTCGCCTTGACAAGGATCGCTGACAGCAGCATCACCGGTGAAAAAAGGATGATGCACACAATCGATCCCACCACATCCATACAGCGCTTCACAAATGCGTTGAATGTGTTGGACAGCGGCACATAACGGATATTGATCACAGGGAGTCCTAAAAGGTCCTCCGTGTAAGGTCTCGTAGGTATGATGTTGCCGTAATCCGGAATGAACTTGGTGTGCACGCCGGACTTCTCACACTCCGCAACTATTTTTTCCAGCTTATAATATTCTTCCAGTCCGAGGGTGATTGCAATCTCATCGAGACTGTTCTGTGGCAGGATGTAATTCAGGTTGCCAATGCTGCCGATGACCTTCACTCCCTTGTAGGAGGTGCCTCTGGCAATATTATCGTCCAATACCCCGCGCACATTGTATCCCCACTGCGGATTCTGCTGAATCCTGTCGATATACTGCTCTGCCGCTCTTGAATAGCCGACGAGCAGAATGTGCTTTAAATTGTATCCCCTTCTGCGAATGCTTCGCAGAAATCTGCGGATCAAAAGGCGGACAATCTCTTCCACCACAATATTGGTCACGTAGAAATAAAAAAGCATCTCCCGTGAGAAGTTGCGATACTGCGGATTGTAGGACGTCAGGGTAAAGAGAGCCGCAAACATCAGCAGCAGTCCAACCGTATTCGCCATCACAATGTTGGAAAACTCCAGCCGTCTTCCCTGCACGCGCTTGGACGTGTACAGATTGAACGCATAATACAACAAAATATACACCGGAACAATGAGCAGCAGCGCCCTCATGTAGAACTCAAATGAGAGTACGCCGACTTCATGATCCAGAATACCGCTCAGGAACTTCAGCCACCATGCAAACACGTACGATACGATGATTACAAACGCATCGATCAGTACATGCAGCTTATTAAAGTACTGCTGATTATCTTTTATCATATTTTATACTGCTATCCTTTTGCGAAATTCTAATTACCATATGCTATCAATGATACAATAATTTCCATAAAAGCACAACGCCTTTTTCGCAAACATTCTGTAACATTTTCTTAATATTTCTTAAAGATTTGTTTGACGATCAAATTTATCTTCCTGCCAGAATCCGGATCACATTGCCCCACAGCGCCAGCTGTATGCACGCGTAATTTCCCAGATTTTTCCACGAGAAACGCACTTTTTTGCATGCGCGGCACCCGGTGATCCCGGCGCCGATTCCCTTCAAATATTCACCTGCAAATCCTTTTTTCAGGAAAAACAGACTCTTGACGAGAATCCCTGAAAGGATCAGCGGCAGGTTGATCAAAAGCTGTAAAAACGGCATGTTTTTATAGATCAGGTACATCGAATTGCGCGCCGCGAGGAACACCTTTTTCTCATTATAGCGCGTTCCCGTGGTGGCGCTTCCCACATGATACACCCGCGCCCCGGGCGCATAGCAGTTGATGTATCCGTGAATCTTTGCGCGATACCCCATATCGACATCCTCAAGATATGCAAAATGGCGCTCGTCGAACGGTCCCATCTCGCGCAGCAGCCCGGTGCGGTATATGACGGCACCGCCGCAGCAGGAAAACACGCGGCACGGTCTGTTAAAATCCGCCAGCGGTTTTCCCTTTCCGCGCGCTACCGCCCATCCGAATGCCGTGTAATAGTCGCCGGCATTATCGATGCGCTCCCTGTCATGATAATCGATCATCATTGCCCCCGCGGAAAAGATGCGGTCCGACTTTTTGATCGCCGCAAGCAGCTCCTCCACGAATTCCGGCAGAACCTCCGTGTCGTTGTTGAGCAGGATGACATACGGCGTGTCGGCATGCCGTATGCCCTCATTCACCGCTCCGCAGAAACCCGTATTCTCCTTTAGCGCAAGCATCGTAAGATCCAGGCTGGAGGTCACCTCTGTACTGCCGTCGTCCGAGCCGTTGTCCACCACCAGAAGCTTAAAATCCGTGCAGGTCTGTTTTTCCAGTGTCTGTATACAATTTTCCAAAAGCTTCTTTCCGTTGTAATTCGGAATAATCACCGTAACTTCCGGCTGACTCGCCATGTAATACCTCCGCTTAATGATAATCTCTCAGCGCATAATTCGGATATACCGTTGAAAAGTTTGGATTGTAGTAGGGATCACCGTTCTTTAAAATGCCGATCCAGTGATTCCGCATATATTCGATCTCCCGTCCGAAGCGCGCCACTTTTTCCGGGGAATCCTCGCTTCCGCGCGATTTTGACTCGTAGTGATAGGCTTCCACCCGCGGCTGGTACACCACAAGATAACCCTCTTTGCGGACTTTCAGGCAGAAGTCCACATCATTGAACGCCACGGCAAGCTTTTCCTCAAATCCACCCACCGCGTCGTAAATATTCCGCTTCACCATCAGGCATGCTGCCGTGACTGCAGAATAGTCCATGGCAAGCGACGCCTTGTGCAGGTATCCGCTGCGCGCTCTCTGCAGTCCCATGAACATGTTCTGCCCGATGCCGCGCGCATTGCCGCCAATTCCGACAACGATTCCCGCATGCTGCACAGTATCATCCGGATAGTACAGCTTCGCGCCCACGACGCCGACCTCCCTGCGCTGGCAGGTGCCAAGCATCTCTTCGAGCCAGTCTTCGGTAATCATCTCGATGTCATTGTTCATCAGCACCAGATATTCGCCCTTTGCAAAAGAGACGCCGAAATTGTTGAGCGCCGAATAATTAAACCCTTCCTTCCAGACTGCCACGCAGATCCGCTGTCCGCCGGATAAGGTTCCCTCATAGCACACCGATTCGCCCTCTTTCACTTCTTCCGATGTGATCGAGCGGTAAAAATCAAACGTCTCCGGAGCGCTGTTATTCTCCACCACAATAACTTCATAATTTGCATAATGCGTCTTCTGAATGGCTGCAAGGCATTTTTTTAGCGTCTCCACTTCATCCCTGCTCGGTATCACAATCGAGACCAGCGGATTGCCACTGTAAGGATAGCGCACCGTGTAAAAGCCCATATCCTTTGTCGCCGTCACTTCCCCCGCGGTCCCCTGACGCTTCAGATGATCCTCGATCGCGCGCCGTCCCGCATCCACCGCATACTGCTTGGAAAACGGGTTTTCCGACGTCGACTCCGTGTGGCAGCGCCAGTGGTAGAGCACCCGCGGCACATGTCCGATGGCCTCTGCGCACTCCACGCAGCGCAGAAACAGGTCGTAATCCTGCGCACCGTCGTACTCTTCACGAATCATGCCGGCTTTCTCCAGAAGCGTTTTCCGCATCATGGTAAAATGCGTGATATAGTTGTTGGAGCGAAGCAGATCGATGTTGATGTCCGGCTTAAAGTGCGGCTGGAAATGCGTTTTCCCATCCATGTCCACCTTGTCTTCATCCGTGTAGATCATGTCATACTGCGCACCGGCTTTGTGAAAACTGGTCGCGGCAACTCCGGTATCATCCTTCGGTCCCCGCAGAATCAGATGCACGGTCTCATACAGTGCGTCCGGCGCCAGCAGATCGTCATGGTCCAGAAGTGCAATCCACTCCCCGTGCGCCATTGCAATCGCCGCATTGGTATTGCCGGCAATTCCAAGATTTTTTTCCAGTCTGCGGTAACAGATGCGCGCATCCTCTCCGGCACATTCCCGCACGACCGTCTCAAGACGCGCCGCATCCTCCTCCGGGCTTCCGTCTGCCAGACAGAGTTCCCAGTTTTCGTAGCTCTGCGCCTGCACCGAACCGATCATCTCCCGCAGGAATGTCTCATTGGTACAATAGAGCGGCACCACGATGCTGACGCGGGGTGCTCCCTTCCACGCGGCGGACTGCTTCCGCTGACGGCGCAGCGTCTCCTCCGTCGCCTTGTGATGCTCATACCATGGCTCATACGGCACATTTTCCGATTCCATCTTCTCCTGCAGCCGGATGAAAAACTCCTTCACTCCGTAATGCTTCAGATAACGCACCCCTTTGATAACCTTCTGCACTGTAATCTTCATATGCTCAATGCTTCTTCTGATGGATGTAAAGCCATCCATCGGAATAATCTTTCCTTTCCTCTTCTGACATTTCCGTGTACTTACCGAAATCCATTTTTGCAAGAACCATCTGCGGCTCACTGCACTTGTAGCACTCCACATCCTTGCGTCTGGACACTACGCGCATCCAGCCGCAGGACGGACATATATATACCTTCATCATAGAACCGGAATCTCCTCTTTTCTGTCTCGTACCAGCTGTCTTTTTGTTTTGTTTACCTGTTTTCGCCGTCCCCCGCGTTATCTGCGCAGCGAAAAATCAGAATTGTCCAGTGTCAGATTCGGATTGTAGTAGGGATCTCCCTGCTCAATCTGATCTCTCCAGCGCGAAAGCAGAATCTCCACCTCGCCGTTAAAGCGCTCGACTTTTTCCGGGGAATCCTCGTAGCCTCTCGACTTCGATTCGTAGTGGTGCATTTCCGCGTAGGGATCGTACACGACGAGCCATCCGTGCTTTCTTACTTTCAGGCAGTAGTCCACATCATTGAACGCCACGGCAAGTTCCTCGGTCATTCCCCCGACCGCCTCAAACGCCTCGCGCTTCGTCATCATGCACGCCGCGGTAACCGCGGAATAATCCTGTGCGCACAGAATTCTGCCAAAATATCCCGTATCGTATCTGGATTTTCCAATGAAAGCATGTCCCGCCGTGCCGCCAAAGCCTAAAATCACACCGGCATGCTGGATCGTATCGTCCGCATACAAAAGCTTGGCACCTACGATTCCGACATCCTCTCTCATACAATATCCGAGCATCTCCCGGATACATCCCCCGTCGATCATCTCCGTATCGTTGTTCAGCAGCAGGAAATAATCTCCCCTGCATGCCGCCGCGCCGAAATTGTTGATCTTTGAGTAGTTAAAGCCGCCCTCGTAATACACCACCCGGACATTTTCATGCTCCGCCTCAAGTTCCTTATAATAAGCAAACGTCTCCGGCTCGGTGCTGTTATTTTCCACAATCACAACCTCAAAATTCCGGTAGTCGGATTTTGTAAAAATGGACTCCAGACACAACTTTAGATCCTCCGCATGATCCTTGTTTGGTATGATAATGGATACCAGAGGTTCCTCTTTCCACTCGTAGATTGTGCGGTACATTCCGTAGAACGATGCATTTTCCACGCGCGCCGGTATTCCCAGTCTATGGTAATGCTCCTCGATGGCGCGCCTTCCCGACTCAAACGCATAGAGCTTGCTTTCCGGATTGGAAGCGGTCGAGTCCATATGACAGCGCCAGTGGTACAGAATCTTCGGCACATGATAAATCTTTTTTGCCTGCTCGCTGCATCTTAGGATAAAGTCCAGATCCTGCGCGCCGTCAAACGCGCTCCGGTAGCTTCCCGCACGCTCCGCCACATCTTTTCGCACCGCGAGCAGGTGGCAGATGTAATTCACGCTGCACAACAGATCCAGATCAAAGTCCGGTTTGAAATGCGGCTCAAAAAAGTGTCTGCCGTCCATGCTGACCTTGTCCTCGTCAGAATAGAGCATATCGATCGCATCGTCCCTGCGGATCGCCGACGCAAATTCATAAAGCGCATTTTCCGGCACGAGATCGTCATGATCCACCGGCACAAGATAGTCTCCGGAAGCCATTGCAAGCGCGGCGTTCGTATTCTCTGCAATTCCTCCGTTCTCAGGCAGCACCCGATAGCGAATCCGCGCATCACGCCCGGCATACTCCTCCAGAATGGAGATCAGCGCTGCATCCTCTTCCCCGGATGCGGCAAGCGCCATACACAGTTCCCAGTTTCCGTAAGTCTGTGCCGTCACGGAATCGATCATCTCCCGCAGATACTGCGGCTTTGTCTTATAGAGCGGCACGACCAGCGAAAACAGCGGTCCCGCCTCAAACACATCCTCTCTCTGACGCTGCAGTTCTTCCGGCGACGGGAGATACTTTGCCCTCCAGTTCTCATAGGTATTGCCCTCTTTGTGCGTCAGCTTGCTCTTAATCTTATAAGCGGTTGCAGAGATTCCGTTGCGCTCCAGATAGCGGACGGTATCCCCGGCTTTTTCGATTACATACTGGAGCTTTGTGCCCTCGTCCCACTTCGTGAGTCTGGTTCTTGAATGATTTTTCGCGCCCCGCATCTCCAGATAAAACGGTCCGCTCTGCCCTCCCGCTGCGGTTCCCTGCACCAGAAAACCGGGCTTTGCCTCCTTATCACATTCCGGAAAAACCGAAAGGAGATCCTTGCGGTAATAGTGCTCCACCTTCTCGGAAATCGGCTGTCTGCTGCCATCGAGAAGCTCAATCTTGATATCCCCCGCCGACATGCACCAGCCGGTGACCGTAATCTGACTTCCCTCCCTGTGACAGTTTTCCACATAGTAGCTGACTTCATTCTCCAGTCTGCCAAGCTTTGCTGTCGAGATGGCATAAGATTTCTTATATTCTTCCCTGTAAGCAGCCATCAATGTCACCCGGCGGCCATTGCGCCAGTCCGGCGGAAGCTTTATGATACCTACCACTTCCTCCTCGATCTCATTGATGCTGCGGATATATTTCTGCCGGACCTCCGCACCGCGATTCACCTGTACCGTAAGCGGAAGCTCTCTGTTGTCCAGATATGCCTTGATGGAATGTTCCTTTGTATTCCCATCAAAAAACCACCCGACAAAGACCAGCGTATCCTGTTCCTTCAGATGGAACCGCATCTTTTCCACAAAAAATTTATGTGTATCCATGGTCCGTCCTCTCTCGCCATTGACCTCTCGGCCAATCTCTTTGATTTCGTATTCCACTATAACAATTCCGACGTTTTGCGTCAAGTTGTTACCACGCCTTTACATTCCTTTTGTTCTCTGTTAAGGTAGAATGCAAAGAGTAAAACAACCGATTCAAAGGAGTCTTTATGATGCGTTTTAAACACCTTTTTTCCACTGTTATTGTCATTCTGTTTGCCGTGCTTCTCGCGGCATGCTCCCATCATACACTCGTGGAGTCCAAAAAAGATTCCACCGGCTACACCCCCGATCCCGCCACGGAATATCTGGTGACGCAATACGCGGACGCAACCGGCGTGCAGGGAACTTTTTACACCATCACGAACGATACCACCCTCATCATCATCGACGGGGGCTGGGCAGACAACGCCTCCGCCGTGCACGAGGTCATCGCCGCCCACGGGAACCATGTCAACGCCTGGATTCTCTCACATCCGCATCAGGATCACGCCGGCGCATTCAATCAGATCTACGCCGCACCGGACGGCATCACGATCGACGCCGTCTACGACAACGGTTTTGACTATGACTTTATCGAAGCGGCCGGAGAGCCGTACGATGACATTACGGTGATGGAGACCTACCACGCGCTCACCCGGGATGCATCCAACGTGACGCACCTGCACCGCGGCGACGTCCTCTCCATCTGCGGTCTGACGTTCTCCGTCCTAAATGCCTATGACGACACCGTTCTTCAGAATGTCGGAGATGAAAAAGATTACCAGAACAATGCTTCCCTCCTCTTAAAAGTAAGCAGCGCAAACAGCAGCATGCTCTTTTGTTCAGACATCAAATACGATATGAATGATTCCCTGCTTGCCGCATGTAAAGACCAGCTCGCCTGCGATTACGTGCAGACCGGCCACCACGGGAACTGGTCTTTCTCGGAGGAATTCTACGACGCAGCCGGCGCATCCGTCTATTTTATCGACGCGCCTTCCTCCATCACCGACAACGCCGACTTTCCGGCGAGCACACTCAAATCCGACCTGCTCGCAAAAGGAAAGACGGTGCTTGATTTTAGCACCGCCCCGAATACTGTTACCTTGAAATGATCTAATCATAATGTGAAATGCACTGCAACCGTGGAATTATATCTAATCATGTAGTTTGTTTGTCTGAAAAGCAAGAGGCGGAATGCCTCTTCTTTTTTATTGCTTTTATTGCTTTTGTTGCCTTTACCGCTTTCGCATCTTCCGATGCACCTGTTCCGATGCTCTGATCGCTATGCACCTCTTCCGATGCGCTGATTCCGATGCACCTGTTCCGATGCTCTGATCGCGGTACACTGCTGTCAGTTGAAGTAATAACTTCCCACTGCGTTGATCTGCACGCTGCTCCTGTTCTGCACGAAGACGCGGTAATGACCGCTGCTCGTGATCGAAAAATCGTGAGACAGGCTGCCCGATCCCTCCACGTAGCGCGCGTTGTTCAGTCCGTCCATAATGCCGATCCAGAACGTGCTACTATCCGGTGTTGCAGTTGCCGCCATATGGATCGTCTGTCCCTTGGTCACCCAGAACTGGTTGCTCACCATGCGCGTGCCCGGAGACACGCTCCAGTTAAAGGACGCCTGCTCGTTCGCACTCAGCAGTGGGCTGATGACTTCAAGCTCCGGATACGCATACTCCAAGGTATCGTAGGAGCGGTCCATCACGCCTAAGATCTGCTGTTCCTCGAGCACAATCTCCTCGCCGCCGTCTGCCGTCACAGCCTCCACATTCTGGTAGATATCGTCGTGGACGTCCGCAGCTTCATTGCCCGCTGCATAGATCGGCGTCACACTCACCAGCACAAAAGCCGCCGCAAAACACACACTTGCCAGTCTCGATGCTGCTTTTCCATTATATTTTCCCATATACTCAATTCTCCTTTCCAGTCTTCTCTGGTTCTCATAAAGCATAGAAAAAATATAATTCTCATCGGTCACAGGACTGTGTTTCACACTCTCTATAATCATTTCAAAATAACACCCTGCATCCATTTCGTCACTGATGGCTGCAATCGCACGCGCG
This sequence comes from uncultured Lachnospiraceae bacterium, assembly GCA_902781225.1. Classification (GTDB taxonomy): domain Bacteria; phylum Bacillota; class Clostridia; order Lachnospirales; family Lachnospiraceae; genus Roseburia. The sequence continues at coordinate 35,388 of CACZIN010000007.1, read as the reverse complement.
TCACAGTAAATCTCGCTCCACTCGTCCAGCAGTGCCATCAGGTTCCCCGTCAGCGGGTTGATGTGGTGCACTGCAGTCACACACATACCGCATAATCTGACAAACGGGTCATGGCTCTTGTAATGCATCAGCTCGTGATGAAAGATCACGCTCAGATGCTTTCTGTCGTAGGCAATATCCGGAAGCACCACCCGGCACCGGAAAATACCGGCAAGCATCGGACTGGTGATACGGTCATTCCGGTACATACGGATGTTCGACCGGATGCCAAGCTTTTTCTTCACACGTGCGAACTCTTCCCGCACGGCTCCCTCTTCCTCCGGAATGTCACGCATCTGAATCCGCTTCATCCCGCGAAGGCTGCCTGCAAACTCTGTGATTCCCTTTGCCATGAGGGCAAGCCAGCAGACTGCAGCAAAGAACGCAAGAATCCATAAAAATCCCGTTAAAGAAAAATTGATCTGCCAGATACCTTCCTTCTGCAGATAACCGTGAATCGTCATCTGCATCCATCCATAATCCAATGGAATCAGGTACAACAGGCAGACCAGAGAAAGCGTCAGATATACATATTGCGGCTTCGTACAAAAGCGGCTGTTCATAAGCAGCCGCCAGAGTCCGTACGCTGCCGTTCCCGTGACAGAGGTAATTACCACTGCAAATAAAATCTGATTAGCTATGTTCATTCAGCTTTTTCTTCAGTTTCTCGATGTCCTTTGCATCCAGCATGTCATCACACAGACAGCATGCCAGTTCTCCGAGATCTCCCTTCGTAAAGAACTTTGCACTCTCTTCCATCGTCGCGCGCCAGAAGTCTTCCTTGCTGACAAGCGGCTGATAATAGCAGTATCTGCCCTTGCGGTACATATTCAGAAAGCCCTTCTTTACCAGACGGGATAAAAACGTGGAAACAGTCTGCGGCTTCCAGCTCTTACCGTTCTCATGATTGACTCCATCCATGACTTCCTGCAATGCCAATTCTTCTGTAGAATCCCAAATGACCTTCATCACGAGCTTTTCGCATGCTGAAATATCGTTCGTATCCATAAAATCATTCCCCTTTCTACGGTTATAGTATAAACCATATTCGTATCAAATTCAATCTTTTTTTCTGATACTTCCGTATCTTTTCCATTTTTATCACAATTTTACCAAAAAGGCAAGCATAATAAGCACATTCTTTATAAAATATTAGATATTATGCGTTCTCCTTGCTCTTGCTGATGGAGATCTCGATACAGCGAAGATCAGCGCCGAGTGCCTGAATGGAATAGGTCTTTCCTGCGGCAATGCTCACGGTTGCCCCTGCCATCAGATCCACTTCCACACCCTCTAAGATCAGCTTGCCCATTCCAGACAGAACGGTGATCGTCTGGGTGTGATTCATGTGTCTGCTCTCCGGCGTTCTCTTGCCGGCTACAACCTTGATGCGCTTTGTCACGCTCTTGATGCCGTTATCCTCGTCATTGTCGATCGTCTTGATCGTTCCCCAGCGGCGCTCCTCATACTTTGAGGTATCCGAAATGTGTGAAAGACAATCTTTGATGTAGGAACTCTGATGCTTGTCCGCCACCAGAATACCGTCATGGGATGCCGCGATGACCATATTTTTCGCGCCCATCACAACCATCGGAATTCCCAGTACATTGATCGCATGGCTATTCTCACAGGTATCGTCCCATGTCACATCGCCGATGCTGTTCTCCGGCATCTCCTCGGTCAGTGTGTTCCATGTACCCAGATCCTTCCACAGATCTGCATATTTGATTGCAACGATGCGCTCCCAATGCTCTAAGACTTCATAGTCAAAGCTCTTCTTCGGAAGCTTCTCATAATCGGCAACCATCTTATCGTAATCGACGCCGACGCCATATTTTGCCAGCCAGCCGGCTGCCATGGAAAGCTTAAAGCAGAAGACGCCGCAGTTCCACAGTGCACCGTCGGAAACCAGCTTTTCTGCCGTCGCCTCGTCCGGCTTCTCGCGGAATCCGGTTACTTTTAACAATTCTCCCTCTCCCTGCTCCGGCACGATATAGCCGTACTTGGTAGACGGGTAAGTTGGCACACCGCCGAGCAGACCGATCGTATCCTCGGAAGCTGCAATCTTATCTCCCAGAAGCTTGATGCGGCGGAAAAATTCCCCGGTCGTATACGGATCTACCGGAAGGAATGCCACGACATCGTCTTCCCTGGCGCCCTTCTTGGAGAGCAGGTATGCGCAGGAAAGCATGACTGCCGGGAATGTATCGCGGCGCATCGGCTCCACTGCCACCTCAGCCGCACCGTCGAGCTGGCTCTCGATCAGTTCCACCTGCGCGCTGCTCGCGCACACGATCGTATTCTCGGAAAGTCCCACGTTCTTAAGCTGACCGAACACACGCTGCAGCATGGAGCATTTTTCCCTGTTCTCCTGTTCCTCGTCGTGATTCATCAGTTTGATATACTGCTTGGAGCATAAATCGTTGGATAATGGCCACAGGCGCTTTCCCGAGCCACCGGATAATAACACAATATACATCTACAGTTCCTCCTAATCGAAATTGATTCTATCGTTCCGCTCTCATCGGGTTGTTTAAGAAATCTTCATATGCAAGACGAATGCCGTCCTCAAGCTCCGTCTTGTATTTCCAGCCGAGGCTCTCTAACTTGCTGACATCGAGAAGCTTTCTCGGTGTTCCGTCCGGCTTGCTCGGATCCCACTTGATCTCTCCGGTGTAACCGATGACCTTTGCGACCAGATCTGTGAGTTCCTTGATCGTGAGTTCTTTTCCGGTTCCCAGGTTCACGGTCTCATCTCCGCTGTAATTGTTCATTAAAAAGACGCATGCATCCGCCAGATCATCCACATATAAGAACTCGCGGAGCGGTGTGCCGGTACCCCAGCAGGTCACTTCTTTGGCTCCTGCCACCTTCGCCTCGTGGAAACGGCGGATCAGTGCCGGAAGGACATGGCTGTGCTCCGGATGGTAATTATCGTTCGGTCCGTAGAGGTTGGTCGGCATGACAGAAATATAATCCGTGCCATACTGCTTGTTCAAAAATTCACAATATTTCAGACCGCTGATCTTAGCGAGCGCATATGCCTCGTTTGTCTTCTCCAGCTCTCCGGTCAGAAGGCAGTTCTCCTTCATCGGCTGCGGAGCCATACGCGGATAGATACAGGAGGAACCGAGGAACATCAGCTTCTTGCAGCCGTTCTTCCATGCCTCATGAATCACATTCATCTCCAGTGTCATATTGTCATACATAAAATCTGCCAGCGCTTCGCTGTTCGCCATGATACCGCCGACCTTTGCCGCTGCGAGGAATACGTAATCCGGCTTCTCCTCAGCGAAGAATTTTTCCACATCCTCCTGACGGCAGAGATTTAACTCTTTATGTGTTCTTGTGATAATGTTGTGATATCCTTCTTTTTCCAGCTGACGCACGATCGCAGATCCAACCATTCCTCTGTGTCCTGCCACGTAAATTTTCGCATCTTTTTCCATCATGATCTTTCTCTCCTTTTTTACCACAACCTGGCGTGCCGCGGCAGAGACTACTGCTGCGGCACGCCAGGCATAACATCTGAACGGACTGTTATTTAATTCTCTTTTGCGACGAGCTCCATGTCATGTTTTACCATGATCTTTACCAGCTCCTCGAAGGTTGTCTTTGTCGGGTTCCAGCCAAGCTCTGACTTCGCCTTTGTCGGATCTCCCCAGAGGTTGACAACGTCGGTCGGACGATAGAATTCCTTGGATACCTCAATGACTACCTTGCCGGTTGCCTTGTCGATACCGACCTCATCCATGCCCTCTCCCTTGAATTCCAGCTCGATGCCGGCCTCGCGGAACGCATACTCGCAGAACTCTCTGACGGAGTGCTGTACGCCGGTTGCGATCACGAAATCCTCCGGCTTGTCATGCTGTAAGATCAGCCACATGCACTCTACATAATCCTTTGCATATCCCCAGTCACGCAGGGAGGACAGATTGCCCAGATACAGCTTGTCCTGCTTGCCCTGTGCGATTCTTGCCGCTGCAAGTGTGATCTTTCTGGTAACGAAGGTCTCACCACGGCGCTCGGACTCATGGTTGAATAAGATACCGCTGCAGCAGAACATGTTGTATGCCTCACGGTACTCCTTTACGATCCAGTAGCCATACTGCTTTGCCACGGCGTACGGGCTGTACGGATGGAACGGTGTGGTCTCACGCTGCGGTACTTCCTCTACCTTTCCGTATAACTCGGAAGTGGATGCCTGATAGATGCGGCAGGTCTTCTCCAGCCCACAGAGACGTACTGCCTCTAAGATGCGGAGCACACCTGTTGCAACAACATCCGCTGTATATTCCGGCACATCAAAGCTGACGCCTACATGGCTCTGTGCTGCCAGGTTGTAGATCTCGTCCGGCTTGATCATGCCGACCAAACGCATGATACTCATGGAATCGGACAGATCGCCGTAGTGTACATGGAAGTTCGGATTGCCCTCTAAATGGTCGATACGCTCTCTCTTCTCTGTGGAGGAACGGCGCACCATGCCGTGTACCTCATAGCCCTTCTCCAGAAGAAGCTCTGCCAGATAGCTTCCATCCTGTCCGGTTACGCCTGTAATCAATGCTTTTTTGCTCATTTGAAATCTCCTTTTTGATTCTATAATTATTTTGCTTATATCCTGTTTCAAAGCCGATGTTTAGTATAATCTAATTTTTCTGATTTGATAATTGAATATCTTGCCAAAAAATAGTATTATATTGCTATACATAAAAATTAGGAGAATACAGATGCGGGACTCTTTTTTTGAAAAATATAAGACCTCCGAGGTCACCAACACCAGACGTGTCATCAACACCCCCTCCGCCTTCACGCGCGAGCATTTTTTCTATATTCAAGAGGCAGGGTATTTAAAAAGTTTAAAGCCGCACATGAGCCGGCGGAGCGGCCTGCAGTCCTACCTGTTTCTGATTGTGCTCTCCGGCAGCGGCGAGGTCGCATACCGCGATACCGCAAAGCCAGTTCCTGCCACCGGCAGCGATATGGGCAGACGGAGCGGCACCTCCGCCGCCGGCGATGGCGGAAACGGCAGCCTTGCCACCGTGCACGCAAAGGCCGGGGACTGCTTTTTTCTGGACTGCCGGAACGAATATACCCACATCAGCAGTGAGGATGATCCCTGGGAACTGATGTGGATTCATTTTTACGGTCCGCAGTGCGATGCCTACTACGACTATTTTCTCAAACAGCAGACGTGGCATTTTCACACGGCGCACCTGGCTGAGCTGACCGCCGCGATCCAGTCGGTCATCCGCTTTCACGAGGAGCCGACCGACGACACCGATCTTCTGACCGCCCAGCAGATCGTCAATATCCTCACGTTAATCTGCACCGAGACCGACCGCACCGGCGCGGAGATCTCCGCATTGGGCAGCAGGCTCAAACAGATTCTGCACTATCTGGACGAGCACTACACGGAGACGATCTCCCTCGACTTTCTCGCCGAAGAGTTCTACATCAGCAAGTATTATCTTGCGAGGGAATTCAAAAAAGAATACGGCACCACGATCATACGCTATATGCTAGCAAAAAAAATCACCCATGCCAAAGAGCTTCTGCGCTACAGCAATTCCTCGATCGAGGAAATCGCGCGGCTCTGCGGCATGGATGACGCCAGTTATTTCAATAAAGTATTCAAAAAAATGGAAGGATGCACGGCATCCGAATACCGGAAGCAGTGGTGATCAGTCTGCGCCATTCTCCTCCCCGCACAGACGTTTTTTCTCGGCGGTCACTCTCTGCAGCTGCATCTCAAAGTCCTGTCTGTTCTTCTGCGCCATGGTCTCAAGCGTCACGCCCACAAAGAGCGACTGGATCGCAGAGAGCATCGTGAATCCGCAGACGATGAGGGTCGGGAAATCCGGCACAAGACCGGTTGCCAGATAGGTTCCCATCACCGGGATGAAAAAGGCGGTCGCTATCACGGCGAGAACCAGTGCAATGATTCCGAAGAATCCCATCGGCTTATAGGCACGGTACAGTCTCGCAATCGTCTTAAGCACCTTAAATCCATCTGAATAGGTATCCAGTTTGGACACACTTCCCTCCGGGCGGTCGCGGTAGGTAATGACCACATTTTCCACGAACATATTCTTGTCGATCGCGTGGATGCTCATCTCCGTCTCAATCTCAAAGCCCTTCGAGAGCACCGGAAACGTCTTGACGAACTCATAGCTGAACGCCCGGTATCCCGTCATGATATCCTTGATGTCGTTCTTAAACAGGGTATTGATGCTCTTCCGCACCAGAGAGTTGCCGAAATTGTGAAACGGTCTCTTGTTCTCCGTAAAGTAAGTGGAGGACAGGCGGTCTCCCACCACCATGTCCACCCTGCGCTCAAGCACCTGATCCGCCATCTCCCTTGCAGACTCTGCGGGGTAGGTGTCATCTCCGTCCGTGATGATATAGCACTCTGCATCGATGTCGCGGAACATCCGGCGCAACACGTTGCCTTTTCCCTGACGGTATTCATAGCGCACCGTCGCACCGGCGCCGCGCGCCAGTTCGTCCGTCCCATCGGTGGAATTATTGTCGTAGACGTAAATCGTTGCCTCCGGAAGCACCCGTTTAAAATCCGTCACAACCTTCTCTATCGTCCTGCTCTCATTATAGCAGGGAATCAATACTGCTATTTTATCCATTCTCATTCCCAAACCTTTCTTCTGTTACCGCTTCCCGGCACAGACTGCTGCCCGTGGCATCAGCCCGCACCGATTCCCAGACGCAGGATCATCTTGATCTGCTCCACCACTTCCGGATATGTATAAGTCACATTTCCATCGTTCTGCACCAGATACAGCAGAATACTCTTTCCAATCGTGATGAACGCCCAGAGCGAGATAAAGCAGCTGAACTTTCTTCCCGCCGTCTCGGACAGATTGTCATGATAAAACCCGATCACCAGGAAACACAGCACACCCATAATCCAATACTGATCCATGCGGTAGCGCTCCGTCATAAACGGCGACCAGAGTGCATCCATAATCGCAATCACAAGCGGAATCACAAACAGCATGACGATAAACGCACGCATCTGCTGTTCCTTCATGCGCTTTAAGACACCTTCCGGCGACAGTCCGATCACCGCAAACCATAAGATCGGGAAATTCAGCAGAATACCGTTAAAAATCACATACGGGAACGCCTCGCAGATCGGATTGTAGTTCACGAAATTGTAGAGCACCGCGTTGGCAACCGCGATCATCTTCGTCTGTGAAAAATAGGACGCAATGCTTCCGTAATTGCTCTGGTCTGCCGCTGTCAGCTGGTATGCCTGTCCAAACTCAAACGGGCTCTCAAAGCGGGCATAATTGTAGCACATCAGAAGAATTCCGATGACAACGTACGGCAGCGCCGCAACCACAAGCTCCCCGAACAGCTTTTTCGTGAATTTGTGTTTTTTCAGATATACCACCAGCATCGGAATCACAAACAGGTTGGCGAGCGCCACCGGCGGTCTGCATCCGAAGGCCAGCGCACCGAACAGACTTCCGAAAAATGCCAGACGGATGGATTTTTTCTCTTCCTGCTCCACCCACACCGCGCGCATGAAGAAAAACAGGCTCCAGATCTCCATGCAGAGCGCTCCGGTGATCGCTGTACAGTACAGTGCCGGCGCATCCACGCTGTACCAGACGCTCATGATCGAGAACGCCGACGCCAGCATCAGGTACATGCCAAGCGTAATCTTCTTAAAAAACCGCTTTGACATCATATAAAAATTCGCAAAGACGCCGCAGATAAAGAGTGCGACAAAGACCTGCGTTGCATGGTAAGTCGTAAGGCTCATTCCGGTAATCAGACGGAACGGCAAGAACAGCAGAAATACCGGCACAACGCCAAAATACATATAATAATGTCCGTGGTAGTACGCCGTATCCCAGCGGTAATCCACGCCGAGATCCACACGCGCCTGCGGATCATACGGATTGTCCATCTGTAAAAGCAGCGGATCGACATCCCCGTTGTCAATGCTGATATGTCCATTCAGGATTGCCTCCGCAAGCAGTTCATACTGATTCGTCGCGCCCGGGTCTTCCCCGTTCCAGCCCGGCGCCAGCCCCATCGGCAGCGTGCAGAGCAGAATCAGGATCACTAACACCACACCGATGGTGATCTTCTCCCTGCGTCCGCAGTCCATAAGCTTTTTCGTATGCAGCGCAGACTTTGGTCGCAGCATAACCAGCACAAACAGCACAATGCCGTAAATAGCACAGCCTCCCAGAAAATATGCGATCATAACTTACCTCCTTATTTGCTTCTCATCTTTTGCTTCTTATCTTTACTTCGCAATTTTTTGCTTTTTATCTTCTGCACACACCGCTCGCTCAGCCGATAGATGTGCTCCACGCACCATGCCTCCGGCACATGGAAAAGTGTCACGCGCGCCCAGTCGATCACGCTTCCCATCACAACGAGCAGCAGCGCAATCCCAAGCAGCAGAAATTCATAGGTGTTCTCTCCCGAGCGGGCAACATAATCAAACATGTAGTGCGAGATGAATCCCCGCAGCGTCCACTCAAACAGGAATACCGCCGGCACATGCTTCGCCAGCCGGTTCACAAATGCATTTTCAAAATGATGATTCCGGAAAATCAAAAATACCAGAATTGCCTCAAAAATGGTAAACAGCGTATTGTCCCTTGCAAAACGGTTCTGCACCGTTCCCGTCACCACGTACAGCGCTCCGTTCAGGCAGAAATTCACACCTGCAAGCAGTGCAAACCAGCCGGCAAGTTTTGCCGTATTGTACTGTCTGTCTGCGCGGTACACGCCGATGTAGCGGCCGATCAGATACAGCATCACCATCTGGGTGATTCCTTTTCCGCCGTCCGAGTTAATGTCAAAGAAGAAAAATGTCGTCACCCCCGAAAAAATTACCAGCATCGTGATCAAAAGCTGCCTGAAATGTGCTTCACTTAACTTTTCCACCATCTCATTTAAAAACGGGCTCAAAAATGCCAGCGCAAAATAGCAGGTAAAGTACCAGGAACGCTTTCCGATGACCGGAAGCAGGTAGGATAAGATCTCCTCCCCTCCAAGTGCATTTCCCCACACATACTGAAACAAGAGCCCCGTCCAGGAATAGAACAAAAGCATGCATTCCAGATGCATCATTTTTTTCACATCCAGGCGGATTCCGTAATATCCCGAAATCAGGATAAAACAGGATACACCGATATTTCCGACGACCGCAACCGCAATATCAATCCAGGCGCCAATCCCGTTCGCCACCCCGCTGTCCGCGGCGTGCATCCAAAATATCATAACAAGGCACACAATCCGCAGCAGCTCGATACTCGAGTTACGTCCCTTTTTTACTGTTTTTTCCATGTACTTACCCTCTGTGCTTTCCGTGCAGTGCCCGCTTGCTTCCGTCAAGAATCTTTCCAAACAGCAGACACCCGCAGACAGACGCCGTCACCCTCACCGTGTGGTAAAGGACAAACGCGGCGCCGGTCAGTTCGCCGATATTGATAAACTTTGCCGCTGCCATCTCAAAAATCTCAAGTCCGAGAATGTGGAGCGCCAGAAGAACAATCGTATTCTGCCCGATATATGCCATCACCGTCCCCACAATGTAGTTCTGGAATGCTTTTCCGACCCAGATGCAGAGCATGGAGCCCGTGATGCCGATCAGAATGAAAAACGGAACACTAAGCGACTGATACACGCCGTACTCGCGCACCGACATATTGATGCCCGGATTCGCCCGGCTAAGCGACAGGTAAAACACAAGCACGCCGATGATGACCCACAGATTCCAGTCCCGGTCAAAAAAGTCCGCCTCGCGTAGCAGCGTTCCCGCGATCATAAACACGGTTCCCACAAACGCAAGATCCAGACTCCACGGAAGCAGTACCGGCAGTTCCGCCAAAAGCATCGTGAGCACAGTGAGTACCGCCAGACAGCCGATCAGAAAACGCCGGCTCTTTATGCAGCGGTCGATCACCAGATGGTACACCAGACTCGTCACAAAAAATGCCGTCAGATACCACATGGCGCCGTTTGCCACGGTAAATAAAAATACGTTGTCCTGATGTGTCGTCGTATCGAAAAGGCAGTAGCGCGAGTACAGCACCCCGAGCGCAGATCTTCCCGTCTCCTGCCAGGTGCGGCCGATTGCCAGATAGAACACCAGCAGCAGCGCGCTGTAGCCGAAATACGGAACCAGCAGCCGCTTCGCCTTGTGCGCCACATTTTCCCCATAGCTTCTGCCCGGCTTGTACAGATAGCCCGACACCACAAAAAACAGCGGGATATAATAATTGATCAGGTACGGGCTCAGCCCGCAGCTATGTGAAATGATAACGAGGAGAAGTCCGATTCCCCTCGCCACATCCAGATATTTCCAGTGTTTCATCCCCACTCCTATCTCCAATCCTGCCGGATCAGCGCGCGTTCCCACAGATACGGCTGTATCCGGTTCCAGATATCCGCCGCCTGATGGAAGGTTGCATTCTCACCGTTTAAGAACTTTGCAAGATCTGTCCGCACTCCTGCCGCATCATCGATCAGGCTGCAGTTTGCAAACGCCGGGTCTGCCACCGTATCCTCGAAGAACTGGCGGTAAGGTCCGCGCATCCAGTCCAGAATCGGCGCATTGAATCCCAGCTTCGTTCTGCGGTAGGCAATGTCGTGCGGCATAAAGTCTGCGCAGGCGTCGCGGACGATGGATTTGGAAAATCCTCCATGCAGCTTGGATTTCCAGCCGATCGAAAACGCGAACTCCACAATCCGGTAGTCCAGAAACGGCATGCGGATCTCAACGCCGGACGCCATACTGTCTCTGTCGTAATTGCGCAGAAGCGTCGGAAGAATCGTCTCATGTGTGGAGACAAACAGTACCTTATTCAGGTTGTCCAGCTTCTTCCAGTTCGGATGATCCGCGTAAGCGCTCGATACGTCCGCTCTTCCCAGAAGCTTCTTCGCATAATACTTCGTCATATAGTCACGGTACAGCTTATTCCGCTGCCGCTTAAATTCTGCGGACGACGGGTCGTATCCCGTCTCACTCCGCTGATTTAAATACGCCATCGTAATCTGGTCGATCTCCGCTTTTCCCCTTGCATCCGGATACGCTTTTAACACGTCGAATCCGTAGCCGGCAAATAATTCATCTGCCGCATGACCGTCGAGAGATACCGTCGTTCCGAGCTCTTTCTCCTTTTTATAAAGCTCCATCATCGGCACCTGCGGATTGCCCCAGAGTTCCTCAAAGCAGTACAGCTGACGCAAAAATTCCCGCTCCGGCACTGCGTCGTCAATCGTTAAAAACGTATGCTTGATACCGAGATAATCCGTCACCTGCTTTGCGTACTTTGTCTCATCCAAATCCGTTCCCGGGAAGCATGCCACATACGCGTGCTGCCAGTCCTTGTTCGCGCGCTCATCCGCACAGTTTCTGGAAATGTAGGACATGGCGCAGATGGTGGCGGAAGAATCCAGTCCGCCGCTCAATCCGGTTCCCAGAGTCACATCACTTCTCATGCGGATCTTGCAGGCATCCAAAAACAGCTCGCGGAACTGCTCCACCTGCTCCTCGTAGGAATCCGGCACCTCAATCAGATGATCCAGTGTGTTCCAGAAGCGTGTAATCTCTGTTTTTCCATTGCGGATCCACGCATAGCTTCCTGCCGGGAAACGCTTGATTCCCTTAATCAGGCACTCCGGCTGGGACTCATAATGATTGTCCGCAAAATAGCGGTCGAACATCTCCTTGTTCGGCTCCACCTTCTCAAGCAGCGGGAGAAGCGCCTTCATCTCCGATGCAAAGGCGAATCCTCCGTCCGGAAACTCGGTGTAGTAAAGCGGCTTCACGCCAAAACGGTCTCTGGAGAGAAACAGGCTCTTTTCCTGTCTGTCCCAGATGGCAAACGTCCACATTCCATTAAAGCGGTCCACGCATTTTTCCTTCCACTCACAGTACGCCGCCATAATCACTTCCGAGTCGCTGTTTCCGCGGAACGTGTAGCCTTTGTGCTGCAGTTCTTCCCGGATCTCGATAAAATTGTATATCTCACCGTTAAACGTCATCCAGTAGCGCTCATTGGCGTAGGACATCGGCTGGCTTCCGGCGCTGGAGAGATCTAAGATCGCCAGTCTTCTGTGACCAAGCGTCACGCCGTCCTCCTGCCACAGTCCAAATCCGTCCGGTCCACGATGTATCATCGTATCCAGGCACTCCATCGCCTGTTCCCGTCTCACTTTTCTGTTAATTACACCGTAGATTCCACACATACGAATGCTGCCTCCTTCTTCTCGTTACTGCCTCTTCGTTCTGGTCAGCCATAAATAGCGCGTGTTTGTCACAAGATACCGCTTGAACAGGCGCTTCGGGTCCTGCATCAGGCGGTACAGCCACTCTAAAGACAACTTCTGCATCCACATCGGCGCACGCTTGATGTTGCCGGCATGATAGTCAAACCCGGCGCCGACGCCGATCATCACGCCGCGGACTTTATCCCTGTGATCGTACATCCAGTTTTCCTGCTTGGGTGCCCCGAGTCCGACCCAGATAATATCTGCGCCGGATGCATTGATCTTCTCAACCTCCGCCGCATCCTCCTCCGCGCTCAGGCTGCGGAACGGCGGGGATACCATCCCCGCGATCTGAAGATGCGGATAACGGTCTCTAAGCTTTTGCTCTAACATCTCCAGCGTCTCCGGCGAGCCGCCATAGAAATAATGCTTTAATCCATTGTCTCTCGCAAACAGCTCCAGCATCAGATCCGGACCGGTCACACGCTCAGCCTCCGGAAAACCGTGTTTTCTGCTATACACGGAAAGCGGCTTTCCGTCCGGAAGGACGAACGCCGCACTCTTTTGTACCTCATGATAATGCGCATCGTCATGCGCCATCACCGTTGTATGGACATTGCCTACGCAGATATATTTCCCGCGCAATTCTTCCATATCATGTTCAATTCGTTCCACTGTATCTGCCATATTTGTCACCAGAATCCGGGTGCCCAATATGTCACAGCATTTCATCTCTATCATAAATTTAATCCTTCTTTACAACCTCAAGCGGTATGTCGCCGATATAGGACGGAAGCAGGCTGAATGTGCTGTTATAGCTTCCGAGAATCTTGCGGCATCTCGAGAGCGCCAGCATCTCGATGTAAGCGTCGCAGATTCCCTCTTTGGAATTGCGGTCAATGATACCGGAATCATGGAAGATCAGCTTTGCATCCGGCAGTGCTTCCCGCAGTTCACGCTTCACCCCTTCATCGTCCGTCGCCACAAAAAAGTCCGTCCCAGGCACTTCCGACATCTCCTGCCGCATCTTATCCGCAAACAGCGACAACGGACTGTTGGCAATCGCCTCGGTGTGATCGGTACGTCTGACATGCACACCCACGGTCTGTGCGCCAAGCTGCGAAAACAGCGGTTCTCCTTTTTGCAAAATGCCCGCGCTCGGCTTTAAAAAGGAAAGGCTTGCCGCATCCAGCTCACAGAGCGGTCCGAAGGACTTGATATAGATGACCGGCTCCTTCTCGATGACCGCAAGCAGTCCCTCGTAGCCTTTCTGTTTTTTGATCGCCTCGACATCCCCGCACTCTAAAAACCGGTCTGCCTTCGCGCGCCATTTCTTTTTTAACTGATTCCCTCTAAAATGTGCAATCGGCTCCTTGGAATATCCGTTCTCACTGATCTCGATCACGTCAAATGGAAGATCAAACAGTTCTTCTGCCTTTACATTACAGCCAACCTCGCGCTTCCACATAACAATCAGCTCACGGTTTAACTTCTGCGCCACCGCATAAGCCGAGGACATGCCAAGCAGCTTATTTCCAAGTCCTGCACACGGTTCAATAATAATCATATTTTTCCTCATTTCTTCTCTACTGTGCGTCCTGAACAGTTACGCTTCCGTTCTCCACCTTGTATACAATATTGCAGTTTTTGATTGTGGACAGACGGTGCGCAATGATGAGCATTGTCATCTTACCCTGCAGGCTGTCGATCGCCTGCATAACCGCCGCTTCTGTCTCCGTATCCAATGCGGATGTCGCCTCGTCGAGCACCAGCACTTCCGGCTTACGGTACAGAGCTCTCGCAATTCCGATTCTCTGGCGCTGTCCGCCGGACAGACGCACACCCGCCTCACCGATTACCGTGTCAAGTCCCTCCTCGAGCGACTCCACAAATTCATCAAGCTGTGCCTGGCGCAGTGCTGCCCAGACATCCTCATCATTGATTCCTTCTTTTTTTCCAAACGCAATATTGTTGCGGATCGTATCATCCAGCATATAGATCGTCTGCGGAATATAGCCGATCTTATCGTGCCATCCGCGGTACGATGTGCTGATATCGACACCGTCCAATGTAATCTGTCCCTCCTGCGGCTTTAACACCCCGAGGATCAGGTCCACCATCGTGGTCTTGCCCGCTCCGGACGGTCCGATAAACGCCACCGAACTGTTCTTCGGAATCGTCACATTCACATGGGACAATACCGGCTCCTCCATCTCCGGATAGGTAAACGTCATATCGTTGACGCGGATTTCACGCTCAAGAGCCATCGCCGGATAATCGCGCTCCTCGGAAAGATCAATCTCCAGATCGCGGATCTTCGTGTACTCCTCGCCGATCTTGTGGATCACGACGCCGTTGTGAATGATCGACGCCAGGTATTCCGACATTTTGTTGGCAGAAGGAAGCAGGTAAAACGCCGCAGCCGCAAATACGGCAAGCACGCCGACGAAATGGGTCGGATCAGACTCTGTCATATTGATGCGGACCGCAATCGTAATCATCAGACCCGCGATGCATAACGCTTCCATAATCGGCTTCGGGATGGAGCTTAAGAATGCATTCTGCTTGATGACATAGGTGTAAAGTCCGTTCTGCTTGCGGAACTCTTCCTCAAAATAGCTCTCACGGTTTGCAATCTTGATCTCCTTGATTCCGCCGAATGCCTGCTGCATACACTGAATAATGTTCGCATTGTATTTCCGGCGCTCATCACCGAAGCGCGCCAGCGTGCGCTTTAATTTTTTCATGAAAAGCAGCACCATCAGCACCATTGCAAGCGCCACGCCCAAGGTGATGATCGGATCCGTCACCACGAGAAAGATGATTAAGATCGTGCTCGTGCAGACCTCAGCGGCAAGCTGTAACATGTTTAACACCGCCGCGTAGAACATCTCCGGGTCATTGTTGATGTCGCGCATCAGCTCCGCGCTGTTATGATCTAAGAAAAAGGTGTAGTCCTTGCTGATGTAATACTTCATCAGGCGATCCTGCATCTCTCGCTTTCCGTAGTAGGAAAAACGGTACTGCATGTTGTTCATAAAAATAATGAAAGCGTTTTTCGCCACATAGACAATGACAATACCGATGGCGATCGCCGTAATCAGCTCGTTGGGATTGTCCATCCCCATCCACTCGTAGAATGCCGCCACATAGCGGTTCGCAAGCAGTTCCTCCGGCGCTGTCACCGCCTGGATAAAAGGCAGCAGCACGGACACGCCGAGCAGGCTGACTCCCGAATTGATCAGAATGAGAAATGCCATACCAAACAGCTTTCTCTTCTGTTTTCCATCAAACACCTTAAAGACGCTCTTTACCAAACTCATAAAACAATCCACTCCTTCAAACGTATCTGTTCACAGCCCTTATATTCCGGCATAATCACTACTTTTTCCGGATTCGGATTCAAGTAAGCCGCCCAGGTGGAATACGAACTATTTGATATGATCTGGTGACGGCACGCCGCCATCAGGAAAAATTCATCGATATCCGAAAACACTCCCAATTCGGAGATATAGGTCATCTTCCGCTCTGTGTGTTCTCCCTCGAGCGCTTCCTTCGCCGCCTCCCTGTCGTTGGTAAACACAAGGTAGCGAAGTCCCGGACGTTCCTTTTCCATGCGCGCTAAGGCACGCTCAAAGAAAGCCCTCCCCGGACCAACGATATCTCCGCCGCGCACATGCACAGCGCAGGTGTCCGTCGTCTGAAATTCCGCACAAAGCTTTTTCACAAGTTCACTCTGCCCGTACGCAGGCGTCATCATATCTGTAATCTCTTTTAAATAAGGTTCAAAATACCCCGTATGCTGCCAGTAACCGTGCAGATATTTGTTGCGGAATCTCTTTTTCTGGAAGACTCTCGGATCCACCGCATGCAGATCCCGCTCCTTGATGACGCGGTACTTGAGGTTCCTGCGCAGACGTTTGTAAATCTTCTGAAAGACCGTCCGGTTCGGAAAACTCTCCCGCGCATCATACTTCAGATGGAACTTGTCCAGTTCAAAATCGCGCAGGGTAGAATTGTCCGCCTCGGAAGTATCCAGCTTTAACGTATCATTCTCCCGCCGCGCCGCCGCATATCCGCACGCGTAATTAAACAGCTGGTTGCCCATGCCGTCACCGATTTTTACAATAATCATGCCCGATACCCCAGAATCAGCTCACAAATGCGGTCCACATCCGAAAGATCCAGATCCGCATAGAGCGGCAGTGTCAACACGCGCTTTGACGTCTCAAGCGCCACCGGCGTATCCTTCGCATCGTACTTGTCGCTGTAGCACTGAAATTCGCTTGTCAGCGGATAGAAATATTTTCTGGTAAAAATATCATGCTGCTTTAACATCTCATAAATATCATCCCTGCCGTATCCGAGCACTGTCTCATCGAACACCACCGGGAAATACGCATAGTTCGGCTTTACATCCTTCTGCGGCTGTACCAACTTGATTCCCGGCACACCGTTTAAATGTTCTCTGTAGCGCGCCACCACGTGGCTGCGCTTCTCGATCTCGCCATCCAGATGCCGCAGGTTGCAAAGTCCCATCGCCGCCTGGAATTCATTCATCTTGGAGTTGGCACCGACCGCGTCCACAACGACCTCATTGCGGATTCCGAAATTCTTAAGACCGTACAAATCCTCCTTCAGTCCGTTCTGCTCTCCGTTAAAGCATACAGCGCCGCCCTCGATCGTGTGGAACACCTTCGTTGCGTGGAAGCTGAACATGGACGCATCCCCGAACGTCGCCACACCGCATCCCTTGTACGTAACGCCAAACGTATGCGCCGCATCGTAAATCACTTTCAGATGATGCTTCTGTGCGATCGCCTCGATCGCCTCCACATCACAGAGATTGCCGTAGACGTGCACCGGTATGATCGCGCTGGTCTTGTCCGTGATAAGCGCCTCGATCTTAGAGACGTCCATCGTGTAGTCCTCCGGATTCACATCACAGAATACCGGTGTCAGCCCGTTCCGCACGATCGCATGTGTTGTGGACGCAAACGTAAACGGCGTGGTAATGACCTCCCCCGTCAGATGCAGTGCCTGGATCAGAAGCTCCAGCGCCATGTGTCCATTGGAAAAAAGGGAAACGTGATCCACCTTCAGATACTTTTCCAGTTCTTTTTCCAGTTCATTGTGCTTCGCACCCATATTCGTCAGCCAGTGGCTGTCCCAGATATCCTTAATCTCTTCTATATATTCTTCATACTCCGGCATGGAAGAACGTGTTACCAATATTCTGCTCATTTTTTCGCCTTTCCTCTCCCGCAGTTCTCTGCGGGGGCAGTCCTATCCTGCATTTTCAGAAATAGATACCCTGTCATGATAATAAAAATGCAACTTCTTGTCAATCTTTGCGCCATTTTCCGCGCATTTCTAATGATTTCTTAAGAAATTCAGCGCCACAGATTTTTCATACATTTCCTATATAAATGTGTGTTCCAGTATCCGCCCGCAAAGTGCACGATGTAGGCGCCGTCGTCAAACAGGCGGCGGATCAGCTTGTAGTGCGCACCAAGAAGCAGCATATGCTTCTCTCCCGTAAGCCGGCTTAGGACATGCTCGACTTTTCCGTACAGCCGGTTCTGATGAAGTGCATACAGCCTGTCCGCGTACGGATTGCCGATCTCAAAATACGGCATGCAGTTAAACCGGTAATCCAGTTCCAGAAACAGCCCCTTCGTCTGGGTGTAATACGCCATCGGCGCTTCCTCAAACGCCGTGTTCTCGCCCTGGCTCTTCATCGACATGTAGTAATCCCGGAACAGGTCTGCAACCAGCCGCGGACGGAACAACAGCACGCCACCGTTGATGTTGCCGACCAGACCATCCGCCGCTGCAAATCCGCGCGACGTAAAGTAGTCCTCCACCGTCTCATTTAAAATGCGCTCATTGTCCGCATAAATCTTGCGGAAACGCGCGGACGAGCGCGGATTGACCTCCGCCATCAGCCCGATATTCTCCGGCATGAGTGCAAAAATATCCGGGCAGTCCGGCGAGATGATGATATCCAGATCCAGGAAAAGCACCTGCTCGTATTCCCGCAGATAGTCCGGTATCAGAAGCTTCTGCGAATAGATGTCCCGCTTTTTATCCTTGTCGATATAGTCATCTATAAAGCGAAAATCCGCATGACACTTTTTCGCATAAGCCATCAGATTGTCCCGCACCAGTTCGTATTGTTTTCTATATTTTCCTGCGCCAACAGACATTACGCATACCACTCTGTCATTCATTGCGTAGACCCCCTTATTTTCCTGTATTCTATCATAAATTCAAACACATTCCTTGTCAACCACGGGCGCAATCCGCAATCATTGCTTGACACGCCTTTTTGCTACGATATAATAGAAGATACTGATGATTCACCAATATTATATGAGAAGGAGACTTATTATGTCGGATATCATTCCCGTTATTGTGCACCATGAGACCGGTGAAAAACCGCAGACAGGTGGCAAAAAGAATCAGGAATATTTAAGATACTGCATCGCACAGGCAAAAAAGTACAACGAGAAGGTCGTACTTTTGGGAGACCAGTACAATAAGGACTGGTGCGACGACTGGCACGATGCCAACGATTTCATCACGGACAAATGGAAGGAGTTCCACAGTGTTTTCAAAAACCTCTCCCCTTATCCACAGGCATGGGCGGAAGGCATTTTCCGGCGTTTCTTTCTCATTCTGGAATATCTTGACCGCTATGGATACGACAACTGCGTGATTATGGACAGTGATATTCTTCTCTACACGAATGTCAGCACCTATGAGCCGTTCCGCCACTGCAAGATGGCAGCTGAGTCTCCTCTGGAGCAGGACATTGCCGTCCTCTGGAAAGGCAACGGCTATAAGTGGAAGGTCTGCGCAGGTGTTGCCTATTTTACCAAGCAAGGACTCATCGAATTCACAGATTACTGTATCGATATGTATAAGAATCACATGGATGTCCTGATGGAAAAATGGAATATCCACCAGAAATACCAGATCTACGGCGGTGTTGCAGAAATGTCACTGCTTTATCTGTGGGTAAAAACTCTTCCTGATGGTGAATTCTTAAATCTTCTGATGGACGATGCAGACCACTGCGTCTTCGACAACTCGATCGGACTTCCGGATGGCTATCTGGAAGGACAGTATGAGTTCAACCGCCGTCTCGGCGTCAAGAAGCTGTACTGGGAAAACGGGAAGCCTTACTGCTACACCCTGGACGGACACCAGAAGACCGGATTGTTATGCCTTCATTTCGTAGGCGTCACCAAAATCTTCATGGAAGGGATCTATGAGCACCAGGATTATGCCTTCGGTGCCAGATTCTACACCTATCTGCTCACCATACGCGGTCATCTTGCGGACATCAAGCACGGGAACACCAGGTTCCAGCAGCGCATCAAGATCCGCCGTGCCGAGAAAGTCGACAAGGCTTCCAACAAATGACAGGAGATCACACCATGAAGCATGAACGTTCTTCCAACTTTGAGCTGCTGCGCCTGCTTTGCATCTTCGGGATCCTGGTAATGCACACGTTTGCAGGAATTGACACTGCCGCTTCGCCCGGCAACATGCTGGCGAACGTCTTTGCCAACTCCCTGTTCAACACCGGCGTTACCTGTTTCATCCTGCTTTCAGGCTATTTTGGCATACGTTTTGACTTAAAGAAGCTCATCGGGTTAGACCTGATGGTGATCTTCTTCACGGTGCTCGGCACTGTGGCACTCGGCGATTTCGGTGTCAAGGATCTAATCAAGTCCTGCATTCCGGTCTTGTCGAGACGCTACTGGTTCATTACCTGCTATTTTGTTCTCTGCATTCTGGCGCCGTTTCTCAATCAGGCAGCTGAGCGGCTGGAAAGAGAGCATTTTCGCAGACTGCTTCTTTTACTGCTGCTCGTCTTCAGCCTGATTCCGACAGTCACGACCTACGATGTGATGCAGGATGCTGGCAAGGGGCTTGCACATTTTGTGATGATCTATCTGCTGGGACGCTATCTGGCGCGCTATCACACCGGACACTGTTCCAAAAAGCGGCTGCTCCTCGGAATTGCAGGATCCACGGCGCTCATCTTCTGCGCCGACGGATCGCTGACCCTGCATCAGGGTGTCATCTACAGCACTTTTTCGCGGGATTGTTCAATCTTTATTATTTTTTCCGCTGTTTTGCTGCTGTTACTCTTCCGTGAGCTCTCGCTACAGAGCCGGATCATCAACCGTGCGGCGACCAATGTGCTTGCCATCTACGTGCTGGATCAGGTCATCCGCAGCCTGCTGGGACGCTATCTGGATCTGAATGCATTTTCCGGCCAGTGGTATCTGTTCTTCGTTGTCTGCGGCTATGTGCTCCTCGTCATGCTGCTTGCCGCAATCTGCAATGAACTGCGCAAGCTGACGATCGGAAGAATCGAGCCGTGGCTGACCGGCGTCATCGCCGCCTTTTGGCAGGCTTGCGGTGCGCTGCTTGTTCGTACAGGTCAGCGGATTGTTCACTGGTTTGTTTCGATGGACTGATCCGCACAACAAATTATTTTTGCTTTAATATGAGGTTTTTATGAAAAAACGATTCTTATATCTTCGCTATTACTTAAAACATCTGCATCATAAGTTCCGTTCCAAGCGCGGTGGCATGTACAGTATCATGCACACAAAGTTTCTCGGGAAAATGCCGCCTTCCGACGAGGAGGCCAACCATCTGATCAAGGAGATGATCACAAGCGGCAGGCCGTTCGCTCTGTGCCGTCTCGGAAGCGCCGAGTTCACCCTGATGCAGCTGTTTGACGAATACCAGCTGTTTCACCACGACAGACTCCATCAGAGCAACATGTACACGCTGTTCCACAAGGACATGGACGAGATCGCGCGGTGGGTCAATCTCACCAAAGAGGACTGCAAGGACGTCGATATCATGGCATATTTTGAGGATCATCCGATGGAAGAATATCTGATCCGCTCCTACTGCCATAATTCCCGCCTGATCCGTCTCGAGCAGATCGAGACCATTCTCTATGATGTACCGTGGACAATGGCGTTAGAGGGGAAAAAAGTGCTCGTCATCAGTCCTTTCGTGGACACTATCCGGGAACAGTACCCGAAGATCGACAAGATCTATGAGGGCAGGAAGATGCTTCCTTCTTTTGAGCTTAAGACATTAAAATCCGTATGGTTCAGCGGAGACAGGGAGGATGACGATTTCGACACCTGGTTTGACGCTCTCCAGTATCTCTACGACGAGGCGATGAAGATTGACTTTGACATTGCCCTGCTTAGCTGCAGCACCTTCGGCTTCGATCTTGCCTGCATGTTCAAGCGCGCCGGCAAACAGGCGATCCAGTACGGCGGAGCCCTTCAGGTTCTGTTCGGCATCAAAGGCGCACGCTGGGACAACTACCCGCCATACAGCAAGTATTATAATGAATACTGGGTGCGCGCACCAAAGACCGAAGCGCCTAGCAAACGCTTTGCAAACAAACTGGACAACGGCTGTTACTGGTAGACGGCTGTATTTGATTTTAAAGAATAAGAGGAACTATCATGAATGTAGATCACATTGGATATGCCGTCAAAAATATTGACGCATCCAGACAGGCTTTTGAAGAGCTTGGTTATGTTTTTGATCCGGTCGTAAACGATACGGACCGCAATATTTTTATTTCGTTCGGTCGTCTGGGCGATTACCGCATCGAGCTGGTGTCACCGCTTGATCCCGCACTTCCTTCGCCGGTCGACGGCACGTTAAAGAAGAGCGGAAACACACCGTATCACATCTGCTATACAAGCAGCCGTTTTGAGGATGACATCAAGGAGTTGCAGCAAAAGCGTTTTCTTCTCACAATCCCGCCCGCTCCCGCATGTGCTTTCGGTGGCAGGCGCGTTGCTTTCCTGTATCATCTCCAAATCGGATTATTGGAACTGGTGGAAGCCTAGTCGGCTTCCAGTTCCGATATATCCAGTTCCAGCATCTTCTGGCTTCGCTCCTTGATGCGGATACACTGATATCCCAGATAGATTCCCCACGGCTTCGTATCCTTCGTCGCCAGCGTCATCGCACAGAGTGCGCATCCTTCCGCAATCGTAACACCCGGCAGAATGATGCAGCCGGCTCCGATGTTGGAATACTTTTTAATCACAACCGGTTCCTCAATCACATTCGTGAACTTCTCCGGAACCGTCGGATTCGTCATAAAATCTCCCGAGTAATCGTCCGATGCGGCATAGACTGCACAGTGCGATGAAATTCCGGTATAATCCTCAAACGTAATGCCTGCGGTTCCGCCAAACAATGTCGTGGTAACCGCCACATGGATATAATTGCCGAATGTAATCTTACCGCTGAGCACACAGAAATCATCCACTCTCACATGATTGCCGATCCAGATATTGGAGGCACCGTAAATGCTTGCCTTACGGCTGATCATCACATCATGTCCCACATGGGCAAATCCCATCTGTTGTAATTCTTCTTCCGAATAAAAACTTGTTGCCATCTCTCTCTCCATTCTGCCGCGCGAAATGCCTACGCGCTGTTTTCTATTCTGATCGCTGCGACACCATCTTACACATCCCAGACCACAGTATGAATCTGCTCTGTCTCAGAAAGTGAGGCAAGCTTCCGCTCGTACTGCTTCTGCTCCTCATCCCCGGAGACCTGTGTAAATCCCAGATGCTCCCACAGCTCCTCAACCGGCTTATTCTTCGCCGTCTTTTTGTATGCCGCCATCACCCGGGTAATTCCATCTGCCTGAAGCTTCTTAAGAACAGCGTCCAGGATCGCATCCTCGACTTTGCGCCCCATCACCCGGCAGCTCATGAGGAAATTGTCAATCACTGCCGTATCGCCGTCCTGATGATACAAAAATTCACTCACCCATCCGCTGTTTCCATACTTATCGGAGACTTCCGCCATCAATAGATGGCCTCCCTCCTCGCCAAGGTAATGCTCCAGTGCCAATTCATCCATCCGCAGTGTACAGGTATTAAACTGATTCGTCTTGTTCATCAGCTGCACGGCGCGCTCCCTGGTATTGTCATTTACCGCCGCCAGCCGGATCGTCGTCTGCAGGGATCGCAGGTAATCCTCATAGGATACCGCGCTCTCACGCTCTTTTCTCCGCTCGCGTTCCTGCTGATACTGCATGGTCTTTGCCCTGTCTTCGTCTGTCAGATGCCAGGTGAAGAAATAGTTCTCGTAGACCTCTGCCATCACCGCCGGCAGCGTCGTAAGGTCTGTCGGGAAATCCACGACTGTCACTTCCGGCTGCTGGATCCGCATCGCTTCACGCTCCGCCTCATTGTCGTCCACAAAGACAAACGAGTCCAGACCAAGGTTCAATTCCTCCGCTATTTTCTTGATATTGACGGGCTTTGGATTCCAGTCTGCATAGATCGCAGAAAAATCCGATTCCTTCAGGATCATATGTGGATTCTCACGGAATGCGCTCTGCACATCCTCGCTGTTATTCTTGGACGCGATAGCCAGAAGCACTCCCTGCTGCTGCATCTTTTTGATCTGTTTCTGGGTGTCCTGATAGATGGCCCCTTCGTGTGCACTGTCGAGCACAATTCCTTCCGGTCCATCCTCGCCGATCACACCACCCCAGAGGGTATTATCCAGATCGAGAACCAGCACTTTCTTGGGAACACGCGCCAGTCTCGCCATCACCTGCCGCATCTCCTCCGCGAGCAGATGAAGCGCTTTCATATCGTAAGGGATGGAACCCATATACCAGAATTTCGCGGAATAAAACTGTTTTCTTCCGTAATCTTCGATCAGACGCCGCAGTTCAAAACGGTGAATATTTTTCTGCCGCTCCGCCAGCCCGGTCAGAAGCGTATCCCAATAAGCGCCGGATGCCTGTGCCAGATCGCTTGCATCTCCCGCGCCGATGTGTTCCGGCCGGACATCAATGGTCGATACGACAAGATAGCTGGCAGAGTAATTCTCCGCCAGCTTCTCTATATACTGCTCCGAGCGGTCTAAGACCGTCTTCACACTTCCCATATCTTGGCACCCTTCTAACAGGGCATTTCCATCCAGCAGTAAAAACAGACATTCCGGTGCAAACGCTGCCAGACGCTCGTCCTTTTTAAGTGCATACGTGATCCACTCTCCATACCCGTCTGTCTGAAATACTTCGTTCTCTTTTTTTAAAAGTCCGGACAGCATGTCCAGATTCACGTTGGACAAAATTGATAGACGCATTTTATGATTCCTTTATATATTGATAAAAATCGTTCAGCTTCCTGATCGTAGAGATCTGCTCCATCGGTATCATAACACCGTATTTTGCCTCGATCTCACCGAGCAGACGAAGCTGCATGAGGGAATCCCATGTCTCCACATCATCCTGAGATGTCTCCAGTGTCAGTGTATTCTTATCTACTTCCAATATGTCCGCTATAAAACTTAAAAATTCTTCCATCTTTCTATCCTTTACCCGACTTATTCAATCACCAGATCTTCCCAGTCATCGACAGGTACTAATGCAACGTAGGTTTTTCCGGTATTGATCGTAATCTCATTCCCCTGTGCGTCATAATAACGTGTCGGAGACGTCATGCTGGTCTTCTTCCATGATACATAGAGTGCCTTGCCGTTTGTGACGTAATAGCCGTAACCACTGCTGATGCAGTCAAAGATCATATAACCGTGTTCGTCATACTGTGTATAGCCGCAGCTCTGAATCAGAAGATTCTTAAAGCACAGCTGTGCGTTGTCATTGCCCGGATCTACATGGGCTTTGCCGTACTCGGAATAATAGTAAAGCTGATCATCCGCATTGTACTCCAGATAAGATCCGTTGTGCGGGAATGGAAGATCTACCATATTCGCATCAATCGCATCATCTGGATAAGATGCCCCGAGATCAACCGGGTTGTTCTCATTCGCGAACTGATAATGTGCTCCCTCATAATAGGAAGTATAATCCTTTGACACATCGGAGTTGGAGAAGTTCTTGTCCATGTCCCCGGAAAGAATATACTCTGTATATTCTCTGGACTTACCGTTATCCACACGCGAAAATGTTCCGCTGAAATGATCGGAACATGCCTCGTCCAGATACTCATCCACATAGAACGGACCTCCGTCATGACAGATGATGGCATTCCATTCCGCAGCCAGTATCACGTTCGTCGGTCTGACACTGCGGATACTTCCAATCTGATCCACACTCTCATAATCCTTAAACAGCGCCATGAGTCGTGTGATACGTCCGTTCAGCGTGCTGTTCATCATCTCGTATACCACATCTGCGTGTGACAATCCATAATGCGGAAGTGCAATGGATTCGTTGTCTACCATAACAGCAATCGGACGCTGATCCCTCAGACTGTCGTCGATCAGCTCGTTCGTCAGCTCACTGCGGTATTTTCCTTCCGGAAGAACCTCCTCTTCCTCTGTGTCCGCATTCTCCGTCTGCCCCGTTACCTCTGCCTCAATCTGCTCTGCGTCATTCTCCGCGCTGCTCTCCGTGGCATCGCTTCCTCCGCATGCCATAAGGCTGGCGGATACAGCAAGCAGTGTCAATAATGTAACTGCTCTCTTCTTCACTAATGTCTACCTCTCAATATCTTTATTTTCTACCGGAATATATCTGCAGTCAGATCTGCGGATATATCTGATTTCATTCTACCATATCTCAGGACGCTGTAAAAGCCCTTTTTCTACTTAATCCGAGTCACTTCGGCACGGTTGCTCTCCGCAACAATATAATGCGGGCGCTGCTTTACCTCCATGTAAGTCTTTGCAATATACTGCCCCATAATTCCCATGCAGAAAAGCTGTACGCCGCCGATGAACGTGATGATGCACGCCGTCGATGCCCAGCCTGTAACCGGATCTCCGAACACCAGCTTGCGCACCACGATAAAAATGACCGCGATAAAAGAAAGCAGCGTCATCCCCATGCCGAACCAGGATGCTACGGCGAGCGGTGCCTGTGAAAAATTGATAATGCCGTCAATCGCATATTTTAACAGCTTCCAGAAGTTCCACTTTGTCTCTCCCGCCACACGGTTCACATTTTCATATGGCAGCCAGTATGTCCTAAAACCGATCCACCCAAAGATTCCCTTGGAAAAACGGTTGTATTCTCCCATCTCCACGATCGCGTCCACCATCTCCCGCTTCATCAGCCTGAAATCGCGGGCACCGTCTACGATATCCGCATCGGAAATCCGGTTGATAATGCGGTAAAACTGTCTGGCGAACCAACTCCGGATCGGCGGTTCTCCCTCGCGGTTGACCCTGCGTGTCGCCACACTGTCGTACTCTCCGGATGTAAGAAGTGCAAGCATCTGCGGCAGAAGTGCCGGCGGGTCCTGCATATCCGCATCCATCACTGCAACATAGTCCCCCTTCGCATTCGTAAACCCGGCATACATCGCCGCTTCTTTGCCGAAATTTCTCGAAAAGGAAAGGTAGGTGACGTGTTCATCTCTTTCTGCCAGTCCCTTTAAGATTGACAATGTCGCATCCTTTGACCCGTCATTGACAAACAAAAACTCATATTCACAATCCATCCCCGCAAGAACTTTTGTGGACTCCTCATAAAAAATCGGCAATGCTTCCTGCTCGTTGTAGCAGGGAACAATTAGTGAAATCAACATTTTATTTTCCTTTCGTATGTTACAATAATCTGCGGAACACCGGCAGCTTCTTCATAACCAATGTCAATGCCACGCGAATCCCAA
Source organism: uncultured Lachnospiraceae bacterium (assembly GCA_902781225.1). GTDB lineage: Bacteria > Bacillota > Clostridia > Lachnospirales > Lachnospiraceae > Roseburia. The sequence continues at coordinate 8,410 of CACZIN010000007.1, read as the reverse complement.
ACAGCACAAAAATCTCAATCAGGAATGCCGGCAGATATCCGATATACGGCATAAATTTCTGATAAATCACATCCATGCGGCCGCCCGCCCCGATAAATCCATCAAGAAGATACACTCCGAACACACAGCTGCCGACGGTTGACAGGAAACGCTTCAGTCCCTCCGGGAGATCCTCTCTCTGGAACAAAAGCTTTAAATCAACAAAAATCACAAGCGTGATAAGAGGCATCCACACGCCGAGATACATCTCCCGGTAAGTGCCTCCATTCGTCTCCCAATCCCTGTATACCAGCCGCCAGGTAATTATCACAGCCGCAAAAAACGCCAGATTGCGCAGTATATTTTTCCATCCAAAAAACGACTGTTCCTCCAGATACCGGTCCAGTCCAAACCCGATCACCGGATAAAACAAGGTGGTCTGCAACACTCCCGCCACGCTGAAATAACCGCAAAGCGTATGGTATCCGAAAAAGCCGAGTGTAATCTGCAAGGACTCCGTTACAATCTGCAGCGCAATCAGATACCAGAATGCGTTTTTCGGCATATTCTGTGCCAACGGCCGTAAAAAAGGAAGGCTGACAAGAATTCCAAGATAACTGTATAGATACCAGTATGGCAGAAACGCCACATCAAACGGCAATCCAAGCAGGAAACGGATCGGCGATACCGATGCCTGTCCCCGCACAGCAAACTTCATGTAATATAACAGTGAAAAAATAACAATCACCGCCACAATACGCAGAATTCTCTTCCGCACAAGCTCCCCAAAGCTTTCATTTTTCCCAAGCAGAAGCGCACCGGAAACCATGTAGAACAATGGCACCGCTGCCTTACAAACCAAGGAAAGAAAAAACGACACCGCATACTGTACGCCATGCTGTGTCGCAAACGACATAAACGGTGCCGAGTGATTATACATCACCAAAAGCACCGCCGTAATGCGCACCGCCTCCAAATAGTATTTCTTCTTCATACTTATCCCCAACGTAAATAGATTAACATAAACTGGTTCTATGATACCACAATTCTACTTATCTGGGAAGAGTCAAAAACGGCCGCAGCTATTCTGTTCCAAAGTCAGATCTCATCTGTGTTCCCGCTGCACTTATAAGGTATAGTCCGATCCAAGTGCGGCGTATAACACCTTCAGTCCTTTGCGCTTCTTTTCTGCATAGTCGGAAGCCAGTAGGAACCGCAGGTAGTCCTGCACCTCCTCCTTTTCACAGTTCAATGAAAATTCCTCCTGAAGCGCCTCTATCAACTCCGTCACTGACATCGGGTGATTCCGATCCCACAAAATATTTAAAATTAAATTCGCCTTCTCCGGCAGTGTATCCAGCATGACACATTCTATCATCCGTTTACTCCCCTTTTCTTCTTTCTTTGTATAGTACCTTACCGCTTGCCTTGTCTTAAATGTGTATATTTTATCCCAATTTTTTCCAAAAGACCATTCGATCTGACGTAAATAAAAATTTACGTCAGATCGAATGGTCTTTGTCGGTAAGTGCTCCTACCATTAAGAAAAAATGAAAAGGAGACTTCACAAATGAAAAAAATGATTCTGATCGCAGCTCTTACACTGGTTCTCGCAGCAGCCGCCGTACCGGGCGTTGCAGCATCCTTCGCAGAAAATGCCGGGGTAAATGCATGCTTCTTTTTGGGGGATCTGGAAGAATGCTATTAAAGATATAGTTCAACATCTATATCATAATGCTCCTTGCACAATTCGACCGTCAATCTCGCCATTCTCTCTTGTCTGGTGGCGAGAAAAATGGCGGCAGTCTGTTGAAATATTTTAACGGCTTCCTCGCGTTTTCCCAAGGATGCCAATGCACATCCCTTATTAAAAAGTAACCTTGGAAACGCAACCAGGTTGCCATATTCAATACAGAAATTCACTCCTGTTTCCGCAACTTGTTCTGATTCTTCATATCTTTCTAAATTTCCCAACCAGTTGCATAAATTATATAAGATCATTGGATATCTCGCAGCTTTTTCTTTACCGTCGATAAAGGTCTTTTCCATATATTCCTTCAACCAATAACCTAATCCCAGCGCTTCCTCCATCATTTTCTGTTTTGCATATAAAATTGCAATATTATCAATGATGGCAATCTCATGGAATGTCAACAGATTGTTTCCATTCGGTGTTACACCATCGAAATTTGGAAGAGTCATGTGAATCGCGCTCATAAACATTTCCATAATCTCATCGAAAGATCCGCCATTACGCTTTTTCAGTATTCCCTTTGCGAATGTCAAATATTGCATATACAGATTATTCTGATGTTTCTTTTCCATCAGCTGTTCTAACCCTTGAATATTCTCCTTAAGCTGTTGTGTTCCTTCTTCTCCGGCCGCAATACTTCTCGTGACATCCTGAATCTTTTCAAAGATCACCATATCATCCTTGCTTACCAGAACATCAAATATTTTATCTCCGATTCCAAGCCGTTCCAGCAACGCGTCCAAAATATGTTTGCCGGGTGCCTGCGCACCGGTCTCAATCCGGGACAGCGACGCTGTCGTACAAATACCAAAGCTAAGCTGCTCCTGTGTATATCCCCGCCGCAATCTGGTATCCCGGATATAATCTCCGATCAAGTAATTTGACATCTTTTTATCTCCCTGTATCTATCCTTTCCAAATTATTATACGTCTATAGAAAATATATATTCTCCAGCCCGCACCCGTATCCTGCAAAAATAACCAGCCTGCACCCTGCCGGCTATTTTTTGTCTGAAAAGACAAAAAACTTACTGATTACATAATTAAGCACGATCACAATGACCTGTGCAATCACTTTCACAACCATGCTGTCAAAGCCCAGCCAGGTAATAAATACCAGCAGAATGATCTCTTCAATCACCAGCGTGACCACACGCCCGCCAAAAAACGAGAGCATTTGCTTTAAAAATTCCGTGATCGTATGCGTTGGTGCCTGAAATACCCACACACGGTTCGTCGCAAACGCAAACAATACTGCCAGCACCCACGACATCACATTGGCAATCAGCTCATTGATCCCCATGGATACATTAAATACCGCATAAGTAGCAATGCTGACAATAAAAGTCAGCCCGCCAAAAAACAAATACAGCAATACTTCCTTGTTTTTTTTATAAAATGGCTCAAAGATATTCAATATCGGCAAAGCCATCATCCGGTCAAAAATATCTCGTTTCTCCTGCATTCTTCATTTCCTCTTCTACTCTTGTATTGCTTAAACGCAATTTTAAGTATAGCGAAATCATTCCGAAAATACAAGGATGAAACCATTTTGCCCGTTTTCATAAATGACATATTTTCTTATGACAGGCACGTCCCGAAATTATTTTTGTAGATTTTATCGGTTGAAACTACCGATCAAGAATGAGACAGATCTGTCTCTACATTTTAGACTGGAACTCTTCAATAGAATCCGCGCGTGCTGCAAGCTTAAGCCACGCCGCCAGAGTATCTTCCCGCTTTTCAGCTGCAATACACTCCCTTAATTCTTCCGGAACGCTTCCGAGTTCAGCTAATAACGCCACTATGTTCTGCGCTATTTTTGAAGCCGCGAGTGACTCTGCCATTGACTCTGCCATTGACTCTGCCATTGGCTTTGCCAGCGTTTCCGCCATTGACTCTGCCATTGGCTTTGCCAGCGTTTCCGCCATCTCTTTTGCTCTCCGCTCCGCTTCCGAATGGATATATTCCTCCATCGTCATATAGCCCGCCTCCAATTTTCGATCACGTTTTAAATATTCCACCCTCCGGTGGATCAGTTGAATCTTTTCATCGTTATGCATATTGGCAACTTCTTCGGTGCTTTGTTTCAAATATTCAAACAGGTGCAGCAACTGCGGAGTTATATTCTCACTGTCGGTGCCATTCGTATTAAAAAAGATCTTCTGCGTTCCATCCCCCAATGCGAGCCCTGCCTCTTTGCAGTACTCTTCGAACACATACTGGTATCTTCCCTTTCCAAACGGATCAAACGCACAGATGAAAATGATGTAACTGGGCTTTAACTCCTTATAATCCTCCCCCGGCTTTAAAGATGAGACATCCAGCTCCGCCTGATAATATCTACAGCGCCTGGGCAGATCCCTGCCGAAATCATTCTGCATCTCAACGTCATAGCTGACCTCCTCAGCATCCAGCGCATACACATCAAAGCGCACCGATTTGAAATCGCTGTCAAGGAAGAGCGTATGCTCCGCGTGCGATCTGACCGCAGTGATCTTACGGTTCAAAGCGATCTCCAGCACATTCCGGCAGATTTCCTCATCCTGCAGCGCCGCTGCAAACAAATATGCATTTGTCAAATTCAATGTCTGAAAACATTCTCCCATACACGGGTACCTCCTCATTGGGAAGTGCCTGTCTACGAGAATATTATAAACATAATTACATTTGTTGTCTATTGGGCGATTTCACGAATTCAGACTAACGGTTTCCGTGAAAAATCACATCCAGCATTCCCACTCCGCCCGCAGTTTCATTTCCGGGCGGGACAAGCCTTCCGGGCTCGTCGTCGTAGTCATCCGGCGGCGTCCAGTCCTGCAGATAAGACTCAATCAGGCCGGTGCTGATATCCGCATCCCCGGGATCATACACAATCTGTGCGGCAATCTCATGCGGAAATTTTTCCACAATTTCCATGATTTCATCACAGATTTCTTCCCTAATGCGCTCCTCCCATTCCAGCGCCACTCCCGTGAAATCATATCCCAAAGATTCTCCGTCAAAAAAAGTATTCTCCGATACCGTTGTGTTCACATCAAACCCGTCATAATAATCAGACTGGTCTACGTCCCTTGCATACACTTCGACAGCGTTCTGTAATCCCCGCACAAAACTTTTCCGGTATTTTGTAAACAGCCATTCACCGCCGGTTTTCTTCGCCTCCCGCGCAATCAATTCGTAATCCCACAAATCCAGTTCCATCAGGAATTCTTCCAGTGTCTCCTGCTCCAGATTTTCTCTCGTGTGATAGAACGCATCCATTTTTTCCTGCAACAGTGCAAACAGTATTTCTACGCTCTTGTCTCCCTTATCGGTATAACAGCTCCCCGGCTCCTTCAAAAATGCCTGCACAAACTCTGTATGGCATGTATCCCGTATCTCTCTGCTGCAGATAACCCCGAGAATTTTTCCGCGCATTTGCTCCAACATGGAAAAATGATACCGATAAATCTGTCCCTTCCGGATCAGGTCTTCCACACAGTCCGGGCAGATCCTCTCCAGCTGCACATACTCCGTCGCATATGCCGGCATATTTGCCCGCTCCATCGGATTCTCCCGGATATAATTTTTCAGGAAATCATTGATCGACGGGTTGCATACGCCAATCCGCTTTCTGCCGTTCTGTTCTATCAGCTGCACCATGGAATCTGTCAGCCGCCTCAACGCTTCCTCATACAGGTTTCTTGTGGTATCCATCCCTTCCAGACTGGAAAGACGCTTTAAAAATGCCCGTACCAGAACCGGTTCCTCCACACTCGTATCCGTCAGAGAATACAGTGTCAGCAGCAGCGCCCGATCCTCTGCTCCCAGTTTTCTTGTAAATTCATCCTTCCAGAGTTCTCTCGGATTTTCAAGGCAGTCCATAATAAATGCCGCATAGTGATCCGGTGCAACCTGCTGATAATTTTTCTTTTTGGTGACAAACTCGATCAGCCGCGGCGTATAATTGGCATGTCTGACTATCCCCCGATAGCGTCTATCCTCATAGACATTCCTGTAATATTTCTCCGGAACCCCCGCAAAATATAGGTGATTGTAAAAAATCCATCCCTTCTCTTCCTCATCCAGTCCATTCATCTCGATCTTCCGGATTTTTATATTCTCATCCTCCATAAAATACCGGAAATCGCACGACCGCTCCTTCGCTTCATGAAAAATCGTGACACGCGAATTCATAATCAGAAGCTTGTTCGGGTTGCGCATGATATACTTGACCAGCGCCAGCAATTCATTTTCTTTCGTCTCCTGCATTTTAAAATAATGCTGTCCCAGGCAGTCATCGAGAACAATCAGTTCCTTCCGCTCCCTGTCGGCGGAAAGCGCGCGTTTTAAATCCGACAGCTCGCCGTTTGTCGTATAGCGAATGCGGTACCCTTCCGCCGCAAAAGTTAATGCGAGCATTTTTGTCAACATGGTCTTTCCCACTCCCGGATCGCCCAACAGCATCAGCATATGCTCTTTTTCCAAAATCTGTCTGCCTTCCTCGTAATACTTTGTCTTCACAAAAAGCTTCTGTTCCTTTTCAATCTGATAGAAAAAGGCATCACAGTCGATCGCGATATCCTGATTGCCAAGCCGTTCCAAAACACTGGTCGATTCCAGCCACAGCTTATAATGCCGTTCCAGAATATCCACGTTCTCTTTTTTATGCAGGAAGCTGTCAATCTCCATCAGATCCACAACCGCTTCCGCATCGTCCATATAATCCGAAAAAAGCTGATAAATCTCTGAAATATTCTGTGCTGTCAGCTTTTTTCCACAGCACACATAGTAGTGTTTCGGCTGTTTCTGTTTTACCTTCGGGAGTTCTTTCTTTAAGCTGGAGAGCAGTGCGCTGTAGGAACTGTCAATATAGTGTTTTACCTGCACCATATGACATCCCGATAACCTCGTCTCCGTAATATCCACGCCGCCGTCCCTGCCGGGCGCAAAACAACGCAGCGGACAGCCAATCTTCCGCTCCATGATATCCCGGCACAGCAGTTCAAATTCAAAATCCGATAAATTTCCATACTGATACATCGCAGTTTTCCTCTGTGTTCTGTTTTCTTTTTCCGTCGTTTGTAATCATTTGTTAAAGCATAACACAGGCACCTGCGTTTTTCAATTCCGGTATCCTTCAAACACCACAGTAGAGCTGCGGGAAAACGTCAAAAAAAACAGCATGGATTGTCAGCTGCGCTTCCAATCCATGCTGCTTTTTGCTAAATAATTCTTTTTTGTTTTCTTTTATTTTAACAAATCTTCCTTTAATGCCGCAAGCTTTGTATCCGCATCCGCAAGGGAGGTTCCCTTGACGCCAAAGTAGTATTTGATCTTCGGCTCTGTTCCGGACGGGCGCACACAGCACCACGCATTGTCGGAAAGTTCATAATAAAGTACGTTGGATGCCGGCAGTCCGGTCTTTGTCACCTCACCGGTCACAAGATCCCTTCTGGTGTCCTCCTTGTAGTCGCGCACTGCCAGTACCCGATGACCGCCCAGCTCCTTCGGCGGGTTCGTGCGGTACTCGCTCATCATCGACTGGATCTGTGCCGCGCCGTCAATTCCCTTTAAGGTCTTCGTCTCCAGTCCTTCTCTGTAGTAGCCGTACTTCTCATACATATCCAGCATTGCATCCCACAGCGTCTTGCCGTGCTTCTTGCACCAGGAAGCCACCTCGCAAAGCATCATGACCGCCACGCACGCATCCTTGTCTCTCGCGTAGGTTCCCGCCAGACAGCCGTAGCTCTCCTCCAGTCCAAATACGTAGTGATACGTATGCTGCTGCTCGAAGAACTTGATCTGCTCTCCGATATACTTAAATCCGGTCAGCACCTCGATCAGCTTCACGTTGTAGGCTGCCGCGATCGCTTTTGCCATATCGGTCGTCACGATCGTCTCCACGAGCGCCGGGTTCTCCGGCATGGTTCCCATCGCTGTCTTCTCTCTTAATATGTACTCTGCGATCAGCATACCAGACATATTTCCGGTAAATGTCACATACCCGCCGGTCTTTGTGTCCTTGCAGTACACACCGAGACGGTCTGCATCCGGGTCTGTCGCGAGCACGATGTCCGCATCGACTTCTTTTGCAAGCTTTAACGCAAGCTCAAATGCCTTCGGGGACTCCGGGTTCGGGTAGGATACCGTCGGGAAATTGCCGTCCGGCAGCTCCTGCTCTTTTACCACATACACCTGCTCAAATCCAAGCTCCTTTAACACGCGGCGCACCGGAAGGTTACCGGTTCCGTGGAGCGGTGTGTATACAATCTTAATGTCCTTCGCCATCTCCCTGATGACTTCCGGATGGATCGACTGCTTCTTCAGCTCTTCCATGTAACGGTCGTCGATCTCTTTTCCGATGACCTTGTAAAGTCCTGCGGCAACGGCATCTTCTTTCTTCATCGTCTTCACCTGGTCAAAAGATGTCACCTTCGCCACTTCCGCCAGGATATTCTTGTCGTGCGGCGGTGTGATCTGTGCGCCGTCCTCCCAGTATACCTTGTAGCCGTTGTATTCTCTCGGGTTATGGCTCGCCGTAATCACAATTCCGGAAATGCAGCCGAGTTCACGCACGGCAAAGGAAAGCTCCGGCGTCGGACGCAGGCTGTCGAACACATACGCCTTGATGCCGTTTGCATTCAGGCAGAGTGCCGCCTCATCTGCAAATTCGGTTGACATGATTCTGGAATCA
>CACZIN010000006.1:0-91511 GCA_902781225.1 uncultured Lachnospiraceae bacterium | reverse complement strand
CACAGACAATATAAAACCGCGCGAACCGAAACTCGCCGGCATCTGCTATTGAAAATAAGGCAGATGCCGACTCAGACATCGGCTTCGCGCGGTTATGTTATGTTCGACATAAAGGTGGCATTTATGCCACCTGTTGTCTGGTGCCAATAAGGGATACACACAAAAGTCCTACAAATTGTCTTCCGGGATGCGGACATGACCCGCGGAGTGCTCCAAACTTGGAAAGACACGGATCATCGAAGATGCAAACATTTGGCTGGTTAGAAATGCTCACATTTTTTGAACCAAATTTCCCTCTGCATTTTCATCTGAAATCCCACGGTGTGATCTTCTGATAATATTACTTATCACGAAAGGGGGCTGCACATTTGATGCGCAGCCCCTTTCCATGCATTTGTCAGCCGGCAGCCTGCTCCTTCTGCTCCGGTGCGTTCTGCTTTGCCAGATTTTTGTTCGCGGTGGAGAGCATCAGTTTGATACGGTTCAACTGATTGACCTCGCTGGCACCCGGATCGTAATCGATGGCCACGATATTGGAACCCGGATAGCGGTGACGCAGTTCCTTGATGACGCCCTTGCCGACCACATGGTTCGGCAGGCAGGCGAACGGCTGCGTGCAGACGATGTTCGGTGTTCCGGTGTGGATCAGCTCTAACATCTCACCGGTTAAGAACCAGCCCTCGCCGGTCTGGTTACCCTCGGATACGATGTCCCTTGCATATTTTGCAAGATCATCGATGTGCGCAGGCGCGGTAAAGTGCTTACTCTTTGCAAATTCATCTCTTGCGGCGCTGCGCAGCCACTCAAAGAAGTTGATGCCCAGACGGCCGATCTTCTTGGACTTCTGGCTCATACCGAGATTGTCTGCCTTAAAGCCTGTATTGTAGAAGCAGTAGAGCAGGAAATCGGTCAGATCCGGTACGACGGCCTCTGCGCCCTCGGATTCGAGAAGCTCCACCAGATGATTGTTGGCAGCCGGATGGAACTTGACAAGAATCTCGCCGACAACGCCGACGCGCGGTTTCTTGATGTCTTTGCGCGGAAGGTTGTCAAAATCGCGGATGATCTCGCGGCACATTTTCTTGAACTTGCCGTGGGAGAGCATCTTCTTCTGTGTGATAAAGGCAATAACCTCTTTTTTCCATTTCTCGTGCAATTCATCCGTTGATCCGGCAACAGCCTCGTAAGGGCGTGTCGCATAGACGCAGCGCATGAAGATATCGCCGAACTCTAACGCGTAGAGTCCGTGCTGGATCAGTGGCAGCGTCAGCTTAAAGCCCGGGTTCTTCTCCAGACCACTCAGATTGATCGAGATGACCGGAACGTCCGGATAGCCGGCCTTTTCCAGTGCACGCCGGATGAAGCCGATGTAATTGCTGGCGCGGCAGCCGCCTCCGGTCTGGGAGATTAAGATCGCGGTGCGCGACATATCATAATCGCCGGACATCACGGCAGCCATCAGCTGTCCGACCACGATCAGGGACGGGTAGCAGGCGTCGTTGTTGACGTACTTTAAGCCGACATCCACGCAGGTGCGGCTGTCCACATCCGGGACAACAAGGTTGTACCCGGCCGTCTGGAACGCCGGCTCCAACAGCTCAAAATGGATCGGTGACATCTGCGGACAGAGGATGGTGTAGTTCTTGCGCATCTCCTCCGTGAAGACGATGCGGTTGTAATTCGCCGGAACGATGGTGCGCTTCGTCTGTTTCTTCTCACGGACACGGATCGCCGAGATCAGGGAACGGATACGGATGCGCGCCGCACCGAGGTTGTTGACCTCATCGATCTTTAAGCAGGTGTAGATCTTGCCGGACTTTGTCAGAATATCGTTGACAGCGTCTGTCGTGACGGCGTCCAGACCGCAGCCGAAGGAATTCAGCTGGATGAGGTCGAGATCGTCTCTTGTCTTGACATAGTTCGCCGCAGCGTACAGTCTGGAGTGATACATCCACTGATCCATGACGATGAGCGGGCGTTCCACCGGCTGTAAGTGGGAGATGGAATCCTCCGTGAGCACGGCGATGCCGTAGGAGGTAATCAGCTCCGGAATGCCGTGGTTGATCTCAGGATCTACATGGTACGGACGGCCTGCAAGGACGATACCGCGTCTTCCGGTCTCCTTTAAATACTGTAAGACTTCCTCGCCTTTTTTCTGCATCTCCATCCGGCAGACGGCGAGCTCCTTCCAGCCTTCGGCAACCGCATCGCGGATCTCGGATTCCGGGATACCAAACTCGGACTGGCCAAAGACCTTAATCAGCTGGGAGGAAAGCGTCTCCTCGCTGGCGAAGGACATGAACGGATTTAAGAACTTCACCTGACCGGATGTGATCTCGTCCACGTTATTTTTGATATTTTCCGCGTAGGAGGTAACGATCGGACAGTTGTAGTGATTGTTGGAATCCGGGAACTCGTTGCGCTCATAAGGAATACACGGGTAGAAAATAAAATCGACGTTCTGGTGGATCAGCCATGTCACATGACCGTGCGCCAGCTTTGCCGGATAGCACTCGGATTCACTCGGGATCGAATCAATTCCAAGCTCGTAGATCTTGCGTGTCGACTGCGGGGAGAGTACCACGGAAAAACCGAGCTTCTTAAAGAAAGTCGCCCAGAACGGGTAGTTCTCGTACATATTTAACACACGCGGAATGCCGACCGTGCCGCGCGCCGCTTCCTCGGCGGTTAACGGTGTGTAGTCAAACAGCCGCTTGTTCTTGTATTCGTAGAGGTTCGGAATGTTGTCCTTATTCTTCTCCTTGCCGAGGCCGCGCTCGCAGCGGTTGCCGGTGATATACTGGCGGTTGCCGGAAAAGCGGTTGATCGTGAGGAGACAGTGGTTGGTACATCCCTGGCATCTTGCCAGCTTGGTGTCGAAGGTCAGCGCATTGATCTGCTCGATGGAAAGCATCGAGGTCTGATAGCCTGCCTCGTGGCGCTCTCTGGCGATTAACGCCGCGCCGAAAGCACCCATGATGCCGGCAATATCCGGACGGACACACTCGACGCCGGCGATTTTCTCAAAACTGCGCAGAACAGCGTCGTTGTAGAACGTACCGCCCTGTACGACGATGTTCTTGCCAAGCTCGCTTGCATCGGAAAGCTTGATTACCTTAAATAAAGCATTCTTGATGACGGAGTAGGCAAGTCCGGCGGAAATATCCGCAACGGATGCGCCTTCCTTCTGCGCCTGCTTTACTTTGGAATTCATAAATACGGTACAGCGGGTTCCGAGATCAATCGGATTTTTCGCAAAAAGAGCCTCCTTTGCAAAATCCTGCACAGAGTAGTTGAGCGATTTTGCAAACGTCTCGATGAAGGAACCGCAGCCGGAGGAACAAGCCTCGTTGAGCTGTACGGAATCTACCGTCTGGTTCTTGATCTTGATGCATTTCATATCCTGACCGCCGATGTCTAAGATACAGTCGACTTCCGGGTCGAAGAACGCGGCCGCATAAAAATGCGCCACCGTCTCAACCTCGCCGTCATCGAGCATCAGAGCGGCTTTTAACAGCGCTTCGCCGTATCCGGTGGAGCAGGAGTGAACGATCTTTGCCTTCGGCGGAAGAAGCGTATAGATCTCCTTGATGGAACGGATTGCCGTCGCAAGCGGACTTCCGTTGTTGTTGCTGTAGAAAGAATACAAAAGGGAACCGTCCTCGCCGACTAAGGCAATCTTGGTCGTGGTGGAACCTGCATCGATGCCCAGATAGCAGTTGCCCTCATAGGTGGAGAGATCTGCGGACTTGACATTGTGCCCGTCGTGGCGTGCGCGGAAAGCGTCGTATTCTTCCTGGCTGGCAAACAGAGGATCCATACGTGCAACCTCAAATTCCATCTTGATGCCGTTCGAGAGACGGTCGCGGAGAGAGACGAGCGTGGTCGTCTCACCCGGCTTGTAGTTCAACGCGGAACCGATCGCCGCGAACAGATGCGAATTCTCCGGTGTGATGGCGTGTTCGTCGTCCAGATTCAGGGTGCGGATAAAAGCAGCCTTGAGCTCGGAGAGGAAATGAAGCGGACCTCCGAGAAAGGCAACGTGGCCGCGGATCGGCTTACCGCAGGCAAGACCGCTGATCGTCTGGTTGACCACCGCCTGGAAAATGGAGGCGGACAGATCTTCCCTGGTAGCGCCCTCGTTGATTAACGGCTGGATATCGGTCTTGGCAAAGACGCCGCAGCGCGCGGCGATCGGGTAGATTGCCTTGTAATTCTTGGCGTATTCATTCAGACCGGTCGCATCCGTCTGGATGAGGGACGCCATCTGGTCGATAAAAGATCCGGTACCGCCGGCGCAGATACCGTTCATACGCTGCTCGACATTGCCGCCCTCAAAATAGATGATCTTGGCGTCCTCACCGCCGAGCTCGATGGCAACATCCGTCTGCGGCGCATAGTGCTGTAAGGCGGTGGATACGGCGATAACCTCCTGGACAAACGGAACGCCGAGGTGTTTGGCGAGGGTCAGACCGCCGGAACCGGTAATCATCGGAGCGACAGCAAAATCGCCAAGGGCATCGTAGGCTTTCTGGAGAAGGGAGGATAAGGTCTCCTGAATATTGGCAAAATGGCGCTCATAATCGGAGAAGAGCAGATGATCCTCCTGGTCTAAAATAGCAACCTTGACTGTTGTGGAACCGATGTCGATTCCCAATTTATGAAGTGTATTGTTTTCCATAATTCCCTCCATGGTTGTTTCTCGTAAAGTAAATACTTTAGCAGAGTAAAATATGTAAAAGATTTCTTCTTATTATAAATAGTGCCAATCTGGCGCTAAACACTCTACATTATACGACAGGATATGTCAAAAGACAATGTGCATTTTGCCGGAAAAGTATAAACTTTTTGTAAAGAAAAATCCCTCTGATTGACAAAGATTTCCCTGACCGATATACTGAAAAACGTAATGTCATTTTTGGAAAGGTCAGGAACAGAGTATATGAACTGGTTAAATAAATTAGAACGTAAATTCGGCAACTGGGCGATTCCCAATCTGATCGTGTGGCTGATCGGAGCTTACACGATCGGATTTGTGCTTTACCAGGTGAACCCGTCGATCATAGGACTTTTGATGTTGAGCCCGTATCACATCCTGCACGGGCAGATCTGGCGTCTGATTACCTGGGTGTTTATGCCCACAGATACGAATCTGGTGTATCTTTTGATTATGGCGCTTTTCTATTATCAGCTTGGAACGACGCTGGAGCGCACCTGGGGAACCTTCCGTTTTAACGTCTATATTTTCGGCGGTATGCTGTTTACCGTGATCGGAGCATTTCTGCTGTACGGTATCATGTATCTTTTGAACGGCGGCGTGACGACGGAGATGCTTCTCATCGGAATGAGCTTCAGCACAAGCTACATCAACATGTCCATCTTCCTTGCGTTTGCATGTATGTATCCGGATATGCAGGTTCTTCTGATGTTCATTATCCCGATTAAGATGAAGTGGATGGCGGCTGTGTACGGTGTTCTGATTGCCTTAAGCTTTTTTGAGACCGGATGGGCGGGAAGAATGGCGATTTTTATGTCGCTCCTCAACTTTATCATTTTCTTCTTCTCCACCAGGAACCTCAAGCGCTATACGCCGCACGAGGTGCACAGACGGCAGAAGTTCAAGGCGGATATGCGCAGACCGCAGGGATATGCGGGCGGCGCGAAGCACAAGTGTGCTGTCTGCGGCAGGACGGAACTCGACGATCCGACGCTGGAATTCCGTTTCTGCTCCAAGTGTGAGGGCAATTACGAATACTGCCAGGATCATCTGTTCACACATCAGCATATTCGCTTGAGTTAGAAAGTATGAATTCCTATTAAAAGTAGAACAAAGTGTGCGCTTGCCGCACACTTGCGCGCCTGAGCGGTATGCAAAGCATTATTTACCTCACCGCGAGGTGCGCATTCTCGCGAAGCGTTTTCATGTAATAGGAACGAAGTTTCCTATTACATGAAAAAAGGTGATACTTCGATCACGCCTGCCGGCGTAGAAGAAGTATCACCTTTTTTGCTCTGCTCTCTTAGACGGAAGCTATTAGGAATAGAAATCTTTTAACGCATCCATCCGTGCGCTCATATTGGAAAAGAGTGCGTCGACGATCGTGATGGCAGCCATGGATTCCACCACGACAACGGCGCGCGGAACGATGATCGGATCGTGGCGTCCCTTGATGTTGACCGAGATCTCCTCCCCGGACTGATTGACGGTGCGCTGTGTGGCGGCGATAGAAGGCGTCGGCTTGATGGCAGCCCGAAGGATGATGTCGCTTCCGTCGCTCATGCCGCCCAAGATACCGCCGGCATGGTTGGTTGCCTTGGCAATCCTGCCGTCCTCGCCGAGGACAAAGGCGTCGTTGTTGTTTTTGCCGGTCGCTTTTGCCACGTCAAATCCGTCCCCGATCTCAAAACCTTTGACGGCGCCGATGGACATGACCGCCTTGGCAAGGTTTGCATTCAGCTTCTCGAAGACCGGATCTCCGATACCGGCAGGCATTCCTGCTATGATACACTCCACGATGCCGCCGGAGGAATTTAACTCCGCCATGCAGGCATCCAGATAATTTTCAGCGTTCTCGGCTGCCTCGGCGTCCGGCATATAGAGCGGATTCTTCGTGACCTCGGAAAAATCAAAGCGCCCGGAAGATACGGCGATCGGACCGATGGACTTTGTGTAGGTCATAAAGGTAATGCCGAGCTCGTTTAGAATCTTGACGGCGACGGCGCCTGCGGCGACGCGTCCGATGGTTTCCCGCCCGGAGGAGCGCCCGCCCCCGCGGTAGTCGCGGAAGCCGTATTTCTGGTCGAACGTGTAATCGGCGTGACCGGGACGGTAGTAGGAGGCAATCTCGCTGTAGTCTTTGGACTGCTGGTTGCGGTTGAAGACGACAAGCGAGATCGGGGTGCCGGTCGTCTTTCCTTCAAACACGCCGGAGAGAATCTCTACGGCGTCATCCTCCTTGCGCGGGGTCGTATATCTGGACTGACCGGGCTTGCGCCGGTCGAGAAACTTCTGGATATCCGCCTCACAGAGAGAAAGTCCCGCCGGACACCCGTCGATAACGACGCCGACACCCTTTCCGTGAGATTCCCCCCAGGTTGTGATTTTAAAAAGAGTTCCCAATGTAGACCCTGCCATGTGATTCCCTCCTGCTTACATAATGATCTTTCTCGATTATAAAAGATTTGACTTTGCGCCGCAACAGAAATATGTTATGATTTGACGGAGCAGAAGTACCAGTAGGCGAGGAGAAGAATATTTCATGATAGAGAAATACCTTGTGAAAAAGATAACAGAGCCGGTGGACTGGAAGGTAACCGTGCCGGGATCAAAGAGCATGACGAACCGCGCGCTTCTTTTAGCAGCGCTGTCCGCCGGGACGGTGCGCGTGGAAGGCGTCCTGTTTTCCGATGATTCCAGACACTTTCTGGCGTGTCTTGTGTCGCTCGGTTTTGCAGTGCAGATAGAGGAAGAAAAAAAGTGCGTGACCGTGACGGGATGCGGCGGCAGGATTCCCCGCAGGGAAGCGGTAATCGACGGCGGAAGCGCCGGGACAGCGGCGCGTTTCCTTGCGGCGATGCTCGGATTTTCGGACGGGTGTTATGAGATCCACTGCTCTGCGCAGATGAAGCGGCGACCGATGGCGGAGCTGTTTGAACTGCTTTCCGGTGCGGGAGCAAAGATTACGTTCCTTGAGGAGGAAGGGCACCTTCCGGTGCGCATCACAGGGTGCAGATCTGCCCGGGCAGATGAGACGGCAGGGGAGACGCCGCGGAGGCTCTCCCTTGACATTACGAAGAGCACGCAGTTTTTAAGCGCGCTGCTGCTGATTGCGCCGATGGTTCCGGAGGGGATGAAGATCCACATCACCAGCGAGAAGACGGACGGCTCGTACATCCGTATCACACGGAAAATGATGCAGGAATTCGGAGTGAGTGTCGCTTTTGACGGAAGAGACTACGAGGTGCCCGCGGAGGCTTCCTACCGGAAGGAGACTTATACGGTGGAACCGGATATGTCGGCAGCCTGCTATTTTTACGCGGCTGCGGCGGTCACCGGCGGACGGGCGCTTGTGCGGCATGTGCATATGGACAACACGCAGGGAGATCTGCGTTTCCTGGAAGTGCTGGAGCATATGGGCTGTACCGCGGACGATACGCCGGAGGGCGTCCTGGTAACGGGACCGGCGGACGGTGCGCTGCGGGGGATCACAGTCAATATGAACGATTTTTCCGATCAGGCACTGACCCTGGCGGCGATCGCACCGTTTGCCGACGCGCCGGTGCGCATAGAGGGAATCGGACATATCCGCGGACAGGAATGTGACCGGATTCACGCGATACAGACGAACCTGACCGCGCTTGGCATCCGGTGTGAGGAGGAAGAGACGGCTGTCACGATTTATCCCGGCAGCCCCCACGGCGGAAGCGTGGAGACCTACGACGATCACCGCGTGGCGATGGCATTTTCCCTAATCGGGCTTAGAACCGACGGTATTGTGATTGAGAACCCGGCGTGCTGCCGCAAGACGTTTGAAGATTACTTTACCGTGTTAAGCGAACTGATCGGGAAAACGGCAGAAGATTGACGCAGCACCGGTTTTGCATGAGCCCGGGGAAGCAGAAGCGCAGAACGACAGTAAGTAAATAGAGAAGGACGACAGGTAATAAACGACAGGTAATAAAAGGAGACGAAAAAACAGATGTATGAATTATTAAAGCAGGAAGGACGCGCAAAGAGAGGCGTTTTCCATACGGTGCACGGAGATATCCAGACGCCGGTATTTATGAATGTGGGTACGGTGGCTGCCATCAAGGGAGCTGTCTCCACGGAAGATTTAGAGCAGATCAAGTGCCAGGTGGAGCTGTCAAACACCTACCATCTGCATGTGCGCACCGGGGATAAGCTCATCAAGGAAGTGGGAGGACTGCATAAGTTTATGTCGTGGAATCGTCCGATCCTTACGGATTCCGGCGGATTCCAGGTATTCTCACTGGCTGGTCTTCGCAAGATCAAGGAGGAGGGCGTCTATTTCCACTCGCATATTGACGGTGCAAAGATTTTCATGGGACCGGAGGAGAGTATGCAGATCCAGTCCAATCTCGGCTCCACGATCGCCATGGCGTTCGATGAATGTCCGCCGGCGCTCGCCGAGCGGAAATATGTGGAGGATTCCGTAGCCCGGACGACGCGCTGGCTGGAGCGCTGCAAGAACGAGATGCAGCGCCTCAATGGGCTGGAGGATACCGTGAACCGTCACCAGATGCTGTTCGGCATCAACCAGGGAGCCGTCTATACGGACATCCGGATCGACCATGCCAAGCGGATTTCTGAGATGGATCTGGACGGCTACGCGGTCGGCGGACTTGCGGTCGGTGAGACACACGAGCAGATGTACCATGTGTTGGATGAGACCGTGCCGTATCTTCCGGTGAACAAGCCGACCTATCTCATGGGAGTCGGAACGCCGGCCAATATTTTAGAGGGAGTGGAGCGCGGCATTGACTTCTTTGACTGTGTCTACCCGTCCCGCAACGGCCGCCATGGTCACGTATACACGAACCAGGGCAAGATCAACCTGTTCAACCAGAAGTACGAGAAGGATATGCGCCCGATCGAGGAGGGCTGCGGCTGCCCGACCTGCCGCCGCTACAGCAGAGCCTATATCCGTCATCTGCTCAAGGCGAAGGAGATGCTTGGCATGCGCTTATGCGTTCTGCACAACCTGTACTTCTACAACACGATGATGGAAGAGATCCGGGATGCGCTGGATGCCGGAAACTTTGCCTCCTATAAGGAAGAAAAGCTATACGGTATGGGGCAGATCAACCGGGAAAAGGAAATGGCAAAGTAAAAGTAAAAGTAAAAGTAAAAGTAAAAGGGAAAAGGCTTGCCAAACGGCGAGGTTTTGTGTACAATACTTTCTAATGGGGTCAGACGACTTCGGACAAGTTTATGATTTTAGGAGGATATCAGATGTTTTCAATCTTAGCAACAGAGAGCGCGTCATCCGCAGGCTGGATCAGCATGGTGGTATGGCTGGTTATTTTATTTGCATTTATGTATTTCTTCATGGTGCGTCCGCAGAAGAAAGAGCAGCAGAAGAAGAATTCCATGCTTGCAGAGCTGGCAGTTGGAGATACAATCTTAACGACGAGCGGTTTCTACGGAACCGTGATCGACATTGCAGACGATACGGTGATCGTGGAGTTCGGCAGCAACAAGAACTGCCGCATCCCGATGCAGAAGGCAGCGATCTCCGCGGTTGAGAAGCCGGAAGATGTAACTGAATAAGAAGCTTTTTAAGAGGGATAGTATATAAAATGTATTATCCCTTTTCTTTTTGAGAGAGTATTACGGAGAGCGAGGAGAGATTGGCCGGATGAAAAGTAAAAAGAATACGCTTGTTTCATGTGCCGCCGTCGGCTGTGTGACAACTGCCATTTTTCTGCTGTTGTGCATCATAAAGGGCATCTATCCGTTTGGAACTGCCACGCTTGACACTGTGGATTTTCAGTCCCAGTGGATTCCGGCATATTACCATGTCTGGGATGTGCTGCACGGAAACGGCAGCGCCTTTTTTGACTGGAGAGTCGGCGGCGGAAATAATTTTGCGGGAGTGAGCGCGCAGTTTTCTCTGCTTAGCCCGTTTAACCTGTTCTTCCTCTTTGTGAAAAGAAGCTGGATTGAAAAATCCATGATTGTGTTTATTTTCATCAAGCTGCTTGCCATGGGCTATAGTATGCGCTGGTTTTTAAAAGAGCAGGTTCTTGGGGAAGAGCGTTACGGAGTCTATATTCTGGCGGGAAGCGTGGGGTATGCCGTAAACGGATATACGCTTTTGTATTACGGCATGGGCTGGCTGGACGTGGCGGCGATTCTGCCGTTACTGTGTTATTTTTTCTGCAGGATGGCGGAGCGGGAAGGGGACTGGCGTCCCGGAAAAAATACGCTCGGCTATATCGTCTGCCTGACGCTGGTATTCATCATCAATATTCCGCAGGCGTACATGATGTGCTTTTTCCTGATTGTGTTTGCGGGGGGATATTTTTTTCTAAACCGGCAGGGGCAGCCGTTAAAAAAGAACGGCATTTTAAAATTCGGGCTGACCTCTTTGCTGTCGCTTGGGTTGTCGGCGGTAATATTTCTGCCGGCAGCGATGGCAATGCTTGGTTCCTTCCGGCTGTCGGGCGAGGAGTACCGGGGAATCTCCGGCTATTTTCTGCTGCTTCGGCAGGACGGAATGGACGCGGTGTGGAAATGGGTGATTCTTGACAGTGTGGCGGTTCCGCTGCTGTTCTTCGTCATTTCCGGCAGACGGAAACGGGAGCACATCTGGCAGTGGTATCTGGTGGCGGCGATGGTGCTGCCGGTTCTCTTTGAGGCGGTCAACCTCATCTGGCACCGCGGGACGTATGTGTGTTTTCCGATGCGCTACGGCTATATGCTGGTGTTTGCCGTGATTTATATGGCAGCGGCGCGCGTGCCGGATTTTGTGGGGGAGAGCCGCACGCGGCGGAACATTTTATATGTGTTCCTTGGAATCTGGTGCGTGCAGATGGTGGCGCTCGGCATCTCTTTGATACAGCCGGAGCCGCACACGGACGAGACGGATTTTGTCGGGGATGCCACGGAAACCGGTCAGCCGCTTGCCGGGAAAACCGATATTTTCCACAAGGCAAAGCTGGCGGATGGAGCGATTGACAACAATTATCCGCTGATTGCAGATAACACCTCCTACTCTAACTATCTGCATCTGATGACGTCGGAGCAGATCGGGATGAACACGCTGCTCGGATATTCCCAGGTGTGGACCAGATTAAGCGACACGGGCGGAACCCTCGCGTCCGACATCATGCTGGGGTACCGCTATTATGTGGCGTCCAAAGCGGGCTCGTGGGCAAAAGACACGGCGGAGGATTCTCTTTGGCCGCTTGCGGAGACGGAGAAGTTTACGCTGTGGGAAAATGCGTCCGTCGGGGACAGGGCATTTTTTATCCCAAAGGAGGACTATGAAGCGTATGCAGCCACGGAAGCGTACACGGAGAATGTGTTTGAGAACCAGAACCGGCTGTCGGAGCTGCTCTTTCACACAACTCCCATCGACTGGGAAAAAGAGACCTATGCGGATGATGAGACCGGAGCGGAATTATCGTACCGGTTTCACGCAGACGGAAAGCAGATCCTATATTTCTATGGAAAGGATCTGCAGCAGGCAGAAATTACAGTAAACGGGGAGAGGCTCTACGTCCCGGATTACAATGATCTGTACAATGAGAGCTATCCTGCAACCGGCAATGGGGGAATTCTCTCCCTCGGGTGTTTTGCGGACGAAGACATTACGGTGGATATCCGCCAGTCCGTCGGGAACAGCGGCGCAGAGAGAGCGGTGTTCTTCGGATTCCTCGATCCGCAGGAACTGCTGGAGGCGGTGGATACGGCGGGAAGGGCGGTTACATATGAACTGGATCGGGATTCCTGTAAGCTCACCGTCGAATCGGCGGAAGAGGAGTATCTGATGCTTCCAATCAATGCGGATGGCGGATGGCATTGTACGGTAAACGGAGAGGAGCGGACCGTAAGCCGGCTCGCGGGCAATCTGATGCTCGTGCCGCTTGATGCGGGAACGAACGAGATCACGCTTTGTTATGTGCCGCGGGGAATGAAAAAGGGCGCGGCGGTGACGGGCATAGCCCTGATGCTTCTGGCAGGCTGGGGCGTTCTATCGCGTCTGCTTCGGAGAGAAAGCGTCCTGGATAAAATCTACGCCGGACTTGGCTATGCCGCCACAGGTATTTTTGCAGCAGTCTATGCCGGATTTCTGCTGGTTGTCTATGTGATTCCGGTGGTGTATACGATATATTTAAGATGGATCTGAGGTAACAGAATGGAAAAATTACAAGCGAGAAAAAAAGTATATTTGTGGCTGCTGATTTTATTGAGTCTTTGCGCGCTGATCCCGTTAGCCGTACTCTCGAAGTACAATCATCAGTCGGGGGATGACTACGGTTATGCCTACCGCACCTTCCAGATCTGGCGGGAGACACATTCTTTCTGGAATGTCATAAAAGAAGCATTTGCCACATCCGCGGAGTTCTATCAGAAGTGGCAGGGGCTATATGCATCGGCGGTGCTGCTGGCGCTGGAACCGGGAATTTTCGGCAACAAATATTATGCGCTGACCGGAATTTTGCTGCTCGGAATCATTGTGGGATCAAACTGTGCGGGTACGGTTTATATCTTTCACCGCAAATGCGGGTGCCGGAAACTGGAGGGATTTGCTGTCGGCTGCGTCATGTCGTTTCTTATGATCGAATGGATGCCCTCCGCCCTGCAGGGATTGTACTGGTATAACGGCGCGATGAATTATGTGTTTTTCCATGCGGTGCTGTTATTGCTGTTATGCGTGCTGCTTAGCCTTGCCGGGGAGCATCCGCGGAGAAGGGCAGGCAGGACGGTGCTTGCGGTATTGCTTGCGGTGCTGCTTGCCGGCGGGAATCATGTGACCGCATTTATGGGAATACTGCTGATTGTCGGATTTGGAATATTTGCTGCGGTAAAAAAGCGGTGGCAGAACCTGATCTGCTGCGCCATAACGCTTGTGGCTATACTTGCTGGATTCCTTTTTAACGTGACATCGCCGGGCACCAGAATCCGGCAGTCGTATTTTTCCGACAGACCCGGCGTGGCGGGAACGATTGTCACGGCGGTAAAAACCGGAATTGCATGCATCAACAGCTGGATGGGACTGGCGGTCATTGTCACGGCGGTCCTGCTGCTCCCTGTGCTTCTTTCCCTGGTAAAGAAGATACGCGGGCAGTACGGATTTTCGTTCCGCTATCCGCTGCTTGTCTTTGTGCTGTCGGTTGCCTGGCTGTGCGCAATGTTCTGTCCGCCCATCTACGCGATGGGAACGCCGGGGGACGTCCGGCTGACCAACGTGGTATATTTTTCCTTCGTCTGGCTGCTTGTGTTAAATGAAGCCTATCTGTGCGGGTGGGTGGTCACAAAACTGGAGGCGTCCGGGGCGGCAGGACTGTGTGGCAGGGCAGGAGAACTTACGGACAGCTTTCTGATTACGGCTGCTGTGCTTACGGCGGGAATGCTGATCGGATGCGGGGAAAATATGACCGCATGGCAGGCATATCTTTTGATCCGCAGCGGCGAGGCACAGGAATATTCGGCGGAGGCGGATGAGCGCTATGCCGTTTTGTGTGATTCCGCGGGGGAAGACGTGGTGTTAAAAGCGTATACCGCAAAGCCGTGGATGCTGTTTCTCGACGATATTACGGAGGAGAAAAGCGACTGGAGAAATGAATATATGCGCGTCTATTTTGAACTGAACAGTGTTGTGCTAGAGCAGGCGGAATAAGACGGTAAAAGGGAGCAGCGGACCAATCATGCAGGCTGCTCCTTTTTTATAAGACCCGGTTATAGGGAGTATGAAAAAGAAAAATAGATTCAGAGGTTGCATTGTTTCCCGAGATACATTATTATAGAATTTATATACTGTCTGTTAGTAATGTACTAAAGTCAATACAAGACGGATTCCTGCATGACAGGAAGAAAAGAGGGATTAGAGAGATGGAATATAAGGTAGGCGTGATTTCCGGCGACGGGATCGGACCGGAGATCGTAACAGAGGCAAAGAAAGTTCTGGATCAGATTGGAAAGACCTATGGACATGTGTTCCGCTATGAAGAGATTCTGATGGGAGGCTGCTCCATTGACGCGACGGGTGAGCCGCTCACGGATGCGGCGATCGCTTCCGCGAAGGCTTCCGATGCGGTGCTGATGGGCTCGATCGGCGGCAACACATCGACTTCGCCGTGGTATCAGCTGCCGCCGGAGAAGAGACCGGAGGCGGGACTTTTAAAGCTCCGCAAGGCGCTGAACCTGTTTGCCAACTTAAGACCGGCATATTTATATGAAGAATTAAAAGCCGCATGCCCGCTTCGGGACGACATCATCGGGGACGGATTTGACATGATGATTATGCGGGAGCTGACCGGCGGATTGTATTTCGGAGCGCGCAGGACCGAGGAAGTGGACGGTGTGCTGACGGCGACGGACACGCTGACCTACAATGAGAACGAGATCAGACGGATCGCTAAGCGCGGTTTTGACATTGCCATGAAGCGGCGCAAAAAGGTGACGAGTGTAGACAAGGCAAACGTGCTGGATTCCTCGAGACTGTGGAGAAAGATCGTCGAGGAGGTGGCGCAGGATTACCCGGAAGTGACCTATGAGCATATGCTCGTGGACAACTGTGCGATGCAGCTGGTAAAAGATCCAAAGCAGTTCGACGTGATTCTGACGGAGAACATGTTCGGCGATATTTTGTCGGATGAGGCGAGCATGGTGACCGGTTCGATCGGTATGCTCTCGAGCGCCAGCTTAAACGATACAAAGTTCGGACTTTACGAGCCGAGCGGCGGTTCGGCGCCGGACATCGCCGGAAAGGGAATCGCCAATCCGATCGCGACGATCTTAAGTGCTGCCATGATGCTGCGTTACAGCTTTGATCTGGACCGGGAGGCGGATGCAGTGGAGCAGGCGGTGAAGCAGGTCTTAAAGGACGGCTACCGCACCATTGATATCATGCCGCAGGAGAAGCAGCATGCAGATGTAACCCAGGTCGGCACGGCACAGATGGGAGATCTGATCTGCGAGCGGATCAGATAGAATGACAGAAACGGAGTTAAGATAGATGAAGAGTGATAATGTAAAAAAGGGGATGCAGCAGGCACCTCACAGAAGTTTGTTTAACGCGCTGGGATTTACTGAGGAGGAGATGAACAAGCCGATGGTCGGCATTGTGAGCTCCTACAACGAGATTGTTCCCGGCCATATGAATCTGGATAAGATTGTCAATGCGGTAAAGCTTGGCGTTGCGGAGGCAGGCGGTGTGCCGGTGGTATTTCCGGCGATCGCGGTCTGCGACGGAATTGCGATGGGACATATCGGTATGAAATATTCGCTGGTGACGCGTGATCTGATCGCCGATTCCACGGAATGTATGGCGCTTGCGCATCAGTTTGACGCGCTCGTCATGGTCCCGAACTGCGATAAGAATGTCCCGGGACTTTTGATGGCGGCAGCGCGCATCAATGTACCCACAGTGTTCGTGTCAGGCGGACCGATGCTTGCCGGACATGTACAGGGCAAAAAGCGCAGCCTCTCTTCCATGTTTGAGGCGGTAGGTTCCTACGCGGCCGGCACGATGACGGAGGAGGAAGTCAAGGAATACGAGGAGAAGGTTTGTCCGACCTGTGGTTCCTGTTCCGGAATGTACACGGCGAACTCCATGAACTGTCTCACTGAGGCGCTGGGAATGGGACTCTGCGGAAACGGCACGATCCCGGCAGTCTATTCGGAGCGCATCAAGCTCGCCAAGCATGCGGGTATGGCGGTGATGGAAATGTACCGCAAAAATATCCGCCCGCGCGATATTATGACGAAAGAAGCCATCTTAAATGCGCTGACCGTGGATATGGCGCTCGGCTGTTCGACGAACAGCATGCTCCATCTTCCGGCAATCGCCCATGAGGTGGGATTTGATTTTGATATTGCATTTGCCAATCCGATCAGCGAGAAGACACCGAACCTGTGCCACCTGGCACCGGCAGGACCGACTTATATGGAAGATCTTAACGAGGCGGGCGGCGTCTATGCGGTAATGAAAGAACTGGCGGACATCGGACTGCTGCACACGGAGTGCATGACCGTGACCGGAAAGACCGTCGGGGAGAATATTGCGGATGCAGTGAATAAGAATCCGGAAGTGATCCGTCCGGTGGATCACCCGTACAGCAAGACCGGCGGACTTGCCGTATTAAAAGGCAATCTTGCGCCGGACGGCAGCGTGGTCAAGCGCTCGGCAGTCTGCGATGAGATGATGGTGCACGAGGGACCGGCGAGAGTCTTCGACTGTGAGGAGGATGCGATCGCAGCGATCAAGGGCGGCAAGATTGTTGCCGGGGATGTCGTTGTGATCCGCTATGAAGGTCCGAAGGGTGGACCGGGTATGCGCGAGATGTTAAACCCGACTTCCGCGATCGCGGGAATGGGTCTTGGATCTTCGGTGGCGCTGATTACAGACGGACGTTTCTCCGGTGCAAGCCGCGGCGCGTCGATCGGCCATGTATCGCCGGAGGCAGCGGTCGGCGGACCGATTGCACTGGTGGAAGAGGGCGATCTCATTAAGATCAATATTCCGGAGTTAAAGCTGGAACTTGCCGTATCGGACGAGGAGCTTTCCGCCAGAAAGGCGAAATGGCAGCCGAGAGAGCCGAAGGTGACGACCGGATACTTAAAGCGGTACGCATCGCTCGTGACTTCGGGCAACCGCGGAGCGATACTGGCGCTCCCGGAAGAACAGTAGGATAGAAAAGGAAGGTATACGACATGGAGCTGACAGGAGCACAGATTGTCATCGAATGTCTGAAAGAACAGGGTGTGGACACCGTATTCGGATACCCGGGCGGAGCCATACTGAATGTATACGATGAATTATATAAGCATCAGGAGATACGGCATATTTTAACCTCACATGAGCAGGGAGCTTCCCACGCGGCGGACGGTTATGCGAGAAGTACCGGAAAAGTAGGTGTCTGTTTCGCGACGTCCGGACCGGGAGCGACGAATCTTGTGACGGGAATTGCCACGGCATACATGGATTCCGTGCCGATCGTAGCGATCACATGCAACGTCAATGTACCGCTTCTCGGCAAGGACAGTTTTCAGGAGATCGACATTGCAGGCATCACGACGCCGATCACAAAGCACAATTTTATCGTAAAGGATGTCACAAAGCTTGCGGACACGATCCGCAGAGCATTCCGGATCGCGCAGAAAGGGCGCCCGGGTCCGGTGCTCGTCGATATCCCCAAGGATATTACAGCGGCAAAGACGGAGTATGAATTCTGCAAGGCAGAGCCGATCGCGCGCGTGACGGACACGATACGGGAAGAGGATCTTGCGCAGGCGCTTGCGATGATAAAAGCGGCGGAAAAACCGTACATTTTTGTGGGCGGCGGCGCTGTGATCTCCGGGGCGAGCGCGGAATTAAAAGAATTTGTACATAAAGTGGATGCGCCGGTGTGCGATTCCCTGATGGGAAAGGGAGCCTTTGACGGGACGAACGATCTCTACACGGGGATGCTCGGCATGCACGGAACCAAGACGTCCAACCTCGGCGTGAGCGAGTGCGATCTGCTGATCGCCGTCGGCGTGCGCTTTTCCGACCGTGTGCTCGGCAATGCAAAGAAGTTTGCAAAGCAGGCGAAAATTCTGCAGTTTGATGTGGATGCGGCGGAGATCAATAAAAACATCCGGGTAGACGCGGCTGTGATCGGAGATCTGAAGGAAGTGTTAAACCGGATCAACGCAGAACTGCCGCAGCTGGGACATGAGGCGTGGATTTCGCATATTCTGGACTATAAAGTAAAATATCCGCTCACATACCAGGAGCCGGGGCTGACCGGATCTTATCTGGTGGAGGAGATCTACCGCCAGACAAACGGCGACGCCATCATTGTGACGGAAGTCGGACAGCATCAGATGTGGGCTGCACAGTATTATAAATATAAAAATCCGCGCACGTTTTTATCATCCGGCGGACTTGGCACCATGGGATACGGACTTGGCGCTGCGATCGGCGCACAGGTTGCAAATCCGGGAAAACAGGTGATCAATATCGCGGGGGACGGATGTTTTCGCATGAATATGAACGAGATTGCAACCGCAGTCCGGCAGAAGCTGCCGCTGATCGAAGTGATTGTGAACAATCATGTGCTCGGCATGGTGCGGCAGTGGCAGGATCTGTTTTACGAAAAACGCTATTCGGCGACGGTTTTAGACGACGGCGTCGACTATGTGAAGCTTGCGGAGGCGATGGGGGCGACAGGGTACCACGCCACAACCCGCGAGGCATTTAACGAGGCGTTAAGAGCAGCGCTTGCTGCAGAGACGCCGGTAGTGATCGATTGTGTGATCGGCTGCGATGACAAGGTGTGGCCGATGGTTGCTCCGGGAGCGGACATCAGTACCGCATTTACCGGGGAGGATTTAGCAGCAGCGCAGTCATAACGTGTGTATATGTTTTGTTACAGGGGGCAATGGAGGCGGCAGCGTAGGGAACTGCCGTAATAAAAGAGAAAGGAAAGGAATTAGAAAATGAGCAGAGTGTACAATTTTTCAGCAGGTCCGGCAGTGCTGCCGGAAGAGGTCTTAAAAGAAGCAGCAGATGAGATGCTGGATTACAGAGGAAGCGGAATGTCTGTGATGGAGATGAGCCACCGCTCCAAGGTGTACGACAACATCATCAAAGAGGCAGAGCAGGATCTGAGAGATCTGATGAACATTCCGGACAATTACAAAGTTCTGTTTTTACAGGGCGGAGCATCCCAGCAGTTCGCCATGATCCCGATGAACCTGATGAAGAACCGCAAGGCAGGCTATATCGTCACAGGCCAGTGGGCGAAGAAAGCTTATCAGGAAGCACAGATTTACGGCGAGGCAGTAAAGCTTGCATCCTCCGAGGATAAGACGTTTTCCTATATCCCGGATTGTTCCGATCTGGATATCCCGGATGATCTGGATTATGTGTACATCTGCGAGAATAATACAATCTACGGAACAAAATACAAGAAGCTTCCGAATACCAAGGGACACACGCTGGTAGCGGACGTATCCTCCTGCTTTTTGTCCGAGCCGGTGGATGTGACAAAATACGGTGTGATCTACGGCGGCGTGCAGAAGAACGTAGGACCGGCGGGAGTTGTCATCGTTATCATCCGCGAGGATCTGATCACGGAGGATACCCTTCCGGGAACGCCGACCATGTTAAAGTACAAGACGCACGCAGATGCGGATTCGTTATACAATACACCGCCATGCTATGGCATCTATATCTGCGGCAAGGTATTCAAGTGGTTAAAGAAGATGGGCGGTCTTTCCGTGATGAAGGAGCGCAATGAAGAAAAGGCAAAGATTCTTTATGATTTCCTGGATCAGAGCAAGCTGTTCCACGGAACGGTTGTTCCGGAGGACCGCTCCCTCATGAATGTGCCGTTTGTGACCGGCAACGAAGAGCTCGATGCGAAGTTTGTAAAAGAAGCGACAGCCGCTGGTTTTGTGAACTTAAAAGGCCACCGCACTGTGGGCGGCATGCGTGCTTCCATCTACAATGCAATGCCGAAAGAGGGCGTGGAGAAGCTGGTTGCGTTTATGAAAAAGTTCGAGGAGGAGAATGCAAATGCATAAGTATCATTGCTTAAATCCGATCGCAGCGGTCGGTCTGGATCTGTTTTCGGATGATTATCAGAAGGTCGAAGAGTTAAAGGATGCGGAGGCAGTGCTCGTAAGAAGCGCTGCAATGCATGATCTGGAGCTCCCGGAGGGACTTGCGGCAGTGGCGAGAGCCGGTGCCGGTGTGAACAACATTCCTCTGGATAAATGCGCGGAGAAGGGAATTGTCGTATTTAACACCCCGGGCGCCAATGCAAACGGTGTCAAGGAGCTGGTGTTTGCGGGAATGCTCTACGCATCCCGTGATATCGTGGGAGGCATCGACTGGTGTCTGGCGAATCAGAACGATGAGAATATCGCAAAGACTGCCGAAAAGCAGAAGAAAAATTTTGCGGGAACCGAGATTTCCGGCAAGAAGTTAGGCGTCATCGGACTTGGCGCGATCGGTGTCCTGGTTGCCAATGCGGCGACCCACATGGGAATGGAAGTGTACGGCTACGATCCGTATATTTCCGTCAGCGCAGCGTGGAGTCTTTCCCGGAGCGTAAAGCATATCAGCAACGTGGAGGATATTTACCGCGAGTGCGACTATATCACGATTCATGTGCCGCTTCTGGATTCCACCAGAAAGATGATCAGCGCGGATGCGATTGCAATGATGAAGCCGACGGCGATCGTGCTCAACTTTGCGAGAGATCTTCTCGTGGATGAGGAGGCGATGGTGGACGCACTTGCAGCGGGCAAGATCAAAAAATATGTCTCCGATTTCCCGAACACCACGACGGTCGGCGCAAAGGGCTGCATCGTGACGCCGCATCTGGGCGCATCCACGGCAGAGTCCGAGGACAACTGTGCGCTCATGGCAGTGAGAGAGATCCGCGATTATCTTGAGAACGGCAATATCGTACATTCGGTCAACTTCCCGGATTGCAGCATGGGCGCGTGCATGACGGCGGGAAGAATCGGTATTCTGCACAAGAACGAGAGCGGTATGTTGAGCCATTTTACGACGATTCTCGGCGACGCCGGAATCAATATCGACGGCATGGCAAATAAGTCCAGGGGCGACTATGCATATGCGCTGATCGATGTGGATACGAACGTGACAGACGATGTGCTTGCAAAGCTGCAGCAGACAGATGGAGTGTTAAAAGTACGGAAAGTAAAATAATGAGGTGTGAGAACAATGGCAGAAATCAGACCATTTGTAAGCATCAGACCACAGAGAGGGAAGGCAGCAGAGATTGCTGCCCTCCCTTATGATGTTTATAACAGAGAGGAAGCAACGAAGGAAGTGGAGCGGCATCCGCAGTCCTTTTTGAGCATCGACCGCGCGGAGACGCAGTTCCCGCTGTCGGTGGATATGTACGATGACAAGGTGTATGAACGGGCGCATGACACGCTCTGGAAATGGGTGGAGGACGGCAAGTTCCTGACGGAGGACAAAAAGTGCTATTACCTCTATGAACTGACCATGAACGGAAGAGTACAGACGGGCGTGGTTGCCTGCGCGTCCATCGATGATTACGAGAACGGGGTTATTAAAAAACACGAGAATACCCGTGCGGAGAAGGAGATCGACCGCATCCGCCATGTGGATGTCTGCAACGCGCAGACCGGACCGATCTTTTTGGCGTACCGCGCGAATGACGGGATCCGGCGTATCGTGGAAAAGACGAAGCAGGGAGAGCCGGAATATGATTTTACATCGGAGGACGGCGTGAGACACCGGGTGTTTGTCATTCGCGAGGATGCGGATATTGCCGCAATTCACGAAGCGTTTGCGGGCATTGACAGCATCTACATTGCAGACGGACACCACCGGGCAGCGTCCGCGGTAAAAGTAGGGCAGAAGCGCCGGAAGGAACATCCGGGTTATACCGGGGAGGAGGAGTTTAACTATTTCCTCTCGGTGCTGTTTCCGGATGATGAACTCATGATTATGGATTACAACCGTGTGATCCGCGATCTGAACGGGTATTCTTTTAAGGGATTGTACCGTGAAGTCGAGAAGCGGTTTGATGTTGAGGAGATTACCGGGGCAGAGGATACCAGACCTAAGGAGCGGGGAACTTTTTGCATGTATATGGAAGGACACTGGTTTTCCTGCCATATCCGGCAGGAGGACCGCACGCCGGAAGATCCGGTTGCGGATCTGGATGTCTCCATACTGCAGAATAAGCTTCTTGGACCGGTGCTTGGCATCGGAGATCCGAAGACGGACGGACGCATTGATTTTGTCGGCGGAATCCGGGGCATGGACGAACTGGTGCGGCGCTGTGAGCAGGACTGCGCGGTGGCGTTTGCAATGTATCCGACGTCCATTGCGGAGCTGTTCGCAGTGGCGGATGCGGGACTTTTAATGCCGCCGAAATCGACCTGGTTCGAGCCGAAGCTAAGGAGCGGTCTGTTTATTCATGAAATTTGAGAAAGATTATAAAGTCGGATGGAGGACGAGATAGTGAACGGGATAGCGGCACTTTTGGAGCAGGGAAGGTATCTGGCGGCACAGACAGATGCATTTCCGTCGACCACGGAGACCGTGGAGGCATTGAACCATGCACAGGAGGGAATTGAGGAGGTTGCAAAGAATCCGGGAATTATCCGTACATGGCTGGAAGGGCTGGTGCCGGATCTGCTAAACTTCGCATTCCAGGTTCTGATTGCACTGCTTGTGTATGTGTTCGGAGGCAAGATCATCAAGTGGATCACAAAGCTGGTGCGGCGCTCGATGGACCGTGCGGGAACGGACGAGGGCGTCAAGCAGTTCATGATACCGGTGATCAAGTATTCGCTGTATGTGGTGCTGATTTTTATCATTATGGGATTGTTCGGGATTGCGACGACGTCTGCGGTGGCGGTGCTTGGATCGGCAGGTGTGGCGGTCGGTCTGGCGCTGCAGGGAAGCCTGTCAAATTTCGCCGGCGGCGTGCTGATTTTACTGTTAAAGCCGTTCAAGGTCGGGGATTACATCATTGAACATTCCCATAATAATGAGGGCACGGTCACGGAGATTTCGATTTTTTATACCAAACTGCTTACCGTGGACAACAAGCTGATCGTGATACCGAACGGTACGCTTTCCAACAGCAGCCTTACCAACGTGACCAACAAAGACAGACGGCGTGTGGATCTCGTGGTGGGCATCGCCTATGAAGCGGATATCCGCACGGCCAAAGATGTGATCTATGAGGTGGCGGAGAAGGAGGAGACCAGAATCCCGGAGGAGAAGCCCGTGGTATATGTGGACAACCTGGCGGCATCTTCGGTGGATATCGGACTCAGGGTCTGGGTTAAGACCGAGGATTACTGGCCGGCGCGCTGGCGTATGACGGAAAATATCAAGTATGCGCTGGATGCGAAGGGAATTTCCATCCCATACCAGCAGATTGATGTGCAAATTAAACAATAACGATAGAAAAAGATTGACAAAAAAAGTAAAATGTGCTAATTTCAATTTGTTGGTTTATACAGACAGGAATAGTCTGTAATGTCAGAACTGTATTGAGGAGGGTTTTTAGAATTATGCAGCAGGGTACTGTAAAGTGGTTTAATGCCAAGAAGGGCTATGGCTTCATTTCAGATGCAGAGGGCAACGATGTATTCGTACATTTTTCTGCACTGAATATGGATGGATTCAAAGAGTTAAAGGACGGCGAGAAGGTCGAGTTCGAGGTAACTGAGGGCGCAAAGGGACCTCAGGCAGCGAATGTGACACGCATCGCATAGGGAGTTCTTATCAGTAGAATATATCTGTGAAGACATGGGAGAGGATATCCGGCGAAGAGATGGGTATCCTCTTTTTGCGTGTATGAGTGGAATTGGAATCAGGAAATTTTGTTACGCAAAAGGGATATCCGGTGAAGAAATCCGCGGCAGGAAGGTTACAGATAGTTTACTCTTTTGCAGAATGGGAAAAGCTGTTATAATAGAACACAGTGTAAATACCGGACAGAAAGGATGACCGGGCAGGAAAGGAATTATGGATTTATGAAGCTTTCAGAATTGACGGCATATGAGCTGCTGAGTGAGCAGGAGTTAAAGGATATCCATTCGATGGGATATATTCTGCGCCATAAAAAGAGCGGGGCGAGAATCACCGTGATCTCCAACGATGATGAGAACAAGGTGTTTTACATCGGCTTCCGCACACCGCCGGAGGATTCGACCGGTGTGCCGCACATCATTGAGCACACGGTGCTCTGCGGATCGGACAAATATCCGGTCAAGGATCCGTTCGTGGAACTGGTCAAGGGATCGCTCAACACATTTTTAAATGCGATCACGTACCCGGAGAAGACCATCTATCCGGTGGCGAGCTGCAACAATGCGGATTTTCAGAACCTGATGAGTGTCTATATGGATGCGGTATTTCATCCGAACATCTACAAGCACAGAGAGATCTTTGAGCAGGAAGGCTGGCATTACGAGCTGGAGGATGAAGATGCGCCGGTAACGATTAACGGTGTGGTATACAACGAGATGAAGGGCGCATTCTCGTCCCCGGATGATGTGTTGGAGCGCCTGATTTTAAATTCACTGTTCCCGGATACCTCTTACGCAAACGAATCCGGCGGCGACCCGGAGCATATTCCGGAGCTTACCTATGAGCAGTATCTGAACTTCCACAGAAAGTATTATCATCCGTGCAATTCCTATATCTATCTGTACGGGGATATGGACGTTGCGGAAAAGCTGCGCTGGATGGATGAGGAATACCTTGGAAAATACGAGCAGATCGAGCTGGATTCCGCAATCCGGATGCAGAAGCCGTTCGCCGCGCCGGTGGAGATCGTAAAGCCTTATCCGGTGGCGTCTGGGGAGCCGCTTACGGACAACAGTTACCTGTCTTACAATGTGGTGGTCGGAACCGTTCTGGACAAAAAGTTATACCAGGCGTTTGACGTCTTAGACTATGCGCTGCTTTCCGCGCCGGGAGCGCCGCTTAAGCAGGCGCTGATCGATGCGGGAATCGGTATGGACATTGGCGGCGGCTATGATAACAGCACGCTGCAGCCGGTATTTTCTGTGATTGCAAAAAATGCGAATCCGGAGCAGAAGGAGCAGTTTTTGCAGGTGCTCCGTGAGACGCTGCAGGCACAGGTGGCAGACGGAATTGATCAAAACGCATTGTTGGCCGGAATCAACAGCTCGGAGTTCCGTTTCCGGGAGGCGGATTTCGGACAGTTCCCGAAAGGACTGCTCTACGGAATCCAGTGTCTGGACAGCTGGCTGTTCGATGATATGCAGCCGTTTATGCATCTGGAAGCGCTGGACACCTATCAGTTTTTGAAGGATCAGATTGGAACCGGATATTATGAGGAACTGGTAAAGACCTATCTTCTGGACAATCCGCATGCATCGGTAGTGATTACGGTGCCGGAGCAGGGGCTGGGCGCAAAGAGAGATGCCGCGCTGGAGAAGAAGTTAGCCGAATACAAAGCGGGATTGTCCGGGGAAGAGCGAAAGAAGCTGATCGCAGACACGAAGCACTTAAAGCAGTATCAGGAAGAGCCGTCGCCGAAGGAAGACTTAGAGAAGATTCCGCGCCTTACGAGAGCGGATCTGAAAAAAGAGGCGGCGCCGCTTATTAACCGTGAGATTGAGACGGAGGGCGTTCCCATCATTGCGCATGAGATGGACACGAACGGCATCGATTACCTGACCTATCTGTTTGATGTGTGCGATATTCTGCCGGAGGATCTGCCTTACCTTGGCATCCTAAAGGCGGTGCTGGGATACGTGGATACGGACGATCATTCCTACGCGGCGCTCGCCAATGAGATCAATATGTACACCGGAGGAATCGGCAGCAGCATCGGCATCTACCCGAACGTCAAAAAGCAGGGCGAAATCGGACTTTACTATGAGGTGCGCACGAAGGTGCTCGCGTCGAGACTGCCGGATGCAATGCGGCTGATGAAGGAGATTCTTCTGACCTCGCATCTTGCGGACGAGAAGCGCATCTACGAGATACTGGCACAGTTGAAGTCGAGACTGCAGGCAGGACTGAGTGCTTCCGGACACTCCGTGGCATATACGAGAGCGCTGTCGTATTTTTCGACAGCTGCCTACTGCCAGGATGCGACGGCGGGCATTGCCTGCTATCGCGTGATCGCGGATTACGAGGAGCATTTTGAGGAGAAAAAGAAACAGCTGATGGAGAAGCTGTCCTCCCTTGTAAAAACCATTTTTACGGCGGAGCGCATGCTCGTGAGCGCAACCTGCGAGGAGTCGGAGATCCGCGCGGTGACGCAGGCGTCGGCTGCACTAAAAAATGTATTGTACGTGCCGGACCAGCCGGGGAAGAAACGCTCTATGCCGTCCTATCCGCTGGCAAAAAAGAACGAGGGATTTATGGATGCATCCCAGGTGCAGTATGTGGCGCGTGCCGGAAATTATGCCGCACACGGCTTTTCCTATCACGGGGCGCTCCGCATCTTAAAGGTAATTTTGGGATACGATTACCTGTGGATCAACGTCCGCGTCAAGGGTGGCGCTTATGGTTGCATGAACGGATATATGAGGAACGGAGATACGTATTTTGTGTCCTACCGGGACCCGAATCTCTCTGCAACGAACGAGATTTATGACGGCATTCCGGCGTACCTTGAGAAGTTTGATGCCGATGAGCGCGAGATGACAGGATATATCATCGGAACGATCAGTGATATGGACACGCCGATGAACCCGAGCGCGAAGGGTGCGCGTTCGATGACAGCCTATCTGCAGGAACTGGATTACGAGACGCTTTCCAAGGAGCGGAGCCAGATTATCGGGGCGCAGCCGGCGGACATCCGCGCATTAAAGCCTCTGATTGCGTCGGTGCTCTCGGACGGCAGCCTGTGCGTGATCGGCAATGAAGATGTGCTGACATCGGAAAAACAGATGTTTGAGACACTTGAGAGCCTGACCTGATATGGGAGGGGAAAACAGTACAGAAACGAGGAGAACGATGAAAGATAATTTTAAATCCGGATTTGTGACGATTATAGGAAGACCGAATGTGGGAAAATCGACGCTGATGAATCATCTGATCGGTCAGAAGATTGCCATCACGTCGAATAAGCCGCAGACGACCAGAAACCGCATCCAGACCGTGTATACGGATATGGAGCGCGGACAGATTGTGTTTTTGGACACACCTGGCATTCATCAGGCGAAGAATAAGCTTGGAGAGTATATGGTGAATGTGGCGGAGCACACGCTCTCGGAGGTGGATGTCATTCTCTGGCTGGTGGAGCCGTCCACATTTATCGGGGCAGGCGAGCAGCATATCATAAAGCAGCTAAAGAAGACGAAAACGCCGGTCATCTTAATTATCAACAAGGTGGATACCGTGGAGCGGGAAAAGATTCTGGAGTATATCGATGCCTACCGCAAGGTGTTTGATTTTGCAGAGATCGTTCCGGCATCGGCGCTCCGGGAGCAGAATCTGGATACGGTTGTGGACGTGATTTTCAAGTACCTGCCGTACGGACCGATGTTCTATGACGAGGAGACGGTTACCGATCAGCCGGAACGCGCCATTGTCGCGGAGATTATCCGCGAGAAGGCGCTTCATGCGCTGGATGACGAGATCCCGCACGGCATCGCGGTCTACATTGACCGGATGAAGGAGCGGAGAGGGCAGAACATTATCGACATCGATGCAACGATTGTCTGTGAGCGCGATTCCCACAAGGGAATCATCATCGGAAAAGGCGGTTCGATGTTGAAGAAGATCGGATCGAACGCCCGCTATGAGATGGAGCGGCTTTTGGATACGCAGGTGAACTTAAAGTTGTGGGTGAAGGTGCGCAAGGACTGGCGCGACAGCGAACTGATGATGAAGAACTTCGGGTACAATAAAGACGATATCTGATACTGCCAATTTTTTGCTGGTATAATGGCGGAACCATCGGAGAACCTAATCTTAGAGGCGGGAAGCGTCAAAGAAACGGAGGATATGCCGATGGAGGAAGCCTGGAGAGACTTTTTGGCATCAGGAAGAGTGACTGATTACCTGCGCTACCGGAATGCAGCGGATGCGCAGGAGCGCAGTAATATTTTGGCGGGGGAAGAGCAGCCGGATGGGAAACAATATTGTGGTGACCGGGATGGTCTTACAGGTAATGCCGATTGGCGAATATGACAAGCGGATTACACTGCTGACAAAAGAAAGAGGGAAGATCACAGCATTTGCGCGGGGAGCGAGGCGTCCGAACAGCCAGCTTCTCGCGGCTGCCAATCCGTTTTGCTTCGGAGAGTTCGAGCTGTTTGAGGGAAGAAGCGCCTACACGCTTGCGAGGGCAACGATTCAGAATTATTTCCGTGAGCTGACCGGGGATTTTGATGCTACATATTACGGGTTTTATTTTCTGGAATTTGCGGATTATTATTGTCAGGAAAATAACGATGAGCGCGAGATGCTAAAGCTTTTGTACCAGTCGCTGCGCGCCCTTGCGAGCAGTTCCTACGACAACCGGCTGGTGCGCGCGGTGTTTGAACTAAAGGCGCTGGCGATAAACGGTGAGGCTCCGAATGTGTTTTCCTGTCTTTCCTGCGGCAGCAGGGAGCATCTGACCTGGTTTTCCGTCAAGCGCGGCGGGGTTCTCTGCGCAGAATGCCGCAACGAGGCGCCGGATGCGGTGGAATTGAATGAATCCACCGTCTATACCATGCAGTACGTGATCTCTGCGCGGATTGAAAAATTATATACGTTTTCCGTGAGCGGGCAGGTGCTGGAAGAACTGACCAGGCTTTTGCGCAGTTATTTTGGCGTGTACGTGGGACACGCCTTTAAGTCGTTAAAGATACTTGAGGATGCGGAAAAGGTTGAAATCATGTTTTTAAAATAGTATAATATCACCGATACTTTTTCAGAAAGAATGGAGATTATGTGATGAAGAGATTAGTGTGCACGGTCTGCAGTGTACTGTTGTGTGTGGGACTTCTCTCCGGATGTGGCACCTCACTGGAGGGAGAGGAAAGTGTCGTGTATGTGGGAAAGAAAGGCGTGATAGAGTCGCTGGATGTGGAGGCGCTCGATCAGTCCTACTACGATGAGACGGAACTGAAGTCCTATGTGGATGCAGAAGTAGAAGACTACACTGCGGAGCATGGTAAAAATGCAGTCGAGGTGGAGAGCCTTAAGGTGGAAGACGGTGTGGCGAAGCTTAAGATGAAGTACAAGACACCGGAGGATTACACCACGTTTAACGGAATTGAACTCTATCAGGGGAAAGTCGTTGCCTCTCTCGCGGCAGGATACGTCTACGACGGGGAGTTCGCCCGCGTGGAGGAAGGCAAGGTTGTGGGAGCAGCCACAAAGCAGGATATTTACTCTGAGGATGATCTGAAAGTTGCCATCATCCGTGCCAATACAGATGTGAAGGTGAACGGTGAGATCTGTTATGTTTCCTGCCAGAATGTGAAGCTGACCGGAAAGGACAGTGTGTCGATCCGTGATGGATATTATCTTGAGACGGGAAGTGTGACGGCATCCGTGGATGTGACCGGGCAGGAGAGCATCGGCGCCGAGCAGCTTTCGGGAACCGAACAGATGGAGATGACCGGGGAGCAGGTGAATGCGGATGATACCGAGCAGACAGAAATGGCAGCCGGCGACGGTTCATTCGAGACAGACGTATATACTTTTATTGTTTACAAATAAATTTATCACAATATAACCTAAGAAAGGCGAGGAATTTAGAATGGAAAAATCAATGGACAAAATTGTGGCGCTGGCAAAATCAAGAGGTTTCGTATATCCGGGATCGGAGATTTACGGCGGACTTGCAAATACATGGGACTACGGCAATCTGGGCGTCGAACTGAAGAATAACGTCAAGAGAGCATGGTGGCAGAAGTTTATCCAGGAGAATCCGTACAATGTCGGTGTGGACTGTGCGATTCTGATGAATCCGCAGACATGGGTGGCTTCCGGACATCTCGGCGGTTTCTCGGATCCGCTGATGGACTGTAAGGAGTGCCATGAGCGTTTCCGTGCGGATAAGATTATCGAGGACTACGCGGAGGAGAAGGGCATCACCTTACAGAGCTCCGTGGACGGATGGACCCAGGAGGAGATGAAGAATTTCATCGAGGAGAACCAGGTTCCGTGCCCGAGCTGCGGCAAGCACAATTTTACAGACATCCGCCAGTTCAACCTGATGTTTAAGACATTCCAGGGCGTGACCGAGGATGCGAAGAATACGGTTTATTTAAGACCGGAGACAGCACAGGGTATTTTTGTAAACTTCAAGAATGTCCAGAGAACATCCCGCAAGAAGATTCCGTTTGGAATCGGTCAGGTCGGAAAATCGTTCCGTAACGAGATTACACCGGGTAACTTTACGTTCCGTACCCGTGAGTTCGAGCAGATGGAGCTGGAGTTCTTCTGCGAGCCGGGAACCGATCTGGAGTGGTTCCAGTACTGGAGAGGTTTCTGCCGTGACTGGCTGATCTCCCTCGGTATCAAGGAAGACGAGATGCGCCTGCGCGATCACGATCCGGCAGAACTTGCATTCTACAGCAAGGGAACAACGGATATCGAGTTCTTATTCCCGTTTGGCTGGGGCGAACTCTGGGGTATCGCAGACCGTACCGACTACGACCTCGGCAGACATCAGGAGACGTCCGGTCAGGATCTTACCTACTTTGACGACGAGAAGAACGAGCGTTATCTGCCGTACGTCATCGAGCCGTCTCTCGGCGCAGACCGCGTGGTGCTTGCGTTCTTATGCGCGGCTTACGATGAGGAGAACATCGGTACCGAGGAGAAGCCGGATATGAGAACCGTGCTTCATTTCCATCCGGCGCTGGCTCCGGTTAAGATCGGAGTGCTTCCGCTTTCCAAGAAGTTAAACGAGGGCGCAGAGAAGATTTTCGCACAGCTCTCCAAGAAATATAACTGTGAATTCGACGACAGAGGCAATATCGGTAAGAGATACAGAAGACAGGATGAGATCGGAACTCCGTTCTGCGTAACATACGATTTTGAGTCTGAGAACGACGGTGCCGTGACCGTGCGTGACCGTGATACGATGGAGCAGGAGCGTATCAGGATCGAAGAACTGGATGCTTATTTTGCACAGAAGTTTGCGTGGTAGGCAGATGGAGAAGATAAAAAAGTTATGGAATGCCGTATCGTATGAGGTTGTGATTGCAGCCGGCCTGACCGTCTGGTTTCTGACGGGCAGGGCGTTAGATCTGCAGGGCTGGTCGTCGGCATGGAATGCGATGGACTATTCCATGGGAACGGGATCAAGGCTTCTCATCGGAAGCATTTACCGCCTGTTTTACGGAGAGTATCTGGATTACACGGTGGCATACAAATACGTCGCCGTGGGAACGATACTCACGATACTGGTGCTTGCCATTGTGCTGGGGAGAATGATCCGCCTTGCCGTCGCTAAGAACGGTCACATCCGGCACGTCGTTCTTGGGGCGGTGGCGCTGTACCTTGTCGCGCCGTTTTCGATTGCCTATGTGTGGAACGATCAGAATTTAGGCAGACTGGATGTCTACATGCTGCTGGTTGCACTGCTGGCACTGCTTGCCGGTCTTACGATTAAGAATACATATGTGAAGTGTGTCTGCTATACGCTGCTCGGCGTCGTGGGACTTGCCATTCACCAGGGATTTGCATTTTTGTATTATCCGATTGTCTTTTCCGTGATGGTATATGACGTGTTTGAGGAAAACAGGGTGCATGCGGGCAGGTTTGCCGCCGCGTTTGTATCCGGCCTCATCAATGTGGCGGTAGCGGTATATTTTCAGTTCTTCAGCAGTATCCATTTTGACAGTGCGAAGGAACTTGTCACATTCCTGGAGGGGCGAACGAACCTCACCATTTCGGAATATGCGCTTGATATTGAGTATTTTCTGAAAATGGATTACCAGCTGAAGGAGATTACACCCCAGTTTTACAAATATGATGCGCCGATCCGGCATGCGCTGCTGGTTCTTCTGTTGCTGCTGCCGGTGCTTGTGTGGTGTTTCCAGATTTACCGGGATGTCTTTGGCTGGCAGAAAAAGTGCAATGTAAAGTGGTATGCATCGCCGTATTTTTACATGCTGTTAAGCCAGCTGTGTTTTGTGCCGATGTTCGTGATTCACACGGACTGGGGCAGACATTTTGCGCCGCTCTTTGCCATGCAGATTTTTATGTTTCTGTTCTACGCGGCAAAGGGAGAGCCTGCGATGGTTTACGCGTGCGAGAAAATGTGCGGCAGGATGAAGAAGCATCCCTGGATCTTTGTCGTGTCGATCCTCTGGATCGCAAAGCTCGACAGTTTCGGGGCTAGAGATTTCTTGAAACAGGCAACGTATCTGTTTGATTTTCTGCAGCGTGGATTTTTTATAAATTAATAGTACCTCCAAAGTAGATTTAGGGATTTGACTTGTCTATTTTGGAGGTATTTTTTATGTTCTGTTTCTTATCCGTGGATGATGTCCACGGATATTTTTGGATGGAATTTATTAAATATAAATAAAAAATCTTAAAAATTTCTTCCTATATATGGGAAAAAATATATTGACAATAAATCTTGGGGGGGGGGGTACAATTATAGTAAGTTTGTGACAGGGGACAAAAGATATGAAAAAAGAGGAACGGCAGTCAAAAAAAATACGGGAAGAAAGATGGATGATAATAAAAGTTGCACTGGTTGTGGTTTTGATTAGTTGTCTGATATATATGATCAGCCATTTTATCAGGGAGCGGATGGCACAGAAGCAGTACGAGGAGATACAGCAGGAAAGTGTCGTTATTCCGACAGAGAATACAGAGAGTCCGATGGAGATTGACGCAGAAATCTATGATACGGTGCCGGAGGTGGATTTTGATACACTCTGGGAGACGAATACAGATATCTGTGCATGGCTTTATATTCCGGATTCTGAGGTGAATTACCCGATTTTGCGCAAGCAGGATGCAGAGAATCAATATGACGATTATTATTTACAGCACACGGTAAGCGGACAGAGCGGATTGCCGGCTTCTATTTATATACAGCCCTGCAATCGAGCCGATTTTACGGATTATAATGTGGTGGTATATGGACACCATATGAAAAACGGCACCATGTTCGGTTCGCTGCATCAGTATCTGGATGCTGCATACATGAAGGAACACCAGTATGTCTACGTGGTGACACCGGAGGAAGAGCTCATTTATCAGGTGTTTGCAGCGGTGGAGTATGATGACAGGCACATTTTACAGAGTTTTTCGTTTACAGAAGCTTATGGAAGGGAAGCATATCTGGATTCCCTGAGAAAAAATGATGGAGATAATGATTATTTCCGCGAAGATGTAGAGGCAACAGAAAACGACAGACTGCTTACATTATCGACATGCATTAAGAATGAGAGTGAAAAACGTTTGCTGGTGGAGGCAGTACTTGTTAATGAGAGCGAGAGATAACGGGAATAAGCCAGACGGTAATGTGAATAAAAGGTGGTTTCGGTGGGGAATAATCGTGCTTGGCGTGCTTGCTCTTGCGGCTGTCGCGGGTGTGGCTGGCGGATATTATTATGGTCTGCACAGCTTAAAGTTACAGGCAGTACAGGGAAGTGATTCCGGCTATTCAAATGACGAACGCACACTTGATGATAAGATTTCTTATCAGGGGAAGACCTATGTGCGCAACCGTGACATCTATACGGTATTGTGTATGGGGCTTGATACGGAAAATGATATGTCAGAAGCAGGGGGCGCGAGTGGCTCAGGGGCGCAGTCGGATGCAAATTTTC
This sequence comes from uncultured Lachnospiraceae bacterium, assembly GCA_902781225.1. GTDB lineage: Bacteria > Bacillota > Clostridia > Lachnospirales > Lachnospiraceae > Roseburia. Next base: position 57,526 of record CACZIN010000006.1, on the reverse strand, counting down.
TGGCAATTATTGATAAAAAACAAAAGAAAATAAGACTGGTGGCGATCCCAAGAGACACCATGACAGATCTGGAAACTTTTTATATGACAGGGGAACCGCTAGGGCTGCTTAGAGACCATCTGGCATTGCAGTATGCTTTTGGAAATGGCGGGATAGAGAGTTGCAAGCTGATGGAGCGGGCGGTGTCGAGGCTTTTTTATGATTTCCCGGTGGATGCTTATGTGGCATTTAGCTTGAATTCAATTGAAAATCTCAATGGTATGGTTGGCGGAGTGACTGTTGAAATCCAACAGGATTTTGATGATTTTAAGGCGGGAGACACTGTTACGCTGAACAATGAGCAGGCATATCATTTTATCCGGTGGCGGGACTGCGAGGAGGCTTACAGTGCACAATACCGCCTGCAGAGACAGAAGCAGTATCTGGTTGCATTTATTGAAAAAGCGATGACTGCAACGAAACAGGATATGAGAACTCCGTTTCGCATGTATAACAGTATCTCGGATTCCATGCTGATGGATTTGTCGAAGGCACAGATGATGTCGCTGGTAATGCTGGGATTGAACTGTGACTTTACAGAAGAGGATCTTCTTGTAATTCCCGGAGAACAGGTGCAGGGACAATACTATGAAGAGTTTCATATAGATGAACAGGCGTTTTATGAGTTGATGCTGGAACTGTTTTATACAGCGGAGGATGCATGAGAATGATATTGACGCAAACGCGTTGATATAGAAAAGACCACACAAAATAATACACAGAAGGGAAGAATGAGTCCAATGAAGAAGATTTTCACAACAGTAGCAGCTATGGTTCTCGCCTTAGCTATGAGTGTTACTGCATTTGCAGCACCGAGTGTAACAAACAACACAACATTACCGACAGAGACAGTTGGAAGTGTTACATACATAAGAAACTACAGTGCAGTGACAGCAACAGCTACAGACGCAAACGGTAATGCAGTAAATCTTGCAGTAAGACAGCTTACCGCAGGTGAGGCAGCAGCAGCCAGAGCAGCAGTAGCAGCAAAATTCGGAAGCAATGTAGATATTATGGGTGCAGGCGACTATCATGCAGATGGCGCTTCTGAGAGCAGCCCGGTTACCGTTACATTTAATGCTTCCGTAAATGCGGGTGACAGCGTATGCATTTTCCATAAGCATGCAGATGGCAACTGGTATGTTGAGGATGCAACTGCAGCAAACGGCACAGTAACCGCAAAGTTCACTTCTTTTTCTAACATGGTAATTGTCCGTACGGCAACGGCTTCTAATGGAAATACGACAACACCTGGTTCTACAGACGGTTCTAATGACCAGTACGTTGCAACAAGTTCCAACACTGCAGCAGGAACATCTCCGAAGACCGCAGATAACGGAGTTGCCGGTATGGCAATGATCGTACTTGCATGCGCAGGTGCACTTGTAGTAGTAAACAGAAAGAAAATTGCATAATTAAATTTATAAAAATATATTTTTGTGTGGGGAAAAGAGACTGGGTGAATAAAAGCAGACCAGTCTCTTTTTGTCTGGTCTTTCATTTTAGCGCACAGACTTATTGTAGAAATGTTCCACATCATGGAACAAGGTTTTGAATTGTGAAATTGTGACAAAAAACAGCAAAAAGAGACGAAAATAATTGTTGCTATTTAGCAAAAGTATGATATTATAGATGTGTGCGTTTTGGGAGACGTACATTCGTTTGCGGAATTATGGCAGGGTTTCGCTCTGACATAGTTACATAGTAAGTATAGTTTAGGAGGAATTAGCAAAATGGCGAACAAATGGGTTTATATGTTTAGCGAAGGCGACATGACCATGCGTAATCTGCTCGGTGGTAAGGGTGCCAACCTTGCAGAGATGACAAGCATCGGACTTCCTGTACCACAGGGATTCACAATCACAACAGAGGCTTGTACGCAGTACTACGAGGATGGACGTAAGATCAACGACGAGATCATGGCGCAGGCTATGGAAGGCGTTAAGAAGATGGAGGAGATCAACGGCAAGAAATTCGGTGATCTGAAGAATCCGTTACTGGTATCGGTACGTTCCGGTGCGAGAGCTTCCATGCCGGGTATGATGGACACCATCTTAAACCTTGGTTTAAATGACGAAGTAGTAGCAGCAATGATCGCAGGAAACCCGGATCCGGCATTCGAGCGTTTCGTATATGATTCCTACAGACGTTTCATTCAGATGTTCTCTGACGTCGTTATGGAAGTTGGTAAGAAGTATTTTGAGCAGCTCATCGACAAGATGAAAGAGGAGAAGGGTGTTCAGTACGACATCGACCTCACCGCTGCTGACTTAAAGACTCTGGCAGAGCAGTTTAAGGCTGAGTACAAGAATCAGCTGGGAACCGATTTCCCGTCAGATCCTGTAGAGCAGTTAAAGCTTGCAATCGAGGCTGTATTCCGTTCCTGGGACAACCCGCGTGCAAACGTATACCGTCGTGACAACGATATCCCGTATTCCTGGGGTACTGCAGTTAACGTAATGCCTATGGTATTCGGTAACTTAAACAACGAGTCCGGTACAGGTGTTGCATTCACCCGTGATCCGGCAACCGGTGAGAACAAGCTTATGGGTGAGTTCTTAATCAATGCACAGGGCGAGGACGTTGTTGCTGGTGTCCGTACACCTATGCCGATCGCTCAGATGGAGCAGGAGTTCCCGGAGGCATACGCTGAGTTCTTAAAGGTTTGCGAGACTCTTGAGAACCATTACCATGATATGCAGGATATGGAGTTCACAGTAGAGAACAAGAAGCTCTACATGTTACAGTGCCGTAACGGTAAGAGAACAGCTCCGGCTGCATTAAAGATCGCTTGCGACCTCGTAGATGAGGGACACAAGACAGAGGAAGAGGCAGTATTGATGATCGACCCGCGTAACCTCGATACACTGCTTCATCCGCAGTTCGACGCTGCTGCATTAAAGGCTGCTACACCGATGGGCAAAGGTCTTGGAGCATCTCCTGGAGCTGCCTGCGGTAAGATCGTATTCACAGCAGAGGATGCAGAGGCTTGGAATGCAAGAGGAGAGAAAGTCGTATTAGTACGTCTTGAGACATCTCCGGAGGATATCACTGGTATGAAGGCTTCCCAGGGTATCTTAACCGTTCGTGGCGGTATGACATCCCACGCTGCCGTAGTTGCCCGTGGTATGGGTACCTGCTGTGTATCCGGATGCGGCGACATCGCTATGGACGAGGAGAATAAGAAGTTTACATTGGCCGGCAAAGAGTTCCATGAGGGAGACTGGATCTCCATCGACGGTACAACCGGTAATATCTACGATGGCGAGATCAAGACTGTTGACGCTACCATCGCAGGCGAGTTCGGACGTGTTATGGCATGGGCTGACAAGTACAGAACACTGAAGGTTCGTACCAATGCAGATACACCGGCAGACGCTAAGAAAGCTCGTGAGCTTGGCGCTGAGGGTATCGGACTTTGCCGTACAGAGCATATGTTCTTCGAGGAAGACAGAATTGCTGCATTCCGTGAGATGATCTGCTCTGATACCGTAGAGGAGAGAGAAGCTGCCCTTGATAAGATTCTTCCGTATCAGCAGGGTGACTTTGAGAAGTTATACGAAGCACTGGAAGGCTGCCCGGTAACCATCCGTTTCCTGGATCCGCCTCTTCATGAGTTCGTTCCGACAGAGGAAGCTGACATTGAGAAGCTTGCAAAAGCTCAGGGCAAGTCTGTTGAGACAATCAAGAACATCATCGCTTCTCTGCATGAGTTCAACCCGATGATGGGTCACAGAGGATGCCGTCTTGCAGTTACCTATCCGGAGATTGCAAAGATGCAGACAAAGGCTGTTATCCGTGCAGCAATCAACGTACAGAAGGCTCATCCAGACTGGAATGTAAAGCCGGAGATCATGATCCCACTTGTATGCGAAGTAAAAGAGTTAAAGTATGTAAAGAAGGTTGTTGTTGATACCGCTGACGCTGAGATTGCAGCAGCAGGCGCAAAGCTTGAGTACGAAGTAGGTACAATGATCGAGATCCCGAGAGCAGCTCTGACTGCAGACGAGATCGCAACAGAGGCTGATTTCTTCTGCTTCGGTACAAACGACCTGACACAGATGACATTCGGTTTCTCCCGTGATGATGCAGGTAAGTTCTTAAATGCTTACTATGATACCAAGATCTTCGAGAACGATCCGTTTGCAAAACTGGATCAGACAGGTGTCGGCAAGCTGATGGATATGGCAATCAAGCTTGGCAAGCCGGTAAATCCGAAGCTTCATGTAGGTATCTGTGGAGAGCACGGCGGAGATCCTTCTTCCGTAGAGTTCTGCCACAAGATCGGTCTGGATTATGTATCCTGCTCACCGTTCCGTGTGCCGATCGCTCGTCTTGCAGCAGCACAGGCAGCAATCGCAAACAAATAAGTCATATGCGTTATTTTTAGGAGAAGGTAATGTATAGATAGGGAAAAGGACAGTCACACATGTATGTGGCTGTCCTTTTGCGTTGTAACTCTACTTTGCGTAGGTAGTGCAGGGATGGAATACGCCTTACAATGGGAACATGGAGGTAAATGTGATGAATCAATATATAACGGGAGCGGTAATTAAGGAATTGCGTGAAAAAAACAGGATCACACAGCTGCAGTTAGCAAGGAAGCTGGGAGTGAGCGATAAGACAATCTCGAAATGGGAGACAGGAAAAGGATACCCGGACATTACGCTGTTGGAACCGATTGCAGATAGTTTTCATGTGTCAGTGGCGGAATTGTTGTCCGGGAATACGGTATGTAATTCAAATGTAGCTGCAAACATGATGAAGTCGCGATTTTATGTCTGCCCGGTGTGTGGAAACGTAATCCATTGTATGGGAGAGGCGGTAATTCACTGTCACGGGATATTGCTGTAGCCGGCAGAGGCGGAGGAAACGGATGAAGACCATAAAATCTTTGTGGAACGCATCGAGGATGAATATTTTGTCCGCATAGAGCATGAGATGAGAAAAAATCATTATATCTCTTTCATTGCTGCAGTTTCTTCTGACCGGATACAGATGGTTAAACTGTATCCGGAAGGGGAGGCACAGGCACGGTTTAAACTTCATGGGGTAAAAAAGATATATTTTTACTGTAATAGAAGCGGGCTGTTTTCAATTACTCCGGTGAGGGGAATCGATGATAAAGAATGCGGATATGATGATACAGAAGAAAGAAGAGAACTGGAAAAGGCGGCTAAAATGCTATTTGGTTAAATGGAGGCAGATATGGAGCATATGGAAGGAAACATTACATCACAGTGGCTGTCTGTTTGGTTTATTTAGGAAATTTTAGAACCTTGACTTTTCATTTCCTGCCGTGCTATTATAGGAAAGTCGCATAAGACACAACAAAATATACAACGTTAAGGACAATAAATGTCGCCTATCCACTGTCGGACGGATGGGCTGCATGGATTGTCCTTTTTTGATCCACTGGAGAAATACCAAGGAGGAAGAAACAATGCCTAGAACAAGAGGAGAATCTATTTTTTTTACAGCCATCACCGCATGGATGATGGTATACTGCATGACACTGTATAACACAGTGCTGGCAACAGGAAACTTTACAAATCAGACGTTTCTTACCGCGCTGCGCGGAATGTGGATAGAGTATGTCATCATTTTTCTGCTGGCTTATTTTGTGTCGGGACATATGGCGAAGTTCTTCGCGTTCCGTATCGTACAGCCCGGGGATCGTCCGATTTTTATCATTTTTGCCATTCAGACCTTTACGGTAGTGTGGCAGGTGGCGTTTGCAAGCATCATTGGATTATATCACGGATATGGGTTTACAGCGAATGTAATTCCGGATTACATCATGACATACTGCAGAAATTTTGTCATGGCGCTTCCGCTGCAGCTTCTTATCGTCGGACCGTTTGCCCGCCTGATCTTCCGCAGTATTTTTATCCGGGAAAAAGGGTAAAATTGCAGGAAAATTTTGTTTGACTTTTTCTAAAATGAGAAATATAATAGGGATCAAACGAGTAGCAGACTAGCGTAAATCCAGTTTTGCTACTCGTTTTTCTGTTTTTAAAATAAATAGTATGCCATAAAGAAGTGTGTAGCTTATCAGCGTAAGTCCAGCTTATGAGATAGGTACACACTTTTTTTGTGCGGAAAAACAAGGAGGATTCTATGGCAGAGAGTAACAAGATGAAAGAAATGCCGGTAAAGAAGCTCATGGTGCAGATGGGAATACCGATGATCTTATCTATGGCATTGCAGGCGGTCTACAACATTGTGGACAGCGCCTTTGTCGGAAACATGAAAGCGGGGAGTGAGGCGGCATTGAATGCACTTACGCTGGTGTTCCCCGTTCAGATGCTTATGGTGGCGGTTGGAATCGGAACGGGTGTGGGAACAAATGCACTTCTGGCAAGGACGCTCGGACAGGGAAACACGAAAAAAGCGGCGAAGGTTGCAGGCAACAGTTTATTCCTCGGAGGAATCATTTATGCAGTATGCCTGCTGTTTGGAATTGTCGGAGTGAAGGCATATATTTCCTCACAGACGGTTGATCCGGAAGTTATTTCGATGGGAACAAGTTATCTTAGAATATGCTGCGTGATTTCCTTTGGAATTATCTTCTTTTCTTTATTTGAAAAGTTATTGCAGGCAACCGGACGTTCTCTGTATTCGACCATCGGTCAGGTTGTGGGAGCCGTGATCAATATCATTCTTGATCCGATTATGATCTATGGTATCGGACCGGTTCCTGAAATGGGAGTAAAAGGTGCAGCCTACGCGACGGTGATCGGACAGGTGGCATCCGCGGTATTGCTGTTTTTGTTCCATATGAAATTGAATAAGGAATTTGAGCATGGAGTGGAGTATATGAAGCCGGATGCCGGTATCATAAGAGAAATCTATGCGATCGGACTTCCGGCTATCATTGCGCAGGCGCTGATGTCGATCATGGTTTATGTGATGAACCTGATTCTGAAGTTCAGCCCTTCTGCACAGACCGCATACGGACTGTTCTATAAAGTCCAGCAGTTTGTGTTGTTCTTAGCATTCGGACTCAGAGATGCAATTACACCGATTATTGCTTTTGCTTATGGAATGGGAAGCAAAAAGAGAATCAAGGACGGAATAAAATACGGTCTCCTGTATACAGCGGCGCTGATGATTTTTGGTATCATTATCACGGAAGTGTTCCCGGGAGCATTTGCGACACTGTTTAATGCCGGGCAGTCCAGAGAATATTTTATTGGAGCGATGCGGATTATTTCCATCAGCTTTATCTTTGCCGGAATCAATGTGGCATATCAGGGCATTTACCAGGCTTTGGACGGAGGCATCGAGTCACTTGTGATTTCGCTGCTTAGGCAGCTTATGATCATACTGCCGCTGGCAGGAATTTTTTCAATCTTTGCAAGAAACGGTCAGATGGGCATCTCACTGATCTGGTGGGCATTTCCGATCACGGAGATGATAGCGTGTCTGGTGGGCTATGTATTTTTAAAGAGAATCAGTAAAAATAAAGTGGAGCGTTTCAGTTAGGGAGGAATTGACATGGCAAAAAGAATCATTACAATCAGCAGAGAATTCGGAAGCGGCGGACGTTTTATCGGCGAAGAAGTGGCAAAGAAGCTTGGAATTGCCTATTACGATAAGGATATCATCGGTCAGATTGCGGAGAAGTCGGGATTTTCAACGGAGTACATAAAGGAAAATGCGGAGCTCTCTCCAAAGAAAGGGTTGTTTGGCTATGCTTTTGCCGGACGCGACCTTACCGGAAAATCAGTGGAAGATATGGTGTACGAAGCGCAGAGAAAGGTGATTCTGGAGATCGCAGAAAAGGAAAGCTGCGTCATTATAGGAAGAAATGCAGATTTTATTTTGAAGGACAGAGAGGATGTGCTGAATGTATTTATACACGGCGATATGCCGGAAAAAGTGCTGCGCATCTGCAGGCTGTACCATGTCACCGAAGCCGAAGCAGTAAAAATGATGGCGGATATTGATAAAAGGCGTATGACAAATTATCGTTTTTACACGGAGCAGAAGTGGGGAATGGCAAGCAATTATACACTGTCTATGAACAGCTCCAGGCTGGGGTATGGGATGTGTGAGAAAATGATTATGAATTGTACAAAAGTTGGCGTTGTGCACTCTTGTATTTGTACGTCTCAGGTTTTATAATGCCCTGTAGGACGATAGAACATTAGCAAAACGATATTTGTGTGGAGGAATCGTAGTTTGGTTATATATTTTTCCGGAACGGGAAACAGTCGTTATATTGCAGAACGGATTGCCGATAAGCTTCAGGATGAGCTTTTAAATATAAACGACAAAATAAAAGAAAATGATACACAGCCCGTCAAAGTAAATCAGCAGCTTATTGTTGTTACACCGACCTATGCCTGGAGAATTCCAAGAATTGTGAGAGACTGGATGATCGAGACCGAATTTAAAGATGTCAGGCAGGTATGGTTTGTGATGGATTGCGGTGGCGAGATTGGAAATGCTGCAAAATATAATCGACAGCTATGCGACAAAAAGGGTTTTGTCTATATGGGAACCGCACAGATTTTAATGCCAGAAAACTATATTGCACTTTTTGGAACACCAAAGCCGGAGCAGGCGCGACAGATTGTATCCAGAGCGGAACCGGTGATAGATGAGATAATAAAAGAAATTGCTGCGGGTCATGCGTTTGCAGTACCTCGTAACAATCTTTATGACCGTATGATGAGCGGACCTGTAAATGGTCTGTTTTACCCGGTTTTTGTAAAAGCAAAGGCATTTTGTGTTAGTGAGAAATGCATCAGCTGTGGAAAATGCGTAACTGTATGTCCCTTAAACAATATTACCTTGAAAAACGGAAAGCCTGTCTGGGGCGGGAAGTGCACTCATTGTATGGCATGTATTAGCTATTGCCCGGCGGAGGCAATCGAGTACGGAAAACACAGCCTGGGGAAGACGAGATATAGCTTTGAAAAATTGGATAGATAAATAAGATCACAGGAGGATGAATCAATGGAACAGGTAGTAAAATTTTTAAAAGAAGCTGAGACATATTATTTAGCGACAGTGGAGGGCGATCAGCCAAGAGTCAGACCATTCGGAACGGCTCACATTTTTGAGGGAAAGCTCTATATTCAGACCGGCAAGGTAAAAGATGTTTCCAGACAGATACATGCAAATCCCAAGGTGGAAATCTGCGCGTTTAAGAATGGGGAGTGGCTTCGTGTCGCAGGGGAACTTGTGGAAGATGACCGCAGGGAAGCGAGACAGTCTATGCTTGATGCCTATCCTTCTTTGCAGAAGATGTATTCTGCAGACGATGGCAACACGGAAGTGTTCTACTTTCAGAATGCGACGGCAACCTTTTCGTCATTTACAAGGGAACCGGAAGTTGTGAAGTTCTGATGACGAAGGAAGAATGGTACAGGCAGCTGTTTGAACAGCTGGGAAATTCCCGGTTCCGCAGCAGATTTCATCTGAGCAGGAAAGACATTGACTACATAAATGAGAAAGGGATCGACACCATCAGACAGCACGCCGCGGATTTTATTGCAAAGCGTGAGGCGCCGGCCGATATACCGAATGACGGAAAGCAGACGCCTATGCGTGGACATCCCGTATTTGTCGCGCAGCATGCGACGGCAACCTGTTGCAGGGAGTGTATCCGGAAGTGGCATAAAATACCGCCGGGAAGGGAATTGAGCAAAGTGCAGCAGGAGTATCTGGTGGATGTCATCATGACGTGGATTCAAAAGGAACTGGAGAGACAAACATGCAGATCTATGTAGACGCGGATGCCTGTCCGGTGGTAGGCATTGTAGAAGAAATCGCAGAAAAGTATAAAATACCGGTCACATTACTTTGCGACACCAATCATGTGTTGTACTCCGAATACAGTGATGTGATTGTGGTTGGAGCGGGTGCCGATGCGGTGGATTACAAGCTGATTGGCGTCTGCCAAAAGGGCGACATTGTGGTGTCCCAGGATTACGGAGTTGCAGCGATGGCTCTTGGCAAAGGGGCGTATGCAATTCATCAATCAGGCAGATGGTACACCAACGATAATATGGATCAGATGCTGATGGAGAGGCATCTCAATAAAAAAGCAAGGCGCAGTTCTCATAAGAACCACGTAAAGGGACCGAAAAAGCGGACAAAAGAAGACAATGAACGCTTTGCGCAGTCCTTTGAAAAAATGATACGGATGGTACAACAGGATGGCCGCTGAAGGGAGAATACTTTCGATCGGAGACAAGCAGAGCACAAAACCATAGAATGAGGTATAAACAATAAAAATCCGGGTACACTCTTTCCGAGGTGAAAAACATGAAAAAGCACAGACCGCGCCATGTCGGAATTATTCCGGACGGAAACCGCAGATGGGCAGCAGCACACGGACTTTCCAAAGAAGAAGGGTACCAGTACGGACTGGCTCCGGGGCTTGCGCTCTTACAGCAGGCGAAGCACGACGGAATCGAGGAAATCACATATTACGGGTTTACGGTAGACAACTGCAAAAGACCAAAGGAACAGGTGCGTTCCTTCCAAAGAGCATGTGTTGACGCGGTGGATTATCTGGCGTCGGAGGGAGCGGATCTTCTGGTGATCGGGAATACGGCGTCAAAATGCTTCCCGCGGGAATTGCAGGACTTTGCAACAAGAACTGCGGTATGCGGCGGTGGAATCAAGATGAATTTTCTGGTAAACTATGGCTGGGAATGGGATCTGGCGCATGTGAGGGAGGACGGGAAGCCGCATTCTGCGGATATTTCAAGAATCGATCTGGTGATTCGCTGGGGCGGTATGCGGCGGCTGTCCGGTTTTCTGCCGATACAGTCGGTCTATGCGGATTTTTATGTGGAGGAGAAACTGTGGCCGGATTACCGGGATGACGACTGGAAAAAGGCGCTGGAATGGTATGAAAAACAGGATGTCACTTACGGAGGGTAAGCGGCAGGCGCTAAGAAAGGCTTTACCATGGAGAAAACGAAAAAGACAAAAGAGATGGATATGTTAAACGGGGGAATCGCTGGAAAGCTGATTCTCTTTTCATTGCCGTTAGCCTGCAGCAGTATTTTGCAGCAGTTGTTCAATTCGGCAGATGTGGCTGTGGTCGGGAGATTTGCGGGAGACCGGGCGCTGGCTGCAGTGGGAAGCTGCGTGGCGCTGGTCGGCATATTTGTAAATCTGATCGTCGGGCTTTCGGTGGGACCGAACGCAGCGCTGGCGAACCTGATCGGACAGGGAAAAAGAGAAAAGATCAGCAGTATGCTGCACACGATTCTGGCATTTGGCATGATTCTGGGAATTGTTTTGATGTGTGTGGGGATGCTTGCCGCGCGGGCGGTGCTTGTGGCATCCGGGACGCCGGAGAGCGTGCTTGCGGAAGCGCTTTTGTATATCCGGATCTATTTTGTCAGCATTCCGTTTATGCTGATCTATAACTTCGGCTCCGCGGCGCTGCGCAGTTACGGAGACACGAGACGGCCGATGTATTACCTGATCGTGTCGGGAACGGTCAACGTGATCCTGAATCTGGTTCTGGTGATCTGCTTTGGACTTGGCGTGGCAGGCGTCGGGATTGCCACCGTGATCTCCAACGTATTAAGCGCATCTTTGGTAATGCTCTGTCTGTACCACAGGGAGGACGAGTTCCGGTTCTGCCCGGCATGGCTTCGGATAGACCGGGAGGAATTGAAAAAAGTTCTGGTGATCGGAATTCCGGCAGGAATCCAGGGCGCTATTTTTTCTGTCTCCAATGTGTTCATCCAGAGCGGAATCAATTCGTTCGGAGAGGATGCGATCGCCGGATCTTCCCTGGCGCTGAATTTTGAATATTTTACATATGACATCGCAGCTGCGTTCGCGCAGGCGGCGGTGACATTTACCAGCCAGAACTTTGGCGCGGGCAATCTGAAACGGTGCAAAAAGATCTTCTGGCTGTGTCTGTTGTTCGGTTTCGGATTTACCGAGATTTTGAGCGTTGTGTTTATCGCATGGGCGGATTTCTTTGTGGGTATCTACACGACCAGCGCGGCGGTGGCAGCGTATGCGATCGAGAGGATGCTGCATGTCTGCTCGATGGAGGGGCTGACGGCAACCTACGAGGTCGAGAGCGCTGCGCTCCGCGGCATGGGAAAATCCTTAGAGCCGTCGATCATCACCATTCTCGGCACGGTCGTGTTCCGGATGATCTGGCTGGTGACCGTGTTTAAGATGATTCCGACCTATGGCATGTTAATGAATGTGTATATTGCCTCGTGGGTATTTACCGGTGTGGCAATCTTTGCGGTGTACTGCAGCTACATCAAAAAGGCGGAGCGCATGCTGGCAGGAGCAGGCGGCAGGGAAAAATTTTAACGCCCAAAGAACAGCGGCAGTGACTTTACAACAAGGAAAACGCCAGCACAACAACGCCAAGGACTACAAGAATGACACCGGTTGCACGGTTTAACGTCTTTGGCGTAGCTTTATTGGCGAATACGGCTGCGATTCTCGCCCAGAGGAACGTGAACACCACGCACAGAAGAAAGATCGTCCAGTCGGGGGCGCCGCCGATGGCAAAATGCGACACGGCTCCGGTGAGAGCGGTGAATGCCATGATAAATACGCTTGTGCCCACGGCAGTCTTTAACTCGTAGCCCAGCACGGAGGTTAAAATTAAGAGCATCATCATGCCGCCGCCGGCACCGACGAAACCGCAGATAAATCCGATCGTCACGCCGCAGACAACCGACTGGACGGCACGTTTTTTCGCGGAGACCTGCGCCATGGATTCTTTTGTCGTCATGACCGGTTTTACGATGAACTTGATGCCGAGAAGAAACGTCATGAACACGGAAAAATTTCCCATAGTGGTGGATGGGACAAGGCTTGAGACATAGCTTCCGATGACAGTGAAGAGCAACACACTCACCATCATAATCAGTCCGTTCCGGATATCCAGGTTTTTGTTTTTTCCATAGACATAAGCGGAGACGGCGCTTGCAAGCACGTCGGAGGAGAGGGCGATGCCGACTGCCATATAGGGGTCAACACCCAGAAAAGTGATTAACATGGGGCTGATGACGGCGGCTGCGCTCATTCCGGCGAAGCCGGTGCCGAGACCGGCGCCCATGCCGGCAAAAAAGGTGACGAGTATTGTTAGCAGTAATGTCATATTAGTGTTCCTCCTCTAACATGTAATCCAGATTTTGCTCCATCTGACGGAGATTTTCCGCAAGCTGTTTTCTGGCGGCGTCATCGATGTGCGCCAGGAGATTGTCCATAAAGCGGTTCTGAAGGGCACGCCCCTGTTCGATGACAGGGCGGGCTTTGTCTGTGCAGAGCAGATGGGTCTTCCTGCGGTCGTCTGCGTCCGCCTCACGCAGCAGATAACCCTCACCGACAAGCTTGTCCACGTTGATTGATACGAGGTTGGCTTTGATCTTGCGGACTTCCACAATATCGCGTGCGGTGGTATATTCCGGGTTGTTCGCCAGAAACATCAGAATATCGAACGCGGTCTGCGGGAGATTCAGTTCGTGGCATAACGGCCTGCACACGGCGCTGTAGGCGGCCGATAGCTTCATGGTAAATTCAATACCGGTATTCATAGGTAAATGCTCCTTTCAATGGGATAAAATGATACTTCACGCATGCAATATTCGTATCGAAATGTCTCGCATACATATACTTCACATATGAATGCTTCATGTATGAATACTTCATATATGAATAGTTCATATATGAAGTATACTAGCACGAAACATCCGGATTGTAAAGAGGACAGCCTGTAAAGAGGGGCAGACGGATATTTACTGGTACAGATATACGCCGAGATTTAAGTATGCCGCGAAAGTAACCCAGAGAAGATAGGGAAGAATCAGATATCCGGCAGGTTTGCTGACGCGGTAAAAAGAGACGGCTGTGGCAAGAATGAGCACCCACAGAACAAGCAGCCACAGGAAGGCAAAGAGATACCAGACAAGACCGAAAAACCAGATCGACCAGAAAAAGTTGAAAAAAAGCTGGAGCGCATACAGGATGAACGCATTTGTGGAGGCGCCTGCTTCGGCAGCGAGATAGGAGGCGACGCCCATCAGAAGATACAGAAGGATCCACACGACGGGGAAAATCCACATCGGCGGGGAGAGCGGCGGCTGCCGGACCGATGAAAAGGCGTTCATGCCGTCTCTTGTCAGCCAGGCGGATAATCCGCCGGTGGCGAGAGGAATGGCAATGGCGGTAAGCAGATTTGAGATATTGATTTTCATAAGAGACCTTCTTATATAGAATTGTATGTAACAGTATATGGCAAAAAATATCAGGTATGCCTTCGGAACATATTTGACAAATTCCGGATTCCGGTGCTACAATAGGATATGGAAAAGAGCGTTAGCATATTATATTCGTATAATCTGCTGGTGCTCTTTTTTTGTGTTGTGGAGACACCCGCATGCAAAGGAAGGATGAATGAAAATGAAAAAAGAAGATAGAGAAGTATTTTTAAAACAGATATTCTGGGAGGTTGTGGGAAGTGCGTTTATCGCTGCCGGCATTTATAATTTTGCGGTGCAGGCGGGATTCCCGATGACTGGATTTTCCGGTATCTCGATCATTTTATACCAGCTGTTCGGCGTGCCGATCGGATTTTCCACGATACTGCTGAATATACCGGTGGCAATATTGTGCTACCGTCTGCTGGGAAGACACTTTTTCTTCAGCTCACTGCGCTGTATGCTGATATCTTCCCTGATGATTGACTATGTCGCACCGCTGTTCCCGGTTTACTCGGGAGACCGTCTGCTTGCGGCACTCTGTACCGGTGTGTTTGCCGGACTGGGATATGCGGTGATTTACATGCAGAATTCCTCGACCGGCGGTTCCGACTTTATTATTATGGCGGTCAAGAATCTGAAGCCGTACTGGTCTGTCGGGAAAATTTCGTTCGTGACGGATGTGATCATCATTTTTCTGGGTGGATTTCTGCTTCGGGATGTGGATGGAATTATCTACGGAATGATTGTAAGTTTTCTGCTGGCAATCGTGGTCGACAAGCTGATGTACGGCATCAATTCCGGAAAGATGACACTGGTCGTGACGGAGCATGGAAAGGAGATCTGCGATGTGATCGATTCCTGCTGCGGCCGCGGCTCCACGATATTACAGGGACAGGGCGGCTACCGCTGTGACAACAAGCAGGTCGTGATGTGCGTGTGCAACAACAAAGAGATGTATCTGCTGCAGCATGCCGTCAAGGAGGCAGACCCGGCATCCTTTATGATTATATTGGAGTCCAATGAAGTGCACGGGGAGGGCTTTCGCACCATCCAGATCGGAGAGGGTGAGGCGCAGGCAAAGAACAGCGCGGTTTGATTCTATAGGAAATTTGTGCTATAATCTTATTTTATGGTATCAAAGTAAGTGAGAAAGAATCAGCCGGGAGAGAGAACATGCAGAGTTTAGAGACACTGACAGAACGGGATTTTGACAGCGTATGGGAGATTATGGAAGAGAGTTTTCCGCGGGACGAGAGACGATCCAGGGAGGCACAGAGAAAGATATTGGATGTCTCCTGGTATCACCTGTACGGGTACCGTGCACACGGGGAACTGATGGCTTTTCTGGCAGTGTGGGAGTTTGATACGTTCACGTTTGTGGAACACTTTGCGGTGAAGCAATCCTGCCGAAACGGCGGGCTCGGGGCGGCGCTTCTGACACAGCTGACGGCGCAGAGAAGAAAGCCGGTCATACTGGAGGTGGAACTGCCGAAAGGCGAATTGGAAGCCAGGCGGATTGCATTTTATGAGAGAAACGGATTCGTGATGAATCCGTATGAGTATATGCAGCCGGCGATGGGAGAGGACAGACACGCCATCCCGCTTCGGATCATGTCTTATCCGAAGCGGCTTTTGGTGGATGAATTTGAGACCGTGCGGGACGTGCTGTACTGTCATGTCTATCGGCAGAAATAGCGCTATGGACAGAAGGGCAGATCGACGGTAAGCGTTACCGGACAGTGGTCGGAGCCGGTGACATCGGTGAGAATTCCGGCGTCCACCAGACGGTCATCGAGTGCGGATGAGGTGATGAAGTAGTCGATACGCCATCCGGCATTCTTCTCTCTGGCGTGAAAGCGGTAGGACCACCAGGAGTAGATGCCCTCGGTATCCGGATAAAAATGGCGGAACGTATCGGTGAAGCCGGCGGATAAAAGAGTCGTCATTCTGGCGCGCTCCTCGTCGGTAAAACCGGCGTTTTTCCGGTTGGTTTTCGGATTCTTAAGGTCGATCTCCTCGTGGGCGACATTGAGATCGCCGCAGAGAATCAGCGGCTTGTTCCGGTCAAGATCTTTTAGATATGAGAGAAACGCATCTTCCCACTCCATGCGGTAGGAAAGTCGTGCCAGTTCATTCTGGGAATTCGGCGTGTAGCAGGTGACCATATAAAAATCCGGGAATTCCAGCGTAATCACACGTCCCTCGGTATCGTGTTCCGGAATGCCGATGCCGTAATGCACCGACAGAGGTTCCTTTCTGGTAAAAATGGCGGTGCCGGAGTAGCCTTTTTTCTGCGCATAATTCCAGTAGGCGTAATAGCCTTCCGGTGCGAAATCAATCTGCCCCTCCTGCAGTTTGGATTCCTGAATACAGAAAATATCAGCATCACTTGCTGTAAAAAATTCTGCGAAGCCTTTCTGCATGCAGGCGCGCAGACCGTTGACATTCCATGAGATCAGTTTCATAGACAATTCCTTTCTGTGGCTGCCCGGATGTGGCAGCGGTTTTACTTTTTCCAGATTTGTGATAAGTATACCATCCAGCGGACAAAAAGGAAAGACAAAGGAGGCGCGATTCGTATGGCGGTCTGGAATCCGTGGCATGGCTGCAAAAAAATCAGTGCAGGGTGTGACAACTGTTATGTATATGAAAAAGATGCAACGTACGGCAAAAATGCGTCCGTGATCCGCAGGACAGCCAACTTTGATCTCCCGGTAAAAAAGAACCGGAGAGGAGAGTACAAGCTGCTGCCGCAGGAAGAACCGGTCTATGTATGCATGACGTCGGATTTTTTCCTGCCGGAGGCGGATGAATGGCGGAGCGAGGCATGGGCGATGATGAGGGAGCGGCAGGATCTTTCCTTTGTGATTGAGACGAAGAGGGAGCACCGCTTTTTTCAGGCACTTCCGGACGACTGGGGAGACGGCTATGAAAACGTGACGATTCTCTGCTCGGTGGAGAATCAGAGACGCGCGGATGACCGGATTCCGGCATTCTTAAAACTGCCGGTACGCCACAAGGGCATTCTCTGCGAGCCGCTCCTCGAAAAACTGGTGCTGGATGCGTATCTAAAGAGCGGGGAGATTGCGCAGGTTTTCTGCGGCGGCGAACAGGGGGCAGACGCGCGTGTATGCGATTTCGCCTGGGTGCTGGAACTGATGAACCAGTGCGTCCGATGCGGGGTTACATTCCGTTTTTTGCGGACCGGCACTCTTTTTAGAAAAGGGAACCGGACATACCGGATCGTGGAGGAGGAGCAGGAAGAGCAGGCGAAGCGGGCGGGCGTAGACTATACGCCATAACGCAGGGAGGAATGACAGAATGAACGTTCAATATGCAAAAGAAGTGATAAAACTCCCGGCGCAATCGGGCGGAAAGGCAGAGACGCTGCTGATGCGTCTGATAAGAGCGGGGTATTATGTGGATGCGCCCTGCGGCGGAAAGGGAACCTGTGGAAGATGCCGTGTGCGCTTTGTGTCGGAGGCACCACAGCCGACGGCAAATGAGCGGAGGCTGCTCACAGAGGAAGAACGAAGCAGTGGCGTGCGCCTGGCGTGTGAAGTGCGCGTGACGGAGACATGCAGCCTGCAGCTTCCCGTAAGCCGGGAGCAGGAGATCGATGTGCTGGTCACGGCGGATGCAGCGGGTGGGGAAAATGCCGGTCAGACGGCGGGCGGAGGTATCCCCGGTCAGATGGCAAGAGCCATCCCCGGTCAGACGGCGGGCGGAGCCATCCCTAGTCAGATGGCAGGAGCCATCTCCGGTCAGATGGTGGACGGAGGTATCCCCGGTCAGACGGCAGGAGACAGCCACGGTCAGAGACATTGCGCGGCGACACACAGCGGAGAGGATGCAGCTAAGACGCGGGGACAGTCCGGGAAAAAGCGCTGCGGCGCTGCCGTGGATATCGGTACCACCACGCTCGCCGCAACGCTGTTTGATCTTCAGGAGAAGAAAAGGATCGCGGCCGCATCCTCGGTAAATCACCAGCGGGCATACGGCGCGGATGTTCTGTCCAGAATCCAGGCGGCAAACGAGGGGGCCACAGAAGAGCTACGCCTTAGCATCTGCCGGGATATCGATGCGTTGCTTGCGGGGCTTGTGGCGGATGCCGGGATACCGGATGATGACGTGGAGGAACTTGTGATTGTCGGAAATACGACCATGTGTCATCTCCTGCGCGGATTATCCTGTGCGGAGCTTGGCGCGGCGCCTTTTACACCGGAGGATCTTTCTCTTTGGGAGGGAAGCAGCGAGGAGCTTGCGCTGTCTGAGCGGTGGAGTGCTGCTGTGACCATTTTCCCCGGAATCTCCGCTTTTGTGGGAGCGGATATCGTGGCAGGCATCTACGCCCTGGAAATGGACCGGAAGCAAAATGCGCTGCTGCTGGACATCGGCACCAACGGGGAGATGGCAGCCGGAGGAGCGGATGGATTCCTTGTGACTTCCGCAGCGGCGGGACCGGTCTTTGAGGGCGGAAATATATCCTGCGGCGTTGCGGGCGTTCCGGGGGCCGTGACAAGTCTGGCTCTGGAGAGAGATCCTGCCGCCACAGGAGGAATCCGGACCGTGGAGGTAAGCACCATCGCCGGCGAGACACCGGTCGGCTTATGCGGAACAGGGATCATTGATGCTGTGGGAGAAGCCGTGCGGCTTGGACTCATCGATGAGAACGGGACGTTTGAGGAACCGTGGTTTACGGACGGTATGCCGGTCGCAGAGGGCAGATTCCGGTTCCTGCAGGAGGATGTCAGACAGGTGCAGATGGGAAAGGCGGCGATCCGGGCAGGGATCGAGACCCTGCTCGCGGAATACGGCGGAGGAGATCCCGAGGAGATTCTGATTGCAGGAGGTTTTGGCTGCAGGATGAACGAGGAGCAGGCCATCCGGATCGGACTGTTCCCGGAGCAGTTCCGCGGACATATCACGATGACCGGCAACAGTGCGCTTGCGGGAGCAGAGCGGTATCTGCTCGCTGACAGGACGTCGGCAAAGCAGAGGCTTGCATCAGTCACAGAGCACACAGAAGAGCTTTCACTCGCCATGCACCCGAAATTCAATGAATTATATTTAGAAGAAATGTTTTTTGATACAGACAGATGATGGGAGGAACCGTTGACATGGAACAAAAAAATGATTTTCTCGGGAGAGATCCGATTGGCAGACTGCTGTGGCGCATGTCGCTTCCGGCGATCATTGCGCAGCTGATCAATCTGTTATATAACCTGGTGGACCGGGTCTATATCGGACATATGCCGGAAGACGGAGCGCTGGCGCTCACCGGGGTGGGCGTCTGCCTGCCCATTATCATGATTGTGTCGGCATTTGCCGCGCTTGTGAGCAACGGCGGGGCACCGAGGGCTTCCATGGCGATGGGAAAAGGTGACTACGACGAGGCGGAAAAAATTCTCGGCAACAGCGTTGCGCTGCAGATTGTCATCTCTGCTGTGCTCACGGTTCTGCTTTTGCTGTTTTACAGACCACTGCTGCTGACATTCGGGGCAAGTGAGAATACCATCGGCTTTGCTTCGGATTATATGAAAATCTATGCGGCCGGAACGGTCTTTGTGCAGCTGACGCTCGGCATGAATGCGTTTATTACGGCGCAGGGATTTGCAAAGACCGGAATGCTCAGTGTTATGATCGGCGCGGGCTGCAATATTGTGCTCGACCCGGTTCTGATCTACGGATTCGGTATGGGTGTCCGCGGAGCGGCGACTGCAACGGTAATCTCGCAGGCGGTGTCGACCGTGTGGGTTCTCTCGTTCCTGACGGGAAAAAAGACCGTATTAAAAATCCGCAAAAAATATCTGCGCATGGAAGCGGGCGTGGTACTTCCGGGGCTGGCGCTTGGACTTGCTCCGTTTATCATGCAGGCGAGCGAGAGCGTGATTACGGTCTGCTTCAATGCCTCACTGCTCAAGTATGGAGGAGACGTGGCGGTGGGAGCCATGACGATTCTATCCAGCGCAATGCAGTTTTCCATGCTTCCGATGCAGGGACTCGGACAGGGAGCCCAGCCGATCACAAGCTACAATTACGGCGCCAGAAACGCGGATCGCGTCAAAAAGACGTTCCGTCTGCTGCTGACCACAAGCCTGTGCTATTCGATGGCGGTATGGCTTCTCATCATGCTGTTCCCGCAGGTGTTTGCAATGATTTTTTCTTCCAACGCAGAACTGATCGCATACACGAAGTGGGCGCTTCGCATCTACTGTGCAGCCATGGGTATTTTCGGGGCGCAGATTGCATGCCAGATGACATTTATCTCGATCGGCAATGCGGGGGCTTCGATTGTTGTGGCGATTATGCGTAAATTCGTGCTGTTGCTGCCGCTTATTTATCTGCTGCCGCATCTGGTGAAAAATCAGACCATGGGCGTGTATCTGGCAGAGCCGGTAGCGGATGTGATCGCGGTGAGCTTTACGCTTGTTCTGTTTTTCTTCCAGTTCAGAAAGGCGATTGCTGCCATTGAGAAGCCGCAGTGACGGATAGGGCTTTTTTCCTACTTCTTTTGCCCGAAGTATTGAAATGCGGCGGCAACTTTGCTATGATGAAGTGAGGTTATGATGCGTTTGATGACAAATGCAAATTAGATATAGAACGAATTGGATAGGAACCAGGAGAATAAAAGAAACCGGGGTAAGAGTATGGGTAGCAGAGATAAGATACTCATAGTGGACGATTCAGAGCTGGATCGGATCGCATTGAAAAAGATGCTAAAAGATGCTTATGAGATTGTAGAGGCGGTAGACGGTGCAGGTGCACTTCGGATCTTGGAATCGCAGAAGGAGTTTGACACGATATCCGCGATCATTCTAGATCTGGTTATGCCGCAGATGGACGGATTTGAATTCTTAAGAGAATACCGCAAGGTGGATTCGTACCGCAGGATACCGGTCATTGTGGCGTCGGTGGAGCGCGATGTCAAGACAGAAAAGGCATGTCTGGCACTGGGCGCAAGAGATTTTGTCGGGAAGCCGTATGACCCGCAGATTGTGCGGTTCCGTGTGGAGAATGCGGTGCGCAGCAGCGAGCAGCAGCTTTCAAGGGAATTGAGATACCGTGCGGATTACGATATGCTCACCGGAATCTACAACAAGACGCATTTCTTTGAGGCGACCCGCGTGCTGCTGAAGAGAAATCCCGAGGAGACGTATGCGTTTTTGCGCCTTGACATCGAGAAGTTCCAGCTGGTGAATTCCTTCTTCGGAAGCAGCAGCGGCGACGGACTTTTGCAGTATATCGCGAAGGAGATCCGGAAATTTGCGGGAGATACGGAGCAGATTGCCTACGGAAGAATCGAGGCGGACATTTTCGGCATCTGTATGCCGTACAGGGGCGAGGAGGCGATGTTAGAGTTTGTGCGCTACATGCGCATGCGTCTCGGACAGTACCAGCTCGCTTTTGACGTGGTGCCGGCGATCGGAATCTATGTGATCCGGGAGCGGGATCTCTCCATTGATGCGATGTACGACCGGGCGAATCTGGCTGCCAAGCAGTGCAAGGGCAATTACATCGAAAACTATGCATTCTATGTGGATGAGATGCGGGAAGACATCGTGCGGGAACAGCAGATTGTAAACCATATGCGGCACGCGCTGGACGAGGAGGAATTCGTGCTTTACCTGCAACCGAAGTACAGCCTGCAGGACAACCGGATCTGCGGGGCGGAAGTGCTGGTGCGGTGGGCAAAGCCGGAAGGCGGCATGATCTCACCGGGAGAATTTATCCCGATCTTTGAGCGCAATGGATTCATTACCAAGCTGGATTACTACGTCTGGGAGAAGACCTGTAAGCTGCTTGCCGGATGGATTGCCGAGGGGAAAAAGCCGTCGCCGGTGTCGGTCAATATCTCCAGAGTCAGCCTCTATAATCCAAGACTGGTGGAGGCGATCTGCGGGCTGACGGACCGCTACCACATCCCGCGGGAACTGTTGGAACTGGAACTGACGGAGAGCGCTTACACGACGAACCCGAAGGCGATCAAGGAGACGATGGAGCGTCTGCAGAAGGAGGGATTCTCCATTCTGATGGACGATTTCGGAAGCGGATATTCTTCTTTGAATGTGTTAAAGGATATCGCTGTGGATGTGCTTAAGATCGATATGAAGTTTCTGTCGGATACGGATCAGGAGGGACGCAGCCAGAATATTCTCGCATCGGTTGTGCGCATGGCAAAATGGCTGAACCTCCCGGTAATTGCGGAGGGCGTAGAGCGCAGGGAGCAGGTGGACTTTCTGCACAGCGTCGGATGCGAGTATGTACAGGGATTTTATTTTGCAAGACCGATGCCGGTGTCCGACTATGAAAAGCTGGTATCCGAGAAAAAGGACGAACTGCAGGAGAAGTACCAGAAAGACGAGATCGGCAGGGATATGCTCTGGAACGCTACTTCACAGATGGGAAGCGTGTTCTCCGGCATGATGGAGCCGGCGGTCATCTATGAATATGAGAAAGAGCAGGAGCGGATTGATACGCTCCGCGTGAACAACGCCTACTATGACATGTTCGGATACGGGGACATCAATTCCTCCGGCGGACTTGTGATGGAAAAACAGCTCTCGGACGAGAGCAGGAAGATTCTTCTCGACACGTTTGAGGACATTACAAAGTCGAAGGAGACCGCGAGCTGCGAATTTTTGCGCACCTCGAAGAGCGGGCGCTCGATCTGGGTGCATCTGAAGCTGAAATACATCACGAGCGTGGGAGAGAAGCATATTATCGTCGGCACGCTCACCGATATTACGGAGCAGCGGATGATGGATCAGGAACTGCAGAAATACCGTCAGGTACTGCTTGCGGCGGAAAAGACGGAGCGGACGATGCTGGTGGTGGACGACCAGGAGGTAAATCGCGGGCTGCTTAAGTGTATTTTTGAGGAGCAATACCGGATCCTTGAAGCGGAAAACGGAGCGGATGCCTTTGAGGTCTTAAACAGGGAGTCCGGCAAGGTGGATATTATCCTGCTGGATCTTGCGATGCCGGTAATGGACGGAATGGAATTCCTAAAGCGAAAGCAGCAGGATGCCGTCCTTGCGGGAATCCCGGTGATTATCATCACAGCGGACGACACGACCGGACATCAGATCCAGATGCTGCAGCTGGGCGCAGAGGACTACATCGTAAAGCCTTTTGTGCCGGAGATTGCAATGCGCAGAGTGGAAAATGTTCTGGGAGCCGGCAGACTGTTGAAGCGGGTGTCTGTTGTCGGAGGAAAGGATAAAGGAGAGACGGACAATGGAGGAACTGTTTGATTCCCTGAAAGACTGGGGCTGTGACGTGGACGGCGCGCTGGCACGGTTCATCGGTGACAGGGAGCTGTACCGCAGCTGCCTGCACACGGCGGCGGGGGATCAGAATTTTGAACTTCTGCCGGAAGCGCTGCGCGCAGGGGAGACGGCGCGTGCATTTGAATGTGCGCATACATTAAAAGGAATGCTTGCCAATATGGGGCTGACCCCGCTATACGATATTGTGGTGCGGATTGTGGAGCCGCTGCGTGCGGGAGAGCCGGAGGGACTTTTGACGGTCTGCGACGAACTTCTGGCGGCGAGAGACAGGCTGAATACCCTGTTAAAGGAGACGGCATGAGGGTTCTGATAACCAATATTTCGCCGCTGCGGGATGAGGCACTCTATGAGGAGCTTTTGAGGTATGTACCCGCGGAGAGACAGGAGAAAATAGCGCGTTACGGGAAGCCGGAGGATCGTAGGAGAAGTCTTGGCGCAGGCCTGCTGCTGGAGTATGGTCTGCGGAGCCTTGGTTGCTCCCTGCTTTCTCTCATGCCAGGGACAGAGACGGTGCATCTGGTGCGTGGCGCTCACGGAAAGCCGGAACTTTCCGGCGGGACGGGGGTGCATTTTAACCTGTCCCACGCGGGAGACTATGCGGCAGCGGTATTTGACGAAGGCGCGGTCGGAATCGACGTGGAACGGGCGCGGCGCGTGAATGTGAATGTCATGCGAAGGCAGTTTACGGCAGCGGAGAATGCGTATCTGCGGAGCGAACCGGATGCGTTTTTAAGACTCTGGACGCGCAAGGAAAGCTATTGCAAAGCGGTAGGGGAAGGACTGCACCTGCCGCTTTCTTCTTTTGATGTGCTGGAGGATCAGGTGGCGGTCCGGAAAGCACCGGACGCAGAGACGGCGGACCGGGGAGCGGATGCCGGGGACTTTTATTTGTATACAGAAGCATTTGCAAAAGATTATGTATTGTCGGTCTGCGCTGGACATCCCATCACGGGGTGTCCTGTGGAGAACGTTGATCTGCGGAAATTATTTGACGGCATTTCCTAAAATCACTATAATAAATTCATCAGCCAAAAAGGATGGGGATAGATCATGTACGATGAATTGACAGAGCAGGATATCAAGAAAATGGAAGAGGAGATTGAGTATCGCAAGCTGGTTGTGCGCAAGGAAGCACTCGAAGCTGTGAAGGAGGCGAGAGCCCAGGGAGATCTCAGCGAGAATTTTGAATATCATGCGGCAAAAAAGGACAAGAACCAGAACGAGAGCAGAATCCGCTATCTGGAGAAGATGATCAAGACAGCGAAGATTATATCCACGGACTCCGCGGAGGACGAAGTCGGAATGAATAATACCGTCACCGTGTATTTCGAGGAGGACGATGAGGAAGAAGTCTATAAGATTGTCACCACCGTGCGCGGCAATTCACTCAAGAATCTGATCAGCAATGAGTCACCGCTCGGCAAGGCGCTGCTTGGACACCGGGTGGGAGACCGCGTGGAAGTGCGGGTCAACGATGATTACTCTTATTTTGTCACGATCCGCAAGATCGAGAATACGGTGGATGACGGAACGGATAAGCTGAGAAAATTTTAGGCATGACGCAGAAGAAAGGATAGAGCAGATGAGACTGACAGAATTATTAAAGACCGATCAGGTTACGATTTCCTGTGAGCTGTTTCCGCCCAAGCAGGGGGCGCAGCTTGCCAACTACAAAAATATCGTTGCGGACATGGCGGCATTAAAGCCGGCATATATGAGCGTGACCTACGGCGCGACCGGAGGTACGTCCGACTATACGGTGGAACTTGCCAGCGAGGTGGAAAAGCACGGAGTTCCGGCGCTTGCACATTTGACCTGCGCTTCCTCCACGAAGGAAAAGGTGGCGTCCGTGATTGAGGAGTTAAAGGAGAAGCAGATCAGCAATATTCTGGCGCTTCGGGGAGACATTCCGCAGAATGCGGATTTTCCGCTTCCGAACCAGTACCGTCATGCGAGTGAGCTGATCGCGGACATCAAGGCGCAGGGAGATTTCTGCATCGGCGGCGCCTGCTATCCGGAGGGACACCCGGAAGCGGACACCATTTTTGAGGATCTGGATCATCTGAAGGAAAAAGTGGATGCAGGCTGTGAATTCCTGACGACACAGATGTTTTTCGATAACCACATTCTGTACAATTTCCTGTACAAGGCGCTCTCAAGAGGCATCGATGTGCCGGTGGTTGCGGGAATCATGCCGGTGACGAACAAGGCGCAGATCAAGCGGATCGTGTCGCTCTCGGGCAATATGGTTCCGCCGCGTTTCCTGGCCATTGTGGATCGTTTCGGGGATAATCCGGCGGCGATGCGCCAGGCCGGAATCGCTTACGCGACGGATCAGATCATCGACCTGATTGCCAACGGTGTGAATCATGTACATATCTATACCATGAACAAGCCGGATGTCGCGGGTGAGATTCTGGACAACCTGTCGGAGATCTATGTGAGGGCGTAATCTGCGTCTGATCCGGGATTGTGCGGGAGGAAGGCTATGGCAGGGAAGAATGTTGAGGGACAGCTGGAGCTGTTTTCACTGTTTGATTCGGTGGAAGAACTCGAGCAGAAGATCAAAGGCGCCGGATTTAAAGAAGTGCAGGGAGAACCGGTGATGGAGCAGTGCTACAGGCACCGCGATACCGGTGAGACGGCGGTGGCGGCGTATCTGGACTATAACCGGGTCTATGTGGCGGACTGGGGCAGAAAGCCCCTGCTGTATCAGTTTGACAGCACAAAAGAGGCTGTGGGGTACTATGCGGACTGGCTGGACCGCCATGCATCGGATGAAGCGGCGATCGCGGCAGAGCGGACGGAAGCGCTGCAGAGGGCGAAGACAGTCCGGTGGGAGAATACGGAGGTAGAGAAATGAAACAGGAAGAATTATGCCGTAAACTGACGGAGATGATTGCGGAGACAAAAGCGGAGAAGCTTTCCTGGAGACTGGAAGTACAGACCACAGAGGGAAATGAAGCTTCCGAGAAGCCCGTCGAGGAGGAGCACGGAACAAAGTGGACGATTGATGAGTGCTATGCGTCTTACAGCTGTAACTACCGCGGAAAAGAATTCTGTATGATTACCTACGAGCTGCTCAAGAAATCCGGGGATAAGGAGCGCTCGAGCAATCTGGTCTTCCTGCCACCGGAAGGAATCCGCTTTTTCGATCTTCACACCTTACTGCCGTACAGTGTGGAGATGTCGGCGGTGCTTGCGGACCACATTCACCAGCTCTGGCTGCTTTTGATGGAGCACTACA
The DNA here is from genome assembly GCA_902781225.1 of uncultured Lachnospiraceae bacterium. GTDB lineage: Bacteria > Bacillota > Clostridia > Lachnospirales > Lachnospiraceae > Roseburia. Next base: position 30,731 of record CACZIN010000006.1, on the reverse strand, counting down.
AAGAGAAGCGGCCCGATGTGGAGCTTGCGGTAAGACCCGGGATGCTTACGATCGAAGAGGAAAACCTGTAGACCGGGATTCATTACATTACACAAAAAACGTGCGGGAGACTGCGGTATGTGCAGCCTCCCGCACGTTTTTTAGTGCAGGGATTTTTCGACTTCATTTAAAGAGAGGGCGCAGTGGTTTTTTAAAACAACGGATTTTAAATCCTCAAATTCCGCTTTCTCCTTCTGAATGCCGTAGCCGGAACTTTTTTTGATGCGGATATTGCCGTACGAGGTCTTGCGCGTCTCAAAAGTGGATTCCAGCTTCGCGCGCTCGGACACCTGGTAGCGCACGCCTCTGGTCGAAGTATGGAGGAAGAAAAGCCCTGTGAATTTTTCACGTTCCTCCATCTCGCACAGGCAGGTTAAGAGAATGCCGGGACGGTTTTTCTTCATCTGGATCGGGATTGTAAAGACGTCCAGCGCCCCGGCTGCCATAAAGATCTCCGTTGCAAGTCCCAGCGCCTCGCCGGTCATATCGTCGATGTTGCAGGAGATCGATAAAATGGTATCGTCACAGGAGTAGGACTCCTCGGCTTCCTCTGCGGTGAGGTGGGAGGCGGTGTCGCCGAGAAAAGCACGGACACAGTTCGCAATGCCGAAATCTTTCGAGCCGATGCCGTAACCGATCTCCGATGCGGTCATGGTAGGCATCGGGAGATAGCGCAGCACATAGTAGTGCAGGATGGCAGCGCCCGTCGGGGTTAAAAGTTCGCCGGTCACGGAGCCGGTGTAGAACGGAATGCCGCGCAGAAGCTCGGCGGTCGCCGGGGCCGGAACCGGCAGCACGCCGTGCGCACATTTTACAAAGCCGTTTCCGACGTGAAGGGGCGACGCGAGAATCTGCTCCGGCGCGATCGTGCGGATTAAGAGCGCGCAGCCGACCACATCCGCGAGTGCGTCGAGGGTTCCCACCTCGTGAAAATGAATCTGCTCTAACGTGGTGTCGTGCACTTTTGCCTCCGCCTCTCCGAGCAGACGGTAGATGGCGAGCGCATCCTCCTTTACCTCCGTGGGAAGATCAAGGGATGCAATCTCCTCGCAGACGGCGGTGTAGGTGGTGTGCGTGTGGGTGTGTGCGTCCCCCGCAGAATCGGACTCTTCGTGCGCACCGGACGCGGCGGGACTTTCTGCGTGCGTGTGATGGGCATGTCCTTCACCTGTATTGACATCGAGAGAAACCTCCTCGGTACCGTCCACCGTGACTTTCATGTGGGTTCCGCTGATACCGCAGCTTACGGCGGATTCCGGGGAAAGCACGATATGATAAGGGGCAAAGACAGTATTCATCTTGTGCAAAAACCATTCTTTCTGATCGCAGATCTCATAAAGGGCACTCATCAGCATATCTCCGGCAGCACCCATATTACATTCCAGATAAATTGTTTTCATAGTGAGAAGAAACCTCCTGTTAGAGTGATGGATGGTGTGATCAGCCGCCGATGTGGTTGATCATGCTTGCAAGGTAGCCCGCGCCGAAGCCGTTGTCGATGTTGACGACAGACACGCCGCTGGCGCAGGAATTGAGCATGGAGAGCAGCGCGGAGATGCCGTGAAAGCTGGCACCGTACCCAACGCTTGTGGGAACGCCGATGACAGGGCAGTCCACGAGACCGCCGATGACGCTGGCGAGAGCTCCCTCCATGCCTGCGACAGCGACGATGGCATTGGCGGATGAGAGCAGCTCCATGTTGGAGAGCAGACGGTGCAGCCCCGCGACGCCAACGTCATAGACGCGTACGACCTTGTTGCCGAGCACTTCTGCCGTTAAGGCAGCCTCCTCTGCAACGGGAATGTCGCTCGTGCCTCCCGTGGCTACGACGATGGTTCCCTCCGCTGTGATATGCGGCGTGCGGTTTACAATGCCGATGCGGGAAGCCTCATCGTAGAACAGCGTAAAACGCTCGGCAAGGTAGGCCGCGGATTCCGGGGAGAGCCTCGTGATTAAGATATTCTCCGGACAGTGGGCGAGCAGACTGTTCGTGATGCCCTCGATCTGTTCTTTTGTCTTGGAGGCACCGTAGATCACTTCCGGCGCTCCCTGGCGCACTTCGCGGTGATGATCGACCTTGGCGTACCCGAGATCCTCAAAAGGAGCCAGTTTTAACTGGGCGTAGGCTTCACTCGCGGTGAGTGTTCCGTTTTCAATATTGTTAAGAATCGTTCTGATATGATCGTTTTCCATGATGTCCTCCATGTCTGTAATTAACCATATTATACCCATTGTACGGCGGGATTGCAAGAACGCGCAGGCGGCAGAAAGACCGGAATTTAGTACATTTATACAAAAAATGGAAACTGATTTTGTGAATTCGGTTTCTTGTGAGGAAAGGGAAATCATGATAGAATAAAGGAAACCAGAAAAAGAAAAATAGTTTCCAAAAGAGGAGGTGACATAGATGCAGCAGAAAGAAGTGATTCTGGAGGGAACGATCAAGGCGTTCAATGAGAAAGGCCTGAAGTTTACCATGGACGATGTGGCAAAAATCCTTGGAATGAGTAAAAAGACCATATATACCGTATTCCGGGACAAGGAGTCGATGTTTCTTGCAATGGTGGATTACATGTTCGATTCCATCAAGGAGAGTGAACAGCAGATCGTGGAGGACGACGCACTCTCTACGGTGGAGAAGATCAGACGGATTCTCGGAGTGATTCCGGAGAGTTACCGGGATGTGGATTTCAGACAGCTTTATCTGTTAAAGGACAAGTATCCGGTGATTTACAAGCAGGTGGAAAAGCGGCTGGAAACCGGCTGGGAGACAACGATCCAGCTTCTCGAGCAGGGAATGGCGGAAGGCGTGGTACGCAAGGTCAGCATTCCGATCGTAAAGATGATGCTGGAAGCCACTGTAGAACAGTTTTTCCAGAGAGACATCCTGATCCAGAGCGGGATTTCCTATATGGAGGCGCTCGATGAGGTGGTTTCGATTCTTGTAAACGGAATCGTGGTGCAGGAGGCAGCCAGATAAAAGCGTGACAATGCAGGAAGGTGGCAGGCGAAGGTAGAACATGGAAAATAGAGTATATTTAAATGATGACTGGAAGTTTTCGGAACAATTTACGGAAGAAATGCTGGGCGATGGATTCGACGTGGGAAATATGACTCCGGTACGGCTTCCACACACGGCAAAGGAGACACCGCTTCACTATTTTGACGAATCTGTTTACCAGATGGTCAGCGGATACCGCAGAGATGTCTATATTCCGGAAGAATGGAAAGGAAAACGTCTGCTGCTCACGATTGACGGGGCGGCGCATGAGAGCGAAGTCTACTGGAACGGGAAGAAGATCGGGGAACATCACTGCGGCTACACGGCATTCACGATGGACGTCAGCGACGATGCCGTCTACGGCATCCGCAACACGCTGGTGGTCAAGGTGGACAGCAGGGAGAGCGTGAATATACCGCCGTTTGGATTTGTGATTGACTATATGACGTACGGCGGACTCTACCGTGAGGTGTGGCTCGACATCAAGGAGAAAACCTATCTGAAAGATGTGTTTGTGCGGGGAGATCTTTCCGGTGATTCCGGCAGACTGATCTCCGAGATTACGGCGGACGGCGGCGGGGAGAATCTTAGGGTCAGACAGAAGATCAGAAGATGCGGCGAGAGCGGCTACCGTCTTCTGGGCGAATGTGAACTGAACGGAACAAAGCTTGTGCTTGACTATACGGTGGAATCCGTTCTGCCGTGGGACACCGTTCATCCGGTCTGCTATGAGGTGTGCACACAGCTCATCCGGGATGAAAAGGTGCTGGATGAAAATGTGACGGTCACAGGCTTTCGGCATGCCGAGTTTAAGGCGGACGGTTTTTATCTGAACGGTAAAAAAGTAAAGCTCCGCGGACTCAACCGCCATCAGAGCTATCCGTATGTGGGATATGCCATGCCGGAATCCATGCAGCGGATGGACGCGGATATTTTAAAATACGAGCTTGGCGTCAATGCCGTGCGGACATCCCATTACCCGCAGTCCCATTACTTTATCGACCAGTGTGACAGAATCGGACTTCTGGTATTTATGGAGATCCCGGGATGGCAGCACATCGGCGATGAGGCGTGGAAGGACCAGGCGGTTATAAATGTGCGCGATATGGTGATGCAGTACCGCAATCACACGTCCATCATTCTCTGGGGCGTGCGCATCAACGAGTCACAGGACGATGATGATTTTTACCGCAGGACGAACGCGGCGGCGCACGAACTCGATCCATCCAGACCGACGGGCGGTGTGCGTGCGCACAAAAAGAGCAGTCTTCTGGAAGACGTCTACACTTACAATGATTTTGTGCACGACGGCACGAACCAGGGATGTGAGAAAAAGGCGGAGGTGACGTCCGATCCGAAAAAGCCGTATCTGATCAGCGAGTACAACGGCCACATGTATCCGACCAAGGCATTCGACTGGGAGGAACACCGCGCGGAACATGCGCTGCGCCATGTGCGGGTGCTCGACGCGGCGGCTGCGGAGGACGACATTGCAGGAAGCTTCGGCTGGTGCATGTTCGACTACAACACACACAAGGATTTCGGCAGCGGGGACCGCATCTGTTACCACGGCGTGATGGATATGTTCCGTAATCCGAAGCTGGCGGCGAAGGTCTATGAGTGTCAGCAGGAGGAACATACGGTTCTGGAACTGAGTTCTTCCATGGACATAGGGGAACACCCGGGCTGCAACCGCGGCGAGACCTATATTTTTACCAACGCGGACAGTGTGCGGATGTACAAAAACGACCGTTTTATCAAGGAATACAAAAGAGAGGATTCCCCGTGGAAACATCTGCCGCACGGACCGCTCGTGATCGACGATTATATCGGAGACGCGATCGAGAAGGGCGAACATTTTACCCCGGCGCAGGGAAAGGGAATCAAGGATGCGTTGAATGCGACCGCGCGCTACGGACTGTCGCATCTTCCGAAATCCGTGTATGTGACGGCGCTCAAGATGCTGCTCCTTTATCACATGAAGCCGACCGAGGCGGTGGTGCTCTATAACCGCTATATCGGAGACTGGGGCGGCACTTCCACGACATACCGGTTTGAGGCGGTGTCGGACGGCGGCGTGACCGCGGAACTCATCAAAAAGCCGATGACAAAGGTGGTACTTTTTGCACGGGCGGATCATACGGGACTTCAGGAGAAAAGCACCTACGATGTGGCGGCCATCCGGATTGAGGCGCGGGACGAATACGGCAATCTGCTAAGCTTCTTCAATGAGCCGGTAAGCTTTGAGGTAAGCGGACCGGTGGAGTTGATCGGACCGTCCGTCATCTCGCTGGAGGGCGGAATGGGCGGCACTTACATAAAGACGACGGGTGAGAGCGGCGAGGCGCGGCTTGTCATCCGGAATGCACAGACCGAACCGGTGGAACTGCACTTTGCGGCAGGAGCAGAGCGACAGAGATTGTAAGAGAGGAAAGGGAACACAGGCAATGGAAGAAAAATCAAAAGTTATTTTCGGCAATCCGATGCCGGATAAGGTATACCGGAAAGCGGTAAAGTCGAAAAAGAAATATGCAAAAAAATTCGGGGACGATGCAGGGGCAGATTATCCTGCAATCGTGAAGAAGAATGAATACATCGGCGATATGCTGGGCGTACATGACATCCGTGTGGGAGAGACGGGAGAAAACGTGGGATTTGACACTGAAAAGGGAATCATTGTCGGCAATATCCGCATGGGATTCGGACATTACCGCATTTCCATGGCGATCGCATCCGCGGCACATTCCATGGGCTATGTACCGTACTGGATGGACTTGAATTCCTACCAGCAGACGACCTGCACAAAGGTCATTGGCGCGCAGAATGATCTGTATTCCCTGGGATCAAGACTTTCCCAGAAGAGCAGACTGTTTAACCGTCTGGTCTGGGAGCCGATGAACTATGAAGGCTTCCGGAAGCTTTCCTACAATGCCGCAGATCAGAAAAACGCGGAACTGATGGCTCCGGTCTATGCGAATGTGCCGAAGGAGATTCCGGTGGTGGCGACGCACGTGTGGCCGGCGCAGGCGGCGATCCATGCGGGAATGAAGCATGTGGTCAACGCGATCCCGGATAACTGGCCGATGGCGCTGCATTTATCGGAGGGAAGCATTCACACCGTGCAGACGCATTACGCCTACCAGGGCTACCGCATCTTAAACGGCATGCAGGGAGCCGACGTTCTTCGCCCGATGCCTAAGGAAGATCTGATCTATACGGGACATTACATCGACCATGAGCTGGTGAGTAACATCGAGGCGGACTGTGAGGCGAGACGGGCGCGCAAGAGAGAGAAAAAGCCGATGCGTTTCCTTCTCACGATCGGAGGAGCGGGAGCACAGAGAGAGATTTTTGCTTCCATCATCAAACATCTGCTCCCTGCGATTGAGGACGGCAGGGCTACACTGTATGTGAATGTCGGCGATTACCGCAATGTCTGGGAAGAACTGCTCGGCGAGATCCCGGGAATGAAGAAGTTTGCAACGGAGCACTTCAACAACTGGAAGGATACGACAGAGTTTGCCGCACAGGCACTTGCCGGTGAGGTAAGCGGCATCCACGGCTTCTGGCACGAGAATATTTTCGAGGCAGTCTACTGCACGAACCTTCTGATGAGAAGCTGTGATGTGCTTGTGACAAAGCCGAGCGAGCTGGCATTCTACCCGGTGCCGAAGCTGTTTATCAAGCGTGTCGGCGGGCATGAGCAGTGGGGCGCCATCCACTCCGCAGAGATCGGGGACGGCACGTTAGAGTGCAGAGATATTCCGCACACGGTACAGATGCTGGATCTGTTCTTAAACGAGGATGCGCTGCTTAACGATATGTGCGACTGCATCGAGAAGAACAAGGCAGCAGGAATTTACGACGGAGCCTACCGCGTGGTAGAGCTTGCAATGGAGAAGAGATAAGGGGAGCGCGAGGGCGCAGAATTGGAGGATCACATGAAACTGACAGGAAAAGAAAAAGTCTCCTACGGACTGGGAGCAGTCGGAAAAGACATGGTGTACATGCTTTCCGCAAGTTACATACTGTATTATTATCAGGATATTCTCGGGGTGAGCGCGTTTGCAATGGGCGTGATCTTACTTGCGGCACGTGTGTTTGACGCGTTCAACGACCCGATCATGGGCGTGGTTGTCGCCAAGACAAGAACAAGATGGGGAAAATTCCGCCCGTGGCTTTTCATCGGAACGATTTTAAATGCCATCATGCTCTACCTGATGTTTTCTGCACCGCCGGCACTTGACGGAGGCGGTCTGGTGGCCTATGCAGCAGTCACCTATGTACTCTGGGGTGTGACGTACACGATGATGGACATCCCTTACTGGTCAATGATTCCGGCGTTTACCGAGGGCGGCAAAGAGCGTGAGGGACTTTCCACGATGGCGCGCTCCTGTGCGGGTGTCGGCTCTGCCATCATCACAATCATCACGATGTTATGCGTATACCGTCTCGGCGGCGGGGATGAGCGCGTGGGATTCAAGTGGTTTGCGCTGATTATTGCGATTTTATTTGTGCTCTTTACGACGATCACCTGCGTCAATGTCAAGGAAAAATCCACGGTCAATGTGGATTCCCCGTCCGTGGGACAGATGTTCCGTGCACTGATTCAGAACGACCAGGCGATGACGGTCGTGATCACCATCGTTCTCATCAACTGTGCGGTCTATACAACCTCAAACCTCGTCATCTATTTCTTTAAATACGATTTCGGCGGCGAGGGCTGGTATAACAGCTACACCTTGTTCAATACGTTCGGCGGGGCGGTACAGATTCTGTCCATGATGATCTTATTCCCGCTGCTGCGCAAATTCATGGGAACCATCCAGGTGTTCTACACAGGATTTGCCATGGCAATCATCGGTTATGTGGTGCTTTTGGTACTGGCATTTACCAATATGTCCAATGTGGTACTGCTGTTTATCCCGGGCTTCTTCATCTTTGGGGCAAACGGTGTGCTGACGGTGTTGACGACGGTGTTCCTCGCCAATACCGTGGACTACGGACAGCTGAAAAATCACAGACGTGACGAGAGCGTGATCTTTTCCATGCAGACCTTCGTGGTCAAACTGGCGAGCGGCGTGGCGGCGCTGATTGCATCCATCTGCTTACAGATCTGCAATCTGAGCAACGATACGACCGATACAGCAGCAGTTGCGACGGCTGCCGCATCTTCGGTGGTCGGACTGCGCATGACGATGACGATTCTCCCGATGGTCTGCCTTCTGTGCGGCATTTTCATTTTCCACAAAAAGTATATTCTGACGGAGGAGAAGGTTGCCGAGATCGCAGAGCAGGTCAAGAAAGGGGCATACTAAATGATAAAAGCGGACGGACATATTTTTGTGCTGGAGACGGCGCAGACAACATACTGCTTCCGGAGAATGGAGACAGGGCATTTGGAGCACCTGTATTACGGAAGGCACCTGACACTGCCGGAGCATCCGGCGGAGTGTGATGTTGCTCCGCTGGTGGAGAAGCATACATTTGCACCGGGAAATACGAATCTCTGCGACGGGGAGCATCCGGCGTTCTCCCTGGAGGACATGCGGCTTGAGATGTCCTCCTACGGAAAAGGGGACATCCGCGAACCGTTTGTGGAGATCGTGCACGCGGACGGCAGTACCACTTCGGACTTCCGCTATGAAAGCTATGAGGTCACGGAAAAGACGGCGGAGACAGAAAACGGAGATCTCCCGGGAGCTTACGACGAGAAAGGGGAGGCGCAGCGTCTTAGCATAAGGCTGCGCGACCATTCCTATGATCTTGTTCTGGAACTTCATTATGACGTCTACGCAGAGTGCGATGCGATTGTGCGAAGCGCCGTTCTCTTCAATGAGAGCGGGGAGACGGTCCGTTTGAATCGCCTGATGAGTACCCAGATCGACTTTGATCCGGCAGAGTATGTGTTTACAACCTTTACCGGTGCGTGGGCGAGGGAGATGCACCGCTCCGATACGCGCATGGAGGCGGGAAAACATGTCAATGCGTCCTACACGGGAACCTCCTCCAGCCGTGCCAACCCGTTCGTCATGATTGCAAAGACGGATACGACGGAGGATACCGGAGAGTGCTACGGATGCAACCTCATCTACAGCGGCAACCACTATGAGGCGGCGGAAGTGAGCGGCTACGGCAAGTTGCGCCTGACTGCCGGCATCAATCCGCAGTCATTTTCCTGGCTGCTGGCTCCGGGGGAGAACTTTGCGGCACCGGAAGCGGTCATGGCGTATTCCCGCGAGGGTTACAACGGTATGAGCCAGTGCATGCACGCATTCGTGCGGGAGCACATCGTGCGCGGGGCATTTAAGCACAAGGTGCGCCCGGTGCTGTTAAACAGCTGGGAGGCTGCGTACTTTGACATCAATGAGAGAAAGCTGCTTGCTCTGGCGAAGAAGGCAAAGGAAGCCGGCGTGGAGCTTTTTGTGATGGACGACGGCTGGTTCGGCGAGCGCAATGATGACGCACATTCCCTCGGTGACTGGGAAGTCAACGAGAAGAAGCTTCCGGGAGGTCTCGCGGGACTCGGAAGAAAGATCAAGGAGCTCGGACTGGATTTCGGTATCTGGGTGGAGCCGGAGATGGTGAATGTGAACAGCCATCTCTATCAGGCGCATCCGGACTGGACGATCGAGATTCCGGGGAAACCGCATGCGGAGGGCCGCAATCAGCGCATCCTGGATCTTACGAGAACGGAAGTGCAGGACTATATCATCGAGACGATGACAAAGGTATTTTCCTCGGCGGAGATCTCCTATGTCAAATGGGATATGAACCGGACGTTTACGGATTACTATTCCGCAGCACTTCCGCCCGAGCGGCAGGGAGAGGTGGCACACCGCTATGTGCTGGGACTGTACCGGTGCATGAGAGAGCTCACCGCGCGTTTCCCGGACATTCTCTTTGAGGGATGCTCGGCGGGCGGCAACCGGTTCGATCTTGGAATTTTATCCTATTTTCCGCAGATCTGGGCGTCCGACGACACGGATGCGCTCTGCCGGGCAGAGATCCAGACCGGCTATTCCTACGGCTATCCGATGTCCGTTGTGAGCGCCCATGTGTCGGCATGCCCGAACCACCAGACGCTCCGCGTGACGCCGCTTGAGACACGGTTCGCTGTGGCGGCGTTCGGCATCTGCGGCTATGAGTGCAATTTCTGTGATCTGTCCCGCGAGGATTTTGCGGCGGTAAAGGCACAGATCGCACTGTACAAACAGTGGCGTGAAGTATTGCAGAAGGGACGTTTTTACCGCGGAAGGACATTTGGAGAGGGGGCGCATGAAAGTGCACTCTCCCAGAGCGCGGGAAATCAGATGGAGTGGACCTGCGTGTCGGAAGATCAGACGCGCGCGGTCGGCATGCTGATGCAGAAGCTGGTCGTACCGAATACCCAGTATCACAGCTATCACGCGAAGGGATTAAAGCCCGATGCGCGGTATCATTTCTATAACCGCAGCCTGAAATATAATATCAAGGATTTCGGGGATCTGGTCAATACCGTCTCACCGGTACATATCAGGCAGGATTCGCTGGCGCTGGATCTGATCGCCAGATTTAAGAAGATGGACGGGGAGATCGAGGATTGCCATGCAGCCGGAGATATGTTAATGTATCATGGAGTGAAGCTTAAACAGGCGTTCGGCGGAACCGGATACAACAATGAGGTGCGGTATTTTCAGGATTTCGCTGCGCGCATGTATTTTATGGAAGAGGAAGAAGAACATGCAGACAGCGGGGAAGCAGAAGAAAAAGAGAGATAACAGCAGCAGAATCAGAAGCGGGGCAGCGGCACTTTGTGCGGCCCTGCTTCTTTTGCTGTCGGGATGCGGGGCGGCATCGGACGGGCAGGCGGTAAAGCAGCAGGCGGCACTGTCCGGGGGAGCCTTGCAGGACGGTCAGATGTCGGAGCAGCAGATGGCAGAGCATCAGGAGAATGGCGGCTCATCGACAGATGGGATGGCAGAGCCGGGGGAAGGGCAGACACCGGACGGAACGCTGTCGGTGACATTTCTGGATGTCGGTCAGGGCAATGCCGTTTTGGTGGAGCAGGGCGGAGCGTATATGCTGATCGACGGCGGCAACAGGGACTACTCCTCGTTTGTGGTAAGTTACCTGAAGGAACAGGGCGTGGAGGAACTCGCCTACGTGATCGCCTCCCACTACGATGCGGATCACTTAAACGGTGTGGTCGGCGCCCTGCATGCATTTTCCTGCGGGCAGGTGCTTGCTCCCGATTATGTGACGGATACCAGGGTCTATGAGTCGTTTGAGCGCGTGATAAAGGAGCAGGATATCGCACTCGCCTATCCGGCAGTGGGAGACACTTACACGCTTGGCGATGCCTCTTTTACGGTGGTCTGCCCCGAAGCCTATGATCCGAAGGAGGATAACGATAACTCCGTCGGAATCCGCCTTGTGTACGGCGACACCAGCTTTTTAATCTGCGGTGACGCCGGAAAAGCCGAAGAGCAGGCGATGCTTGACTCCGGTGTGACGCTGGATTCGGATGTGTATCTGGCAAGTCATCACGGGAGTGAAGGGTCTTCCTCAGAAGCGTTTATGCGCGCCGTGTCGCCTGCGGCGGTCGTGGTCAGTGCGGGCGCGGGGAACTCCTACGGTCATCCGACGCGCACGGTACTGGACCGGGTGAAGGCGTGCGGGGCAGCGCTCTACCGGACGGATCTGCAGGGAACCATCACGGTCACAAGTGACGGAACCTCCCTTAGCTGGAGCGTGGACGCGACGCAGGATTACCGGGACGGGGATGAGGTCGCGGCAGGTGCTGCGGTGACAGATGCGGCGGGAGCTGCGGACACCACGGGAACATCCGGGGCGGCAGATACCGTAGACAGCGCGGCGCAGGCATCCGGAGGAGACGCCGCCGTGGGCAGCACAGCGGACGTGACAGGAGAATACGTGCTCAACACGAATACAAAAAAGTTTCACCGGCCATCCTGCTCGAGTGTCGCGCAGATGTCGCCGGAAAACAAGGCGGCATTCTCCGGAAGCAGGGAGGAACTGATTGCAGCCGGATATGATCCGTGCAAGAGATGTAATCCTTGACGGAATTCTGCCTGCACAACAGACGATAAGAGAAATGCAACGATTTTTAACAGAAAGCGTAAAAAATGGAATGGAAGCGCGGTGGAGCGGCCATTCCATTTTTGTTATACTTGAGTTAAAATATAGAGCAAAGGTGGGAAAAATATGAGAAGACACTATCTGGATAACATCCGCTGGATCACGGTGGGACTCGTGGTCTTATACCATGTGATTTTTATGTATAACGGTGTGGTGACGGCGGGAGTGATCGGACCGTTTTGGGAGGTACAGTATCAGGATGCCGTGCAGTACCTGCTGTATCCGTGGTTTATGGTGCTGTTGTTTTTAGTGTCTGGAATGTGCGCCAGATATTATCTGGAAGGACATACCGACCGGGAATTTCTTGCGGGAAGAACGAGAAAGCTTCTGGTGCCCTCGACGATCGGTCTGTTTGTGTTCTGGTGGATCCAGGGGTATTTCAACATGGCATTCAGCCATGTGTTTGACCAGTCGTGGGAGAAAGTGCCGAAGGCGGCCGGGTATCTGATCATGGTCTTATCCGGAGTCGGGATCTTGTGGTACATCCAGGTGCTCTGGGTATTGTCGGTATTGCTGGTGCTGCTTCGCAAAATAGAAAAAGACCGGTTGTATGCGTTTGGTGAAAAAGCTGCGCTGCCCGTCCTTTTTCTGCTTGTGATTCCCGTCTGGGGAGCTGCCCAGATCTTAAATACGCCGGTGATCTGTGTGTATCGTTTCGGAATATACGGCATCTGCTTCCTTCTGGGCTACTATGTCTTTTCCCATGAAAAAGTGACTGACCGTCTGGCGCGCGTGTGCGTCCCGCTTGCTGCCGCGGCTGTGGTGCTGGCAGTTTTTTATGTGCGGTATTATTTCGGAGAAAATTATGCAGAGGAGCCGGTGGTAAACAGTCCGTTTTCCATTTTGTACGGCTGGACGGTGTGTCTGGCAGTCCTGGGAGGAATGAAGCGCTGGGGTAACCGGACGTCGCAAAAGACGGAGTGGCTTTCTAAAAAGAGCTACGGACTGTATCTGTTCCATTATCTGGCGCTCTCTGCGGCGGCATATTTTCTGGACCGGTACACCAAAGTTACGGGGGGTGCAGCCTACCTTTTGTCGGGAATTGCAGCCTACGCGGGCGGCTATCTTCTCTATGAGCTGATAAAAAGAATTCCGGTCATAAGATGGTGTGTGATTGGAGAGAAAAAGGAGAGAAAACATGTTCAAGGATAATCTGATGATGCTGCGGAAGATGCGTGGAATGACGCAGGAGGAACTGGCGGAGAAGATTGATGTGTCCAGACAGACGCTTTCCAAATACGAGACGGGAGAGTCCCTCCCGGATGTGGAGAAGAGCCGGCTGATCGCCGAGGTGTTTGATGTGACGCTGGATGAACTGGTCAATTATGAGGACGGGGAGACGCGCCTGCCGTTTCCGCCGAAGGGAAAGCATGCGTTTGGAATGGTGAAGGTCGGTGAAAAAGGGCAGATAGTGATCCCGGCAAAGGCGAGGAAAATTTTTGACATAAAGCCGGGGGATGTACTGATGGTTTTAGGAGATGAAGAACAGGGAATCGCGCTGTTAAAGGAGCAGGACTTTATGGCGATGGTGCAGGCAATGCGGCATATGGAGACGTAAAATTGCGCAATCCGGTGCGCGGAGGATTGCAATGCGACGAAAAGAATAGTAAAATGAAATCGTTTGATGTGTTAAGAAAGGATTAAGATACAGATGATTTCTTTTTATCATGTTTATATTGCGTTCCAGCTGGCAGCGATGGGACTCTGCATATATACGGTATGTAAAATAACACAGGCGAGACCTTCCAGAGCGCAGGTCGGAAGTATTTTATTTGCGCTGGCGTCGGTGATTTATGTGCTTGGATTTTTGCTTGAGGTAACAGCAGCTGATCTCGGGAGTGTGCTTACTGCGGTAAAAGTAGAATATTTCGGGGAACTTTTTCTGGTCATCGGGTTTACCTGGTTTTTTGCGGAGTTCTGCCGCATTGCACTGCCCAAAATCATTTACTGGTTTGAGGCGGCATTTTCGGTGCTCTGTATATACCTGCTGTTTACCACGGAAGAGAATCATATTTTTTATAAGAGCATGGCAATGGAGTATTCCGGTCCGTCGCCGAGACTGGTGTTAGAATACGGCGTCGGATTCTATCTGTTTGTCGGCTATGTAGCAGTGATGTGCTGTGGGGCTGCATGTGCATTCTTACGTGCCATGAAGCATGGAACGCGGTTGGAAAAACGCAGATTTAGCTGGATGCTGTGTGCGCTTGTCTGTCCGTGGCTGCCGCTTGCCATTCGTGCAGCCGGAATTACGGGTGGATATGAAGTGTCATTTCTAGGTGTGATGGGAAGCGCGATCTGCGTGATGAATGCACTTTTGCGCTGTGAATATTTTGATTCGGTACAGCTTGCAGGAGAAAATGCGCTGTTTAATTCCAATGAGGGAATTGTGATCGTGGACACCGCAAACCGTATTTTGTATTTTAACGGTAGAATCAAGGAAAATTTTCCAATGATGAAGAAATATGACAGGATTGACCGTTATATGGAATTCGATGAGATTCTGCTCGGACACGGGCAGCGGGTGCCGATCAAGGACGCTCTTTTTGACGTGTGGGCAGAGCAGTTAAACGAGATGGGGGAGAATCAGGGATACCTCATCCGGGCGATTGATATGACGGAACACTATAACCGGCTGGATCAGGCGGAGATGTCTGCGCATGTGGACGCGCTGACCGGGCTCTGGGACAGAGAGCAGTTTAAGATTTCCATGCTTGACGAACTGTACCAGAACGGTGCCGGCACCATGTTTATGATGGATGTGGACAATTTTAAGGAGATCAATGATCACTACGGACATGATATCGGCGACAAAGTGCTGCGGACACTCGGCACAGCGATCCGCGAGACCTGTCAGAAGGAACATCTCTGTGGCAGACTTGGCGGGGATGAGTTCTGCCTGTTTTTGAAAGGAATCACGGACGAGGCAGAGATTCAGGAGTATGCCAAAAGGGTTGCGGCGCTGTACAAGGAGAAGATTGCCCTTCTGCCGGAACACGTAAAGTCTTCCATGTCTATCGGTGCGGTGGTCGTTAACATCGGGAAGCATAATACTGCAAGAGATACGTTTGAACAGGTTTACCGCAATGCGGATGAAGCCATGTACCGCTCAAAGAGAAACGGAAAGGATACATGGCAGATATGCACTTACCGCGGGGAAGCGGAACATGGTGCAGAGACGGTGTGACGCACGGCGCATCAGAGCAGTATTTTTGATCTGCGCAGCAGAAGGAAGCCCAGAATTCCGGTGAGAACATCGGAGACCGCCTGTGCGAGCAGAATTCCCATGTAGCCGAACAGGGAAGAAAAGAGCAGCATACACAACACGAGCAGCACGCCCTGGCGGCTGATGGACATCAGAAAAGCGGGAAGCGCCATGCCGGCTGCCTGGAACAGTGTGGTGAAGACTAAGATCACGCCGATCACGGGGGCGGTAATCATGAGGCAGCGGAGCATCAGGGCGCCGGAGGCCACGATGGCGTCATCCTGCATGAAGATGCGGATGATGTGCGGAGCAAAAACACAGGCGGCGGCTGTGAAAACGAGCGCAATGAGAAGCTGCACGAGCAGATCAAAATGCAGGAACTGTTTCAGGCGTTCGCGGTTGTCTGCACCGTAGCAGTAGCCGAGGAGCGGCTGCGCGCCGAAGGCGAAACCGACCAGAATCAACATGGTGATCATGTTGACTTTTAAGGCAATGCCAAGAGCGGCAACTTTATCAGAACCGTAAGGCAACAGAAAACGGTTGGTGAGGAGTACCGCAAAGCTCTGCATCAGGTTCGTGATGGAAGCCGGAATTCCGATCAGCAGAATGTCACGGACATGACCGGATGAAATATGCATTTCGCGGCAGGACATCGACAGATGCCCTGCTTTTTTGAATACAACCCACACAAGATAGCAGTCGGCAAGCAGATTGCTCAGGATGGTGGCTAGTGCGGCGCCGCCGGCACCCATATGCAGAGAGAAGATAAAAACGGGATCTAAAAAAATATTAAACACAGCGCCGATAACGGAACCAATCATGGCATCATTTGCCAGACCTTCTGTGCGGAGCAGATTCCCCGGGACAATATTAAAGATAATGGCAGGGCAGCCGAGAACCAGAAAGCGGTAATAGGCGCCGGCATAGGCGATGGTATCGTCCCTGGCACCCAGAAGATGCAGAATGGGTGTCTGGAAAAGCAGCATCAGAACGGCAACAGCAATGCCGAAGAAGATGGAGCCGAGAAGGCAGAAGGCACTGATCCGCCGTGCGGTGTCATAATCTTTTTTCCCGAAAAGTCTTGAGATGGCGGAACTTCCGCCAAGCCCGAAAATATCACCGAATGCAATCATAAGACTGAACACCGGGGCGCAGAGAGAGACGCCGGCGACGAGGCTGGTGTTCTGGGTCTTTGCAATAAACCATGTGTCGACCATATTGTATACAAGGCTGATGACCATGCCGAACACCACAGGCAGAGCCATCTTGAAATAGGCTTTCGGTACGGGCATTGTTTCAAATACATCATTGTTCATCTGAGAGTTCCTCCATTTCCTGTAACAGGATCAATGCTTAAAGTATATCATATTGATAGAAAAAAAGGTGACGGGAAAATAAAAAACTTCTTGACATTGCCACATTAGTGCGATAAACTACTAACAAATAAATGAGAAATCGTTGAGCAAAAGGAGTACACTGTACGATTCTTCACAGAGAGCCTGGGGCGGTGGGAGCAGGCAGGATAGTATGGATGGAATGGATTTGCGAGAGCAAAGTGAAAGGCACATAACAGCAGCCGAGTAGCGGAAGCCGTGTCCTCACGTTACAGGGGTACGATATAGAGAACATCTGTATCTGAGAGTCTTTACATGATTGGTGGCGGATATTTCCAGTTTGGAGGTATCCGCTTTTTGTATCTTCTGTCAGAAACATCCGGGGAGGACGGCTGCGAAGAGGATAGAAAAGCCAGGCATGATAAGAGAAGAAGGGTGGCACCACGAGATATTCGTCCCTGATCCGGTTTACCGGGTCAGGGATTTTTTTTGATTCATGGAAAACGTGTCCTAAGAATCAAAATGAGAAAGAGGAGGATTTATGAAGCGCATCTATAAGGTCTACAAAAAAACAGTCAGCATTGTGAACGAGACGCCGACGGCCATGTACGAGAATCTGGTCGGAAGCAGAAAGGGATTTCTGCTCGAGAGCTATGACAAGAATTATGACCGGTATACGTTTTTGGGGGAACCGGAGGAGTTGATCTCCTCGGAGGGGGATTCGCTTGTCATCACAAAAAAGAGCGGGGAGCGCGAGGTGCGCAGAGGTAATCCGTTAGCGCTGTTAAAAGAATACTATGACGAATTTGAGATTCATAAGGAGAACGACGAACTGAACTTTTCCGGCGGACTGGTGGGAAATGTCGGCTACGATTTTATCCGCTACTCGGAAAAACTGCCGGAGAAGAATCCGGATGAGATCGGGATTGAGACGATTCAGCTGATGTTGATGAAAGCGTTTATCGTGATGGACTATGTGGCGGAGACGCTGACCGCGGTTGTCTTAGAGAAGGAGACGGAGGAAGGAAGAAAGCGTGCCGGCGTGACGGCGGAAGAGATGATCCGGCGCGCCATGCATCCGGAGCGTACAGAGGGCGGATGTGACAGCAGGTGTGAAGAGGACACCGGGCACGTGACCAAAGAGGTGGCGCAGCCGGAGGGCGGATGCGAACGTATATGTGCGGAAGAGGACACGCAGCGTAAGACGGAGAAGACAGCACTGGCGGAAGGCGCAAAAAGGGACGGCGTCATCCGCAAAAAGTCGGATACGCCAGAGGCGTACAGCGCGAAGGTGGAGAAGATCAGACACTATATCAGAGAAGGACATATCTTTCAGACGGTGCTCTCCCAGCGCTGGACGGTGGAGACCGGACGTGACGGTTTCTCCCTCTATAAGGAGCTTCGCGAGTTGAATCCGTCGCCGTATCTTTATTACTTTCAGTTCGGTGATTTTGAGGTGATCGGAAGTTCGCCGGAGATGCTGGTAAAACAGCAGGGAAAGCGCGTATTTACCTGCCCGATCGCAGGGACCAGACCGAGAGGAAAGTCAGAGGAGGAGGATGAAGCGCTCCGCAGAGAACTTCTGGCAGATGAGAAAGAGCGCGCCGAGCATGTGATGCTGGTGGATCTGGCGCGGAACGATATGGGGCGTATCTCGGAATTCGGAACGGTCAAGGTCACGGATTTTATGAGTGTGCGGAATTATTCCCATGTCATGCACATCGTATCCATGGTGGAGGGAAGAAAAAAGGGCAGCTATCATCCGTTTGACCTGTTGGCATCCTTCTTGCCGGCAGGAACGTTAAGCGGTGCACCCAAGATCCGTGCGATGGAGATCATCGAGGAACTGGAAGAGGTGCGTCGCGGACTCTACGGCGGCGCGACCGGTTATGTCGATTTTTCCGGCGATATGGATTTCTGCATCACGATCCGCACGATGATCAAGAAGGGCAGAGAGGTCTATTTACAGGCGGGGGCGGGAATCGTCGCGGACTCCGTGCCGGAAAAAGAATATCAGGAATGCTGCAATAAAGTGATGGCGCTTGCAAGAACACTTCTGGAGGAGGAAAACTTATGATTCTTTTGATTGACAACTATGATTCCTTTACCTATAACCTCTATCAATATATCGGAACATTCACGCCGGACATCCGGGTGGTGCGCAACGATGCCATTACGATCGGGGAGATAGAAGATATGCAGCCGGAGCGCATTGTGCTCTCGCCGGGACCAAAAAGTCCGAAAGAGGCGGGAATCTGTATGGACGTGGTAAAACATTTTTACAAAAAAATACCGATTCTTGGCATCTGTCTCGGACATCAGTGCATCGGCGAGGCGTTCGGAGGAACCGTGAGCTATGCGAAGACATTATTCCACGGAAAACAGTCCGAAGTCACACACTGTCTGGACGGCGTCTTTACCGGAATCGACACGCCGGTTAAGGTGGCAAGGTATCATTCCCTGGCGGTGCAGCGGGACGATCTGCCGGAGTGCTTAAAAGTCACCGCGCAGACCGCGGACGGCGAGATTATGGCGATGCGGCACAAAGAGTATCCGGTGGTCGGCCTCCAGTTTCACCCCGAGTCCATCTACACGGAACACGGAAAGCGGATGATTGAGAATTTCCTGTCGGGCGTCATTTGAAGAGAGGAGCAGCGTATGATACTGGATCAGATTGTGAGTGATAAAAAAAGAAGACTGCCGGAACATAAGAGACGGATACCGGAGCAGGGGATGCGAAAACTGGCGGAGGCATATGAGGGCAGCCATCATGATTTTAAGGGAGCGCTTAAGGGCGATGTCATTTCCATTATCGGAGAGTTCAAAAAGGCATCCCCAAGTCTCGGGAAAATTAAAAGCAAGATTAACTTATTGGATAGAATCGAAGAATACAATGCTTCCGTGGATGCGATCTCCTGTCTGACGGAGGAGGATCACTTTGACGGCAGCACGGCGTATCTAAAGCAGATCCGGCAGATGACCGATCTTCCGATCCTGCGCAAGGATTTCATGATTGACCCGTACCAGTTCTATGAGGCGCGTGCAATCGGCGCGGATGCGGTGCTTCTCATCGCGGCAATCTTAGACGACGTGCAGATGCATGACTTCTACCAGCTTGCGGGGGAACTGGGGCTGGATGCGTTAGTCGAGGTACACGACGAGGCGGAGATGGAGCGGGCGTTAAAGCTGGATGCAAAGATCATCGGCGTCAATAACCGCAACCTCAAGGATTTTTCCATTGATCTGCACACGACAGAGCGCTTAAGCCGCATGGTGCCGCAGGAGAAGCTTCTGGTGGCGGAAAGCGGCATCGTATCGGACGAGGATGTGGAATTCTTAAAAGCATGCGGCGTGGACGCATTTCTGATCGGGAGAGCCTTTATGGAGGCGGAGCACCCGGGAGAAGTGGCGGCACGCTGGAAGCGGCGGTAGGGAGGAATGACATTGACGAAGATCAAGATCTGCGGCATTACAGAAGAGGATGAGATTGCAGCGCTCAATGAGACCGGTGTGGATTACGCCGGGTTCGTGCTGTACGAGAAAAGCAAACGCTATGTCACAGTGCAGAAAGCAACGCAGTTATTTAAGAAATTAAATAAAGATATAAGAAAAGTAGCCGTGACGGTTGCACCGGAAAGCGGGATGATAGAGGAGATCGGGCGGGCAGGATTTGATCTGCTGCAGGTGCATGGCGTGGACGCCGCAGAGGCGGAGCGGATCGCAGCGCAGACGAAGCTGCCGGTGTGGCTGGCAGTCAATCTCTGCGATCCTGCCGAGGTTCGCCGATGGCGCCGGGAAGAATATCACCGGATTGCCGGGATTGTGATTGATGCCGGGGCATACGGCAGTGGAAAGACATTCGGCTGGGAACAGAGCGGGCAGGATGAGATGTGCTGTGCCGTGCGTGCATTCCGGGAAGAACTGCTGGCAGAGGGGCGTACCTTTGTGCTGGCAGGCGGACTTGACGCAGAGAATGTGGCGGAAGGAATCAGAATCTTCTCCCCCGATGTCGCAGATATCAGCAGCGGCGTGGAAGTGCTGTGTGACGGAATGAGAATGAAAAGTAAAATCAAGATTATAGAATTTAAAAAAGCCGTGCAAAAAACAGATGGAGTGTGAGCCGGAAGATGACGGTGCGGCGGAATGTAAGTAGGAAAGGAAAGACGAGACATGAACAGGAAAGCATATTACGGAGCATTTGGCGGACAGTATGTGGCGGAGTCGCTGATGAATACCCTGGAGGAGCTGGATGCGGCATTTGAGGAAGCAATCCGCGATCCGGAATTTCTCAAACAATACCACTATTATCTGGAACAGTATGTCGGGAGAGAGACACCGCTGTATTACGCGGAGCGTCTCAGTGAAAAGTACGGCATGAAAATGTACTTAAAGCGCGAGGATTTAAATCACACCGGCGCACACAAGATCAACAATGTGATCGGACAGATCCTGCTGGCGAAGCGCATGGGCAAGAAAAAGGTGATCGCAGAGACCGGAGCGGGACAGCATGGCGTGGCGACGGCAACCGGCGCGGCGCTCTTTGACATGGAGTGCACGGTCTATATGGGAGCCGAGGATATCAAAAGACAGTCACTAAACGTGATGCGCATGGAGATGCTCGGCGCGAAGGTTGTCAGTGTCACTTCCGGAAGCAATACGCTAAAGGATGCGACCAACGAGGCGATCCGCACCTGGGCAAAAACGGCGGAGGATACCTTTTACATCATCGGTTCTGCTGTGGGACCGTATCCGTACCCGAAGATGGTGAAGGAGTTTCAGAGCGTCATCAGCCGCGAGGCGAAAAAACAGATCCTTGCGGCGGAGGGTAAGCTTCCGGATGTCGTGATGGCATGTGTGGGAGGCGGATCGAACTCCATCGGCATGTTTGCGGATTTTATTGAGGAGAAGGGAGTAAAGCTGATCGGCGTGGAGGCAGCCGGAAAGGGAATTGAGACCGGGGAACACGCGTCGGCGATGGCGCTCGGCGAGCCGGGAGTTCTGCACGGCATGCGTTCCTATCTGCTGCAGGATGCGGACGGCAATGTCCAGCTTGCACATTCCATTTCAGCGGGGCTGGATTATCCGGGCGTCGGTCCGGAACACGCGTACTTAAAGGAGAGCGGCCGCGCCCAATATGTGGCAATCCGGGATGATGAGGCGATGGATGCGCTGATGGAGCTGTGCAGGCTGGAGGGAATCATTCCCGCGATCGAGAGTGCCCATGCGGTTGCCTATGCGATGAAGTACGCGAAGGAGCGGAAAGCGGCGGTCGGTGAGAAGCAGGCGGCAGAGGAGACCATGGTCATTTGTCTGTCCGGCCGCGGCGACAAGGATGTCAATACGATTGCAGACTATCTTGCAGGAAAAGGATATTTAAATTGAGCCGGAGAATTGTCCGGCGAGGGAGGATATGACAGATATGAACCGAATAGAAGCGCGCATGAATGCCTGCAGGGAAAAGCAGGAGAAAGCATTTATTACTTATATTACCGCAGGACTGCCGGATCTGGCAGCCACAAAAGAGATCATCCGGGCGCAGGAGCGCGGCGGCTGCGACGTGATTGAACTTGGCGTACCGTTTTCCGATCCGGTGGCGGACGGACCGGTCATCCAGGATGCATCGTACCGTGCGATCTGCGGCGGGGTGAATGTAAAGAAGATTTTCGCTATGATGCAGGAACTGCGCACGGAGGGTGTGAACGTTCCGATCATTTTCATGATGTATTACAACACGATCCTGCACTACGGCGTGGAAGCGTTTGTAAAAAAATGCAATGAGGCGGGGGTGGACGGACTGATCGTTCCGGATCTGCCGTTTGAGGAGCAGGAGGAACTGATGACAGCGCTGGACGCATCGGAGGATACGATCTTAATCCAGCTCGTGTCGCCGGTGTCCGGGGCGCGGATTCCAAAGATTCTCGCCGGAGCGCGGGGGTTCGTCTACTGCGTATCGTCCATGGGTGTCACGGGGCAGGGAGCAGAGTTCCATAAGGAGGTAAGAAGCTATCTTACCTCGGTACGGGAAGCGACGGATCTGCCGGTGATGATGGGCTTTGGCATCCGGACGGCAGCGGACGTCCTGCCGCTTGCGGATCTGATCGACGGGGCGATCGTCGGAAGTTATTTTATCAGGCTGCTGGAGGAGCAGGGCTTTGCGCCGGAGGCGGCGGAGACATACTGTCGGACATTTAAAAAGGAACTGAACGCATAGAGGAGGAAAAAGTGATGAAAGAATATATTGCAAAGGTTGCCGAGGGAGAGAATCTGACAGAGGAAGAAGCAAAAAGGGCGATGGACATCATGTTAAGCGGTGATGCGACGCAGGCGCAGATCGCGGCGTTTCTGGCGCTGGAGCGCGTGAAGGGCGAGACGCTGGATGAGCTGGCCGGATTTGCGGCGGTGCTTCGCGACAAAGCGGAGACGATTTCCCCGAAGGTTGACAATTATATCGATCTGGTGGGAACCGGCGGAGACCGCACATTTACGTTTAACGTGTCCACCACGTCGGCGTTTGTGGTGGCTGCGGCGGGACTTCCGGTGGCAAAACACGGGAACCGCTCGATCTCGTCGAAATCGGGCGCCGGGGATGTGTTAGAGGCGCTCGGCGTCAATATCATGGCAGATCCGAAGAAAGTGGAGGAGTGTGTGGAGAAGGTTGGCATCGGCTTCATGTTTGCGCAGCTTTTTAACAAATCCATGCGCTATGTCGGGCAGGCGCGCAGCGAGATGGGAATCCGTACCGTCTTTAATATCTTAGGACCGCTCGCCAATCCGTCCCGTGCGAAAAATATGGTGGTCGGCGTCTACAGTCCGGCGCTCACGGAAAAGGTCGCGACGGCGATGAGCAGACTGGGGGTGGAGCGCGCGTATGTGGTCAGCGGTGAGGATAACATGGATGAGATTACGCTGACAGGAGCGACCACGGTATCCGAGATCCGGGATGGAGCGGTGACGACATTTACCATCACACCGGAGCAGTTCGGTATGAAGCGCGTATCGTTGGAGGAGCTGCGCGGCGGAAGCGGCGAGGAAAACGCAAAGATTACGAGAGCTATTCTGGATGGAACGGAGCGCGGCGCCAAGCGTGACATCGTCCTTTTGAACGCAGGTGCAACTCTTTATGTCGGAGGGGTTGCGGAATCTATGGAAGCGGGTGTAAAATTAGCGGCAGAGGCGATCGACAGCGGCGCGGCAGCACAGAAGCTAAAGGAGCTGGTTCGCGTCTCAAATTCATAGAGAAAAGGAATCAGAGAGATGATACGGTTTAATAGTGATTACACGGAAGGATGCCATCCGGCGATCTTAGAGAGACTTGCGGCAACCAACATGGAACAGACCCCGGGGTATGGGGAGGATGCATATTGTGCGGCAGCTGCGGAGAAGATAAAAGAAGCGTGCGCTGCACCGGAGGCGGCGGTGCATTTTCTGGTGGGAGGCACACAGACGAATGTGACAGTGATTTCGGCTGCATTAAGACCCTATCAGGGTGTGATCACTGCGGTGACCGGACACATCAACGTACATGAGACGGGAGCGCTTGAGTCCTGTGGACACAAGTGCCTTACGATCGAGACGGCGGACGGCAAGCTGACGGCAGAGCAGATTGCCGCATATACGGACGCACATTATGCCGACGCCAGCTTTGAGCACACGGTTCAGCCGAAGATGGTCTATATTTCCAATCCGACGGAGATCGGCACGATCTACAAAAAAGCGGAGCTGGAAGCGATTTACGACGTCTGTAGGCAGAGAGGGCTTTATCTGTTTTTGGACGGTGCAAGACTGGGCTACGGTCTTACATGCCGGGAAAATGATCTGACCCTTGCCGATGTGGCGGCGCTCACGGATGTCTTCTACATCGGAGGAACCAAGGTCGGAGCACTCTTTGGCGAGGCGGTTGTGATCACAAACGAGGAGCTGAAGCGTGATTTCCGTTACAATATCAAGCAGCGGGGTGGTATGCTGGCGAAAGGCAGACTGCTCGGCATCCAGTTCCTCACGTTATTTGAGGAGAACCGGTATTTTGAGATCTCGGCGCACGCATCAAGGCTTGCGGAGAAGATCCATGACGAACTGAAGGACATGGGCGTAAAATTTTATGTGGACTCCCCATCGAACCAGCAGTTTGTGATTCTGCCGGACGCGGTGCTTGAAAAGTTAAAAGACGATTTTGCATTTGAATATCAGGCGCGTGTGGACGATGCGCACAGCGCCGTCCGCATCTGTACCTGCTGGGCGACCAAAGAGGAAAACGTGGAGGCGCTTCTTGCTGCACTACGGGAATTATTAGGATAGAACGGAGAGAGAGTATGCAGCAGAAGAAACGTATTTTATTACTGGCAACCGGAGGAACGATCGCGTCCAGAAAGTCGGATAACGGCTTAAAGCCGCAGATTACACCGGAGGAACTGATCGAGTATATTCCGCAGGTCAAAGAGATCTGCGAGGTCGAGGCTGTCCAGCTTTTAAATCTGGACAGCACCAATATGGAGCCGTCGCACTGGAAACTCATGGTGCATGCCATCCGGGAGCACTACGACGATTTTGACGGGTTTGTGATTGCCCACGGCACGGATACGATGGCGTACACGGCAGCGGCGCTTTCCTATATGGTGCAGAACACGAAAAAGCCGATTGTCATCACCGGCGCGCAAAAGCCGATCGATCTGGAGATCACGGACGCAAAGTCGAACCTGATCGACAGTTTTTTATACGCTGCTGATGACCGGTCGCAGGGCGTGCAGATTGTATTTGACGGAAAAGTCATTGCAGGAACCCGAGCCAAGAAGGTGCGCTCCAAGAGCTACAATGCATTTTCCAGCATCGACTACCCGTCGCTCGCCGTGATACAGGACATGAATATCATGCGTTATATTCCCATGCTTCCGTACGAGGAGGAAGTCCGGTTCTATGAGAATCTGGATGAAAATGTCTTCCTGATGAAGCTGATCCCGGGAATCCGTCCCAAGGTGTTAAAGAGTATTTTTGAAAATTATGACTGTATTATCGTGGAGAGCTTTGGCGTGGGCGGCATACCGCAGTCCATTGCAGAGGAGTTTTACCGGCTGTGCCAGGCGCATCCGGATAAGCTGGTGGTCATGGCGACGCAGGTGGCGCACGAGGGAAGCGATATGACGGTCTACGAGGTCGGCCACAATATGAAAGAATATTGCCGCTTCTTAGAGTCCTACGATATGACGTTAGAGTCCGTGATAGCGAAGGTAATGTGGATGCTCGGCAACTATGATATATCGTCCTGTGATATTGAGGAGATCTTCTATCACAGCATCAATTATGATCTGATTTTCGGAAAGAACCGGAAATGCAATTAGAAGATTGTTAACCATTCAATAAAAGAGGTTGACAATGGATAGAAAAGTGTTATGATTGTTTTTGCAGGCGGAGAGAACCGTAGGGGATTTCTGCGCGAAAAACAGCAGGAAAGAGCGGCAAAGTATGCGATTCCTGCGGAAACGAGGAGAATCATGAAGATTTCAACAAAGACAATTGTAACAGTGGGTATGTTTACGGCAGTGCTCAGCGTGCTGTCCATCCTGACGATTCCGATGCCGACCGGCGTTCCGGTGACGCTTCAGACCTTTGCAATGGCGCTGTGCGGCTATGTGCTCGGCTGGAAAAAGGGAACATCATCCACATTGATCTATATCCTGCTCGGTACAGTAGGCGTTCCGGTATTTGCGGGAATGACAGGCGGACCGTCCTGGCTTGCCGGCTACAGCGGCGGATTTATCTGGGGATTCATTTTCCTGACGATGCTTTGCGGCGTGGGCATGGCACAGAAGCAGATCTGGCTGCGCGTGCTGTTAGGACTTGCCGGTCTTGCTGTGTGTCATCTGCTCGGCGTCATCCAGTTCGCCATCGTGGCTACCACACCGCTTCCGGCTGCTTTCGTAGCGGTATCCGTTCCTTACATTGTGAAGGACGTGATCTCCGTTGTGGGTGCGTATCTGGTGGCAATCCCGATCCGCAAGGCGCTTGCAGCAGGAAATATTCTGGAAGAGAAGACAAAAGCGGCAGCTTAGGAGTGTACGGTTACTATGGCAAACAAATTCAGAGGACATCACATCGTCTGTACTTCGCTCTATGAGGGAAAAGGCTACAGCGGTGCGTTTTGTGAGAATATGACAGCGGTGGTGGAGCGCCTGCGCGAGGATCCGGACGAGGAGCTTCTTCTGGTGGCGGAGCCGGATATGATCTGTGCAAACTGCCCGAACCGGACGGAGACGAACGAGTGTGTCCACAACCACAACCGTGTCGTGAACAAAGACCGCCGGGTCATTGAATTCTTCGGGCTCGAGGAGAACCGGGTCTATACATACCGTGAGATGTGCAGGCATGCACGCGCGGCGATGAACATGGATTTCTTTATGGAGAACTGTGGAAAATGCGACTGGCGCAAGCAGGGACTCTGCAAGTACGAAGATCTGCTCGCACAGCTCGACCGCTGTATCGAGAAATAGTAGGAGATAGAAAAGCGCTGCACACGAGGCGCTGATTATCCTGAGTGACAGGATAGGAGATTAGAGGCAGAAAGTTCCGAATGTATCTGCCAAGGCAGATCTTTGAAGTAAAATCCGAGTATTTCTTCCATGCCGCGTCTGACATCCCGTTCCGTGTCTTTGCCACGTCTGAACAATCCACAGAGTGTGTCCGACAAGCCGCAGACAATGGGCGGGCGTTCTAGCGCCCCTAATCGAATTGCTTCACAGACAATATAAAACCGCGCGAACCGAAACTCGCTGCCATCTGCTATTGAAAATAAGGCAGATGGCAGCTCAGACATCGGCTTCGCGCGGTTATGTTTTGTTCAGCAATTCGATAAGGGGCACACGAACACCCTAAAATTGTCTGCCGGCCTGCGGACACAGTCCGTGGAGTGCTCCAGACTTGGAAAGACACGGATCATCAAAGATGCCGGACGCGGCATGGTTAGAAATACCGGATTTTACGGTCAGATCTGTCTTGGGCAGATATCATACGGAACGTTCGGTCATCTATTTTCATGGTATCACTCATGACAAGCAGCGCCGTGTGACGGCGCTTTTCTATTCCCTGCTAGTGCGTCTTCTTGTTGATATAGTTGGTCTTGTACTTGGAGTACACGATCTTCTGGCTCTGGTAGAGACCAAAGTAGCCGGACAGCATATAGCTGAACGCAATGGCGAGAAGGAAATACGGCATACCGTCATATCCGAACAGCTCAAAGCTGATGAGCAGCGAGGTGATCGGGCAGTTTGTCACGCCGCAGAAGACCGCGGACATGCCGACCGCCGTGCAAAGGGTCGGCGAAAATCCGAGAACATTTCCGAACAGACAGCCGAATGCCGCTCCGGTAAAGAGAGAAGGGACGATCTCGCCGCCCTTATAGCCTGCGCCGAGTGTGGCGGCGGTAAAAAGCATCTTCAAGAAGAACGCCTCCGGGCGGACGGTGCCGTCCATGCAGCGGGCGATGATGTTGATGCCGGTGCCGTTGTAGGTCTGATCCCCGACGAGCAGTGTCAGCACGACGACAATGCATCCGCCGGCGAAGACGCGCAGATAGGGATTTTTGAAAAACTTCTTATAAAGATGATCCGAACCGTGCAGCATCACACAGAAGAGAATGCTCACCAGCGCACATAAGATGGCGAGGATAGAGATCTCGACGGCGGAGCCGATCGTAAAATCCGGGATTTTTCCGAGCGGGAAGCCGTCCGGGCTCACGCCGAATGAGGTGGCGATCGCATGGGCGATCAGCGAGGAGATCACGCATGGCACGAGGGCGGCATAGTACATGATGCCGACACTCACAACCTCCATGGAGAAGATGGCGGCTGCCATCGGAGTGCCAAACAGCGCGGAAAACGCAGCGCTCATACCGCACATAATCATAATGTGCTTGTCCTTCTCATCAAAATGAAACAGACGTCCCAGACCGTTTCCGATGCTGCCGCCGAGCTGCAGGGCGGCACCCTCGCGGCCGGCAGAACCGCCGAACAGGTGAGTGATCAGCGTGGAGATAAAAATGAGCGGCGCCATGCGAAGCGGCAGTTCATCGCCGGAATGGATGGCGGAAAGCACGAGGTTCGTGCCGGTATCGCGCTCATCGTGAAGCAGACGGTAGGCGCCTACAATGAGAATACCTCCGACCGGAAGCAGGAAAATAAGCCACGGATTTTTGGTGCGGACGAGAGTGACGAGCGCCATGCACAGATAAAAAAGTGTGCCAACAGACCCGACCAGCACACCGGAGAGGATGGCGAACACCACCCATTTCAGGGAAGTCTTTAAGCGGTTGACATTGTGGGTTATCTTATGTTTGATGATCTCTTTCATAATTGGATGTGATTCCCTTTCCATAACATACTCTTATATCTGAATTTTAGCATTTCCCAAACAGATTTACAATAGCATGCCGCTACGGTTGCTCCGTCAGTCATGCTCTGGCGGATGTACTGATATGACAAGGAAAGTTGTCAAAAATGTATTGACAACTTTCCTTGTCATATCTATAATAACGATGTGAGAAAATGTGCCGCGGAGAAAGCGGTGCGTTGTGTGAAAAGCACATCGGGATATGGAGAATTTATGCCGTTATACAATCATTTAAAAGAATATCGGGCAAAAATCAACGTCAATCAGCACGAGATGGGACAGCTGGTCGGAGTTTCCAGACAGACCATCAGTCAGATCGAGCGCGGGGATTACTCGCCGTCGGTGACGTTGGCGCTTAAGATTGCAAAAGTGTTTGAGGTTCCGGTGGAAGCTATTTTTACCTATGAAGAGGAACCGGAGGAAGAAAAATAGCAGGCAGGGAGGAGAAGAGTATGACAGACGGGACAGAGAAATGCAACCCGAAGATTGAGGAGAATCAGAGAGAGGATAGAAAGGCATTCCGCAAGTTTATCGTGCTTCTTTTGGCGGCCATGGTTGTGGGCGGAATAACAGGCGCGCTTTCGACGATGGCTGCAAAGGGGCAGGCGGATGTCGGCGCAGGCATCACAGCGGTGCTCCGAATGATTGCGCCTTACGCGAACCTTGTGATCGCGGCGGCGCTGGCAGTGTGGATGACGGGAATGCTTCGCGGCAGCAGAGCGGAGTACGGGCGCTGGGACGGCGAGGAAGAGCAGTTGATCGAAAAGATCGAGCGGAAACTGGGCATTGGCGTGATTATCACGAATGTGGCGCTCATTGCCGGATTTTTCTTTTTTGCAGCCGGCATGAAGTCCACCGGCATAGACAGCGGCTGGGAGGAAGAGGTTCCGTGGATGAAAATAGCAGCCACATTTTTGGGACTGATTGCGGTTATGGTCGCAACGGTGATCGCCCAGAACCGGATCGTGAATTTTACAAAGGAGATCAATCCGGAAAAGAAGGGAAGCGTCTACGATCTGAAGTTCCAGAAGACGTGGATCGCAAGCTGCGATGAGGCGGAACAGCTGCAGATATACCGCGCGGCGTTCCGGGCCTACACGGCAATGAATTATGCGGCGCTTGGAATGTTTCTGGTCTGCTTTATCGGAATGCTGTCCTGGAATTTCGGTCTGCTTCCGCTTACGATGGTGCTTTTCGTATGGCTTACGGGCGTGATCGTCTACGGGGTGGAGAGCCTTCGCATGACGGGAGGACGATAAGATCCTCGACCAGATAGAATGTGCAATGAAAGGCTGCCGCAATAAGCATATCTTGCTTTGCTTTGATAAGTAATATTACAAGAAATAGATACTTAAAAGTTCCAGATAAACATGCGGCGACAAATTCTGAACGCAAAATCCGGTATTTCTAACCATGCCGCAGCTGGCATCTGTGATGATCCATGTCTTTCCAAGTTTGGAGCACTCCACGGACTGTGTCCGTAGGCCAACAGACAATTTGTAGGACTTTTGTGTGTGTCCCTTATGGCACCTCTGAACAGAACATAACCGCGCGAAGCCGCTGTCTGAGTCGGCATCTGCCCTATTTTCAATAGCAGATGCCGGCGAGTTCGGTTCGCGCGGTTTTATATTGTCTGTGA
>CACZIN010000005.1:0-121113 GCA_902781225.1 uncultured Lachnospiraceae bacterium | reverse complement strand
GAGTTTCGGTTCGCGCGGTTTTATATTGTCTATGAGGGAGTACAGTTAGTGCGGCCAGAAAGTCCGCCCATTGTCTCCGGTGTGCCGGACATGCACCCGTCGGATTGTCCAAACGTGGAAGAGACACGGAATCCGATGCAAACATTCGGCCGGAAGAAATGCTCACATTTTTCTCCAACGAATATTCCACCTGCATTTCCACATGAAATCCGCAAGTATGTTTCTCATAATATTACTTATCACCCAAAAGGGGCTATGCTTATAGCGACAGTTCCATTTAAAAAAGCCTCACGCGCTCTTCCCATGGAAGAACCGCGTGAGGCTTTTTCACATATTCGCTATCGCCTAGATCGCTGTCACAACTCCGTTTTCGCTGTCAAGCTCTACATAAGCGCTGGACTTTAACACTTCCAGTGCATTCTTCGCGCCGATCAGTACCGGAATATCCAGGCTGAGTCCCGCGATCGCCGCATGGCAGCTGTCGCTGTCCGCCTCCACGATCAGACCGGATGCCTGACGCATCTGCTCCATCATGCGGTTGTTGGTATCTGCAGCAACGATGATGTCTCCCTCTTTGAAGTTCGCAAGATCTTCCTCGCTGTGGCAGACGCACAGGTTTGCTGCAATCTTCTTGCCAGCGACCCCCTTTCCTTTTACCAGGATATGTCCTGCCACCTGCACCTTGATGAGGTTGGTCGTTCCGGATACACCAAGCGGTACGCCGGCAGTCAGAACAACCACGTCGCCCTTGCTGATCAGTCCTGCTGCCTCCGCAGTGTCGACCGCATAGTCAAACAGTTCTTCCGCCTTATTCTTCTGCTCAAGAAGCAGCGGTGCAACACCCCAGGAAAGTCCGAGCTGACGGTATACTTTCTCTGTCAGGCACGCGCCGATGATCGGAGAGTACGGGCGGTACTTGGAGATCATGCGCGCTGTGCGTCCGGACTTGGATACTGCCAGAATCGCCGCCGCATTGAGGTCTCCCGCCATCGTACAGGTTGCATGGGAAATCGCGTTCGTCACATCCGGGCTGCTCATATTCTTGCGATCCTTGAAACGCTGCAGATAGTTGATATCGCACTCGGTGCGAACCGCGATGCGGACCATCGTCTTCAATGCCTCGATCGGATACTGGCCGGCAGCCGTCTCACCGGAAAGCATGATCGCACTTGTTCCATCATAGATTGCGTTGGCAACGTCTGTCGCCTCCGCACGGGTCGGGCGCGGATGCTTCATCATGGAATCTAACATCTGGGTTGCCGTGATAACCACTTTTCCGGCGCCACTGACTTTCTTAATAATCATCTTCTGGATGACCGGAACATCCTCAAGCGGAATCTCTACACCCATGTCGCCACGGGCAACCATGATACCGTCGGAAACGCGGATGATCTCGTCGATGTTCTGCACACCCTGCATGTTCTCAATCTTTGCGATGATATGGATGTCCTCGCCGCCTTTTTCCTCGAGAATCTTGCGGATTGCAAGCACGTCATCCGCACAGCGCACGAAGGAGGCTGCGATGAAATCATAGTCGTTCTCCACTGCAAATACGATGTCGCCGTAGTCTTTCTCGCTGATGTACGGCATGGAAAGCTCCACGTTCGGAACATTCACGCCCTTTTTATTGGAAACCATACCGCCGTTCATAACGGTACAGACAATATCCATCGGCATTTTGCCCTCTGCATCCGCCTTTGCGCCCGATACTTTCTGGATCTTCTTGACTTCCAGGCCGATCAGTCCGTCATCAATCAGAATGGTATCTCCCGGCTTCACATCGTCCGGCAGATCCTTGTACGTGATCGCCACACGGCTCTCATCGCCCACAATATCCTCCGTCGTCAGTGTAAATGTCTGTCCGTTCTTCAGCTCCACCTTGCCGCTTGCGAACTCTTTCAGACGGATCTCCGGCCCCTTTGTATCCAGCAGAGCCGCCACCGGACGCTTCATCTCCTCTCGCAGCTTGCGAAGCATCGTAAGTCTTCCAAACTGTTCCTCGTGTCCTCCATGTGAAAAGTTAAAGCGCGCCACATTCATGCCTTCCTCGATCAGGCTGCGCATCACATTCTCATCATCCGTCGACGGTCCTAACGTACATACAATTTTTGTCTTTCTTAACATAATATTCCTTTCTTTATTCTGTCACTTTATTTTGTAATCATGGTGCCCATGCCCGGAGTTACCTGGCTTCCATCCACGTGAAGCTTTGTAATCAATACGGAGCGGATCGCCGAATCACCGATAAAGTCGATCGCAGCCTGAATCTTCGGCTGCATATCCCCCTCGCCGAACTGTCCCTGCTCCATATATTTCTTTGCTTCCGCCACTGTCATAGAACTCAGCGGGCGCTCATTCTCTGTGCCGTAGTCCAGGCACACATTGTCTACGCTTGTCAGGATCACGAGCATATCTGCCTCCAGAAGCTCTGCGAGCTTTCCGGCTGCCAGATCCTTCTCGATCACCGCACTTGCTCCCTTTAAATGATTGTCCTGGGAAAGAACCGGGATACCGCCTCCTCCGCAGGCAACAACGATCTGATCCGCATCTGTCAGCGCGCGGATCGCATCCATCTCCACAATATCGACCGGCTTCGGCGCTGCCACGATACGGCGGTAGCCGTCTGCCACCTTCGTCACATGGTTGCCTTTTTTCTCCTCAGCCTCTGCCTCTTCCTCCGTCATCACACGGCCGATGATCTTGCTTGGCTTATAGAATGCCTCATCGTACGGGTCAACCACCACCTGCGTCAGGATCGTGGATACCGTCTTGTAGATGCCTCTGTTCAGAAGCTCTGCACGAATCGCATTCTGCAGATCATATCCGATATATCCCTGGCTCATCGCCGAGCAGACAGACATCGGAGTCGCCGTATATTCCGGATACAGACGGCAGAACTCATTCATCGCCGTGTGAATCATGCCGACCTGCGGGCCGTTGCTGTGCGTGATGACCACCTGATAGTCCTCACGGATAAAATCAGCGACCGCTTTTGCCGTGCGCTTCGTAGCTTCCTTCTGCTCCGGCAGTGTCGTTCCCAGTGCGTCATGTCCCAGTGCAATAACGATCTTCTTTTTCTTCATTTTTATCATCCTCCAACGCTTTTATGCGCGCATTTGTAATCCCTTTTCCCTGTATACACCAAAAATTTTACCAGTTTTATTTTATCACGAACCCTCTGTCATGCGCAATGGTCAACTTGTCACGGAAGCGTTAAAGTTTGCCGCACCAGAACGCAAAAAGCGGGAACCGCACACACGTTTTTCTTTTGTATGTGCGATCCCCGCCCTGTGTTTTCTAATCTCCCGTTTTTCCGGCTGAAATTCACCGGAATTCGTCCTGCCCGGACATCTGCCCGGCTCCTACTCGTCCTGCGGCAGGACAAACGAATCGATCAATTCCCAGATCTCCTCTCTCCCCTGCTTGGTCTCCGCCGAGAACGGTATGATCGTCGTTCCCGGCTGCACGCCGAGTCCCTCACGGATTGCCTTGACATTTTTCTGAATCTGGCTTCGCTTGATCTTGTCCAGCTTCGTTGCAATGATGATCGGGGCAAATCCCTGATACACCATCCACTCGTACATCATCCGGTCGTTGGCAGACGGATCATGCCTGATATCGATCAGGAGAAAGACCGCCTTCAGACGCTTGGATGTGTGAAGATAGTTCTCGATCATTTTCCCCCACTTTGCCTTCACTTCCTCGGACGCCTTGGCATAGCCGTACCCCGGAAGATCCACCAGATACATGGCGTCATTGATGTTGTAGAAATTGATCGTCTGCGTCTTGCCCGGCTGTGCGGAGGTACGCGCCAGCGCTTTCCGGTTCATCAGCGCATTGATCAGCGATGATTTTCCGACGTTTGACTTTCCCGCAAATGCCACTTCATTGTAGGCCGTATCCGGTATCTTGCTCGTAATTCCGCAGACAATTTCAAGATTTACATTTTTGATGACCATGTTCTACTCCTTCTTTTCGCAAAAAGCGACACGAAGCACCTGCTCCATTGTCTCTACATAGACGATTTCCAGTCCCTTTTTGATCTCACCTGATATTTCCTCGACATCCTTCTCATTCTTCTTCGGCACACAGACCGTACGGACTCCGGCGTTTTTGGCCGCAAGCAGCTTCTCCTTCAATCCGCCGATCGGCAGCACCCTGCCTCGGAGCGTGATCTCTCCCGTCATTGCAACATCCGCCCGTACCGGTGTCCCGGTAATCGCCGAGAGCATTGCCGTCGCCATCGTAATGCCGGCAGACGGTCCGTCCTTGGGAACTGCACCTTCCGGGATATGGATGTGAATATCATTTTTCTGGAAAAACTCCGCCGGAATGTCATACTGTCCGCCGACCGAGCGGATATAGCTGATTCCCGTCTGTGCCGACTCTTTCATGACGTCACCCAGCTGACCGGTCAGCTGGAATTCCCCCTTGCCCGGCATCACGTTGACCTCGATCTCCAGCGTATCTCCGCCCACGCTCGTCCATGCAAGTCCGCGCACGATTCCAACCTCATCGGTCTCACCGCGCATATCCTGGCTGTATTTTTCCTTGCCGAGATACTTCTCGAGATTGCGCACCGTCACATCGACCTTACTGCTTTTTCCCTCGTAGATCTCGCGCGCCGCCTTGCGCGCAATCTCCCCGATCCTGCGCTCTAACCCGCGGACTCCCGCCTCTCTGGTATAACCGCTTATGATCTTCGCGAGAGCTCCGTCGCTGACTTTGAACTGATCTTCCTTTAAGCCGTTGCGTTCCGTCTGCTTTGCCAGCAGATGTTCTCTCGCAATGTGAAGCTTTTCGTTCTCCGTGTAGCTTGTCACCTCAATGAGCTCCATACGATCCAATAGCGGTTTCGGAATCCCTTGCATGGAGTTCGCCGTCGCAATAAAAAGCACCTCCGAGAGGTCGATCGGGAGTTCCACATAGTGATCCCGGAACTTATGATTCTGCTCCGAATCCAGCACCTCAAGCAGCGCCGAGGCAGTGTCTCCTTTATAGTCACTGCTCATCTTGTCAATCTCGTCCAGAAGCATCAGCGGATTCTTCACACCGGCGCTGCGCAGGCCGTTCACAAGGCGTCCCGGCATGGCTCCGACGTAAGTCTTCCGGTGTCCCCGGATCTCCGCCTCATCGCGCACACCGCCGAGGCAGATCCGCACGTATTTCTTATCCAACGCACGCGCCACAGAGCGCGCAATGCTTGTCTTGCCGGTTCCCGGCGGTCCCACCAGACAGATGATCGGGCTCTCTCCCTTGCTCGTCAGATTGCGCACCGCGAGGAACTCCAACATACGTTCTTTGACTTTTTCCAGACCATAGTGGTCTTCCTCCAGAATCCGCTCTGCGTTTGCAAGGTCTTTGTTGTCCTCGGACGCTTTATTCCACGGAAGTTCCAGCAGCGTCTCGATATAGCCGCGGGTCACCGCGCTCTCCGATGAATTCGCGCTGATGCTCTTGAAGCGGTCAATCTCCTTCTTGATGCGGCTTTTCACTTCCGGGTCGGCATCCAGCGCATCCAGTGCTTTCCGGTACTCATCCGCATCCGATTCCGTATTGTCCTCGCCGAGTTCCTCCCGGATAAGCTTCATCTGCTCGCGCAGTATGTATTCCTTCTGATTCTTATCCACGCGCTCTTTGACTTTGCTCTGGAATTCATTCTGAATGGCAGTGATTTCAATCTCTTTTAAAAGGAGCGCCATCAATACCTCATAGCGCTCCGTAAGTGTCATTGCCTCCAGAATCTTCTGCTTTTCTTCGTAAGAAACCGGCAGATTGTTCGCAACCTGATCCATCAGCTTCGGCAGATCCTGTATGGTACCGATCTGGCGCAGCAACTCTTTTCCGGCGCGCGGATTCACCGTCTGATACCGGCTGTATGTCTCCTGCACGCTGCGCACCATCGCAGCTTTGGCTTCTTCCGAAAGCCCCTCCTCCGGCAGCACGCACGGCGCCACCTCTGCCAGAAGATAAGGATCCGTCTGTGCAAAAGCCGAAAGCTCTGCACGCTCGATACCCTCAACCAGAATTCTTACGATATTGTTTTGTAATTTGATTACCTGCTTTACTTCCGCGATCACACCGATATGGTATACATCGTCCGCTCCCGGTTCTTCCTGTTCGACATCCTTCTGCGCCGACAGGAAAATCTTCTGGGAATCCATCATGCACTGTTCGATCGCACGGATGGACCTGTCACGGCTGATGTCAAAATGCGCGATCATTCCCGGAAGAATGACCATCCCGCGAAGCGCAACCGCAGGTATTTTTAAGATTTCTGTATCCAACATATCCTCTATTTTTCTTCTATGGTCTTTAATTTCTGCTCCTCAATGGAAAGCTTCTCCTCCACCAGATCCTTCGTGATCTCACACTCGGTGATGCTCTCATCCGACGGGATATGGTACATCAGATCCAGCGTCACAGCCTCCATAATCGCGCGCAGTCCTCGCGCTCCCGTCTTGCGCTCCAGCGCCTTGTCAGCGATCGCCTCCAGTGCGTCCGCGTCAAACGCAAGCTTCACGCCATCCAGCTCAAACAGCTTCTCGTACTGTCTGGTCAGCGCATTCTTCGGCTCTTTTAAAATGCGGATCAGGGCGTCGCGGTCCAACATATCCAAAGATACCGTCACCGGCACACGGCCGATGAACTCCGGGATCAGACCGAACTTCACAAAATCCTGCGGCAGCGCATGCTTTAACACGTCGCCGATATTGTACTCATTCTTTGACTTGATGTCCGCGTTGAAACCGATTGCCTTCTGATCCATACGCGTCTCAATGATCTTCTCAAGTCCGTCAAATGCTCCTCCGCAGATGAACAGAATGTTCGTCGTATCGATCTGGATCAATTCCTGCTGCGGATGCTTTCTGCCTCCCTGCGGCGGTACCGATGCAATCGTTCCCTCGAGGATCTTAAGCAGTGCCTGCTGTACACCCTCGCCGGATACATCTCTCGTGATGGACACGTTCTCGGACTTCTTGGAGATCTTATCGATCTCATCGATATAGATGATACCGTGCTGTGCACGCTCAATGTTGTAATCTGCCGCCTGAATAATCTTCAAGAGGATATTCTCTACATCTTCACCGACATAACCTGCCTCTGTCAACGTCGTGGCATCTGCAATCGCAAACGGCACATTTAAGACACGCGCCAGCGTCTGCGCCAGCAGCGTCTTACCGGAACCGGTCGGGCCAAGCATCAGGATGTTGCTCTTCTGCAGTTCCACGCCCAGATCGTCCCCTGCCATAATTCTCTTGTAATGGTTATATACTGCAACGGAAAGAACCTTTTTCGCCTGATCCTGTCCGATCACATAATCGTCCAGAAACGCTTTTAATTCTTCCGGTTTTAAAAGGTTGATCTGCTCCGTCTCTTCTGCGGCGCCGGTCTCTTCCTCGTTCTCAAACTCTTCCTCAATAATCTCCGCACAGATGTCCACACACTCATCACAGATATATGCCCCTTTCGGTCCCGCGATCAGCTTGCGCACCTGTCCCTGAGATTTTCCGCAAAAGGAGCAGCGGATCTCATCGTCACTTCTTCCTGCCATTCTAACTATTCTCCATGTTCTATCTTACTTCCTGCCAAAATCAAGTCTTATTTGCTTTCTTCCTTCTTGGTGTCCTTGCGGATGATGACATCGTCGATCAGTCCGTACGCCTTTGCCTCCTCGGCAGACATGTAGTAATCGCGCTCGGTATCGGCAGCAACCACATCGTACGGCTTGCCGGTGTTGGCAGCGAGAATCTCATTTAACTTTTTCTTGGTCTTTAAAATGTTCTCCGCTGCGATCTGGATCTCTGTCGCCTGTCCTTTGGCTCCGCCGGACGGCTGATGGATCATGACCTCCGCATTCGGAAGCGCGTAGCGCTTGCCCTTTGTTCCTCCTGCGAGCAGGAATGCGCCCATGCTTGCTGCAAGTCCGATGCAGATGGTGGACACATCACACTTGATGTACTGCATTGTATCGTAAATTGCCATACCCGCTGTCACCATACCGCCCGGGGAATTGATGTAAAGCTGGATATCCTTGTTCGGATCTTCGGACTCCAAAAACAGCAGCTGTGCCACAACAAGGCTTGCCGTTGTCTCATTGACTTCCTCTCCAAGGAAAATAATACGATCTTTTAACAGGCGGGAATAAATATCATAATTGCGTTCTCCGCGGCTGGTCTGCTCTACGACGTAAGGTACTAAACTCATATTCGATCCTCCATTTTATACTTTTTTAATAATTACTTATAAGCTTAAACAGACCGGCCCAATAGAGCCAGTCTGTCTGTTTTGCAATAAGAACTGACAGGGGAATTACTCCTCTGTTCCCTCTTTCTCTTCTGCTTCTTTTTCTTTCTTGGATTTTGCTTTCGCTCTCTCCTTCACGTTCTCCATGATCAGGTCTACTGCCTTGGTCACTGCAAGGTCTCTCTTCATGGATTCCTTCTCGTTGTCGCCGATGTACTCTTTGAGCTTGTCAGCTTCCATACCGTACTGTGCTGCCATCTTCTCGATCTCAGCATCAAGCTCTTCATCGGTGATCTCAATCTTCTCATCCTTTGCAATCTGCTCTAATACCAGGCTGCTCTTGATGCGTGTCTCAGCTTCCGGGCGAACCTGCTCTTTTAACTTGTCGAGTGTCAGACCGGAGAACTGCATGTACTGCTCCATGGAAAGACCGCTCTGTGCCAGTCTCTGAGCGAATTCATTGACCATGTTCTCACACTGTGTCTCGATCATTGCCTCCGGGATCTCCATGGTGGACTTGTCAATGATCTTCTGGATTGCCTCGTCCTCCTTGGTCTTCTTAGCCTCGTTCTCCTTCTCTACCTCAAGGTGCTTCTTAACGTCAGCCTTGTACTCCTCTAAGGTATCGAACTCGGATACATCCTGTGCAAACTCATCGTTTAATTCCGGAAGCTCCTTGCACTTTACTTCGTGAATCTTAACCTTGAACATTGCAGGCTTTCCAGCAAGATCTGCTGCCTGATACTTCTCAGGGAAGGTTACGTTTACTTCTACTTCGTCGCCGGCATTCTTGCCTACGAGCTGATCCTCGAACGTATCGATGAAGGAATGGGATCCGATCTCAAGCGGATGATTCTCACCCTTGCCGCCCTCAAATGCAACGCCGTCAACAAATCCCTCAAAGTCGATCACTGCGGTATCGCCGTTTGCGATCGGTCTGTCTGTAACGGTAACGGTTCTTGCGTTGTTGTTTCTCTCTTTCTCTACTGCTGCCTCTACCTCTTCGTCAGATACAGAGGTATCGATCTTGGTTACCTGAACACCAAGATACTTGCCAAGCTTTACTTCCGGTCTTACAGCAACCTCTGCTGTGAAGATGAAAGGCTTGCCGGACTCGATCTGTACCACGTCGATGGTCGGTCTGGATACGATGTCAATACCGCTCTCCTCTACTGCTGCAGGATAGTTCTCCTGGATCAGGGTGTTTGCTGCGTCCTCATAGAACACTGCCTCGCCGTACATCTTCTCGATCATCTTTCTCGGAACTTTACCTTTACGGAAACCAGGCATGCTGATCTTGCCTTTTTCTTTCAGGTAAGCAGCCTGGATTGCTTTCTCTACTTCTTCGGCAGCCACTTCGATGGTAAGCTTTGCCATATTCTTTTCTAAGTTTTCTACCTGTACACTCATTGTAACTATCTTCCTCCTTAATATATATGAAATATCATGTACATCTTCCGTCCATCGCATGACATTCGTCACGCCAGTCGCCTGCAGCCCTTTTTCAAGGGTTCCTGCCTGTCTTTCGGAAAAAAGGGCGTACTACGACTATCACAGTCATTTAAGGATTATAACATACAAGACCGGAAAATACTAGCTTTTTTTTGATTTCTTTGCGGTTTTTCCGCCAAAAACACGCCCTAGAGCTCCACGCCGCGATGTTCTACGGAAGTAGAGAACACAATCAGCGTCTTTGTCCGTCCAAAATACTGCAATTCCCCGATAAAACGGTCGAGTTCCATCGTATTTTCAAACAAAACCTCCAGCAGCATGGAATAGTCACCGGTCACGCAGTTGCACTCAATCACGTTTTTACACTTTTTTATATAAGGATAAAACTCCTTTTTCTGCACCGGCGCCACCTCCAGGCTGATGAACGCCTTGGTGTAAAGCCCGAGGCTCACGGGATTGATCTGCGCCTGATACCCCAGAATGTACCCGCTTTTCTCCAGTTTTTCAATGCGCGCCGACAGCGCCGGCGACGACAGGCAGATCTCCTGTCCCAGTTCTTTTAAGGTGATTCGTGCATTTTTCTGCAAATGATTCAATATGGCAAAATCGATTTCATCCAGTTCGGCATGCTTCATACGCCCGTTCCTCTTTTCCGCCCGTCTTTCCTTCGGTCCGGCAGGCTTTTTTCACTTAATTTTCTTTTTTCTTTTCCGCTGTTTTTCTTCACGGATTAAGTTTTTTTCTTTCTAAAATGAATTTTCACGCTTTTCGTGCCGCCCCCTTGACTTTGTTCCACCGGAAAACTATAGTTCATTGCAATTGATGCGCACCAATGAAGAACAGAAAAGGAGTTGTCTTCGGACAGATTGTGAAAATGTCAAAATTATATGATCCGTATCAAAATGTCATAGATGTCATGGAACAGGCGATGGAAGTCGGACACATCAACACCGCCATGTTCGAGATTTTAAAAAATCCGCAGCGCGAGACGAAAGTCTATCTGCCGGTCGAGATGGACGACGGCACGGTAAAAGTCTTCGAGGGCTACCGCGTCCAGCACTCCAACATCCGCGGACCGTTCAAGGGCGGTATCCGCTACCACCAGGACTGCACCTTAAATGAAGTGAAGGCGCTTGCCACCTGGATGTCCCTAAAATGTGCGGTTGCCAACATCCCCTACGGCGGTGCCAAGGGCGGCATCCGTGTCGATCCAAAAACGCTGTCCAAGCGGGAACTCTGCCGCCTGACCAGGCGCTACACCTTTGCCATTGCTCCGATCATCGGCGCCGACACCGATATTCCGGCACCCGATGTCAACACCAACTCCCAGACGATGGCGTGGGTGTTAGACACCTACAGCCAGTTAAACGGAAAACCGTGCCCGGGCGTCGTGACCGGAAAACCGATCGAGCTGGGCGGTTCCAGGGGGCGCAACTCCGCCACCGGACGCGGCGTCGTCATAAGCACCAAGCTGCTGCTCGCACAGGAAGGGAAGGAGCTCGCCGGAACCACGGTTGCCATTCAGGGAATGGGAAATGTCGGCAGCAACGCTGCTCGCATCTTCTACCACCGCGGCGCCACCGTCGTCGCCGTCAGTGACGTCTCCGGCGGTCTCTACTGCGCCGACGGACTTGACATCGACGCCATCTCAGACTACCTTGCCACACCGGACGCCCTGTTAGCCGACTACAATGTCGACGGCGTCTCGCACATCTCCAACGAAGAGGTTCTCACCTGCACCTGCGATGTGCTCGTCCCTGCTGCACTGGAGAACCAGATCACGGAAGAGATCACGCACCGTCTCTCATGCACCTACATTGTCGAGGCGGCGAACGGTCCTACCACGGAGGACGCGGATCGTATTCTTGCGTCGCGCGGCATCACGCTTGTGCCGGATA
Organism: uncultured Lachnospiraceae bacterium; assembly: GCA_902781225.1. Lineage (GTDB taxonomy): Bacteria > Bacillota > Clostridia > Lachnospirales > Lachnospiraceae > Roseburia. The sequence goes on along the minus strand of CACZIN010000005.1, from coordinate 109,516 downwards.
TTTTCGCCAACAGCGGCGGTGTCATTGTCTCTTATTTTGAGTGGGTGCAAAATATCCAGGAGCTCACCTGGGAGCGCAATCAAGTCAACGAAATGCTTGAAAAACTGATGAGCCGTTCGTTTGACGATCTGCTCGCTGTGGTCGACGAGTGTCACTGTACCCTGCGCATGGCTGCCTATATCGTGGCGCTGCGGAAGCTTGTCTACGCGGAAGAGATCAAAGGCATTTTCCCGTAAAATGTTGTTGCTGTGAGTCGCTATCGTTCCGGCGCAGTTAGCGTTCGGTGTTGCTATTATTTCAGCACTGCTATCGTTCCGGCGCAGTTGGCATTCCGGTGTTGCTATCGTTCCGGAATCGCATATACGCCTGACAGTCGTGGGATAAAAAAAGAGCGGAGAAGTCCTCTTCTGAACTTCTTCGCTCTTTTCTTATTCCTAATACTAGCGAATGACGGCAGTTCTGTCAAGCCGCATCCTCTTTCGCTGCGTGGCTTCGTTCCTCTCTCATTCGGCTTCGTACTGCTTTTTCCGCACAGGTTTCTTTTTCCGCTCCACGCTCCGCAGTTGCTTCTTCCGCGCGGTCTCTTCCCGTCGCTTCGCATGCGCCGCCTCCGCCAGAAGCTTCTTATAGTTAAGCAGCCGGCGTTCCGGCAGTCTTCCGTCCCGCACTGCCTCCTGCACCGCACAGCCCGCCTCTTTTTCATGCCTGCAGTCTCTGAATCTGCAATGCTGTGCCAACTCCTCAATATCCGAAAATGTCGTATCCATCCCGCTTTGGGCATCCCCTACACCAAGCACACGCATTCCCGGTGTATCTATAACGCGGGAGCCATCCGGCAGCAGGATCATCTGCCGGTAAGTCGTCGTATGACGTCCTTTGGAGTCATCCTCACGGATCGCGCCGGTATCCATAACCGTCTCCCCACACAGCGCATTCACAAACGTGGACTTTCCGACACCGGATGACCCCAGCAGCACTACCGTTTTTCCCGCACCCAGATAGCGCCGCACATGTTCCATCCCTTCACCCGTTACCGCACTTACCGCACATACTGCAACTCCCGGCGCCTGCCGCTGCACGAGATTTACGTAATGTTCCGTTTTCTCGCAAAGATCTTTTTTTGTCAGTATGACAACCGGCGTTGCCCCGCTCTCCCATGCGGCCGTCAGGTAGCGGTCCAGCCGGTTCTGGTTAAAATCATGATTCATCGACATCACCAGAAACACATAGTCAAAGTTTGCCGCCACCGCCTGGCGCTCCATGCCAAGCGTCGGATTTTCCCGGTAAAGCACACTCGTTCTGGGAAGCGTCTCAAGGATCAGCGCATCCCCGCACCGGTTTGTCTGAATACGCACCCAATCACCCACTGTCGGAAATACCTCCCCGCTCTTGTCCTGATAATACACACCTGTCTTTAATCTGGCATTAAGTTTTGCATCTGGCGATTCCTGTTCCACAAGAATCTCATAACGTTCTCTGTGTACCGCTGTGATCAGTGCCGTCGCTTCCGTATTTTCTGTTCTATTTCCTGTATTTTCCATCTGTTTTCCTCTTTTCTCTCCATTTTCCATTCACTGTTTCTTTCCATTTCTACAATCTCCATTCTGTTTTTCTCCATTTTTACATTCCTCCTTTATTAAAAGCAATCCTACCACATTGCTGCATAGCAATGCTTTTGCCTTCATTCATTCTGTTTTTTGTGCCGGGTTACTGCAGGCGCTTCACCATAAAGTGATCGTCCGCATAGCTGCCGTCCCGGTACCGGACACTGTGCGGCTGCGTTCCCCAGATCTCAAACCCGAGGCTCTCATACAGCCGGATAGCAGAAGTGTTTGTGCTCACCACTTCAAGTTCCGCCTGCTCATAGCCACACTGCTTCGCCACCGCAAGCACCGTCTTTAGCATTTCTCTGCCGATTCCGAGCCCGCAGTATTTCTGATAGAGGGCGATCGCAACACTGCAGCGATGCGCATAGCGCTCATAATTTCCCAGAGACACCAGGGAACAGTTGCCGACATGTTCTCCATCCACGGTTCCGATCAACATCAGCTCCCGCGGTTCTTTTATGATTCCTTCTATAAAATGTTCCTCCTGCTCCGGTGTAAGACTGATCTCATCCGGCTCACGTATCAGAAATGGCGTCTCCCCGGCAGTCACTTTCAGATACCGGATCAGATCATTTGCATCCGTCACTGCTGCGCTGCGCAGGGTACAGTTTCGCCCGTCCCGACAGGTAATTTCTCTCGGTTCATAAATCATAATTTTCTCTCCTCCCTGTGAACCTATATCACTCCGGGCTGCACTTTCATGGATTACGCATCCTTTAGACAGATTCCTGCTTCCCGCAGATTTCTTCGCAATTCCTGCATATCCTGATGATAGACGCATCCCCGCATTCCCAGTCGCATCCCCGCTTCAATGTTTGCCGGCGAGTCGTCCACAAAATAGCTTTCCTGCGGCTCGATCTTCATTTTCTGGAAGAAATCCACATACGCTTCGCGTTCCGGCTTCAGATATCCACACTCACACGAAATCCAGATGCCGTCCATATACCCGACAGACGGAATATTTTTTGAAAATGTCCGGAAACGGTGTGATGTATTTGACATCAAAAACAAACGATACCCCTGTTCCTTCAACTCTGCCAGAAGCGCCTCCATCGGCGGATTCGGCTCCTGTTTCATCCGAAACTCCCGCACAAAACGCTCCACAAGTTCCCACTCGCTCTGCGGAATTCTTTTGCAAATGGAACGTACCGCTTCCTCATCGGTCATTGTTCCTCTGTCCATGCAAATCCACTCCACCGATGCGCAGACCTGATTTTTCAACAATACTGCCTGCGCTTCATCCTCTGTATATGTCCCGATGTAATCGCTCAGCTTATATTTTGTCAGAACATTTCCCATATCAAATACGATATTTTTCATTTTCTCTCCATATCACGTTGACCTGCTGCATCACATTGTTCCGGCTCATGCGGGTACGCTTATCTGTCTATGTTGATCCGGCGCGCATGTTCGCATTCTTTTATCTTTCTATGTTGATCTGGCACATGCGCATTGCGTCGAGTGCTGTCTCGTGGCTTTTCGGCGTTACCCCTGCACAGCAGGATGCGTCCACGATAATCGGCGTCTCCGGCAAAAATGCTTTCAATAACAATGCATTTGAGATCACACAAATGTCCGTACAGAGTCCAACCAGCGTAATGTCCTCGATCTGCTCTTTTCTGTTCTCCTCCTGCAGCAACTCGCCAAGATTCTCCGAACCGAATGTCACCTTATCGATCGCCTCCGTCTCCCGGAGCGCCTCTAGCTGCGGGCAGATCTCCCAGCCTTTCGTGCCCTTGATGCAGTGCGGCACCGGAAGATGTTTTCCCTCCTGTGTCTCTAAATATCGCTCTCCATGTGTATCACGCGTGAAAATCACTTTTCCCGGGAACTCACGGATTTTCTGCTCCACCCGCGGAACAATGGCGACCGCCTCCGGTGTTCCAAGCGCTCCATCGATAAAATCATTCTGCATATCCACCACAATCAATATTTTCTGCATCTTTTCTCCTCCTTCTGAGACTTCGCGGGTCTCACAGGCTCTTTTTTCTTTCCTAGCCCCGCCGGACACCTCTTTTTCACGGATTTCCTCTATTTTTTCGCTCTCCGCGGATCCCACGGGCTCTTTTTTCTTTCCTAGCCCCGCCGGGCACCTCTTTTTCGCGAATTTCCTCCGTTTTTTCGCTCTCCGCGGGTCTCACGGGCTCTTTTTCTTCTCCTAGACCCGTTTTTTCGCTCTTCGCGGGTCTCACAGGCTCTTTTCTTGCTCTCAGACCCGCCGGGCACCTCTTTTTCGCGAATTTCCTCCGTTTTTTCGCTCTCCGCGGGTCTCACGGGCTCTTTTTTCTCTTCTAGACCCACTTTTTCTATTTTTTCGGGTCCCACGTTCCCTTTTTCCTCTCTCAGACCCGCCGGGTGGACATTTCTAGCCCACCCGTAGCCACAGCGCCCCATCTTCCATTTTTTATTCCAGCCCTGCGAACTGCGCCATGTAAAGATCGTAATAAGCGCCTTTTTTCTTCATCAGCTCCGCCGGACTTCCCTGCTCTAAGATGCCGCCCTGGTCGATGACGAAAATGCGGTCGGCATTCTGAATCGTTGAAAGACGGTGTGCAATTACGAAACTGGTTCTGCCGGACAGCAGCGCCTCAATTCCTTTCTGCACAAGAATCTCGGTATGTGTATCAATGCTGGACGTTGCCTCATCCAGAATCAGGATCTTCGGCATCGAGATCATCGTCCGCGCAAACGCAATCAGCTGGCGTTGTCCGATCGAGAGTCCCGCTCCGTGTTCCTTCAGCTCCGTGTCATAACCTTTTTCCATTTTCATAATGAACTCGTGCGCATTGACCGCCTTCGCCGCGGCGATCATCTCCTCGTCCGTGGCGTCAAGCTTTCCATATAAAATATTTTCGCGCACAGTGCCATGGAAAATAAAATTGTCCTGCGTCATGACACCCATCTGCCGCCGCAGGCTTTCGATGGAAATCTTCGTAAGGTCGTAGCCGTCCACCGAAATAACACCGTCCTCAATGTCATAGAAGCGGCTGATCAGATTCACAATCGTCGTTTTGCCCGCACCTGTCGGTCCGACAAGCGCAATCGTCTCCCCCGGATCCACCACAAAACTCACGTCGGAAAGCACCTTTGTCTCCGCCGGCGTTCCCTTATCGTACGTGAAGCTGACATGGGAAAATTCCACTCTTCCCTGTACTTCCGGCAGTTCCGTCACGTCTGCCGCATCCACAATATCTGCTTTTGTATCCAGAATATCAAAAATTCGCTCCGCCGCCGTTAAGTTTGTTACCAGATTATTGTAAAAATTGCTCAGATTCATAATCGGGTTCCAGAACATATTGATGTACGTGCCGAAAGCGACCAGAAGTCCGACTGAAACCTTTTCAAAACCGAGGAAGCGGACGCCGACCAGGTAAAGCATCATCGCACCGATTCCCCAGCAGAAATCGATCACCGGCCCAAACATATCCGCATAGCGCACCGCGTCCACAAACGACCGCTGATGCTCATCGGTCAGATTTCCGAAAATCTCTCTTGTCTCCTCCTCAGCGCCAAAACTCTGCACCACATTCATTCCCGCAATGTCCTCATGCACATAGGCATTGAGGTTGGATGACTTTTTGCGGAAAATCTGCCAGCGCTTATGCGAGGCGGTCTGCACAAACCAGATGCCGCCGATCATCAGCGGAATCGTGCTGAGTGACGCAAGTGCCAGACGCCAGTCCTTAATCAGCATGATCACCACAACGCCGATGACCGTGATCAGTTCCGGAATCAATGTTGTGACCACATTTACCAGCACATCCCGCAGCGAATTCACGTCGCCGATGATTCTCGCCAGAATTTTTCCGGTCGGTCTGCTGTCAAAAAAGGAAAACGACAGCGTCTGAATGTGTTCGTACAGATCCTGACGGATGCGGAGCAGAATCTTGTTCGACACCACCGCCATCACATACATACGGATCTTTACCATAATGATAAAAATAATATTCAGTCCCAGCGCAAATAAGCCGAGTCCCATCAGACCTTTCATATCTTTATTTGCGATATAGTGGTCGATCGCCTCCTCGATCAGAAGCGGATTGACCAGTGAAATGGCAACCGTCACAGCCATGCAGAGCAGCACGCCGATCAGGATTGTTTTGTATTCCAGTAAGTAGGAGAACAACCTTCGGAAAATCTTCTTTTTGTCAGTGTTCTCCATAAATTCATCTTCACGATAGGAATTAACTGCCATGAACTCTCATCCCCTTTTCCTCTATATAAACATTTCCATCCCTGCAGTTCGCCCTCTCTCAGCAGCACGCTGCCGGAGCCGGCTCTCCTGCAGGGGCGCTGCTCATTGTTAACGCACCATACTGTGCCATGTAGGTGTCGTAGTACAAGCCTTTCTTTGCGAGAAGCTCCTCGTGCGTTCCGCGCTCCGCGATCCTTCCGTCTTCAAGATAAATAATCTCGTCCGCATGACGCACCGCCGAGATGCGGTGTGCAATGATAATCTTCGTCGTATCGCGCAGACCGTTTAGCGTCTGCTGGATCTCATGCTCCGTCTCCATATCAAGCGCCGAGGTCGAATCGTCGAGCACCAGGATCGGGCTGTGCTTTGCCAGCGCGCGCGCAATGCTGATCCGCTGCTTCTGTCCGCCCGAAAGTCCGACGCCGCGCTCCCCGATGACAGTCTCATACTGTTCATCCATCTTCTCAATGAACCCGCGCGCTTTGGCGTCCTCCGCCGCGAGGCGCACCGCCTCCATCTGAAGTTCCTTGCGCTGTCCCATCTTGATATTCTCCTCGATCGTATCCGAGAAAAGGAACACATCCTGCAAAACAACCGCAATATTGCTGCGGAGCTGATGCACATCCATCTTTCGCACATCCACGCCGTCAACCTTCACCGCGCCGTCCGTCACATCGTAAAACCGCTGGAGCAGATTGACGATGGAGGATTTTCCAGAGCCGGTCGCTCCCATGATACCGAGCGTCTTTCCTGCCGGAACGGTAACATTGATGTCCTGGAGAATCTTCTGCCCGTCCATGACAAAGTCAGCGTGGTCAAAACAGATCTCTCCCCGGATTTCGTCAAGCACTTCCGGATGCTCGTCGTTTTTGATCTTTGGCTGCTCCGCATAAATCTTGCGGATCTTCTTATAAGATGCCACCGCGGACGACACATCGTTTGTCAGCCAGCCCAGCATCTCCATCGGCCAGGTACAGTTCCTGCTGTACTCCACAAACGCCACCAGAGCGCCCAGCGTCATCTCACCGTTCATGACGAAAATACCGCCCAGGATCGTCGAACAAACCGGAAGCACCTTTCCCACAAACGAAAACAGCGGGTAATACTTTGTCAGTACCTTTGCCTGTGAAATATTCAGCTCGTAATACCGGTTGTTGTGGGATAAAAATTTTTCAATCTCATGCTTTTCCCTTGCAAACGCCTTTACCGTGCGCACACCTGCGAGATTCTCCTCCGCCACGGTTGTCAGCACGGCATTTTCCTCACTGATGTCCTCGTAAATCTTATCGAGCTTGCGCTCCATGATGATCGCGACCGTACCGCACAGGATCATTGTGGCAAGCGGCACAAACGCCAGCTTCCAGTTGAGTGAAAACATGCAGTACAAGACCATGGACACATGAATGATAACCTCGATCACAAGCATGCCCACATAACCCATTGCATTCCAGATTTTATCCACATCATCCTTGACGCGCGCCATCAGTTCTCCCGTGTTCGTGTCCTCAAAATATCCCATGGACAGCGACTGGATATGATCGAACAGATCCTTGCGCATTGCCGATCCGATCTTGGACGCCAGCATATCGAATGTAAACTCCTTGCAGTAACCGAAAATACTCCTGCCGATTCCCACAATCACGATTCCAACCAGAAGCTTTGTCAAAAGCTCCAGTTTTCCGCCAACGATGACGTCATCCACAATCTGCTGTGTGATCTTCGGATACAGCATATCCAGAACGATCGCTGTCACCATCGAAAATACCGCAAACAGATACCCATACCAATAGCGTCCGATATAGGTGTATAACTTTTTCATTCCCTAATCTCCTCCTTCTTGCCAGTTCCCCGGTGTCACCTTCCTGCAAAACAAAAAAGCGAGGGGCATCCTGTTACGGATTCTCCTCGCTTTTTGCGTAAAAAAATCCGTGGCATCTTTCGATCACCACGGTCTATCATCAGGAATGGTCTTGTCACATTTTCACGCCAGCCGCATCTTCTTATACGGCATACGCATTACTTCTGACAGTTACTCCCCACCGAGGCAATCATATGATTCTGCTTTTTCACTTCCACGACGTTACTTGTAATTCTACTCATAATGCTTACCTCTCTTTCCTTAAAATTTAGATTACATGCTGTCTTACAAAAACCAGTATACGCATACCTCTTTTTAAATGTCAAGAAAATTCTCAAAATTTACCATTATAATATTTGATTTCGTGCAAATAATAGGATTAGGAATTACAGTAATTCATTATTGTACTCCTAAATCACACCGGAAGATGTTCCGGGAAAACAGACGACAATATGGAGGGAAAAACCATGAGTGGATCTAGCAATTCTAATTCCGGCACAAACCAGATGGCAGTGCCGCAGGCAAAAGAGGCAATGAACCGTTTTAAGCAGGAAGTTGCAAGTGAGATCGGTGTACCGTTAAAGGACGGCTACAACGGTGACTTAACTTCCGCACAGGCTGGAAGCATCGGCGGCGAGATGGTCAAGAAAATGATCATGAAGCAGGAAGAGCAGATGTCCGGCAAATAAACCGGCTGCTTCTGCACATTGCGCAAAAAGGGGACTGCCCGTTTCATGCGGCAGCCCCCCTTTTTGGGCTCTTTTATTTTTCGTGCATCCAGACGCGCATCTGGTTTAAACCGCGGTTGCCCCATGCAAAATAAGGGATTGCGCGAAGCGTAACCGCTTCTTCCTTCGGCGGTTCCTCGGTGTAGAGCTCCTCCGACGGCACAAGCCGGATTCCCGCCACATCAAGCAGCGTGAGACCGGAAAGCTTGCCTTCCTTGCACACGAGAGGCTTTGCATCCGGTTCTTTTTTTACTGCAAGCGCCTGCAGATCGGCTCCGTTGTCTGCGCCCTCAAAGCAGTAGACCACAGGTCCGCGCATCAGTGCCACGCACCCGACGTTCTCGCGCACATGCGTACTCGCGTAAATTTTTCGCACCGGCAGTGGGAAATGAAGTTCCACCTGATCGCCGCTTCCCCATTTTCTGCTGATGTACAGATAGCCGTCACGGATTTCTCCGGCAGTATCAAACGCCTCTCCGTTGACCGTCACGCGCAGATCCTTCACATAAGCCGGGATATGAATGGCAAGTGTGAAGAGTTCGTCGATCTTCGCAGACACATGGTAGGTCACGCTTCCCTCCCACGGGTATGCGCTCTCCACGCGGATGTCCGCCTTGCCGAGCGCCGCCTCCTGTCCCAGGAACAGATGCGAGTACACCGCCGTCTCGTCCTCATCCCACGCATATTTTCCGAGGGAAGTCACCATGCGGACCAGGTTCGGCGGACAGCATGCGCACGCATACCAGCCCGGACGCTCCGGAATCACATGTTTGTAACCGAAAATCTCACCGGACACACCCGGATTGACCTCCAGTGGATTGACGTAGAAAAACCGCTTGCCGTCGAGCTGCATACCGCTGATGATGCCATTGTAGAGTGCCCGCTCCATCACATCGGCATATCTTCCGTTCTTCTCCGTTTTTAACATATTTCTTGCAAAAAAGACCAGCCCGATCGACGCACAGGTCTCCGCATAGTTCATATCGTTCGGCAGTTCATACTCTTTTGTGAACGCCTCGCCTTCCACGGTCGAGCCGATGCCTCCGGTGATGAACATCTTTTTCTGCGTCATATTGTCCCAGAGCCGTCTGCACGCCGCAAACAGCTTCTCATCGTGATCCTCCGCCGCAAGATCTGCCATCGCCGTGTACATATATACGGCGCGCACACTGTGTCCCACAGCCTCATCCTGCTCGTAGATCGTCGCATGGCTCTGGTTGTACTTTGTGTCGTCCGGATTCATATTGCCAAAATGCGTCCAGCCCCGGCGCTCGGTCTCCTCCTTAAAGAAGTTCGGATTCTTTCCGCGCTCCTCGAGGAAATAGCGCGCCATGTCCTTGTAGGCTTCCTTTCCGGTCGCATGGTACATGCGCATCAGACCGATCTCCACCTCCTGGTGTCCCGGAATGCCCGGAATCTTATCCTCTCCGAACCGGTTCATGATATGCTGCGCCATCCGCTCCATCACGCCGAGCAGCTTGTCTTTTCCGGTCGCCTCGTAATACGCCACTGCCGCCTCCATCATATGGCCTGCGCAGTAGAGTTCATGGCATTCTAACAGATTCTGCCAGCGGTGCTCCGGCTCCTTGATCGTGAAAAATGTATTCAGGTAACCGTCCGGCTGCTGTGCCTTTGCGATAATGTCAATGATGTCGTCCGCACGCTGCTCCAGCGCCGCATCCGGCTTGATTACAAGCGAGTACGCCACGCCTTCCAGCCATTTTGCCACATCGCTGTCCTGGAATACCATGCCGTAGAACTCACCTTCCATCAGCCCCGCCGCAATGCGGAAATTGTCCAGCGCATGGCTCTTCTCCACGCCTTCTTCTTTATCGTTTAATACCCTCTCTTGAAACGGAATCACAGTATCTGTAATTTTTTCCTGCATACCGCTCCAGAATGGATCTTCAATCCGAATTTGCTGCAATGCAATCTCTTTGCTCATCTCTTCTCCCCCATCAGTTCCGATATTCACGGGTCATTTCCAATTCTCTGGCGAGATCCTCCGGCGTCCTGTACTTGCGGAATACCTTCTCGAGCACATAGTTTTTCACCAGTGCAAACACTCCCGGAAACAGTACAAGCAGGCACTGTGTGTCGTTGCACATCAGAACGAACAGCACAAACACAGCTACTAAAAGCGCCGACCATCCCAGATTTGCCACCGCCATCACAAGCGTCTTCTTCATGGACTCCCGTATGGTTCCCTCAAACCGCGCCATATACGCCGTCAGGTAAAACTCCCACGCCAGCGCCATGGCGGAAAGTACAATAAAAAAATAATACAGCGCACCAAGCGCCGAGCCCTGTGCCAGAAACTGTCTGGTCACCACAAGGTCCGCCGCAAGAAACGCTGCCAGTATTCCCCACAGCAGCCATGCTCCTGTGGTCTGTTTCAAATCCGCTTTCAGAGCCGTGCAATATTCCCGGAATGCATAGCCCTGTCCATGTACAATGCTTTTATTGACCGCATGGTACACCGCCGCTGTGGCGGCTCCCATGGTAACGACCGGAATGCTGCATACAATCCACAGCGCGCCGAGAATCAGGCAGTCCGCCAGTCCTCCCAGTACGCGGAAAACTTTGTTGTTGTAATCAAAAAACTGATTCATATGCCCTCCATTCCGGTCTAAGCCATTCGGTTATTTTTTCAGACGGATGCTTACCACGCTGCATGCCGGAATCTGTACCCGGATGCCGTCCGCCGTCTTCTCGTAATCTGCAAATGCCTGCTCCGTCACCACTTCCGGTGCCTCAAACGTGTTGTGTGCGTTCATCGTTCCTGCCACAACGCTCGCCTCGCATACGCCGTATGCAGCGCCGTCGTCCGTCAGCTGGATTGTCACATTCTCCGCAGCTTCCAGTGAATTGTTGGTCAGTGTCACCGTGATCACGCCGTCCGCGTTCTCCGATACAGACTCAATCACCTTCGGCAGTTCGTTCTTGCCTGCTCCTACGGTTCCAGCACCGATCAGATCGCTTCTGAGAAGAGTTGCTCCCTGATGATGACGATACATATGGAATACATGATAGGTCGGTGTCTTGATCATCTTCTCGCCGTCGGTCAGCATGACAGACTGGAGTACATTGATGAGCTGTGCGATGCATGCCATCTTCACACGGTCGGAATGTTTGTTGAAGATGTTGAGTGTCATACCTGCCACAAGTGCATCACGCATGGTGTTCTGCTGATACAAAAATCCCGGGTTGGTTCCCGGCTCTACGTCCGTCCAGATTCCCCACTCGTCAACGATCAGACCGATCTTCTTGTCCGGATCGTACTCATCCATAATCGCACCGTGGCGGTTGATGAGTTCGTCCATGAAATAACCTCTCTTTAAGGTCTGGTAGAAAATCTCCTCCGTGAAGTCTGTTGCGCTTCCCTTCTTATTCCAGTCATCCTCCACCTCAGGAAGGGTATAATAATGAAGGGAAAGACCATCCATCATTCCATGGAAACGCGGCTCGCAGTGATCAAAGCAGGTCTCCATCACCTTTTTCGTCCACTCGTAATCATCCACGTTCGGTCCGCAGCAGATCTTTGCGATCGGGTCATTTCCGGCATAGTTTCTCACATATGTCTGGTATCTGCGGTACTCATCTGCATAATGCTGCGGGCGCATATTTCCGCCGCATCCCCAGTTCTCATTGCCGACACCGAAGTAATCGATCTTCCACGGCTCCTCATGACCGTTCTGCTTGCGCAGGTCTGCCATCGGGGATACGCCGTTGAACGTAATGTACTCTACCCACTCGCTCATCTCACGAACCGTACCGCTTCCGAGGTTGCCGTTGACATAGGTCTTGCAACCAAGCTGACGGCACAGTTCAAAGAACTCGTGTGTTCCGAAGCTGTTGTCCTCGACAACGCCGCCCCAGTGTGTATTGATCATTTTCTTTCTGGATGCTTTCGGTCCGATACCGTCCATCCAGTGATATTCGTCTGCAAAGCATCCGCCCGGCCAGCGCAGCACCGGAATCTTCATTTCTTTTAATGCTTCCACCACATCGGTGCGCATTCCGTTGACATTCGGGATATCGGAATCCTCTCCGACATAAAGTCCCTCATAAATACATCTTCCCAGATGCTCCGAGAAATGTCCATAGATTTCCGGAGCAATCGTGCTCATTTTCTTGTCGTTATTGATGACTAGTTTTGCCATAGTAACCTCCCGTTATGTATCAGTCCCTTTCGAGTTTTTGCTGTCATTGATTCACATCAGCCCTTTACAGCTCCGGCTGTCATTCCTTCGATGATGTACTTCTGGAAGATCAGGAAAATCACCAGGATCGGCAGGATTCCGAACATGGAACCGGCGATCAGCACATCATAGTTGTTTCCGTACGGCGTCAGCAATGTATTTAATCCGATCGGAAGGGTGAACTTTTCTGCTCCCTTCAGTACCAGAAGCGGCCACAGGATCGCATTCCAGCTTCCCATTGCCTGCAGAATTCCCATGGAGGCGAATGCCGGCTTCGTCAGCGGAAGAATGATTTTTGTCGCAATACCGTACTCTGTCGCACCGTCAATACGCGCCGCATCCAGAAGTTCTCTCGGAAGTCCCGACAGATACTGCCGGAAGAAGAAAATCGTCGATGCGTTACATAGTCCGATGATAATTACTCCGGTGTAGGTATCGATCAGATGCAGTGCAATAATTTCCTTATATAAAGGAAGCATCAGAATCTCAAACGGTACCATCATTGTCGCAATTACAAGGAAGAAGAGGAAATTCTTCAGCTTGAAATTGTACATTGTCAGTCCATATGCCACAAAGTAGCAGATGAACAATGTCAGAACGACCGACACGATCGTAATAACCAGAGAGTTCTTATACCACATAAAATATTTCTGACTGTCCGCATTTCCGGAAAACAGGTACTTATAGTTATCCAGATTCATCGTACGGATATCGAGATCGATCGACAATCCACGGCGGATCAGCTCTGTTCCTGGTCTGAAAGAGGCAAGCAGACCTGCGAATACCGGGAAGATAATAATCAGGCTTAAGACTGCGAAAAATCCTGTGCCGAGAACTGTTCCCACTGTCCGTTTTGTCTTGCCGCTCTTCGGGCCCTTATCGCCCTTTCTGTTCTTCTCATCTGCCATGTTATTTCTCCTCATTCTTAAATGTTCCATTTGCAATCAACTGAACGATATTGATAGCAAGTGCGATCACTAACAGCACCACGCCGACCGCGCATGCATAACCCATATCATTTTTCTCGATTCCACGCTTATACAGGTATCCAACGATGGTGAGTCCGATGTTGTTCGGTGAGTTGTTGCCCGCCCATAACATGTAGGATTCCAGGAACATTGCCAATCCGGCATAGATGGAAATCGTGAGCACGTAGACCGTCGTCGGCTTCAAAAGAGGAAGCGTCACATAGCGGAACTTCTGCCATGCAGATGCACCGTCAATCTCAGATGCCTCATAGAGGGAGGAGTCGATCGCCTTCAGTCCTGAAAGGAAGTAGAGCATATTAACACCCGTCCATCTCCAACATGCGACTACCAGAAGAGCCGTCATACCTGACCATCCCATTTTCAGCCATTTATAGGTGCCAAGACCCAGTGCTGCGGTAATAATATTCATCTGTCCTGTCGAATATTCCGTGAACATCAGTCGGAATAATGTACCGGAAATAACCACGGAGGTCAATGCCGGCATATAGAGAATTGCCTTCCACACACCTTTTGCTTTTACCAGACGGCTGTCCATCAGCACTGCAAAAAGCATCGGGAACGGAATCAAAAGCACCAACGTAAACAGCATGTATTTTGTGCTGTTCCAGATTGCCGTGTGGAATACGTTATCCTTCAACAGCTTCTGGTAATTGGCAAGACCTACCCACTCTGATTTGATTGCTCCGATGTCCTGAAAGCTCATTGTCACGGATGTGATCAACGGATAGATCCAGAAAAACGCAAAGCTTAAAATAAAAGGTATGACAAAAATATATGGCGCTACTTTTTCCGAATACAAGAACTTTTTTAACTTCAACTCAACACCCTCTCCTTCTTATGAAAACAGGGATGCCAGAGGAGAACCCTCCAGACATCCCCATTCCCAAAACTTATGTCCTACTGCTCAAGATCGACTGCATCCTGTAACTCCTGGAGAGCATCAGATACATCCATGCCGTCCTCAAGTACCTCATTTAATGTTGTGTTGCATACATACTCGTTGATTGTCGGGCTGATCGCTACAACAGAGATCTTACCGATGTTGTCCATACCGATGGAATTCAATACATCGTACGGATAGTTTCTGAAGTATGCGTTGTACTGGTTGCTGTCGTCATGTGCGAAAGCATCATCTGTCCAGCATGCGGTGTTGCATACGTCGAATCCTAATGTATCCCAGATATTCTTCTCACCTTCGTCAGACATCTTTGCCCAGCAAAGGAACTCAGCTGCAAGATCTGTGTTCGCAGACTGCTGTGTTACAACGGTACCTGTACCACCGATACCAACGGAGCACTTCTGACCTGCCTCAAATACCGGGCACTTAGCAATGTACCAGTTGCCGCTCTCCTCAGGCATATAGTTTGTAAAACGGCTCATGTACCATAATGCCTTCGGGAAAGATACGATGTTGTGATCCAGAATGTTCTGGAAACCAGCCTCAAGGTCTACATGTCCATCCGGAGAAACCTCTGCGAAGCCGCTGTCTAACCAGGACTGCTGCATCTCTAACATTTTCTGAACGGAATCAAGCTGAACGTTTGCCGGATCATCGAATCCGCCGGTCCAGTCATCGCCGTACTCAGCCATTGCCAGCCATAACCAGTCTGTACCGCCTGTATCTACGGATGTGAAGTATTTGCCTTCCTCACCGATTGCTGCCACATACTCATCACCGAGTGCCTGATAGTCATCCCATGTAACAACGGAATCAATCTTAGCGGTTACCTCATCCTCGGAAATTCCCATAGCCTCTGCCATAGCTGCCACGTTATAGTACATTACGGTTGCACCTACATGGTACGGAGCGCCATAATAATGTCCGTCCTCTCCTGCGTAGGTATCCATACGTGCTTTAACCATGGTCTCCATGTACGGAGCTGCGTAGTCATCCAACGGAACCAGCCACTGGTCAAGGCCTGCAACCACGTTCGGGAACTGTCCAACCTCTACATCACAGATGTCCGGTGCACCGGTTCCTGCCTGAAGTGCGGTAAGAAGCTTTGTGTGCATATCGCTGTACGGATATGTCGTACATGTGATCTCGATCGTCTGATCCGGATGCTCCTCGTTCCAAACCTCAGCCATCTTGCCGTAATGCTGTCCGTGAAGCTCTACGAATGTCCACATCTCAAGATGTGTTCCGTTCGGATCACCGAATGTGTTGGTAACAACCTCTGACTCTGCGGATTCTGTTGCATCCTCTACAGCGTCCTCTGCTGCTGCCTCTGTGCCATCCCCTGTTGTGCTTCCTGAATTTGAAGCAGTGGTAGAAGAATCAGAGCTTCCACATCCTGCAAACAGGGATGTGACCATTGCTGCGCACATCAGTGCACTGAATACTTTCCTTCTCATATAATTCTTGCCCTCCTCCTTGAATTATAGGATAATAAAATAAGTTGCTAAGATGATCTGAAATTCACATAAGATCTCGTCATAAGCTGGGCTCATTAGCTATTTCGACAATTTCTTTGTTCGATTTCATTTATCTTATGTAGATAATATACAATGCATTTCCTGTGGTGTCAATATTTATTTTATGTTTTTCCAAAGTATTTTTGCTTTTCGCTAAATTATACAAAATTATGACCGGCATGTCATGTAATAACGTTCTTGTTTTGTGCAACTTGACATATTGTTTTGTTTTTATTTAAATATTTTTAATTTCATCCTTAATAGTTGACACTTTTCTATAACAATTCTATAATAGGAAACTAATAAAGAACACCTTAACTAGTTCCGTTTTTACAGGAGGATACTCAGGAAATGATTCATATTACTTCCTTAGACGATGGTCTGGAGACATTTAAGGCTCTCGGGTCTGACACACGTATCCAGATTCTTAATATTTTACTTGAAAACGAGCAGATGAGCATGAACCAGCTTGCGACAGAGCTAAACATCAGCAACGGAGCTCTCACAGGTCACATCAAGAAGCTCGAAGAGTGCGGTCTGATCAATATCTCCAATGAATCTGCCGGACACGGCAATCAGAAAATGTGTTCCGTGACGCAGGACCGCATCATTGTGGACATCAAGAAACCGATTGATTATAAGAATGTATTCGAGACTGAGATCAAGGTCGGACAGTTTTCCAGACATCAGGTGTGGCCGACCTGCGGCATCGCCACCAGCGAATCCGTGATCGGCGAGTTCGACGATATCCGGTACTTTAATCATCCGGATCGTTTTACCGCCAACATTCTCTGGTTCACTAAGGGCTATGTCGAGTATACCATACCGAACCTGATCCCTTCCAACCAGCGGATCACGCAGCTTTCCATCTCGGCAGAGCTGAGTTCGGAGGCTCCCGGCATCGACAACAACTGGCCGTCGGATATCAGTTTTTACATCAACGACACCAAAATCGGCATGTGGACGTCCCCGGGCGATTTCGGCGATGTGCACGGTATGTTCACCCCGCAGTGGTGGCCGCAGAACTGGAATCAGTACGGTCTGTTAAAGCTGCTGGTCATCAATGATTACGGCACCTACATCGACGGTCTTAAGATTTCCGATGTCAGCACGCTCTCGCTTCACCTGGACTACAGCAGCGACATCCGCCTGCGTCTCGCGGTCGAGAATGACTCCGAGCATGTCGGCGGCATCACACTCTACGGAAAATCTTTCGGAAACTACGATCAGGACATCCGTGTCTCAATCAACTATGCACCGCTTGTCGTCGCACAGCCGTAGCGGAGATTTTTCCGTGCCGCGTCCGGCATCAAATTCCGTGTCTTTGCCACGCTTTGACAATCCACAGGTGTGTCCGGCAACCCGCAGACAATGAGCGGACTTTTTAGTGGCGCTAATGCCACTTCTTCACAAACAATATAAAACCGCGCGAACCGAAACTCGTTGGCATCTGCTATTTAAAATAAGGCAGATGCCAATTCAAACATCGGCTTCGCGCGGTTATGTTTTGTTCATCAGTGGTAATAAGCGCCACACAAAAGTCCTAAAATTGTCTGCCGGCTTGCGGACACATCCTGCGGAGTGTTCAAAGCTTGGAAAGACACGGCTCATCAAGGATGCCGGACGCGTCGACTACCGCTTCTTCGGACTGCGGCGACATAGACGCTGCACTACCACTTCTTCTTCGGGCAGCGTGACACGGCTGCGACTGCACGCAGTTCCACATAGCAGCCGCACGCCATGCAGGTTCCGGCATTCAACTTCTCGCAATCCTGACAGACCGCGAGTCTGCTCTCATAGACTTCCTCTGTGACCCGGTCCGCCTCTTTGATCGCAGCACGGTATTTTTCAATCATTTCCATACTGCTGTCCGCCTCGATCATATCCCGAAGCAGACAGCGCGTACACACTCTCGTCTCCATATCTCATGCCCACATTTCTGAATTTTTACCGGTGATCCTACTCGTCAAAACCAAACACCGGTCGTCCGTCCTGCCATCTGATCTTCATAAGCATCGCGTGACGGTTCGGATTGTACAGCGGGTTGCCCACAATCTCCGTCTCCGTTCTCGCATGATAGACCATAATGTCATCTCCCGCCTCATCCTTCGTGAAGGAATTATGTCCCGGACCGTAGATTCCCGCTTTTTCGCTGGATGTAAGCACCGGATAGCGCTCCTTTTTCCAGGAGAGCGGGTCTAACAGATCTGCATCTGCATCCGCCGTCATCATACCCATGCAGTAATGCACGCCGGTATCGCTGGCGGAATACGTCATAAATACTTTGCCGTCCTTCTGAATGACCGCCGGTCCCTCATTTACCCAGAAGCCGTGGCGCTCCCAGTCGTAATCCGGTGTTGTCAGAAGAACCTGGACAGAATCCAACGTGTAGCCGTTTTTCATTCTGCCGATGTAAAGATTGGAAATCTGCTTGCCTACTCCCACTTTTTCCGCCCAGATGTAATACCAGATTCCGTTTACCTCGAAGACGGTCGCATCCAGGGAAAATGCCTCAAACGAAAATTCATCTCCATCCGCACGGGTCATCTTGCCTTTTTCCACCCACGGATCATGAACCGGGTCATCGCCCTGGCATTCCAACACATACGGACGGATCGCCCAGATGTCATCCTTATCACCGCCGGCATAGTAGAGATACCATTTTCCAAAGAGATAATGCAGTTCCGGCGCCCAGATATGGATGCTCTGCGGTCCGCTCTCATGCTTGTGCCACACCTCATGCTCTTCGGCATCCGCAAGATCCGCAAGATGTGCGGCGCTGCGCAGCACAATCCTGTCATATTCCGGCACCGACGCAGTAAAATAGTAGGTTCCGTCCGTGTGACGGTACACATAAGGATCTGCCCTCTGCAGAATCCACGGCTCATTATATTTCAACTGTTTCTCCATCTTTTTCTCCTTATAACAAATCCGGCTGAGCCCTTGCCGGACGTTCTCTTTTTATTCTGTTTTATTCCGCGATATATTTTACGCCCCAGACGCTCTGGTTTCCGCCCACGGCAGAAAATGTCATCACATCGGTGCCTGCCTCGTCTTTCATCTGGCAGAACACGCCGCTGTAGTCCTCCCCGTCAATGGTAATGTGCATATAGTACGTTCCGTCAACAGCTTCCCAGGTTCCCGCAGCCTCTCTTCCGACGACTGTACCGTCAGCATTCAAGTACAGGATCACCGGGTTGGCAATGTCATTGCTGATATCCGTTCCCTGGTTGATCACAAAATATCTTCCGACCACTGCATCCGTCTCATAACCGGTATCGCTCACCGTCTCTCCCTGTGTCTGATACGGCAGTTCGCACGGCCATCCGTCTTCGTTCATCATCATCTGATGCACGCGCGGCGAATGATTTTCCGTGCCGTTGTTAAAACGGGTATGGTAGACCAGATACTGTCTGCCGTCCTCGTCGATGAACGCGGAGTTATGTCCGGTTGCCATGTACGCGCGCTCCAAGGACGGAAGCTTGTAATTGCCGGTCAGCTTCAGACCGTAAAGCTGATGATCCACATCCGCGGTCGGGTATTCCCCGTTCATATCCACATAATCGCCGTCCACGGTCTTGGAACGAAACACGCGCACCTGATAGCCGCCGCTGCTTGTGAGCGTACCGTAAGATACATACAGGTAATAGTAATCCGTCGCCTCGTCATAGAGGATGTACGGTCCCTCGATGGATTTGTGTCCGCCTCCGAGCAGGCGTTTTCCGTAGTAGGCATCCACATTGTGTTCCTCGTCCGCCTCCGGATGAATCACCTGTCCAGTCGCCGGATCCAGCTCCAGCAGGAAAATACCGCCGCTCCAGGAACCATAGACCATCCACATGCGGTCGTCGGCATCATAAAATACCGTCGGGTCGATCGCATTCGGATATTCCTCAAAGTTATAACCGTTGTTTCTCACATAATGCTTTAACGCATATTCCTCATCCACATAGTCCAACACATCGGTTCCTGCGATCGTGTCCTTGTCAAAACCGGAATAGATGAGCGCTCCCTGCCACTCGTAAGGCCCCTCGATCGTCTCCGATGTCCCGTAACACAGATTCGATGCGTTCCATGTGGATGATGTGCAATAGTACATGTAATACAGTCCGGTTGTCTTGTTATAGATCACATCCGGCGCCCAGACATGCGTCCCTTTATCATCTGTCTGAATCAGACTGTTCTTGCTGCCGGCGTAGGCGAACGCCTCGTCTGCCACATCATAAATCTGACCGTAAACCGGATTCGTCTTGTTATATCCGTCCGCAATGGACTCCCAGTGCAGCAGATCATCACTTTTTGCTGCCGACATATGGGAACCGAAGATATAATACGTTCCGTTTTCCTCATAAATTGACGGATCGTGTACCGCCACCCCGGAGGAAACGTCCCCGGTCTGAATCCCGTCGTAGCTCACCGTAAAATTGTAATCGGTATTCTCCGGCGTCTCAGACTCCGTCACATTCTCTGCCGCCTCTGTCGTTCCACAGGCAGCAAGTCCGGCGGTCATTGCCGCCACAAGCAGAACAGAAATGGTTCTCCTTCCATTTCGCATAAAAAAACCTCCCATGATCTTCATTGCCCAGCTTTAGCTACAATATATCAGATAACAGGAGGTAATACAATATTTATTTTTATTTTTGTTAAAGTATTTTACATTTTGCCAAAATTTAATTCAAATAAAAGGTTGACGCCTTCTTATCGCTTCCGTCGGTGAGCGCCAGTTTGCCGTCCTGCAGCGTCAGATATTGTCCCGGCATGAGCACGCTCTCAAAGGAAACACCCTTCTTGTCGGACAATCCTTCCATTGAGTGGAATGTCTGCGCTTGCGCCGTTTCCTCCGCGGCATCCGTGTCCTGTGCCAGCACAACCGTGCCGTCTGCCTGTGCCGTCAGGTACAGTCCCGACTTGTTCTCGGACTGGATGGACACATAATATTCATTGGATGCATCCGCCTTTCCGTCACAAAGCACCCATTTCTCATCCGTCGGCAGATCTCCGAGTCCGGTGCCGACCCTGACATTTTTCATCGGGTAGTCCGCATCCGCCGGTGAATTGACGAATCCCTCGTGCGAGAGCAGCGCCCCGGCGTCCGCCGCAGACTGTAACGTCACCGTGGTGCCGGCAAGTCCCGCCGTCGTCTCCTCGAAGTAATCGATGCTGCCGTCGTCATTGAAATGCAGCTCCGTGATGCATGCGCTTCTGCGGTAACCATTGCCTCCCGGCAGCGAGCCGTTGTGGTAAACAAAATAAGTCTTGCCTTTAAAATCAAAGACCGCCATGTGGTTCGTGTTCGAGGTCGAGGCCGGGTACATTATGACATTGCCGAATGTCCAGTCACCGCTGGTTAAATCCGGCGCCGTCGCATATGCCAAGCACTCTCTCCATCCGTACGCGTAAAACAGATAATAATCCCCGTAGTAGCTGCCCTGTTCATCCGATCTGCGGTACAGCCACGGCGCCTCAGTGTAATTCTCAATACCGCCCTTCTGATACATGATGTCCGCATCGTCAAACGAAGTACCGCTGGTAATCTCCCCGTCCCCGTTCATATCCTTGACCGAGATCATATCCTCATTGAGCTCGCACATGAAAAACATGCCGTTGCCCCACGCCAGATACCGGTGCTCCTCACCATTTTCATCCGTCTCCACCCACGCCGTCGGATCAATGTCATTGAAGGTGGAAAGCTGCGGCTTCGTCACAGAACCGCGCACAAGCGGCTCCCCAATATCGACAAACGTGCCGGCCGGGCTGTCCGCCACCGCCACGCCGATCGACTGCTTGCCGGATTTATCCCAGCTGCAATAGTACAGATAATACTTGTCGTTGTATTTCATGACCTGACTTGCCCACGCTGATACGTCATCCTTCGCCCAGTCCACGGTATCCATCGTCATGACCGTCCCCTCAGACTTCCAGTTCACCAGATCCGTGGAGGAATAACACAGATATTCCGGTATCTCATAAACGGAATTCGCCACCTGTTCATCCGTCGACGCGTCGTGTCCCGTGTACAGATACACGGTATCTCCGTCCACCAGAACCGATGGATCACCGCCATAGATCCGCTCTCCGCCCTCATCCGTTTTTACAATCGGATTGCTGCTCTCCGTCTTGGCAAGCGCCACCTCTTTCGCCTCGCCGCAGCCGGTCAGACCTGCCGCCATAACCAGTACTGCCACCATCATTCCATAACCATACACCCCCGGGATTTTCCGTGCACTCTGCCACTTCCGGCTCCCCCGCCATCTTTTCGTCGTCCTGTCTGTAAACATTTCCTTCTCCTTTTACCGATCTCAGACGTTCTCTGCACCGAGCCCCGTTTTCACCTGCAGATTACCATTTACCTGTAACGCTACCATCGTACGACTTGTATGGTCATGTACACAAGTTGTATTTTATGGGGCTGCCGCTTTCAGAGTACCATCCCTTTTAGCGGTAAGTAATATTATGAGAAGCACACCGTTACGATTTCGGGTGGAATGCCTATGGAACATTCTGTTCAAAAAATGTGGCATTTCTAACCAGCTGGTGGCTGCATCTGCGATGATCCGTGTCTTTCCAAGTTTGGATCACTCCAATGGGGCATGTCCGCACCCCGCGAGACAATTTGTAGGACTTTTGTGCAGCACTTATCTGTGCTCCCGCAATAGAACATAACCGCGCGAAGCCGATGTTTGAATTGGCATCTGCCCTATTTTTAATAGCAGATGCCAACGAGTTTCGGTTCGCGCGGTTTAATATTGTCTATGAGGGAGCACAGTTAGTGCTGCCAGAAAGTCCGCCCATTGCCTCCGGTGTGTCGGACATGCGCCCACCAGGTGTCCAAACGTGGAAGAGACACGGAATCAGATGCAGTCATCCGGCCGGAAGAAATACACACATTTTTCTCCAATGAATGTTCCAGATGCAGTTCCATCCGAAATCTGTATCATGTGCTTCTCATAATATATATTACTTATCGCTAAAAGGAGCAATACGCGGAAAGCGGCAGCCCCATAAAACACGCCGCATGGAGGACTCTGGCAGACACTTATTACTGCACCACGTGATATACCAGCCCGTCCTTGATGTGCTCCACTGCCGCATCATCCGCAAAATAGCGGACAATCTCGAGTGCAAACGGAATTGCGGTTCCCATTCCGCGGCTTGTGATGATGTTTCTGTCCACAACCACGGCATCCTCACTCGTTGCCGCGCCCGTCAGCTTTTCCTCAAAACCTGGATGGCAGGTTGCGCGTCTGCCCTCCAGAATACCAACAGTTCCAAGGACGCTCGGCGCCGCGCAGATGGCTGCCACCAGTTTTCCCTCGCCCGCAAACTTCTTAATCACTTCGTTTACCGTCGCATGGTCGAGCAGATGCAGGGTTCCCGGCATTCCGCCCGGCAGCACGATCCCGTCAAATGCGTCATAATCCACTTCCTCCGCCACGGCGTCCGCCAAAAAGGTCACGCCGTGGGAACTGGTCACTTCTCTTTTTCCGTTCACAGAGATCATCGTAATGTCCATCTTCGCGCGGCGCACAATATCCACCACGGTCAGTCCCTCGATCTCCTCACATCCATCTGCCATAAAAATTCCAATTTTACTCATCGCAATTCTCCTCTTTTCTTTTTCTCAACTTTCGCTTCTGCATCTGCCCTGTTACGCAGTGCACACTGCCGGGCTTTCGCCCTATCAAAAGAGTACCACACTTTGCAAAAACGTGCTATGATAGAATCAATACACAAGCATTGCATCAGCATGTCTGCCGCCAGCCGGAACACTCCCTGCGGCAGCCGGAAAGGAATTCACATGGAAATTGAACGCAAATATCTCGTCAAGACCCTGCCGGACCACTTGGAGCAGTACCCCTGCAAGCAGATTGAACAGGGCTATCTAAGCACGAACCCGGTCGTGCGCATCCGGCGCAGCAATGACCGCTACATTTTAACTTACAAAGGAAAAGGACTCATGGTCCGTGAGGAATATAATCTTCCTCTGAACGAAGAGTCCTTCACCCATTTAAAAGAAAAAATTGACGGTCTTCTGATTCAGAAGCGCCGCTATCTGATTCCGCTCGCGGAAAAATATACCATTGAGCTGGATGTATTTGAAGGTGAGCTTGCCCCGCTCGTGCTCGCGGAAGTCGAGTTTGAGACCGAGGAGGAAGCGAATACATTTGTCCCGCCCGAGTGGTTCGGCGAGGACGTCACGTTCTCCACAAAATACCACAACAGTACCTTAAGCCAGCGCACCTTTTCTTCCTGAACCGGAGCATCAGCCCAGGCGCCCCGCCTCCTTTAACAGGCGGTACAACGTCGGATCCAGATGGAACTCCTCCATCATGCGCTCCACCTCGCCGAGGTACCTCTTGCGGACGGAGGCAGGCACGATCGCTCTCGCCGCATCGGATCCGCCTTTTTTCACTGCGCGGATCAGAAGGTTCTTCGGTGTATGTGCAAAATCCACAAATTCCAGCACCTGCGTCTTATAGCCGCAGCACTCAAGCAGATTCGCGCGGATTGCGTCCGTGGCAAGCGCCGCAAAGCGCTCCTTGATAATTCCGTAGCGCGTTATCAGTCCCAGTTCCTCCGACTGGATCTGTCCGTTTAATTCATGCTGGCAGCACGGCACAGAAAGAATCATGCGCGCGTTCCACATGATGGCGTTGTACAGCGCATAGTCCGTCGCCGTGTCGCAGGCGTGAAGCGTCACCACCATATCCACCGGCGCATCCGTGCGGTATCCGTTAATGTCTCCCACTTCAAAATGCAGATTCTCATAGCCGTACTTTTTCGCGGCGGCATTACAGTTCTTAATCACATCCGCTTTCAGGTCAAGCCCTGCAATCTGCACTTTTCTTTTCTGAATCTCCGTAAAATAGTAGTACAGCACGAAGGTCAGGTAGGATTTTCCACAGCCGAAATCAATGATGCGGAGTGTTTCTGCCGTATCATCCCCGACCGCATCCTCAACCATCTCCAAAAAACGGTTGATCTGCCGGAACTTGTCATACATCGTGCGCACGACTTTGCCTTCGGATGTAAACACTCCCATATCCACAAGCGGTGCAATCGGCGTTCCTTCCTCCAGAATGTACTGCTTTTTGCGGTTGTGGCTCCCGCTTGCCTTTGCTGTCGTCTGTGCATTCTTTTTCGTCTTGTAGGTTACTTTTCCCTTTTTAGAACACAGGTACATATGCTCTGCGGCATCATCCCAGGCATTGACCTGCAGATACTGCCCAGCAACCGTTTTCCCCAGATACTCCGCCAGCCTCTCGGGCGGTATGTTCTCGTGAAACACCTGCTTTTCCGTGTAGGCTGCCGCCTGGTAATAGGATTCCTTGCGCTCAATGACAATCCGGCGGTAAGGGATCTCCCCGCCCGCCGGTTTGCTGATAATGATTTTATATGGTTTGGCCTGCGCGATCGCAGATAATTTTTCCTTCTGTTCTTCCATGTACTCTCCTGCTCTCGTATCTGGTCAGCGCATCCGCTGCGTCTCGTAGCGCTGCTTTGTGCGGATGCAGGCTTTCAACTGCTCATAGCGGTCCGCCACCGGTCCTTCCGGAATCACGACATCCAGCACAACCGCCATGCTGTTGATCAGATGGTCGTCCACCTCATCCCGCATCGACACCAGAATGTTATATTTTTCTTCCAGCGTATCGGCATCGAAAAACTGCATCAGCTTCGGATTCACTTCCTCGGAAAGCGACTGCTCCATCTGGCTTACCCGGATCTGATCCGTCATTTCTTCCGCTTCCGTCTCCTGCACCTCGTCCGCAAACGATGCCGTCGCCTGTGCCTGCTTCCGCGCCTCAGCCCGCTCCATGCGTCCGCTGCCAGCGCCCGCAAGTTCGCTCCGGTCCACGCGTTCAAAACGGTAGTTCTGCGCCGCATCCGGATATTTTTCACGATCAACCTCGCTTATAAACATAACAAGCGGTCTCGCATATACCTGGTAATCTCCGTAGAGAGCCTGATAAATGACCAGTTTTTCTCCGGTCTCCGAATGTGTTGCCACTGCGATGACCTGATAAAGTCTGTTTTTAAAGTGACGATAGATCTCCCCGCTCTGCGGGATTCTCACTCTTTCCATTCCTGTAACCTTCCTTCTGTCCCTCTTTGCTGTCCTGCCGTATCTTTATGCACCCATATCCAGCTCATAACCGTTCAGCATTGCCACTCCCTCCGCGATAAAATCACGCTCAAACGGCAGATTTGCCTGATAACCCATAATCATCAGATCCTCCACCTCATGCATCAGTTCACTGGCACTGTCAATATCGATCGCGTTGACGAGTTCGTGTGCTCCCGCCATCATCTGCTGCTCCAGTTCATCCCCATCGTTCTCGCTCACATTCTCTGTGGCGCGTTTTAATATGTCATTCTCCGCCTGATTAGGCTGCGGTCTGCGGCAGCCCGCCATGGCAGCCCCCCCTGCACTCTGCGTCCGCTGTCCCGGCATCTGGTTCGGGCGCACATTCTGCCGTCCTGCCATCTGGTTCGGGCGCATGCCCTGCTGCTGGCGCGGCATCTGGTTCGGACGCACGTTCTGCTGGCGCGGCATCTGATTCGGACGCACGTTCTGCTGGCGCGGCATCTGATTCGGGCGCACATTCTGCTGTCCTGCCATCTGATCCGGACGCATGTTCTGCTGCTGGCGCGGCACATTCGGTTTCACACGCTGTCCGTTCTTTCTCTGGAATTTCTTTATCTCACTTATCACCACTATAATCACGATGATCCATATCAGTCCGCCCATAGCTTCCCCCTTATTCCAATCCTCTTTTGTTCCTGTCATTCATGCAGAGCCCTTCGCCCCACTTATTCTTATTATAGTGTTTTCTTTTTTGTTTCTCAACCAGAACTTTCCCCTACGGTACCTTTCTTCTTCATCCACTCCCTTTTTTGTCTTCGCGTTGTTATTTTAAATATCATTATTATCCAATATTGCTTTTATTTTCGTCTTGTGATATGCTTTTATCAGATTGTTTTGCAGATATAGTTATTTTAAATAACATGCAAGGAGGAGATTTCATGAGGAAATTATCATCTGTGATTCTGGCGGACCTCGTCACCAGCAAGAGAAAAGAAAAGTCCATGACGCAGCAGTCCCTCGCCGAGGCGACCGGGATCAACCGCGCCCTGATCTCAAGAATTGAAAAACAGGATTTTATCCCGTCCATCCCGCAGTTAGAACAGCTGGGAGAAGTGCTCGGCTTTGAGCCGGACAGCGTCTTCGCCGATACCGCGCACGACAGGCTTCCCTCCCCGTCACCGTTACGCATTGCGGTTGCCGGCACCGGCTACGTCGGTCTCTCCATTGCCACCCTGCTCGCACAGCACAACCATGTGACGGCAGTCGACATTCTTCCGGAAAAAGTCGATCTTATCAACCGGCGCAAATCCCCGATCCAGGACGATTATATTGAAAAATATCTCGCCGAAAAAGAGCTTGATCTCACCGCCACCTTAGACGGCGCCGCGGCATACAAGGACGCCGATTACGTCATCATCGCCGCGCCGACCAACTACGACAGCGCCAGGAATTATTTTGACACCTCCGCTGTGGAGGCAGTGATCGAACTGGTTCTCTCCGTCAATCCGGACGCGGTTATGGTCATCAAGTCGACGATCCCGGTCGGTTACACAGAATCGGTACGCAAAAAATACCATACCGCAAACATCATTTTCAGCCCGGAATTTCTCCGCGAGTCGAAGGCTTTGTATGACAATCTCTACCCGAGCCGGATCATCGTCTCAACCGACTCCGACGATGCGCGGCTTTCTGCCGCCGCGAGAAATTTTGCCGCACTGCTGCAGGAGGGCGCCCTCAAAGAGAATATCCCGACACTTTTCATGGGATTTACCGAGGCAGAGGCCGTCAAACTTTTTGCAAACACCTATCTGGCGCTGCGCGTGTCCTATTTCAATGAGCTTGACACCTATGCGGAGACGAAAAATTTAAGCACACGCGACATCATCGACGGCGTATGTCTCGACCCGAGAATCGGCACGCATTACAACAACCCGTCCTTCGGATACGGCGGTTACTGTCTGCCAAAGGACACCAAACAACTTCTGGCTAATTACAATGACGTTCCGCAGAACATGATGAGCGCGATCGTGGAGAGCAACCGCACCCGCAAAGATTTTATCGCCGACCGCGTTCTGCAGATGGCAGGATACTACAACTACGCCTCCGCCAACACCTACAATTCCGGCATGGAGCATCCGGTCACCATCGGCGTCTACCGCCTGACGATGAAATCCAACTCTGACAACTTCCGGCAGAGCAGCATCCAGGGCGTCATGAAGCGCATCAAAGCTAAAGGGGCTTCCGTGATTATCTACGAACCGACACTCGAAGACGGAACCACCTTCTTCGGAAGCAAGGTGGTCAACCGGCTTGACGAGTTTAAGAAGATCAGCGACAGCATCATTGCCAACCGCTATGATTCCTGTCTCGACGATGTAAAAGACAAAGTCTACACGAGAGATTTGTTCCGGCGGGATTAGTTTTATACAAACTCCTGCCGCATCGGGGTAAAGATGTCTAAGAGGATGCCGTCTTCCAGACAGACGCAGCCGTGCTCGATGTCGTTGCGCTTTAACAGTGCGTCGCCCGGTTTGATGACTCTTCTGACGCCGTCAATCTCGAATTCAAAGCTGCCCGACACCACATATGTGATCTGCGTATGCGGATGATGATGCAGTGCGCCGACCGCTCCTTTTTTGAAGTGGTTTTCCACGCACATCAGTTCATCCGTGTACGCTAAAATCTTGCGTTCCACACCCTCAGCACACACCTCGGCATCGATCCTGTCATTAAAGTTCCACACCTGATTTTTTACTGTTTTCTCCATTGCTCCATCTCCCTTTTTCTTTTTGTTTTTATCTGTATGTGGCATTTTTCCCGACCGTCTGCGTGTTCTGCCCGCCGCATTACGATCCCTCTTTTAAGATTTCTTCGATGAGTCCCATGTCATCCCCGCAGTATTTTTCATATACCCCGTACACGGCATTCTGGAACCGTTTTTTTTCCTCAGCGGAAAGCTCCACCACTTTCGTGCCGTTTTCCATGGCAATGCTGCGCGACTGCTCCTCGCGCTGTGTCCACACCTCACGCTCGTAGATCGCCGATTCTCTGGCACATTCCAGGATAATCTCCCGTTCTTCCGGCGACAGTTTCTGCCAGGTATACGCCGAGCAGATCTGCATTTCCGGCACTCTGCTGTGCTCGTCCACCGTATAGTATTTCGCGACCTCATAGTGCCGCATCGCCTCATAGGACGGCCAGTTATTCTCGGCTCCGTCCACCACCTGCCGCTCCAGGCTGGCATAAACATCCCCATAGGCAATCGGAATCGCCGTAGCGCCGAGCGCCTCCACCATATCAACGGCAAGATCCGACTCCTGCACACGGATCCGCATGCCTTTCAGATCCTCCAGACAGGTAACCGGTTTTACGGAATTATAAAAATTTCTGGCTCCGGCATCGTACCAGGACAGACCGATGACATCATCCGCGCTGACACTCTCCAGAAACGCATCCCCGATCTCCCCGTCGAGCACCCTCCACATATGGTCGGAATCCGTATAAAGATAGGGCATCTGCAGCACATTCAGGCTCGGAATATATTCCGCAAGCTGCGCCAGTGACACCCGCGTAAAATCAATCCCGCCGTACTGCATCTGTTTGATGACTTTATTCTCTGACCCGAGCACCCCGACCGGCTGCACCAGAATCCGGATTCTGCCGTTTGTCCGCTCCTCCACGAGTTCTGCAAAATACTTGGCACCGAGTGTCGTCGGATAGTCCTCCGGCTGATTTTCCGCATAGGAAAACACATATTCCGGTTCCACCTCTGTCTTGGAGGGA
This sequence comes from uncultured Lachnospiraceae bacterium, assembly GCA_902781225.1. Lineage (GTDB taxonomy): Bacteria > Bacillota > Clostridia > Lachnospirales > Lachnospiraceae > Roseburia. Next base: position 79,649 of record CACZIN010000005.1, on the reverse strand, counting down.
TACGTGTGATTTTTCCAGGCGGACAGTGTGAGCAGTATCGTCATTCCTGCCACAACCGCCGCCGCGCATATCCGTCTCATCGCTCTCCCGCCTCCTTTAATACCTGCATCCGGTATTCCGTCGGCGTGACGCCGGCAATCCGTTTGAATACTTTTGCAAAATAGTTGGAATCGCGGTAGCCCACCTTCTGGCTCACATCCTTTACATTGATAAGGACGTCACCCAGCAGTTCTTTTGCCCTCGCCACACGATACTCCGAGAGATAGACAATAAAATTCTTGTCAAAACACTGCTTGAAAATCTTGCAGAAATAGGCGTCGGAATAGTTCATGGCCTCTGCCACCGTCTGCAGCGAAATATCATCCATATAATTGTGTTCAATAAACGCCTGAATATTCCCGGCAACCGCCTGCAGCCGGATTCTTGAGCGCTCCGTATCCGCCGTGTCCTCATGACAGTCCCGTTCGGCAGAGATCTGCTCTGCGCTTTTCTTCTCTCCGGCTTCCCTGTCTGTCTCCTGCTCCTCTGCAATCCGCACGGCTTCCTCAAGCACCGCCACCAGTTCCTGATCCTCCACCGGCTTTAGCAGATATTCCATGGCGCGGACCGCAATCGCACGCTTGGCATAGTTAAATTCATCAAATGCCGTAAGAAAAATAATACTGCAGTTTTTATCCCTTTTGCGGATCTGCTCCGCCGCCTCCAGTCCGTTCATTCCCGGCATCTCAATGTCCAGCAGGGCGATCTGGCAGTCTCCGGCAAAAAACTGTTCCACCGCTTCCCTTCCGTTTGCAGCGCTCACAACGGTAAGTTCCTCCGAAAAATATTTTTCAACGGTTCTGCTTACAATCATTCTCTCAATCGGTTCATCATCCGCTATCAGCACTCGTTTCATGTCATATCCCCCGTTTCCTCTCTGCACGGAATGTCTATCACGATGACTGTTCCCGCATCTTTTTTACTGCATATCTCAAAATCCCCGTCCGGATACATCGCAGTGATCCGCCGGTACACATTGCCAAGGCCAATTCCTCCGTGCCCGGCATCCGCCGTCTTAAGACGATTTTTTAACTGCTGCAGTTCTTCCTCGGTCATTCCGATCCCGTCATCCCCGATTGCTATGCGCAGCCGGTTTTCTTTCTGCCTGACCACGATACGGATGCTTCCGCCTTCCTCCTTCGGCGCAATTCCGTGAATAATCGCGTTTTCCACAAGCGGCTGGAATGTAAATGCCGGAACCATGACCAGTTCCTGTCTCGCTTTACAGTCCAGTTCATAACGGATCCGCTCCCCGAAGCGCATCTGCTGCAGATACATATAATCCGCGGCCACGTTCAGCTCCTTTGCCAGCAGCACAAACTGTTCCGGCGTCTTTAAGTTGTAGCGGAACAGGGAACTGAGCGCCAGTATCATCTTTTCGGTCGTCTGCGCCTCCTCAAGACGCGCCATCCCGCTGATGACATTTAGCGTGTTGAACAAAAAATGCGGATTGATCTGGCTTTTTAACAATTCCAGCTTTATCATCTCCAGGCGCTTCTCCGTCTCCAGCTTTTCCAGTTCCTCCTCATGCAGAAGATCGAGCGTCTTTCGTTTTTCTTCCAGCGCCATAATGTACTCGCCTGTCGCGTATTTCATCTTGTTGAACGCATGCACCAGTTCCCCCAGCTCGTCCTCGTTCTGCACCTGCACGTCCTCCGCAAAAAAATCATTGGCAGCAATGCGCTGCGCCGCTTTCACGAGCGCCACCACCGGCGAGATAATAGTCTGGTTCATCAATGCCGCCAGCTCCATCATGCCGGTTACGAGAATGATCCCAGATACCACAACCACAATCGGCATGCATATGAGCATCGGCACCTTTTTATGATAAAGGCCGTCGCCGTCCTCAATCGTCTCATTCATCAGCGTCGCCGCGTATTCCTCGAGATAGTCCTGCATCTCGTAGACCTCATACAGGCGCTTGATATAGTCCGGCGCATTTTCCCCCATCGCAAGCATGGCGTCCCGCTTCTGGCAATAGACTTCATAGCAGCTCTTGATCGACCAGGTCTTCGCATAGCGCCGTTCCCCGATCCCGGAATAGGAAAACGGCAGCTTATCCACCGCCTTTTTCGTCCGCTCCATCGCATCATCCAGGCTTTCTCTCTCTTCACGGCTGCTCTTTATATATGCCTCAAACTGGATACTCTCTTCCTCGAGTGCCTGTCCCAGTTCGCTGACCGCCGCGTTGTCCTGCAGGATCATGTTAAAATCAATCAGAGAGAATTTGACCACCCACACGTTAAACAGAACAGAGAGCGCGATGATCAAAAATACTGTCCCGGTAAATGTCGCTATTTTCTTTTTGATTGTAAGTGCCTGCCAGGACTGTTTGATCTTTTCCCTCACGCCGTCTGCCATCCCTCTTTGTTCTATAATGCGGCAAAAGCAAAGCCATAGATACACACTCCGTACGTACAGCTTTGCATATTTGCCCTGCATATTGCATTACTTATTCTGTTCCACTTTGCTCTGCGCAAAGGATAAAAACGCTTCGCGTTCCGCTCCAAGCACACGGTTGGTGAGCATATAACCGCTTCCGGCTCCCGAGAGCACCAGCACCATTCCCCGCTGTTTTGTCACCCGGAGCCGGTTCCACGGCAGGTGCTGTTTCTCCCCTCCGGTTGTAACGAGCAGCCCCTTTTCATCAAAGGTAAGCCTGACATCCTGCGGCACTGCCGCTGCCTGCCGCCTGGCTTTCGCATAGATGGCCGCCGGCTGGATCACCGGAAACAACAGGCATCCGATCAGCATCATAACCTGCAGGACCTCGCCCGACCGGCTCCAGAACTTCGCCGCGAGGACAATCATCGCCACCGTAAACACGAGGTTGCACATTCCCGCCATCGACCGGTAGGTCTGGCGCATCGTAAGCCGGAAGAAATCCCATGCCGTAATTCTGCACTTATATTGATATTCCATATGCCGTCTCCTTTGCGTTCGCAAACTGATCTTTCTTTACGTTCCAAGTAACATCGGAAGTCCGATACTTAACTCCGGTATAAATGTCAGAAGCAGCAATACCACGATCATGCACAGATAGAACGGAAGGGTTGCTTTTACCACGCGCTCCATCTTTACGCCGCTGACTGCAGAACCGATGAAAAGAACCGATCCAACCGGCGGTGTCAGAAGACCGATACCACAGTTTAATACCATGATGATACCGAACTGTACCGGGTCGATGCCGATGGATGTTGCAATCGGAAGCAGGATCGGGGTTGCGATCAAAATGATCGGCGCCATATCCATGATACATCCTAAAACAAGCAGAATCAAATCTACCAGAAGTGCAATGACGATCGGGTTGCTGGAGAATCCGATGATTGCCTTTGCAGCCAGATCCGGCACATGAAGTGTCGTCAGGCAGTAGCCGAAAATACTGGAAGTTGAGATTAAGATCAGCACGATGGACAATGTGTCAATACACTGCTCCAGGCTCTTCCAGACACCTTTCCAGGTAAGTCCTCTGTAAATGTACACGCTGACGATCAAGCTGTAGAATACTGCGATCGCCGCAGACTCTGTTGCGGTAAACCATCCTGCAACGACGCCGACAACAACGATGATCACTGCTGCCAGTGCCCAGAACGAAGTTCCAAGCTGTTTTAACAGCTTCTTACCACTGAACTTCTCTCCCTTCGGATAATGTCTCTTCTTTGAGATAATGTAAGATCCGATCATTAAGGAGATCGCAAGCAATGCGCCCGGTACATATCCTGCAAGGAAAAGGCTTCCTACCGATACACCGCCGGCGGACATTGCATAGATTACCATGTTATGGCTTGGCGGAACCAGCAATCCCTCACAGGAGGAAGTGATCGTAACCGCCGTCGAGAAATCATCATCGTATCCCTGATCTACCATCATCGGGATCATGATACTTCCGATGGAAGCCGTATCTGCAGATGCAGAACCGGAAATACCGCCGAAGAAATAGGATGCAACGATATTTACCATTGCCATTCCACCGGTCATCCAGCCCACGCAGGCATCCGCGAGTGCAATCAGCTTATCCGATATACCTCCGGTACCCATCAGCACGCCCATCGTGATGAAGAACGGCACGGCCATCAAACTAAAGGAACTGATTCCCTTTACCATCTGCTGACAGATCGTTGTCAGCGGAAGCCCCTGTGATAACAGGCACAGAAGGGAAGATAACGCTACTGCATACGCAATCGGGAAACGCAGCAGAATCATGACAAGAAAGCTTACGAGCAATACTGCGATTGCCATACTCTGTACACTCATTATTTCGTCCCCTCCTTTACAAAAATACTCTTAATGTGGTTGTAAATTGCTTCCAGTTCAAAAACAACCATCGCAATTCCGGCAAGCGGAATCGGGAAATACATCCAGAACTTGGACAGCCACGGCATGCTGACATAATTACCTTTCGCGCCGATGCCGGCCGCGTAGCTGAATCCAACGATAATCATCACGATTGCCAGAATAAACACTGCGACATCTGCCAGAATATCCAATGCTTTAATCACGTTCTTCGGCAGGTAAGCGTCAAACGCCGTCATGCGGATATGCGCATTTCTGCGGATTGCAAGTGCCGCCGAAAGCACTGCCATGTAGGACATCAAAGTCAGCACGACTTCCTCACTCCATGCCGGATCCGGCACGAACGAAACATATCTGCCCACAACACAGACGCTCGTGATCACGATATCAGCCGTGAGCAGCAGTTTGCACACAAACAGTACAAACTTGTATGCTGCATCATATACCGGCTTTACTTTATCTAAAGTCTGAAAAATCTTAGGCATTTTTTCCTCCTCAAAAAGTCGGGGCACAGGGGAGCAGCCATTCTCCCTGTGCCCCTTGAAAACGCACTTACATTATTGCGGGTTTTCCTTCTATCAAACCTATAAGTGTCAATCTTCCTGTCTGTCAATTACTGCATATCAACGATCTGCTGGTATAACTCTTTGTTGTCCTTGGTTGCCTCTTCGATGACATCCTTGCAGGCATCCTGCCACGGTGTAATGTCGTCTACTTCGATCACATTGACGCCGTCTGCCTTTAACTCCTCAAGGATCTTGTCTTCCGTCTCCTGGGAGATCTGACGGTTGTACTGGGAAGCATACTCGCCTGCCTCGGTCAGCACATCCTGCTGCTCCGGTGTCAGGGAATCCCACGCCTCGTCTGTGATAACCACCTGGATTGCTCCTAAGGTATGTCCGTCAAGAATGATGTTCGGTGCTACTTCTGGGAATGCGTTTGCCTGATAGTTTGCGATCGGCTGTTCTGCTGCATCTACCACACCGGTCTGTAATGCGGAATATAACTCACCCATTGCAACAACGGTCGGGTTTGCACCAAGTCCCTCTACCATACCTGTCATGATCGGGTCGTTGGATACGCGGATCTTCATGCCAGCCAGATCATCCATTCCCTCGATCGGATTGACGGTAAAGAAATGACGGAAACCTTCCTCGCCGTAGAACAGTCCGCGGATACCAGTTCCGTTCTCATGCGGCTCAAGCAGGAACTCCTGTGCCAGATCGGAGGTTGCAAAGTTCCAGAAATGATCGCGGCTTACGAATGTGAACGGTACGGATAAGAGACTGGATTTCTCTCCGCCGTAGCTTGTAAGTGCAAATGCGGAAATACGTGCCATATCGATGGTACCGCCGCCGCCGAGCATGGTGTCGAGTACATCGGACTCTGCACCGAGAACACCGTTTGCCTGAATATCAATCGTAATACTTCCGCCGGAAAGCTCTTCTACCTTCTCTTTGAATGCGGTTGCTGTCTGTCCTACAATGGTTCCCTCCAGCGGGTTTACCTCTGCGTATACCAGAGTCACTGCCGGTCCGACCGGCTCTGTTCCTGTGGAATCACCGGCCTCGGTTGCCGCTGCGCTATCCGTTGCATCTGCCGTTGCATCTGCCGTTGCATCTGTGGTCTGGCTTGTCGTCGTGTCGGCAGCCTCTGGCGCTTTCAGTCCACAGGCGGTCATGGAAACCACCATTGCTGCACATAACAGTGCGGATAAAACTTTTTTCTTCATGTAAAAATCCTCCTTCTTCTCCTCCCGCCGCGCTTCATCCGGCGGCTTTGTTTATGTCTTAATTATAAAGTTCTATCCTCACAATGGAAACCGTACATTTTTATTAACTTTAGCACATTTTTAACAATTTTAATACTTTTTTTATATTTATATGGTCAAAATATTCTATTTTGTTCTTCTTTATTAACATTTCAAAGGCAAAATGTACAATTTTCCCAAAGAAATCCGGAATACTCAAAAGCCTTCGCTAGCGGAGCTCCGGTCTGTGCATGGTTCTGTAAAATGCGGTGCCTCCTTGTAATTCGGCTTACGGCTGCCAATGCAGCAGATGGTTTCAACAACTCTTCCAGCAACAAATCATCCTATATATTAGCTATAGTTCCAATACCTTTAACCTCTTCGCAATCTCCTCTGGCACATTGCTTTCATCTCTTCCGACAACGTATTTCTTAACTGATATGCAACAACACCAATCGAGGCATTTATTTTTTCAAGGCATATTTTACATAAGTTTCATCCGTACTCTTACAAATAATACTACCAATAGCCGGACTCTCATCTGGTAATTTAACCTGTTCATCCAATGCTGTCAGATACAGTTGCATCTTTCCGGCGTATTCTGCTTCAAACTCACCGATTTTCAGTTCTATGGCTACCATAACATCAGTTATCCCGCATCCGCATTTTAAAGAATGCGGAGCATTACGCTCCGCACTCTTCCCACACATATAGTCGTTACCTCACGATTCGCGCCTGCCTTGCGCCTTAATACGCTGCCCAGGCGTCAATTGTTTTCTTTTTGATTTTCAAGACGGTAAGAGCGTATGGCGTGCAAAGCCGCAAATCCCAAATATATTACCACGCCGACAGCCGTGCCGAGCGTATTATAGAGAATATCATCAAACTCAAACAATCCTCGATACGTTAAGAGCTGCGTCACCTCAATGCCCGTTGAAAGAAGCAAACCGGCCAATATGACAATCCACGGACTTCTCCACATTCTGCGTAATGGCCCATTCGCCTTTCGTGGCTTGTATTGTACTGGCAGAATTAGTGAAGCGAGCCCCCCAATCGGCACAAACAAAACGATATTCCAGAAGATTTCTGATATCAATTCTCTCCTGCCATTTATGACTTTCCTTACCGTCCAGAACAACTCCAGCTTGTACTGCATCTGCCTTCCAGGTGTACGCTCAATGATGGTGATGGTTAGCACAAAGGCAATGTAGAATACAAGGATTGGAATGGCAATTGCTGTAGATGCTTTCATTTGTCCTCGTCTATGGAGAACGTACGTGATTAACCAGGCAAGAAGGGCGAGGAGCATCCAAAGGACGATTGCTTCCCCAGTTACTTTCGCCATCACAGCGTCAAAATAAATGTCGATAATTTTCTCCTTCCTCATCCATTTCAATTCCTTTTGTCTATGAAGCATTCATTCACGCAGTCTTTTGTTTTCAACGACAACGCAAAATTCGCTTTACTATTCCCAGGTTTTCTTTGAATAGTTTAGTCCTGCAAAAAAACAGGCAGTAAATACTATTAAACAAAATGAGACTTATTATGAACGCGATTATTAGTCCCAATACGCCTTCATGAAATACACGGTTCGCCACCATATAACACCCAACGCATCCAATTAAAGTAACAAGTTCATACTTTCCATTGTCTAAAAAATATTCCATGACTGAAATGGTCTTAAAATAGTATTTAAAAACAATTTGGGCTCCATACATATAATTTACAATAATCAGTGACATCAGTGTTCCTAAGACAGTACCGAAAGTTCCAAGTAGATTCGTTAAAATTAGATTAAGTACGACATTCAAAACAGCCTCAAAAATAGCTCTATATCTCGCTTCCCACCATAGTCCTGCCGCATCATGGTAAACTGCACGGATACTTCCAATATTCAAAAAATAGAAATAGGAGCAGAAAATAATCACCATTTCAAAAGAGAACAATCCCTTTTCCCCAACCCATATCCTCATGAAGGGTTGATACATGGTAAGTAAGCAGCAGGTGCAAAACCCAACTATCCAATTGAATAGAAAGTTGAATTTCCTCATATCACGGTAATTTTTTTCTACATTTTCAGTTACAAGACTGTTTCCAACACTTGCGGTCATTGCAGTAGTAATCGAATTTAATATTCCAGTCACAGCGAACATTATATAATAGTAATTTCCGTAAATTGCTACCGTTGTTAAACCAAGGAAAGCCGAGATAAATATGCTATCAAGTGCGTTCCTGGTCGTGTTGCATATCCGCGTTACAAATAGCCCTTTAACATGTACAACCACATCAGACTTTATTTCTTCCGGGAGTTCATTCCTACAAGTGATTTCGGGGTACAGTTTTTTGGACGAATATGACACCCAGAAGTTCGTCGCCAATGTGAATATCGGCATCATAATAAGATACAGATAGTAATTTCTAAATACCAGGACAACTACTATCTGAGAAATGCTTTGAAGAAAAACAATAGCCGAGCTAATGTTGCTGACTATCCCGACTCTCTGACCGGCACTAAGAAGAGTGGCCTTATACGAGTAAAAGAAATAACCGATAACCGTGTTGAACAGATAAATGCAATACATCAAAGTGATGTTCAATCCATCTGGTACATTGCCGCCTATTAGGCGTGGAAGAAAAGGAATCAATAAAAAACCCGTCCCAGCTATCACACAACCGATAATGTAATAAAGCTTTCTTATGTACCGCAGCAATGCGCAGAGAAGCTCCGTGTCATTTGTTGCCATAGGCTTGTACATACAGTAAATAACAGCAGTGTTTATTCCCAATTCAGCCAGATTCAATACTTGTAGAATTGATGTAAACAATCCGTTCAAACCTGTATACTCTAATCCTAATGCATATATAATTATCGTGCGTACCACAAAAGGCATCAGCACCGTGATGAGTTTATTAACAATGCCTGATATTGTGTTTCGGATAGTCTTGGTTGTTCTATTTTCATTCATTTAATTTATTATATGCCCTCCGTCGCAATAGTAATACGGTATTTTTCAAAAGCAGGGGAATAAGCATTCCCACTGTCAAATAGGCAATCCACCAGTATCCTTCAGTTTTCAGAACTGGGAATGATGAAATTCTATTATATGGGATTGAATATATCTGCCATTTTGACAACAAAACAGGCGCCCCTCTTACAATAAACCATCGCAAATCACGTTTTCGATTAATCTTGCAGAATGCCTTTATCAACCATATATTCTCTAATTTGTCGAATCTGATCTTTGCTAAATATCTTATAGCTTAATTTATAAAAGTATGTATCTTCTTTTGCATCCATCGGCAAATCTGTTTTCATACACTCCTCAATGTAGTATACATGATTGCAAAACACTGGCTGAGACTCAACTATCTTTTTAAAAGCATTAAAATGGTCATATGCTATTTTGATGCAATAGTTTTGCATATAGAAGTTTATGAGATAATCTTCTCTCTCCCAATAATAGAGCATACAGTCTCTGACGAATGAAAAAACATTGTCGCCGACATTGTTAAGAAAAAAACCGGCCCACTTTCCACCTGTTAAAACCTGTCCTTCGCTTGCTTTATTTACCTTACTCGGCTTAATTTTTATTGAAAAATAGGGTGTGTGAAATAAATCATCTAACCCCTTTTCTGACGTGCAAAAAACTGTCGCATCAATCCAAGCCCCACCATGTATAGATAGCAGGCACTGCCGGAGAATGTCTGAAAAGGTTGTTAAACTCATTTTCCCCTTTTCTAATTTATCGATTACAAATGCAGGCAATTCTATAAAATCACTGTAGTTCTCCTCCGTAACAAGAATAAATGTAACATCCGGAATCCGAGAACATAATCTCTCCATCTGGTTTACGCACATTTCGACAACATCGGGCATGTCAGACCTGCCTTGCCACCAGCATACCCATACAATGTTGCCATCTATCTGCTTACATTTCTTTATGGGATACAACCCATTTCCGCCATTTTCGTAATGATCAATGACCGGTTTGAAATAGTTTTCAAGAAATTGTCGTACATAAATAGTGAATTTCTCGTGTCCAAGAGTATGTCTGTTCTTAATATATTCAAATGCCGTTTTTATCCCGAAACACTTTGAAAGGTTTAGAAACTCATTTGCTTTCTTTGCGTATTTATTCATCACTTTCACCTCGGATACCATTTAAAGAGTCAAACAAACATTTTAGTGAAGCATCTCTGTATCTTCCCAAAAGAAGATTCACCTCATTCCAGTCTATATCATCCAAATTACTATTGCTCTGGATGCAGCTAATGTTTCTGTTTTTCAAATGTAGTACATCGGCCACATTTTCCAGTCTGTCGTTATTATTGCTCCCATCTTGACAAAGTTCATAATAGAAAGGAATGTTGAAAATGATAGAGAATGCCATGGCGTGAAAAGAGCTTGTGACAACAAATGCAGCTTCCTGTATATATCGAAGGAATTCTATTGGTCCCGCATCAAGAATATTTGTGACACCATCTACAGTCTTTACTGACTGGTTCGATCCTATTGATACTACTGGAAGATTGTTTTCCTTAGCAAGTTCATTTGCAAAATTCAAAGATTCTTTCACATTTGCGACTGTATAAAGAAGCACATGCTTTCCCTTATTATGAATATCTCCAAGGGAAAGGACTTTCCCCCATTCATCGGTAGTCATTAAAAACACAGGGTCACATACAGCAAAAGCATGCTTTTTCACCTCAATAGATTCAAGGAATGGTATGGTCTTATTTTCTCTTACGAGTATACTTTGAAATTCGGATAAATCTTTCCGCATTCTCTCATTGGTTTCACCATTATTATTAGTGTTTATACTTGCTGCATAAGAAAAACGCTTCTCGGTAGGCGCAAATTCCAGAAAATAGTTCCAGTCATTTCGGGACAAATGAGGATTCCACACCTGATCACTTCCTGCAATGAAAGCATCATAAATGTTTGTAGCCTCACTAATGTTTCCAGCATCATATACATTACTGCTCAAATGATGAAACTTTTGATAAAAGTTATCAAACCGCTTTTTCCTTTTTTCAAGTTGAGATGTCTTTAACGGATACACTATTCTTCTGGCAATCAGCCTGGTTTTGTCCTTAACGCTGTAGTTTTTCCGTGAATAAAGTTTCTCCAAGTATTCGTTTCTATAGTCAAGAATATCAACATCAAATTGCCTGCTCAACACAGTCTGCAATGCGAACGACTGCAATGCAGCCCCATAATTTCCCGTCCTGTGGAAAGTGACGATTGCGATTCTTTCTATTTTCTTTTCTCTGCTATCCTCATCCATAACAACTACTGCCCTTCTTTCATACTCATTTATTTCGTTCAATGCTAATCTGCTCAGATTCAGACATTGTCTTTTCCGACACCGCAAAACAAAGCCCCCAGACAAAGGCATAAATCAGTATAGCCTGACCTACCTCAAAGAAATAACTGGCAGACGAATAAAATAGCAACGGTGGAATTGTTGAAGACAAGACTGGTGCAAGACCGCTCTTTTGTTTATTGAGTGTGATAGTTTTTTTTATGATAAACACAACGAAGAGAATTAGCATTCCCAGCCCTACCATCCCATAATCATACAATGCTTCTATGAAGGAATTGTGCGCATACCACCCCAGTCCATACGGATTAATTTTGTATTTTACAGCATGCATACCATTACCAAACAATTTGGCACTGAAACTTTGTTCGGAGAACATTCTAAGAATCCGTTGCCATAAGATTGTTCTTCCGGACATTATATCATCACCACTTGCAAATCGTTGAAACATTGCAAGGTTGGACGTCTCCATCAGGTATATGCCAACAACAGCAGCCACTATCGCCAAGAGCATAAGTGCAAGCATTCTGTTGATTTTTCTCCTTTGCCTCTGTTGAACCATTGCATCAGATATATAGAAAGCGAAAATTCCCCCCAGAACTGCCAGAAAGCTGGATCTCTTAGTCGATATCATAACAAGAATTGTAATAATTATCGTTGATATGATTCCTGTTTTCTTTGAAAAAAACATATAGACCACAGGCAACGTTGCTACGCAAAATGCAACACCGCCAATTGTTGGATTTATCCCCATAGTACTCATCTGTGATAAGTTGATTGCGGTAATGCCAAGAATAATACATACTCCACAGGCACTAATTACCTTGAACGGAACACGAATACTGTCATCTTTGTACAAACTATACGTTAGAATGAAAATGACCGGCCATGCCAATGTGTCCACCATGAACGCATTAAACAATGTTTTGTTCAGGCTCTTATACCCAACTACAGTTACTCCCAATTCATAAAGAACCATAATAAACAGAAATCCGGAAATGCCCTTTATTTCTATATTTCTCTTCAAAAATAAAGACAAAAATCCTAACAAAATAACTGCATAGAGAGATATTCTATATACCTGTATCCAAGTCATAACCATTTTAGCAGTATACTCAATTCTGCATATCACTGCAACGAATATTAGAATATACATTAAAACATAAATTATTCTATCAAGAGTAGTTTTCATAATAACACAATCTCACTTCCACTTATCAATGCTTCCAGAAACAGTTGATTTTATACGATAATATACAAATAACAATCTCATAGAGTATAAAGTTCTCATAAACCAGCCGTTCCGCCCGCATACCTTGATGAACCTCCTGGTTGCCAATTCATCCCAAGGAGATCTGGAATATAAAATCTTTTCCTGACGGCGATCAGCCTTCTGGTTATAAGATAAGTAACAACGGAAAATTCTTTTTAGGTCACTCCAGCATCTTAAGCAGTACGACAGATACTGCTCATTATCATCTAAGTTTAAATATTTTTTTATTTCATTTAGGCTTCGATAGGATTCATCTATGGCATCGATTCTATATTTCCTCGATGAAGAGGTCGGGTTCATATAATATATATACCAAATGCGATCAACAAGGCAGACTCGTTTCGCTTTCTGAAGAAGTTGAAGATTCCATACTATGTCCTCGCCAATAGGTAATGATTCATCAAATAAAATATTACACGCAAGTTCCCTGCTAACCATTCTGTTCCACGGTCCTTGCCCAAGATATGCATCCTTTGAATAGTAGTGCACCTTTCCTAACATCAACTTGTTTAATTGCTCTGTTTCTTCATCTGAATACACGCCTATTGATGTGCCCGAAAATAGCTCCTTATTCTCAATCCCGTCAGAAAATGTTGTCGTATTTAATCCAATAACCAGATCAGCATTATATTCATTCGCTATTCCAAGTGCTTCATTTAAATACTCTGGGGCCAAATAGTCATCTGCATCTGCAAAGACGATATACTCTCCTTGAGCCTTCTTTAATCCATTGTTGCGAGCCGCTGACACTCCCTGATTTTCTTGGTGGAAAATTTTCACATTCTTATATCTACGTTCTATTTCAAGAAAAACTTCACTGTATCCTGATTCACTACCATCATCAACTATTATTACCTCATAATCAGTGTACATCTGGGCATCAATGCTAGATAAGCACCTATGAATCAGATTCTTTTTCACGTTATAACATGGTATTATAATACTTACCTTACACATTATCGTTGCCCTCCCAGATATTTTAGAGTCTTGTGATTCACAGTTTTATTTTCCATACAAATGAAGAAGTTTATTCGCTATAACAGACTCCGAAAAATGCTCCCTCGCATACTCAGAAATAAATTCCTTATCATACTCGTCCCTATGCTCATAAACATGCTTCAGGGCTTTCTTCAAACCATCAAAGTCTTTATAATCCACCTCTACTCCAAGTCGATCATCAAAGTTATCAATAACCGCCGCCGCCGTAGTAATAGTAGTAGTAAGGCCGCACGCCCAAGCCTCAATAATAGGAACACCAAATGTTTCAAATGTGCTGTAGCAGATCAGATTATCAGAGTTTGACACAATCTCTGCCGTCTTCTCGCGCGACTGACTTCCGACAAGTTTCACTTGTGCCCCAGCCTGTTTTACCTCGATAATCTTCTGAAGGTTATCCTTCTCTTCTCCTCCACCAACAATTGACAATGAGATGCCCTTCTGTCCCAAGAAGCAATCACAGAACGCGTCAATGATTTTATCGAACTGCTTTACCTTAACCAGCCGCCCTACAGCAACGAACCTATAATCATCATGGCTTTCCTTGCTCGGCTTAAAGAGTTCGTTTACTATATTGGGAACTACTTCTCCGTCCATCCCGATAAGTTCCTTAACGGAATTCTTTAGCGGTGATCCAACGCATATGATCCTATCAAGTACTCTACTGTATTTTTTGTATTCCCTCAGTTCTATAGAATCGAGTTTCTTGCCCAGTACCTTTGTCCAATGTTCTGTGGCTACCACCCGAACGCCTTTGTCGTGATATTCTCTCAGCGGATCAGCAATCATGAGCATGGCAGGATAATGGATATGGATAACATCAGGAACGCCGCTTTTCTTTTCTACCGCAACAAAGAGTTTTCTCCACTGCTTGTTTCTGCCACTTACAAAGTAAATTGGAAAAACACGCGGTGTAAAAAAAGCAGATAGAACCGTTACTTGAACATTGTCTTCGTTCCACGTCTGAATACCACATTTACCTTTAATCTTTTTGATTGGATGCAATGAGCATGCAATATAATGAACTTCATTTCCATACCGTGAAAACATTTTCGCCTGTTCAAGCTCAAACGAACCCTGCATTCCATTTTCTGGGAGAGGATAATTTCTCCCTATTACCCATATTACCATTGATGATGTCTCCTTTGCGTCGCTCACATCCGAGCTATAATTCTCTCTACACTTTCACGCAAATCTAATGCAGGAACAAATCCGGTATCTCTGTTCAAGCGTTCATATGAAACAGCCGTTGTCGAAGTATCTGAGCCATTTTCAAAGATTACAGGGGCAAGTTCCACCTTATCCCTTAACTCTGATGCCACGGAATGATATATCTCTTCAACCGTATACCCACGTCCGTTTCCAACGTTATAAACCGGCTGCCAAGAGTAAGAAGGGGCATAAGAAACCGCAATGATCGCGCTTACTGCATCTTCCACGTCAAGAAAGCCCATTCTCTTTTCCTGTTTTACGATCGTAATCGCTTCTTGCTTTAACATCTGCCTCACAAACCTATTCACAATCCTCTGATCAAACTCCGGTCCGATCAGACTTGCCATGCGAAGACTTGTATACCTCGTCTTACTCCCCTTGCAGATACTTTCCAACATCAGCTCTACTGCATACTTTCCCACTGCATACGGACTTTCTAAACATATAGGGGTTTCTTCCGTTGCCACCTCTGTCCGATGCTGAGAGTAAACACTCTGTGAAGAGATGTTGATAATCGCAGAAGCGTCATTCTCAACAGCGACTTCAAATACTTTCTGGATGTATTTAAGTCCATCAGCGATTGCTATTCCTGTTGAGTTTCTCGGATATGCACAGCTGATAACAACGGACTCCTTCATCGTCTCAGCATTCAGCATATCCTTGTGAATGCACTTCACATTCTCCCCATCGATCTTTTTCCTCAGTTCGTCCGGCTTTGAGGACAAAGCATAAACCTTATACTTATTGCCAGTTCGTAGTCTCTCTATCAGATGACTTCCGAGAAAACCAGACGCACCAGTTACAACAATCTTCTTACTCATAAATCGTTCCTACATAGTCCGACTCTTCCATGCCGGGCAGGATCATCTCTTCACCTGTATCTGAAATTACATGAGCCAGCCTCTGAATCTCCAGCATTTCATTTTTCATGGATTCAATATCATCCGCTTTACCGAGAATCCTTACAGTGATCTGCGCCAGCAGACCTTTCATCTTCTGAGTGATCTCATTACCCTCCGGATGCGCAACAACTACCTTGATAACACCTGGCAGTTTCTCGATCTCATCAAGACCTGTAATCTTCGCAATCTTCCCAGGCTTACAGAGAAGGGAAACGTTATAGGTGTACTTCCCGCCGAAATAAGGATCAGCCTTCTGTGCGATATCCGGTTCGCCCATATCTCCTGTCAGTGCGAAACAAATGAGCATGTCCAGCTGATCATATCCACAAACCTCTTTCAGGTTGATATATTCAAGACTTCCTGTAAGCCTGTATCCGATGTCATAAACCCAGCACTCGCCGTCCACAATCTTGCACTGCATGAACATCATGCCGTTTTTTATTCCGACAGAATGAAACATTGCTTCCATTTTTGGTGCAGTCTCTCTCAGAAATCTCGGCTGTACAATAGACGGATAGGTATATCCTGCTGGAAGCGGAATTACACCCTCCTGGTTATGTTTGACGTGGCGGTTTCCAATCATCATCAGGTAATACTGCCCATCCACAAACAGCCAAAATACCGTAGCTTCTTGCTCGTCAATGTACCGTTCTACCAGAACTTTCTTATCTTCAGATGTGTTGGAAGCAAAGTCCATCGCCGCCTTCAGTTCTTCTTTGGAATAGCACACCGTGATGCCTCGTGCGCCGCTGCTCGCACTTGGCTTCACAATAACCGGGTAAACAATGTCTGCTGTGGTG
This sequence comes from uncultured Lachnospiraceae bacterium, assembly GCA_902781225.1. Lineage (GTDB taxonomy): Bacteria > Bacillota > Clostridia > Lachnospirales > Lachnospiraceae > Roseburia. The sequence goes on along the minus strand of CACZIN010000005.1, from coordinate 63,060 downwards.
GTATCAAAATCATTCAGATCGATCTTATATTCAGGAATCGTGGGAACATCAAATTCCCGCATCAGCTTTTTGTATTTCTGCTTATCAATAAAGATTTCAAACTGCTCTTTTGTACCGTAGGACGGAAGGCCTGCCTTCTCACACATCTCAGCATAATAGGGGAGAACCGAATCTGTGAAGCCGGTCAGGACACCGTCGAACTTCTGCTCTCTGATGAACTCCGCCATCCGATCAACGTTACTGGTGTCCTCGTAATATGCCTCATCAGCCATCTGCTTTGCAGGGGACTTTTCCAGCGGATAGTAATCTGTTACAGCCGTCACAACCCCCATCGCTCTGGCGTGGCGGATAATTTCACAAGAGATACGAGATCCTCCAAGTATAAGAAGCCTTTTGCCCTTCAAATTCATCCTGTTTCCTTCTTTCTGCTGTCCATAGACAGCTTCTCTTTTCGTCCTATCCCAATCTGTTACTGGTAAACCAATTCTTTCTGAGTTGTGGTTGCCCACTCATGTATTGCATCCACGATTGCCTGCATATCGCTTTCGCTATATCGCTGATCACAGATGAGGGATAACTCATTCGCCCTGACACCGACTTCCGCGCCCATAACCTCAGGCCAATGAATCGGGCAGTAGATGCCTTTGCCGATCAGATACTTACGAAGAGCATCCCTGTCCTCGGTCTTCATGAAGATGGGGAGGAAAAGCGGTGTGTCCGCTGTTAGGTCAACAGCTGGAAGGGATAAAATCCTCCCAGCCAAATCCTGTAGCCCTGTGAGAAGCGCTGCGGCATTTTTCCGTCTCTGCCCTATAACTTTCTCGATATCAATCGAACCGATGATATTCAGCGAGGTATCATCAATCTTTAGCATTCGGTCTACATGAATCAGGTCATTTTCAAACATGGCATTCACAACGAGGAAGTTATCCTTCGAGTCAATCTTGCCGATCAGATAATCGTACTTCTCCTGCATACCGGCGATCTTTTCTTCCACGGCGTGGTTACTGTCCAAATCGGGTTTCTCAGCTATAGTTCCTTTCTTCTTCCCAACCCAGCCACCAGTAGGAATGCCGAACCACTTTCTTAGTGCAATAATTAAGTAATCACTGTCTTCAGATGCCGGATTTGCACTCAGCATAGAGTGAGAGATATCTTCAATAACTACTGCCCCACTCTTCTTAATTCCCTCTATCTGCTTGTGCGCTTCCACTGTGCCAAGCCCGAAGTAGCTCATGATCAGGACAATACTTTGTTCATTCACAGCCGGAAGCTGATATGTAAACGCACCATCTTTATAGCCAACATCATAAAACTCTATCTTCAGTCCTCTATCAATGAACGACTGGAGCATGGACACGCAACAATAGGACGGAGCATACACCGTCTTAATCGTTCTCTCCTTCAAAATATCCCTGACAGCAACATCGATAGCGTTCCTTCCAGAAAATGTAAATGAGCTGTCCTCCACAGAAGGCAGCCATTCTACTTTATCTCCAGATGAAGTTGCCGTATTCTCATCCAGCCAGAAGTAGCTTCCTATTTCCGAATATGTCATACCCGTCAACTGCTTACCCCCATTATTCTCTTCCTGTAAAACCCTATATGGACCATAATCCTTCACTTTTGACTTACCACGCACAGTAATATCCGAATGTTTGAGAACTTTCAGTACTGTGTCCAGAATGATTTTCACATCGAGGGTAAAAGAAATACTGTCCACATACTTGATGTCCATCTCGAACCGCTCATCCCAGGGAAGATTGTTTCTTCCACTTACCTGAGCGAGACCGGTAAGTCCGGGGCGAACGTCATGTCGTCTTCTCAGATTCGCTGGATAGTGTGGCAAATAATAGATGGAAAGCGGACGCGGTCCTACGATGCTCATATCTCCTCGAATGATATTGACCAGTTCCAAGAGCTCATCGAGACTGCTGGCACGCAGGAACTTCCCAAACTTGGTAAGCCTCTGTGCGTCTGGCAGAAGCCTTCCATCCTCCCCAACTTCATCCGTCATACTGCGGAATTTATAAAGATAAAATGTCTTTTCATTCTTTCCCGGCCTCGCCTGCTTGAATACCACAGGACTTCCGAGCCTGGTATGAACCAGCAGAGCTGTGATCCCCAACAGAGGGCTGAGAACAATTAACGCCAGAGTAGATAAAACAATGTCCATCAGTCGCTTTATATAATTTCTGTATAATCCTTTTTGACCCATGCCTTTCTACCACCATGTTTTTTATTTATTAGCTACACATCAGCACGGAACTTTGGTTTTCTCTCATTATTAAAGAAGCTCCAAGCCCTCTGAATCTCGTCTTCAGAGATGTTTTGATTACGCGAAACATAGGGATAGCTGTACCCCTCCCGAGGATTTTCGACGCATTTCTGTACATACTCACTAAATGAGCCTTCTCGCACTTGGATCATCAAATACTTCTTCACTTTCCAGCACAATCGGCTCGACATCCACATCGCGTAGGAATATGTACGGCTTCTCATAGTGATGGAACTGATCACGGGCGACATTCCTGCTATCTCCATCCTCATGAATTCTTATCGTATCTTCAATCAAGTCAAAGCCCACATGCGCCATGACACCTGTATACGCCATGTGGCGGATGTTTACCTCGGTAACCTTAAGCTCCCCGTTCTTATCCTCTTTTAAATCGAAGGACAAAATACCGTGTGCAGGAACATCCAGTTTCTTTTCCAGATATTTGATACAGTCGTCACAGAAACGATTTATCCTATCCTCATTGAGAAAGCGTCCGAAATGAGTGTTCCCCGTCACATGAGAAGGGGCTGTGTTTGCCATGACGTATTCCACACACTCAAGTGCAGCGCCTTTTACATACTCTCCATTGTAATAAAGCATCTGATTAGCGAGATGCCGACCTGTGAGGAACTCCGACACAGTAAACTCAGGGATACAGGAGTTTATGAATAACCAGGATTTATAGGAGCTGATGTCATCAAGGCGGAGAGAACCGAGACCGCCTGTGCCTTCCGTCGCTCTGATCCAGCACGGGAATCCGATCTCGTTCTCCACATCCTCAAAGCGCGGGTTCTCTTGCGTGACCTTTATTGTCTTTGGAATGAATTCAGTGCCTTCCAACAGTTCCGCCATGATGGACTTATCTCTCAGACTCTCGGACAGAAGCTTACATCCCATGAACACTGGCACTGGAAACTTGCCGCGGTCTTCGTAGTACTGCCCCCATTCCACAATCTCAGCTTCTGGCTGAACAAAAGCGTAATCGATATGCTCTGTCTCGACCAGATTCTCAATCCAAGAAAAATAGCTAGAATCATCACAGTGAGGGGCGACATAGTACTTATCAACAAGTTTTCGTCCGTCGCGTGTCTTCATGAAGAAGCCCATCGCTTTTTTCTCTATATCACAGCCAATGAGTCTGTACTCAGGATGATTTTCTTTTATAATTGTGGCAATCGAGCGTGGCGTAAGTCCACCGATGCCAGTAATAAGAATTGTCCTCATTTAGCTTTCTGTCCTTTCTTTCAGTGTTCAATGTGGAAGACTAATTTACAGCCGAGATGCATCTCACTCATCTGAAGCACTCTCTAATCACTTCAATAATCCTATCCTGCTCCTCCACCGTCATCTTATTATCACTCGGTAGGCAACATCCTCTCGTAAAGATATCCTTCCCGACATCCTCTGCACACCCCTCTATATAAGCATTCGTCCTACATCTCAGACTTCCATCTCTTCCAACTACTTCATGCATTCGGTACATCGGTTGCATATGCATCGGCTTCCAGATCGGTCTTCCCTCCGCATTGATAGAAGCTATTGCATCCAGAATCTCTGTAGGGCAGCTTTTCCCGTATTCCGGTATATAGCAGGCTTCTTTTTCTCCACGTACCTGCTTACACATCGCATCCTTATCTATAATCAGCGCAGATAGCCAGTAATTAGGCACTGTCCCCGATGCAATTGGATTCATATGTACAGGCAAGTCTTTCAGTCCTTCTCTGTACCTTTCATAGACTGCCTTCTTCTGCGCAATATGTTCATCCAAAAATTCATACTGGCCTCTTATAACGCCCGCGATTACATTAGACATTCGATAGTTATAACCAACCTCCTCATGCTGATACCATGGGGCATCCTCTCTTGCCTGCGTAGACCACTTTCTTGCGCGATTGGCATCTTCTATACGATTCGTCAGAAGACATCCCCCGCTGCTTCCTGTGATGATCTTATTTCCGTTATAAGACACAGCACTGTAGTCCCCGAAGCTGCCACACTGTCTGCCATCAATTGTCGCGCCCATGGCTTCAGCCGCATCCTCAATGAGAAGAGCGTCGTGTTCCTCACAGATTCGCTTAATCTCATCAATGCGTCCGGGGAACCCGTAAAGTTCAGCACAGACAACGAGCTTGACGTCTGGATATATCTCAAACGCCTTCTCCAGCGCCACAGGATCCATGTTCCAGGAAGCTGCTTCCGTATCGATAAAAATCGGAGTACCACCCTCGTAAACAACAGGATTCAAAGTTGCGTCAAAGGTCATATCCGAGCAGAAAACGTGTTTGCCCTCCAATGCTCCATGACTTATAGCAGACTTCCCATACAGCCTCTCCCCTGCAAGCTTCACGCACAGATGAAGCGCTGCTGTACAGGAGCTAAGCCCCACTGCATAGTTCATACCAGCCTTATGGGCTGCAATCTTCTCGACTTCATTAATATTTTCTCCCACTGTCGACATCCAGTTCGTATCATATGCACGCTGAACATAATCCATTTCCACGCCATCGTGCATGGTCGGCGTCGCCAACCATACCTTTGATTCAAACGGCTCCAGTTCATTTTCTTTTTGAAACATTGCCATTCTCTCCTGTCTTCACTATATTCCTGATAACCTCAACAAATGTCACTTCGTCTGCGGATGGAATGTTGGCACAATTTCTGCCACTTTTTCCAGAATCTCCGGATCGTTATTGTAGCTTGCGCGTGCCAGCTGCTCCAGCTGGCATAAAAACTTCTCGACATCGAAAGGAATCGGCTTTCCGATACTGATAAGCTCATTCTCTGTCTTTTTGAGTCCTTCCTCTGCCATCAGACGCTCCTCGTAGAGTTTCTCTCCCGGACGCAGCCCGGAGTATTCGATCTTGATGTCCACATCCGGTTCATACCCGGATAAGCGGATCAGATTGCGTGCGAGGGTATCGATTTTGACCGGTTCTCCCATATCAAGGACAAAAATCTCTCCGCCCCATGCATAGGTTCCTGCCTGTAGTACCAGGCTGACGGCTTCCGGAATCGTCATAAAGTAGCGTACAATGTCTGGATGTGTCACCGTGACCGGTCCGCCCGCAGCGATCTGTTTTTTGAACAGGGGGATCACGGAACCGTTGCTTCCCAGTACGTTTCCAAACCGCACCGCCACGAACTGTGTTCCTTCCCGGTTCTGGTTCCGGACGCTCTCGATGCTCACCTTTGCCTGCTCCACCGTCTGTCTGTCACACTCTTCCAGTTCAGGCTGCCCGTCCATCGCACGGTCAACATGCGCGTGCAGATATGGCAGTAGATCCATCCTTCCACCTTTGCTGATCGCATCCATCGTCTGGATAACCATCTCGCAGAGCCGCTTGCTGGCTCCCATGATATTGGTCGGATTCACAGCTTTGTCTGTGCTGATCAGCACAAAACGCTGTGCGCCGTATTTGAGTGCCGCATATGCCGTCTTATAGGTACCAACAACATTATTTTTGATGGCTTCATTCGGGCTAGACTCCATGAGCGGCACATGTTTATGTGCTGCCGCATGATACACGATCTGCGGATGATACGTCTCAAAGACATCCTGCAGCCTCCGGCTGTCGCGCACGGAACCGATCAAGACCACCAGATTCAGCTTCGGATAGTTCCGCTTTAATTCCTGCTCGATGTCATACGCATTATTCTCATAGATATCAAAAATGATCAGCTGCTTCGGCTCGTGTTCCGCGATCTGTCTGCACAGCTCGCTTCCGATCGAGCCGCCGCCCCCTGTCACCAGGATTACCTTGCCCTGTAGGGTGTCAAAAATCTCCTGCATATTTACCTTGATGGGATCTCTTCCGAGCAGATCTTCCACCGCCACTGGTTTCATCTTACTTAGGAGCACCTCTCCATTGACCAGCTGGCTGATTCCCGGAAGACTCCGCAGTTCACATCCACTCTCCTTGCAGATGTTTAGGATCTCTCTGCGTTCCGATGCCTTTGCCGATGGAATTCCGAACAAAATTTGCTGGATCTGATATTTCTCAACGGCTTCTAAGATCTGCTCTCTGCCACCCACAATCGTCACATCCTCTAAGAATCTGCCCCACTTGTTGCGGTTATCATCAATGATGCAGCATACCTGTGTGTCCGAATCCTGTGAATTCTTCAGTTCTCTTAAGATCGTCCGACCCGCAGCACCTGCCCCGATCAGCATGGTATTCTTTAATACACGTCTCTTCCTGGAGATCTTAACCCTCTCCATCGTCACAAACCGGTAGGAGAACCGCACGCCTGCCATAAGGAAGAACTGCGTTACCGTTCCGATTATATAGTAGGAAATCGGCATTCTCTGATAAAATACAGTGATCACGATCACATGGAACAGTGCCGTCAATACAGATGCCCGAAGCAGCCGGTTCAGCTCTTCAAAACTTGCGTAGCGCCAGATGCTCTGGTAGAGCCGCGCCCCCCAGAAGATGACGACCGCAGCCAATGTATATACCGGTGTAAAATGCAGCCAGGATGTCAGGTACTTCTTGGGAATCTGTGAATACTGTAGGTCAAACCGCAGCCATAGTCCAAAAAAATACGAAAAATTCACAGCAAAGACATCATAGATCAGCAAATAAGTAGCGATCACCTTCCAGTGCTCCAACACGAATCTCCGTTGCCTCTGCTTCTTATTCTTATGTAATTTGTTCATTGATGTATTTTCACAACTCATTTGTTCCCCGCTCACTCACGCACGTAGCAAATGGCTCGTCCGTATTTTTCCTGCTTAATCTTCCTCGATCAGAACGCCGTTGACCAGCCAGCGCTGATTCGACTTTCCTTTAATACAGGTCGACAGTGTCAGGTAATGATCCTCGATCAAGGTCTGTACCTCCGACCGGACATGTGCATTCATCTCGCGCACATTCGTCATATCTTCAATAAACTGCTGCATTCCCTTTTCAGTCGTCGTATCGTATTTGTACAAAAGCAGCTCGTCCGATACCGCACACGCCGAAAAGATCTCATACACCAGATTCTTCTCCGATGTGTAGATGTATATGTAGGAATTCTCTTCAAAGAATTCATTGTCTTCAAATTCATGTAAATCCCCAAACATAGATCCGTTCTTCATATTATGCCCGTACAGCACGGTCAGGGGATCTGTAAAATCCTTGCGGTTATAGCTCTGGCTGAAAATGCATCCCGGATACCCCGGTGAACCATCCAGATTATAGCCCAGATAGTAGTTATCATTGCTTGGATGCTGTAATACCGGATAATCAATCTGTGTTCCCGGCACATAGATCCATGCGTAGATGTCTTCGTTCTCTTTCTTCAGCATCTCCCAGTCGAGATTCTTCTCTGGAATGCTGACCGCTTCTGTGTCTTCTTCCATTTCAGAATCCTGCCAGACAACTTCTTCCTCCGTCGCTTCGGTGCTTACCTGATTGACAGTATCTGCCAGCTTCTCGTAAGTCTCTGATGCCTGATTTTTCGTAATACTTCGTCTTACCAACAATCCGATACATACAATCAGCACGACTGCCAGTATCAGACTGACCCATTTATAACCTCGTCTGCTCATGATCTATCTCCATATTACTTGAAGCAGCAGCGCCGAAAAACGACGCCGCTGCCTTTTCACCACATGCATGTGCTTTGAAATATTTTACTTTAGACTAAAGTTTAGTTGTATTTTACTTTTCTTCCGCAAACAACAAGACCTGCTGCACACGCAATTGCTACGATTGCAAGAACATTGGTCTCACCTGTCTTCGGGGAAGTAGCTGCAGCGCCTGTCGGTGCTACATAATCTGATACATAAGAATATCCATCTGCTGCGCAGTAGTACTCTGTGTAACCCCATGTTGTCTCAGTCGGTGCTACGACTCTGCTCTGAATATAATGTGTGTGGGAATCGTCGTTCCCTGCCGGTGTTGCTGCCGCTGCAACCTCAACGATTGCGATCGGTGAGAAGCTGCTTAATGCAAAGCTTACACTGGTTCCACTGATGGTTGCATTAACTGCCTCCCATCCTGTGGAAGCAAGATGCCATACGGCATAGTTCTTTCCTGCCTCAAGACTGGATACACTTAAGGTTACATGGTATAAACCATCCTCCCCTACCGTTGCTGTAGTTGCATTAACTTCAACAACCGTTGCCAGTGTATAAGTGTTACTGCCAGACTGATTTAATGTTGCAACCAGATTGTCTGTGCTTGTCTGAGCTTCTGCTGATACTGCTTCAACAGTATATCCTGCTGGAGCAGAAATTGTTGCGCCGCCAACTGTGGTTGTAGATGGGCTGTTTGCTGCAAATGCAGATGTCGTGCCAAGCACGCCGATCAGTAATGCAGCAAGAACAGCTGTTACTTTCTTTTTCATAACGCACATACTCCTTTCTTTTTTATTTTACATGTGGCTCTATATTAAATCCCCAGTCACAGCCTGGCTGTGTGCCGGAAACCTAATATCAAATCAATTCTGCAGTCTGTCACTGCACCTTATCATAAAAAATATCTAATATCAGTTCATACAGCGCAGTATCATCTGCGTGATATTCCTCAAACTTCCCATAATATACTTCGCCGGGGATCTCATAGATACCAGCAGTATCAGCTGTATAATCTTTTATCTCTGTTATAAGGGATGCAAAATCCACGTTTGTCACAATATATGATTCTGTCTTCTGATAGGCTGCCAACAGCATATTTGTAGAAGTATCCCCCTTCAACTTTTCAAACAGGTTGGTCAGATATTCCATCTGGCGGTGCATCCGGGCAGTCGCACTGTCGTCTTCATTCACATCGCGATAGCGTAGATACACATATGCCTGTTCTCCATTCAGTATCACCGTCTCACCTGCTTTTAACGCCGTATCTCCCACATGGATGTCCTCTTCCGGAGTCACAGTAACCCCTCCCAGCGCATCATTCATCTCTGCGATACCTTCCATATTCATCGCAAGATACCCGTTGATCGGAATACTATAAAATAACTTTGACACTGCATCGGCACTTCGCTGGCAGCTCAAATACATTCCATCTCCATACCCATGCGCCAGACAAATCTGCTGCTTCTTCATCCCGGTATAATTTCCAGCGGAATCATAGGTCTCTATATCCGCCATTGTATTGCGCTGGATCGCTATCACCGACAACTTCTTTTGATCCGGATTCTCGACCAGTAAAAACATTGCATCGGATTGTCCGCCCAGAAGCTGATCATCTTCCTTCTCCACGGTGCCTTTTTTATCAATACCAAGGAACAGATAAGTCTTGATCCGGGTATTATAGCGATAGGTCTGTCCATTGTAGCTGACATTTCCCTCCTGCCACTTTTCTACCGTCTGATCCGCACTCGCTTCCACGACTGCGGTGCCATCCTCCTCTGCAGTCTGGCTTTTCCCGCCTGCAGGAAACACCGCGCAACCGCCAAGTGTCGTCATAAGCAGCAACAGCCCAAGAATCTGTATTTTTCTTTTTCCTCTGCGTTTTTTCTTATGCTTATCTGACACCGCTGCCTCCCATCTTCTGTTCTACTCTTCCTCATCATTGCGGACGGTCTGTGGATCTTCATCCAGCGCCGTCTGCGCTGCTCCATCCTGCACCGCCTCTCCCACGGTCACCTGGCTCTGCGTCTGTTCCTGCGAATCGGTATTCTGTGTTGTATTCTCCTGCGCGGTCTGATCCACTGTATTCTCCTGTGTATTCTGCGATGCAGCTGTATCCACCGAGGTCGTTGGCGTTGCGGTGGTTGCCGTCGTTGCTGGCGTTGTTGGCGCCTGGCGGCTCGCCGCTGCGCCATTCGCAGATGTTGTGGAAGTACGCTGCTCCACCTCTGCCGTCTGTCCGTCCTCCGCTGTCTCCTCCGGCATACTCATCCGTGCTTTCTGTGTCAGAATTCTTCCAACATGCAGATTCAGCGTCTCTTCATCGAGTTCTCCACTGCCTGCCGCGTCTAGCACTGCCTGATAAGCCTCCGCGAAAGAATCGGTACAGTATAAAAGATCTGCCCCTGCTTTTAAGGCATTTACCGCCGTCTCTCCGATGGGATCTGCTCCTGCAGCGTTTATATTCATCACGATCACGGTATCAGCCGTCTGCGGCAGTTCTGCCATATCCTGATATACCGTCACGACATCGACCCCATCTGCTTCTGCCGGATTACCATTCGTTGCAAATACAGTCGTCAGCGCATCCGAGCCGTAATCCCTGGAGACAACCGTCACCACGTTTTCATCAGTCTCTACCTGCGCCATCAATAAAAGGTACCGTTCCTCTGCCTCCCATGCATACTGCTGAGCATTATTAATCAGCTTCTGAAACTGTTCACGTCCCTGGTAATTCTTCTCCGTATAGATCAGCCCCGCAACTGGATAATTGCCAAGAGCTTCCCGCGTCGCATTTCCCGCAACATTGACAAGTTCATTCCCTGTCAATGTCTCCGGGGTCACAGCAAACAGCTGTGCCACCTTCTGTTCTACTGTCATCACGGCAAGCTGTGCATTGATCTCATCTGGGAACTCTGCCACTGCCCCGTCTTCCAGCATCTCCGTGTTCTCCTGTACCTCCATCTGCGCGTCAATCGCTACCGGTATGCTTTCTGTATCTGTCATCACGGCATCTGCATCCGGATTACCCAGAATCTGCGACTGGACATGCTTCGTCAGACCAAGTACCAACACGATGATTAATATGATTATTTCTGCCAGTATCAGCAGACTTCCTGTTTTATGACGTAGTTTCATGCTTCTTCCTCATCCTCAGATTCCCGCCGATAATAATCCCCATAGTAACTTCCATAGTAGCTGCCATAATATCTGCCATAATATTTTCCGTAATGGCTGCTTTCCATTTTTACCTTATTAAGAACCGCACCAAGAATTCGCACCCCCGATGTCTCCAACTGCTTCTTAACGCTTGCGATCATCCGGCTTCCCGCCATACCCTGCGCAATGACGAGCACTGCTCCGTCGCAGTGCTTTGCCACAATCGCCGCATCGATCGCCGCGCCGATCGGCGCACAGTCAATCAGCACATAGTCAAACTGCTGCCGCGCGAAGCCCATCAGTTCATCGAAATACTTCTTCTCCAATATCTCAGTCGGGTTTGGTACGGAAGGCCCTGCAAAAATCATAAAAAGCTTCGGAATCTGCGTTGCATACATGACCTCCGTCAGCTTTTTCTGCCCGGACAGATAATGTGACAGCCCAAGAATTTCTTGCTTGTCATTACTTTTTGCCCGCAGCCTTCCCACAAGAACAGACTTGCGCATATCCGTATCTATTAAAAGTACGCTCTTCCCAGACTCCGTCAGCGATCGAGCAAGATCAAATGTCACTGTGCTTTTTCCCTCATCCGGCAGCGAACTGGTAAACAGAATTGTTTTGATGTCATCCCCACAAAACTGCAGGTTTGTCTTCAAAGCTCTCAATGACTCTGTCTTTGTATAACTGTTTTTTCTGATATTTCTAAGTTCGATTTTCTCCATTTCCACTGCTCCCGTTTATGCGCTCTTTTTATCCGCACCGGTCTTCCGGCTTTTCTTATGCTTCTCCCCGTCATTCTCTGCCGCCTCCGCTTCATATGGAAGCTGACCTAACAGATTCATTCCGAGCTTCTTCTCTACATCATCTGCCGTCATGATCGTATCATTCATCAAATATGATACTGTAATCAGCGCACATGCAATGAGCATACCCACGATCGCACCGATCAGTGTATTCTTTGAAATGCTCGGACTTACCGCTTCCCCGTCCGCATATCCATACTGAATTACCGTCGGTGGATCCTGCTGCATCTTTTCCGCGATGAACGCGGATGCCACATTAGCTGTCTCATCTGCAATCTTCTTCGCGAGTTCCGGATCCGGATCTTTCACGATAATCTCAAGAATACGGGAATTTGACGGGTTATTGATTGAAATACGCGCACTGAGCGATTTGTACGTCTCATTCAGATCCAGATTATGAATCACCTGCTCGATTACGGGTCTTCCCTTGACCGTCACGATGTAATCGTTCGTAAGGCTGGTTCCCATCTGGATGTCTGCCAGGCTGGTAATCGAGGTACTCTTGGACAGGACATACAGCTCCGCTGTCGATTCATATTGCGGCGTCAGCAGAAACATACTGATCACAAACGCAATTCCCCCTACCATAACGGTAGAAAGTAGGATCAGCTTCCAGTGACTTATGAATTCAAACAGCAGTTCCCGTAAATCTATCTCTATTTCTTCTTCTGCATACTGTTTTTGCATAACGACTCCTTTATTCCTTACTTTCGCTGGTGTACTGCTCCGATGATCTGCGCCGGATTCTGTAAAAACAGCCGGTCGGCATATGCCGCACCATATTTGCGCGTTACATAATTCTGGCACTCCGCCATCCGGTTCGGTCTTCTACCGATGCCATGCGCATCACTTGCGATCACATCCGCCCACTGCTGCTTCAACAGCCTTCTGCAGAATCTTGCTGTGCCGTAGCCCTCATGCCCCAGCACACTGTCAGCATTTACCTGAATCAGCGCTCCGCGTTTTGCCAGCTCTGCACATAACTGTGGCTTCTTCCTCAATGCCTGATAGCGTTCCACGTGGGCGATCACCGGGATATAACCACAAGCCGTCAAGCGATCCGTGTATTGTATCATATAGGTATATTCTGTCTGTTCTTTATATTCGGTCAGAACATAATCACTGTCTGCGAGCCTGTGGCATCTGCCATCCAAAAAAGCTTCTATGATATGGCTGTCGACATGATACTCACATCCGGGGTAAAGTTTTATTTCCAATCTCTCCGCCTGTTTCTTCAATATAGAAAGATGCTGCTCGATCTTCTCCTTTGGATAAGAGAACATCCCGTGGCGGTAATGCGGGGTAAAAATGATCGCCTCCGCTCCCTGGCGCCTGGCTTCCCGGAGCATCTCCACAGACTCTTCCTGATCTGCCGCCCCATCGTCTACTGCATATAAACCATGATTGTGGATATCAATATACATATGCTGCTCCTACTTTTATTCATTCTACAAATATCCGTCTTTTAATTTAGACCATAATGGTCTAAATGTCAATAGACCAGTTCGGTCTAAAGATTCTAATCATGATTTCCACTATGTTAACTTTTCAATGAAGTATATAAGAGGGAGGGGTATACATGTCTTCACAACAATCATCACAATCACCATTGCTTTCAGTTTCTTCCAGTTTCAGTCTCAAACGTATACGCGATCTGCGGGAAGACGCTGATTATACGCAGGAATATATTGCACACCTTTTACACATCAATCAAAAAACCTATTCCAGATACGAAACCGCAGAGCACGCCATTCCACTTACTGTGCTCTGTTTTTTAGCTGATTTCTATGATACAAGCGTTGATTATCTCCTCGGCAGAACCGACATCCGCAAGCCCTATCCTGCCACATTGCGTAAACCTATTTCCTGCCAACCCGAATAATCTTCTTTGTGCAAATGTAAAATCACGTACTTGCGTTACCACAAACTTACCATTCCAGTCAGAATGTGTGAATGTATGCATTTTTTTGCAAAACAAAAAGAAGGCTTGTTTACGGCCTCCTTCATTGTTCATTTTCAAATTGTTTTTCTTCAGACATTGAATCTAAAGTATTTCACAAAGCATTTACTCCGCAAATGTCTCTGCCACCTTCACAAGCAGGTCGCGGATCGGCAGATGCTGCGGACATTGTCCCTCGCACTTGCCGCAGCGGATACAGACATCCGCACTGCCGCCGTCAGCGGTATGCCGCCGGTAACTGCCGCGGTTTGTCTCATTGATTCCAAACTGCACGGTCATGTTGTAATCCTCAAAGACATCCGGGATCGAAATCTTTTTCGGACATCCCTCCACGCAGTAGCGGCACTTGGTGCAGGCGATCGTCGGCATGGCGGCAAGTTCCTCCACCACACGGGCGATCGCTGCGCGCTCCCGCTCATCAAGTGGTCTGAACTCCCTCATATAAGCCGTGTTGTCGATGAGCTGCTGCTCGTCCGACATGCCGCTCAACACCAGCATCACATTTTCCAGTGATGCCGCATAGCGGATCGCGTAGGAGGCGAAGCTTGCCTCCGGCGAAAGCTCCTTTAAGATCTCTGCCGGTCTGCCGGTCATATTGGCAAGTGTTCCGCCCTTTACCGGCTCCATCACGATCACCGGTACACCATACTTTTGGGCAACCTCATAGCATTTGCGCGACTGTACATTCTCCGACTCCCAGTCATAATAATTGATCTGAAGCTGCACAAACTCCATCTCCGGGTGATTTTTCAGGATCTCCTCGAGCGCTTCTGCCGTATCGTGGAACGAAAATCCGATATGGCGGATGCGCCCTTCCGTCTTCATTCTCTGCACAAACGCAAAGCCGCCCGTTTTCTCTGTCTCCTCCGCCCGTGTCTTGTTCATGGCGTGAAGCAGATAAAAGTCAAAATACGTCACCCCGCAGCGGTCCAGCTGTCTCTCAAAGATCTCGCTGTAGTCCTCCATGTTCTGTACCAACCACACCGGCATCTTGTCTGCGAGAAGGAAGCGCTCTCTGTCATAACGCTCCACCAGGCAGCGCCGCACCGCTTCTTCCGACTTCTGATTATGGTAGGGATATGCCGTGTCAAAATAGACAAATCCCTGCTCCATATAGCGGTCAATCATCCTGCAGAATGCCGCGTCGTTAATCTCTTCGTTATTGCCGCCTACAACGGGCAGGCGCATACAGCCAAACCCGAGCTTCTTCGGCATCATCTGTTTTAAATCTTCCATACGCCTCTCCTTTTACATCTCACAGAACTGCTCGATCTCCTCCGCGATCCCTGATAATCCCGCTCTCCAGAAATCTTTCTTTGTGAGATCGATTCCCATCATTGCGCCTGCCTCCTCGATCGTGCAGCACGGGGTTGCCGAAAGCATCGCCTTATATTTCTCAATAAATGCCTCTCCCTCTTTTTCAAACTGGCTGTAGAGTCCGAGTGCAAACAGATTGCCAAAAGCATACGGGAAATTGTAAAAGCTCAGTCCCTCGCTGTAATAATGTCCCTTGCACACCCACATATACGGATGCATGCATTCCGGGTCCAGCCCGTTGCCGTACGTCTTCTTCTGCGCGTCCAGCATGATCTGCTTTAGATCGTCCGCCATGAGGAACTTATTCTGGCTCTGTTCAAATACCGCCGTCTCAAACAAATAGCGGGAGTAAATGTCCACGATACACTGTGTCTGCTCCTTGAGGTCGTTCTCCAGCAGGTTCAAAAGTTCCTCTCCGAACGCCTCTGCACGCGCCGCCTTTCCGAGATGCACCTCGTTAAAGGTTGATGCGGTCTCAGCCACCGGCATCGGGTAGTTCTGATTAAGTGGCGCATGATTCTCGATCTGGCGGTTATGGAATGCGTGTCCGAGCTCATGTGCAAGCGTGTCCACCGATCCGAAATAACCGTCGTAATTGGTCAGAATCCGGCTCTGTTTTAACCACATGGCTCCCGCGCAGAAAGCACCGCCCTCTTTTCCTTTTCTCGGGTAAAAATCGATCCACTCGTTCTCAAACGCTTCCCGCATCAGATCTGCCATCTCCGGCGTCAGCTTTGTGAACGTGTCGATGAGATACTGCTTCGCCTCCTCGATGCTGTAGGTCTTATCCGCCTTGCCGAGCGGTGCGAACAGATCGTACCACGGCAGACCGTTTGCATGTCCGAGCATCCCGCCCTTTTTCCGCAGATACTTGCGGAATACCGGCAGGTATTCGTCGATCGCCGCCATCATAGCGTCTAAAGTCTCTCGTTTCATGCGCGACTGCTCTAACGTCATGGCAAGCGGTGACGCATAGCCTCTCTTTTCGCTGAGCATCGTCACCTGGTTCTTAATGTAATTCAGGGAAAATGCGATGGCATCCTCCACCTTCTCATAAGCGGCAAGCTCCGCCTCATAAGCGCTCTTGCGCACGGAAGCCTCCGGGCTGTACGCTAAGTTTCTCACTTCCGACAGTGTAATCTGCTTTCCCTGATAATCCACTTTTACCGTGGAGGTCAGATAGGACTGCAGCTTCGACCACGCCGCGCCGCCGCTCATGTTCATGGAGGCAGCCATCTCCTCCACTTCATCACTGAGCAGATGCTTTGCTTCTTTCTGCTTCTCTTTCAGGTAGAATGTATGTTCACGCACAAGCTCACTCTCTTTTGCCAGCGCATCCACATCCCGGATTTCCGCCAGAATCTTTCCTGCCGCGGCCTCTAACGGCGCTATTTTTGCCTGAAGCTTCATCAGCTTCGCATTTTCCGCCATCACCGTGCCGTCCTCCGTATTGACGGACTGTCTCAATTCCACATAGAGCGATAACTGGTAGAAAAGCTGCGCGATCCCGCTCTGCGCCGCAAGCACCTTCTCTGTCCTTTCCTTTTCCTGCATCCCTCCGGCATCTGCAAGCAGTGTGGTGAGCGCATCGATCTGCGCCGTAAGCTCTGCCACATCCTTTCCGTATGCCGGATCATCAAATCCTTTATAAAGCTCGTCTAACGACCATTCTGTTGTCATTATTCCCCTCCTGTAATGTTTTTGCTTTCCATGACACCTTTCCTGCGAAGCGAAAAAAGTGTCCCACCGCTTTCATGCGGCAGAACACTTTTTATTATAGCATGAATTCTATTTCTGGTAAATCTGAATAAAATTTGTGACCACTTCCACAAGCTTTTCGTAGCTCATGGACGTCGTGTCCAGACAGAAATTATAATTTCTGGCGTCATTCCAGTCTCTTCCGGTATAATAGCGGTAATATTCCGCGCGGTACTTGTCGATTTTCTCAATCCGTCTCTCCGCTTCCTTCTCAGAGAGGCCGTTCTGGTTCATCACTCGTGCGACACAGTCCTTCTTCGGCGCACAGAAATACAGTTTGATGACATCTGGATCATCCCGGAGCACATAATCCGCACAGCGGCCGATAATCACGCAGGATTCCTGCGCTGCCAGCTCTTTGATGACCTTCGCCTGATAATTGAACAGGTTATCATCGGACACAAAATCCGAATTCTCCGGCGGGATCACACCACCCTTGTACGGATTTTTCTTCAAAATTCCAAACAATGGAGACCGCTTCAACCGCTCGTCTGCCTGTCCGAACAGTGCTTCGTTGATGCCGCTGGCATCCGATGCCATTCTTAAGATTTCCCTGTCATAGCAGTTGATTCCAAGCTGCTCAGCCAAAAGCTTTCCCAGTGTTCTTCCACCACTTCCATAGCTTCTCGCAATGGTAATGACTGTTTTTTTCATTCCATTCTACCTCCCTGCATTTTCCGTCTATTCTCCCAGATATGCCTTCTTAATAGAATCATTGTTCATCATTTCCTTCGCGTCACCGGAGAGAACAATATTTCCGGTTTCAAGCACATACGCGCGGTTTGCGATCGCAAGCGCTTTCTTCGCATTCTGCTCCACCAGAAGAACCGTCGTGCCGCTCGCTGAGATCTCCCGGATGATGTGGAAAATCTCCTCCACAAAAATCGGGGAAAGTCCCATGGACGGCTCATCCATCAGAATGATCTTCGGCTTGGACATCAGGGCGCGCCCCATTGCAAGCATCTGCTGCTCACCGCCGCTTAGCGTTCCTGCAAGCTGGTTTTTTCGTTCTTCCAGCCGTGGGAAACTCTTGTAGACCTTTGCCAGCGATTCCGCAATCTCGTTTTTGTCTTTTCTGGTATAAGCGCCCAGCTTCAGATTCTCGTAGACGGAAAGCTCCGCGAACACGCGCCGTCCCTCCGGCACATGCGCCATTCCCATCGATACGATCTTATGCCCCGGCACCTTCACGATATCCTGTCCCTCAAAAAGGATCTCGCCCTCGGATGGCTTTAACATTCCCGTTATCGTCTGAAGTGTCGTCGTCTTCCCAGCACCGTTCGCTCCGATCAGCGCAATGACTTCCCCTTCGTTTACCTCAAACGAGATTCCCTTGATTGCCTGAATGACACCATAATGTACTTTCAGATTTTTTACTTCCAACATTGCCATAGTCGTTCCTCCATATATCTCATGTCATTCTCCAAGATATGCCTTGATTACCTGCGGGTCATGAAGTACATCACTCGTCGCACCCTCCGCAAGTACCTGACCGAAGTTAAGCACCGTCAGTTTCTCACAGATACCGGACACCAGTTTCATATCATGCTCAATCAGAAGGATTGTCATGTCGAACTCATCCCGCACAAAATGGATCGTTTCCATCAGCTCTTTCGTCTCGTTCGGGTTCATGCCTGCCGCTGGCTCGTCGAGCAGCAGCAGCTTCGGGTTCGTTGCAAGTGCACGCGCAATCTCAAGCTTTCTCTGCTTTCCGTATGGAAGATTGGAAGACAGGAAGCCCGCCTCGCGATCCAGATCAAACACTTTTAATAATTCCATTGCCTTCTCGTCCATCTCCGCCTCAACCTTGCGGTATTTCGGCAGACGTAAGATTCCGGTCAGCGTCGAGTAGGACATCTGGTTGTGCAGTCCGATCTTTACATTGTCAAGCACGCTCTGATCCTTGAACAGACGGATGTTCTGAAATGTACGCGCAATACCCGCCTTGTTGATGTCGATCGTTTTCTTTCCTGTGATATCCGCACCATCCAGGCTGATAGTTCCCTCATCCGGCGTATACACACCGGTAAGCATATTAAATACCGTCGTCTTGCCGGCACCGTTCGGTCCGATCAGACCGTACAACTGTCCTTTTTCGATGGAAATATGAAAATCATCTACCGCACGAAGTCCTCCGAAGGAGATGCCAAGATTCTTTACCTCTAACATTGCCATAACTATACTGCCTCCTTCTTTGTGTTTTTGCGGAACTTCTGTGCCATTTTCTGTCTCCATTCAATGCACTTCGGAGCCCAGTTGAAAAGCATCATGACGATCAGCACGATCGAGTAGATTAA
Source organism: uncultured Lachnospiraceae bacterium (assembly GCA_902781225.1). Lineage (GTDB taxonomy): Bacteria > Bacillota > Clostridia > Lachnospirales > Lachnospiraceae > Roseburia. The sequence goes on along the minus strand of CACZIN010000005.1, from coordinate 43,925 downwards.
CATACGGTAATCGGACAGTCCTCTTAACACCTCCGGAAGAAGGGTCAAAAGAACGGCTGCAATGATGGAACCACGGAAATTCCCCATACCGCCGAGTACGACGAATACCAGAATCATGATGGACATATTGTAACCGAAGTTCGCCGGCGTCGCCGTAACCGTGGAAAGGTTGTGCGCATAGAGCACGCCGCCCGCTCCCGCAATCGCCGCAGAGATCGTGAATGCCATCAGCTTGAACTTGGTGATGTTGATGCCGACAGACTCTGCCGCAATACGGTTGTCACGGATTGCCATGATTGCACGGCCGCTTCTGGAATTGACCAGATTATATACAACAAATAAAGAAATCAGAATTAAGATCACGCCCGCTGTAAAGCTGGAGAGATGCGGAATCTTTGCAATTCCCTTCGCACCGTTGATCAGCCAGACGCCGTCATCCGCCAGATCGATCGCGTTTCCGTTCGAGATTGCAAAGTGGAATCCGCTTCCGTCTTTTGCGATGTAGAGAACATTGATGATATTTTTGATGATCTCACCGAACGCCAGCGTCACGATCGCAAGATAATCGCCGCGCAGACGAAGTACCGGAATACCGATCAGAAATCCGAAGAATGCCGCCATCGCAGTTCCCACGAGCAGTGCAATAATAAAGAGCACAATATGGTTACCGATCACGCCTTCCAGCAGCTTGGTGCAGAAGGCACTGGAAAAAGCGCCCACACACATAAAGCCCGCGTGACCGATACTCAGCTCCCCGAGGTATCCGACACACAGATTCAGACCAATCGCCACGATGGAGTAGGTACACATGGGAACGAGCAGTCCCTGCATCAGCGAGGAGATGGCTCCGGCAGCTACCAGGATCTGAACCACAATATATACCGCGATCACCAGCCCAAAGGTGATCAGCTGGTCTTTTGTTTTTTTATTCATCGTTTTAAAATTTAACTTTGCCATAGCTGTTCTCCCTTTTGCATTATACTTTCTCATGAATCTGTTTTCCAAGAATTCCGGTCGGCTTTACAAGAAGCACAACAATCAGAACCGCAAATACGATCGCATCCGAAAGCTGGGAGGATATGTAGGCACGTCCCAGAATCTCGATGATTCCAAGGAGGATTCCGCCGATCAGTGCTCCCGGGAGCGATCCGATTCCACCGAAAACAGCCGCCGTAAATGCCTTGATACCCGGCATGGAACCGGTGTACGGCGTCAGCGTCGGGTAAGCGGAGCAGAACAGCACGCCTGCGATCGCTGCAAGTCCGGAACCAATGGCAAAGGTCAGGGAAATCGTCGCATTGACATTGACTCCCATGAGCTGTGCCGCATCTTTATCCTCGGATACCGCAAGCATTGCCTGTCCGGCTTTTGTCTTCTTGATGAACAGCATCAGCGCGATCATGATCACCACGCATGCCAGCACGGTGACAATGGTTGTGCCGGAAATGGTCAGCGCGCCGCCCGCCAGCTTTAAGGAAGGCAGGGACACAACGGAACTGAATGATTTCGTATCCGCTCCAAACAGCAGCAATGCCGCATTCTGCAGGAAATAGCTGACACCGATCGCTGTAATAAGCACGGCAAGCGGCGTTGCTCTTCGCAGCGGCTTGTAGGCAATTTTTTCAACAACAATACCGAGAACGGTACATACGATGATGGAGAGAACCACCGCCGGAAGCGGGCTGATTCCCTGACCGCTCATTGCAAGAAACACCACATAGCACCCGATCATAATGACATCGCCATGTGCAAAATTCAGCATTTTCGCAATACCATATACCATGGTATAACCGAGTGCAATGATCGCATATACGCTTCCCAGACTGATTCCATTGATCAGATAGGATAAGAAATTCATAACAACACCTCTGTCTTTCCTTGTTTAATACGTTAAAACGTCAGCAACTTCACTTATTATAACATGTTACATACCTGTATACAACTTAAAACCGGAAAAAAAGAAGAGGTCCCGCGCCGGCGGGTAGTCGCCCCGCCAGCGCGCCAACCTCTTTATTGGCCTTTCCTGCCTGCTCTGTTACATTGCTGAATAAGCACCGTCTTTGATTACGACTGCCTTCGGCGCCTTGCTGACCTCGCCGGTTGCCTGCCATGTCATGGAATCACCAGTCAAACCGTCAACGCTGATCTCTGTCATAGCCGCCTCAAGTGCACTGCCAATATCCGTCACGCTCATATCCGGTGTCACGCCTGCCTGCTCTGCCGCTGCTTTGATAATGTAGATTGCATCGTAAGCGTCTGCTGCGAACTGGTTCGGTGTATCCCCGTATGCTTCTTTGTACTTTGTAACGAAGGACTGTGTCTTCTCATCATCTGTGTCCGCTGCGAACGGTGTTAAGAGCATTACGCCCTCTGCCAGCTCTGTGTTAAAATTCTCAACACCAAGCAGTCCGTCCAGACCGTCGCATCCAAAGAATGTCGGAGCATAACCCATGCTGTCTGCCTGTGTCAGGATGATGGATGCCTCTGTGTAGTAGATCGGAAGGAATACAAGCTCTGCACCTGCGCTCTGTGCCTTCTGAAGCTGTGTGGAGAAGTCTGTCTTGGAATCTGCGGTAAACGCTTCTTCTGCAACAACTTCAAGTCCCTGATTTGCAGCTTCTTTTACGAAGTTCGCCTCAATGCCGGAAGAATATACATCGGAGCTGTCATAGATGACTGCAACCTTGGCTGCCAGCTTGTTCTCTCCGATATACTGTGCGGATGCCGTACCCTGGTTCGGGTCGGTAAAGCATACCTGGAACACATTGTCATTATCGATCACGTCTGTGGAAGATGCGGACGGTGTCAGTTCATACATGCCGTCCTCTGCGGTCTTCTCAACAACTGCCACACAAGGAGTCGTTGTAACGGTACCCATCAGCATCTGCATACCCCAATCCTTTAAGGAGTTGTAAGCATTGACGGATTTCTCGGCATCGTGCTGGTCATCCTCAAACTTATATGCGATCTGATATCCGTTGATACCGCCCGCTGCGTTAATCTCATCAACAGCAATCTGCGCTCCGTTCATAACTGCTGTTCCGTAGATCGCTGCTGCTCCGGTAGTCGGTCCGATACCGCCAATCTTAAATGCTTCGCCGTCCGCCGCTGCTGCTCCTGCGCTCTCTGTACCTGCCGCTGCGCTGTTATCTGTGGTCGTGCCGGATGCTGCTCCGTCGGAAGAGCTTCCACAGCCTGCCATCATACTTGCAGCCATCGCTGCCGTCAACAATACACTCAATGCTTTTTTCATAATATTGTCCTCCCTCAAGTGCCTTTATCTTTTCTGAAATAATAGCAAAATTAGAGGAGATTCACAATGTTAAAATTACACCAAATTCTTGATTTATTTTATTATATGATTATGCAATTTGACTTTTGTTATAACTTTAGGTTATATCGCATATTCCATCCGGATATATTGCCCGATTTTCCGCCCTGTTTTAGCTGTTTGACGTGCTTTCTTCTGTGTTGTATATGTACTTGCGCGTCATAAAACGCACCGTCTGCTCCGCCTCTGCCCGGCGGCACAATTCCAGAAACCGGTTCCAGAAACGCTCGCCGCAGTAATCCACCACATAGCTGTTACGCTGCGCATTTTCCATCTCCCGCAGGGACCCCCGGTCCTCATGTCCGAGATAATATGCCAGCGCAAAGAAATCCGGCTCCTCCCAGCCTGCCGCATCCTTCAATACCGCCGCCACATTCTCAAGCTCGCTCCTGAGCATGATCGCTGCCAGCTTGCTCCCCGCCTCGGTCTGTGCCTTCGCCGCGTGTTCCTCATACTCTGCCACCATTTGTTTTAAGTTCTGAATCGTGGACTGAAAATCGAGATCATCCTCCCTTATGGAACAGTCATGATAGACCTGATCCAGATCCCCCATCAGCCCGTCCAGACTCTTTTTGACTTCGCTCACCGGGCTTTCCTTCATGCACTCCAACAGCCGGTCAATCGCCGCCCTCGACTGCGCGAGGTGCCTTCTCGCCTCCTCATACTGTTCCCGCAGAGTATCCCCCTGTTCCAGCGCCGCCTGGTAATCCCGCAGCGCCTCATTCACATACGCCTTCTCACCCCCCGCATTCAGAAGACTCTTTTTTAAATCCTTCAACTCCCCTTTTAGCTCTTTTGACTTCTTTCCTTTCGCTGCTCTGTCAAACAACATTTTCCTCGCTCCTTCTCCCGATCTGACATTTCTACCCTTTATTATATAAAACCCATCCGTCATCTTCAAGCCAATTTCAAACGAAGAGGCTGCCGCTTGAAGCGGCAGCCTCCCCAGATAGATAAGTAAATAGGATAAAAAGATCACACCACTCGATCTCGATGGAAGTGCAGATGGAACATTCGTTGAAAAAAATGCGCGCATTTCTTCCCGTCGGGCTTTTGCATTGGATTCCGTGTCTCTTCCACGTTTTGACACTCCACGGAATGTGTCCGACAACCCGCAGACAATGAGCGGACTTTCTGGTGTCCCTAATGGCACCTCTTCGCAGACAATATAAAACCGCGCGAACCGAAACTCGCCGGCATCTGCTATTAAAAACATGGCAGATGCCGACTCAAACATCGGCTTCGCGCGGTTATGTTCTGCTCAGAGGTGTCCATAAGGGACACACACAAAAGTCCTAAAATTGTCTGCGGATTGCGGACACACCCGTGGAGTGTTCAAAACTTGGAAAAACACGGATCATCACAGATGCAAAACCCAAAGGGTTAGAAATGCCGCATTTTTTGATCCGAATTTCCAGATGCATTCCAGCGAAATCGAAAAATGTGATCTTTTATCCTAGTACATCTCTTTCGACGCCAGCTGTCCGCTTGAGGCAGCAGCCTCTCGTCTATTTTTCATCATAAAGATGACATTTTACCTTATGTCCATTTCCGACATCCTTGACCTGCGGCTCCTCGTGCTTACAGATCTCCATGCACTCGCTGCAGCGGGTGTGGAACTTACATCCTGCAGGCGGGTTGGCCGGGGACGGAATATCGCCCTTTAAGAGGATACGGTCCTTCTTGATATCCGGATCCGGCATCGGAATCGCGGAAAACAGTGCTTTCGTGTACGGATGCAGCGGGTTGCCGAAAATATCGGCCGTCTCGCCGGACTCCACCATACCGCCAAGATACATAACGCCCACGGTATCGGAAATATGCTCTACGACAGACAGATCGTGAGAGATAAACAGATAGGTCAGTCCTCTCTCCTTCTGCAGGTCGCGAAGCAGGTTAATGATCTGTGCCTGAATCGACACGTCCAGTGCGGATACCGGCTCATCGCACACGATGAATTCCGGATTCAGTGCAAGCGCACGCGCGATACAGATTCTCTGTCTCTGTCCGCCGGAGAACTCATGCGGATAACGGTCCTTGTGATACTCCTGTAATCCACAGTCCTTCATAACCTTGGTGATATAATCATCAAACTGCTCCTTCGGCACAAGTCCGTGCTCACGCACTGCCTCACCGATGATCTCACCGATCGGGAGACGCGGAGACAGGGATGAATACGGATCCTGGAAAATGATCTGCATCTTTGTGCGCAGGTCGCGGAGCTGCTTCTTATCGTACTTGCTGATGTCCTCGCCGTTGAAGATGATATCTCCGTCTGTCTTCTCGATCAGACGCAAGATCGTTCTTCCGGTCGTGGACTTTCCACATCCGGACTCTCCAACAAGTCCCATGGTAGTGCCGCGCTTAATGTTGAAGGACACGTCGTCGACCGCCTTCACACTGCCTGTTGCACCGCCGAAAAACCCGCCCTTAATCGGGAAATATTTTTTCAGATGAGACACTTCAAGAATATTGTCGCTCTGATTGGTTGTCTTTGTCGCTTCGTTATTGCTCATTCTTCGTGTCTCCTTCCTTGCCGACTGCCTCCGCCGCACAGCGGTAGCAGCTTACAAAATGTGTCGGGGAAATCTGGTACATTCCCGGATATGCTCCCTCACAGCCGTCTACGCACATCTCACAGCGATCCTTAAAGTAGCAGTAGTTCGGCATATCAATCGGGTTCGGAACGCTTCCCGGAATACTGTAAAGCTTCTCCGTATATTTTCCGACCACCGGCTTAGACTTCATCAGTCCGATGGTGTACGGGTGTCTCGGATCTTTGAAAATCTCGCGTGCCGTTCCTTTTTCCACGACACGTCCCGCATACATAACGACCACATAATCTGCCATCTCTGCAACCACACCGAGATCGTGTGTGATCAGCATGATGGAGCTGTTAATCTTATCCTTGAGTCCGCGGAGCAGATCAAGGATCTGTGCCTGGATCGTCACATCGAGCGCTGTTGTAGGCTCATCGGCAACGATCAGGCGCGGATTACATGCGAGCGCCATTGCGATCATGATTCGCTGACGCATACCGCCGGAAAGCTCGTGCGGATACATCCGGTATACGCCCTCCTTGTTGGCAATGCCGACCATCTCCAGCATCTGGATGGTACGTGCCTTGACGTCATCCTTTGTCATGTCCGGATTGTGAAGTGCAATGACCTCATCCACCTGCTCGCCGATACGAAGTACCGGATTTAAAGAGGTCATCGGCTCCTGAAAAATCATGGACATATAGTTGCCGCGCAGCTTCTGCATCACAGAAGTCGGCGTGTTGACCACATTGTATACATGATCGCCGGTATTAAAACGGATCTCTCCTCCTACGGTCTGACCGGACGGGCGCTGTACCAGCTGCATCAGGGAAAGGCTCGTCACCGATTTTCCACAGCCGGACTCACCTACGATACCGACCGTCTTACCCTGCGGCACATCAAACGATACACCGTCGACAGACTTGACCGTTCCGATATCCGTGAAGAAATAGGTCTGAACGTTGTCGAACTCGACGCAGTTCTCCGGATTCTTCATCTTTGTCACATATTCCTCCTCCGGAATATGCTTTCTGTTTCTTTTTTTCTCGATCTCCTGCGTAATCTTGCGGTTCTCCCGCGCGATGGCGCGGGATTCTTTTGCGGAGATATAATTTGCGTTTTTCTTCTTATTATTAAATGCCATTCCTGTCACCTACCGTTTCATCTTCGGATCGAATGCATCACGCAGACCATCACCGATAAAGTTATATGCAAGTACCGTGAGCAGGATCAGGACACCTGCCGGAACCCACACGAATAAATAGTTCGTCATAACGTAAGAGTCGTTGACCGCATTGATGATACTTCCCCAGGAAGCTGCCGGATACTTGATACCCAGACCCAGGAAACTCAATGTGGACTCAGCAAGAATGACATCACCGATTCCCATACTTGCGAATACGACAAGCTGCGGGATGACGTTCGGGATCAGATGTCTGAAAATTCTACGGCTTACGCGGATACCGGTTGCCTCTGCCGCCGTCATGAACTCCTGCTCACGCAGGGATAAGATCTGTCCGCGGATAATACGGGCAATGCTGACCCAGCCGATGATACTCATGACAATACACAGCATGTAGATACGTGTCTTTGCTGAAGCCTTGTAGTAATCCATGATCGAACCGAGGATCAGATACAGCGGGATCGCCGGGATACAATAAACGATATCTACCACACGCATCAGGAGTGTGTCCACCCATCCGCCGAAAAATCCTGCGATACCACCTACGATGATACCGATGATAAGCTCAATGATAACTACGACGAATCCGATCATAAGAGAAATTCGTCCGCCGTACATCAGACGCGCCAGAAGATCCATTCCGTTGCCGTCCGTTCCACACCAGTGCTTTGCAGACGGAGCCGCATAACTGTCGATGACACGCGTCTCCTGGTAACGCTGAATGGTATACTGACCGTTCTTATCCTTGATCAGATAAGTGTCGGTCTCACCCTGCTCGTCCGTATATTCAAAGGAATCCTCCCCGGCAGTCATTGCAGCCTCAGCCGCCTCCTTGAACGCCGGTGTCAGCACGATACCGCTGGAAACCGGATTCATGCTCATATCCGAAACATAGGCATAGTCTGCGCCGTCCGCCGTGTGAATCATGGCAGCGCTGCCCTCGTTTTCAACCGTGTAGCTCACGCCGTCCGCCTCAACGGTCTTATCGCCGTTTGCGATCGCGGTCAGCACCTTGCTGTAAAAATCATAAGAAAATGTTGTGCCCTCGTCGAAAGCCGTCACGGACTTCCGGCAGGCAATACCAAGCTCTGTCGTCGTGTACAGTGTCTCTTTTACACCGGATGCATCGAACACATACTCCACGCCGTCGTAAGTAAACTGGTTCTGTCCCGCAGCCTCCGCAGCGTCGTGCTCCTCAGACTTTAATGCCAGCGGATTCATCTGCTGCTCTGCCGCATAGATATGGTATGTGTCGTCATCGATCCTGCCAAGTGCCAATGTCTGTCCGTCTCTGGTCTCGAATACCAGCGCATTTTTCGTCACGGCAAGGATCATCTTGGAGTACACATCGCTCGGAAGCTCCACGCCGTCCGCCGCGAACACCTGGAACTCATCAATTTTTGCCGCACCGGCGTAGTCCTTCTTCATCTCTTCCGTGCGGTAGAACACCTCACTCTGTGAATACGGATTGACTGCACCTCCGACAAATGCAAACAGGAACATACAGACAATGATAACCAGTCCTACGATTGCCAGTCTGTTGCGGAAAAACCGCTTTGCAACCATCATTCCGGGGGAAAGTACGCGGACACGCTGCGCGTCATCAAGCTTCATATTATTCTTCTCGTTCTCCATGTTCTCTCCTCCTTTCTAGTTCACGCGGACACGCGGGTCCACAACTGCATATAAAATATCGGCAATCAGGTTGCCAAGTAAGATCAATACTGCGGAAAACAGCATGTAGAACATAACAAACGGAATGTCACCCTGTAATACCGCCTGGTAAGAGGTATATCCGATACCCGGGATCTGGAACAGAGTCTCTGTTACCATGGCTCCACTGAAGAGTCCCGGCAGTGTACCGCCGAGCAGTGTGATGATCGGAATTAAGATATTGCGGAATGCGTGGTAATGAATGACACGCTTCTCCGGCAGACCCTTCGCACGTGCCGTACGGATGTAATCCGCATTCAGCACCTCGAGCATGTTGGTTCTGGTGTAACGCATCAGGGAACCGATGCTCACGATCGTCAGTGTGATTACCGGAAGTACCAGATGCCATGCCATATCCAGAATCTGCCGTCCGGAGGAAAGGCTCTGGAAGTTACGTCCGACAATACCGTAGAGGTCGAACCAGCCAAGCTTTACGGAAAAGACCCATTTCAAAAGTGTTGCAACGAAAAAGCTCGGAAGAGAAATACCGACCAGTGCAATAACGGTGATCGTATAATCGGTTGCAGAATACTGTTTTCTCGCAGCGGCGATACCTGCCGGAATTGCGATGATGATCTCCAGAATAAAAGATGCCAGTGACAGTGCAAACGAATACCAGATAACGCTTGCGAATTTGGTCAGTACCGGCTGGTTGAAGTACCAGGAATCACCGAACTGTCCGCGGACTGCCTTTGCTGCCCAGCGGAAATATCCCTGGATCACGCCGGTGTCCAGACCGTACGATGCATTTAACTGTGCCACCCATTCGTCATAACTCTTTGCTCCCGGTCTCTGTGACAATGTCAGTGCCTGCTGCTCCACGAATGATGACGGCATGCAACGCATGATCGCGTAGATGATCATGGAGACGAAGAACAGTATGACAATCGAGAGCAATACTCTCTTAACAACAAATTTCTTCATGATTCTTTTTCCTTTCCTCGCTGCTTCTGATGCTAAAGGTATTTTGCAAAAAGGCGTCACGCATCCTCTTGCAAAATACCTTTAAATCCCTATGCACCACGGCACAGGTTGTAGAAGAGGGGAGCCCGCTCCCCTCTTCTTCCACCATCAGCCAGTTACTCTGATCCTTAGTTCATCTGGATCTTCTCAATCTCGTTGAGATAGCTATAGAAGGTTGTCAGATCCTGCGGAATGGAATCCGCATTGACACGCTGTGTACTGAATACAGAAGCGTTCTGTCTCTGATATACCGGAATCTCTACAGCGTAATCTACGATGAAGTCAAGTGCTTCCTTATAAACTGCCTTACGGAATGCCTGGTCAGTGTTGGTTCTTCCCTCCATTACCAGCTCATCCAGCTCGTCAGAGTAGATTGCATAGTAGTTTGCGCTACCGCCTTCGCTGTGATAGATCTGGAACATATCCGGGTCTAAGGTTGCCTGCCATGCTGCACACCACATCTCTGCAGTCTCGCTGTTTAAAGCATCCCACATGATGGTTCCGTCAGCCAGGTCGTTGATTGTCAGATCAAATCCGATGGTCTTGAGTGCCTCGGATGCTGCGGTCAGGATACCGAAGGAAGGATGATCTCCCTTTCCGCCTCCGCCGATCATTACCTCATAGCTTAACTTTGCGCCGGCCGGAGCTGCGGTCAGCTTGCCGTCTGTTACTGTGTAACCAGCTGCCTCGAAGAATCCGAGTGCTGCGTCAAGTGCTGCTGCATACTTCTCGTCATCAGACATACCGTCTGTGTAGATCGGGTTGCCGTCTACGTCCTTGGAGAATGCAACCTCATAGTCTGCATCAGACTTCTGCGGTGCTGCCCAGGAAGTATTGGAGATCGGGTAGTTGATTACAGATGCAGCGTCTCCGTAGTAAGAATCGATTACCATGTCACGATATACGGAAATAACAGTTGCGATTGCTTTTCTTAAATCTTTGGACTGCTCAGAAGAAGGATCATCGCCAACCTTGACATTCTGAGAGTTGATTCCGATGTAACCATAACCGTTGTTGTCATACAGGGCTGTGGTTAATACATCACCGGATGCCTCACCGTTGCTGTTCTCGGAGCAGATCTGAGCCATAACCTCTTTGGAGATGGACGGATCAGAAATATCTACCGTACCCTGAACAACACCCGGAAGCTTATCTGCCTCAGCGGTCTCCTTGAACTGGAGCTCCTTGGTAGCCGGTGCTCCCTTGTAGTATGACTCATTCGCCTCGAGATATACTGTCTTGTTCTCATAGCTCTTGAATACATACGGACCAGCACCGAGCGGAGCGGTTGTCTTCTCGCGGATTGCGGAAAGATCACCCTTTGTGAAACCGAACTGGTTGTTATCGTAATCGTACTGGCTCTCATCACCATAGTAATGAAGCGGTGCGATCTGGATATCCATAGTCTGAAGTGCCGGTGCGCTGACCTCTGTTAAAACAACGCGGACAGTCTTGTCATCCAGCTTCTGGATACCGGAAATGTTTGCTGCTGCATCACCGGTCTCAACACCCTCGGTAGCGTATGCATATACGTCTTCCGGAATCAGATCGGAGAGAGCGCTTCCTGCGGACTCAGCCTCCATAGCGGAGAAGTTCCATCCGTACTGATCACCGATTGCCACAAAGAAATCCTTAGCGGTTGCATCTGCTGCAAGACCGTCGAATCCCCACTGTGCTGCTGCGCCTGCTACGTCGCCCTCTTCGCTGACGCCGTTCTCTACGCAGTAATCAACGATCTCCTGTGCAAATGCTGCACCACCGTCATTTACAGCATCCCAGAATGCGTTCTGCTGATCTTCTGTCCAGTATGTGAAGTCTGTGTTATCCTCGCCTGCTGCTGCAAGTAAAGATGTCAGTGTGGACATACCGCTTCTGTACTCTTCCATACCCTCGATCGGGAGAGAGTATACAGATGCGCTTCCGTCATAAGTCGGATCGCAGAATACATAGAAAGAGAAGATGATATCATCTGCGGTTACCGGCTCTCCATCGGAGAACGTCAGATCATCACGAAGCTTGAAATCATAGTATACGGTTCCGTCTTCGTTCTCTGTAACGGTCAGATCGGTCGGTCCGTAGTAAGTATAATCGGTACCGTTGTACGAAGTGGTCTCGCCCTCGATACCATTGTAGATAAACTCACCGGAACGATCGTTGTAAACCAGAGAAATCTGTGTCACATCAACGATGTTCTGATCCGGCACACTCTCAACGAAGAATGGGCTGAACTTCTCGCTCATACCGTCATTTGCGATAACGAGCGGTGTGTCGCTGCCGGATGCAGTCGTAGCTGCTGCCTCTGTGCCTGCTGTCTCGGTTCCAGCTGTCTCGCTGTCAGACTTGCTTCCGCCGCAGCCTGCGAATGAACCGACAGTCAGTGCTCCTGCCAATAACAAGGCAAGAGTCTGTCTCATTTTTTTCATAATATTTCCTCCTTATAAAAATATTATCTATGTTTTAACCTTATAATAAGGAAAAAACCTACTCCATTGTGGCATTCTCAATCAGAATACCGCTGTAATTGCGGTCATAATACTTTCCGAAGAAAAATGCGACCGCCAGAAACAGGAAATGACCTATCAGATAGATACATTCAATTCCCATACGGATCCCGCCGCGATGCAGCACCATGTATACAAGATCCAGAACCGCTCCGATTCCCGTGAGCACCATTGCCCCGATACAGGAACGCTTCATGCGAAGCAGCCCCGTCTCATAATGTGCCCGGTGCATCCGGATCGGTGCTCCGATATAGCTGACCGCACCATAAAGCATGTATCCAAGCGGAAGAATCACAAACAGATACGGAAATACAATCCATGCCGTGCGGGATGAATCCGGGTTTAAAAGCCCCATTCCAAGTTCAATTACCCACAGCGCGATCGTCCAGAGGACATTTAAAATGCCTGTCCGCCGCTTCTGCTGCTCATCAAACGGAAGCACATAAAAATCTCCCTGATAGGACGTTCTTGTCACCAGAAGACCGTGCCGGTTCTGCTTTAATTCATTTTGATAATCCTTTTGGTAAGGGTTCTTGATCATCGCCGCTTCCGCCTCATCGCTCTGCCTGCCATACTACATAGTGCAATATTACCGCGTTATTGTGCTAAAATATTTTTGTGTAACAAAAAAAAGTGACAATGAACCGCTTTGTCCACTGAACACTTCACAAAATACACTTGTATGTTGCACACGCACAACACTTTTTTTATTATACATGGGAAACTGGTTTTGTCAATACTTTTCCCGCTGGCACATTCTGCCTCGTTTCGCATGTTTTTACAATCTCATTTATTTCTCTGCATATTTTTACACTATGTTTTGTTTGTTTTTTCTACTTTTTCTTCTATTCTCCGCTGTTTTTCTAGCGTTTTTCATTTTTTGATCCCGATTTTTCGTATGATTAAATATGCAGTTTTCTTTTCCTATGTTTTTCCACGTCAAAAATCCCGGAACGGATTTTACTCTCCGTTCCGGGATTTCTCTTCCCTGCATAAGTATGCATCACCCGTGATCATACATACCGGTCAGTTCTTATGATCTTATGCTGTCTTTGTTGCATACATGAAGTACTTCATACCGAATACCGTTGCATAGATACCGGTTACGTTAGACTTCTGCATGTAAATATCATTGTAGTAGTAGATCGGAACTACTGCCCATGTATCCATCAGCATATCCTCTGCCTGATGCATTAAGTCAACACGCGCTGCGAAATCTGTTGTGGTGCGGATCTGATCGATCAGCTCATCATATGCTGTCCAGTCCGGAGAAGAAGATACCGGAGTACCCTTTCCTAACTGCATATCGTTGTTACCGGAATCAGAGGTAAAGATCTCTAACATGTTAACCGGGTCGTTGTAATCTGCAAGCCATCCCTCACGTGCGATGGTGAAGTTACCGCTCTTACGATCCTCAAGGAATACGTTCCAGTCCTCAGACTTGATCTCAAGATTGATACCAAGCAATGCAAGATCCTGCTGTACGGACTCAGCAACTGCAATGTGTCCTGTACCGTCGTTTGTTAAGTATGTCATGGAGATTGCCGGATCGATAGCGTATGTACCGTCACCGTTGTCTGTAAATGTGTATCCAGCCTCTTCCAGTAAGCCCTTTGCTGTGTCAAGCTCGCCAGCGCCGGTAGCTGTTGCATCATAGTAAGAAGTATCTGCTGTCTTGAATACGCCGCCGTTACCGTCTGCCATACCTTCCGGTACGAATGAATCAGCCGGGATCTGACCTGTCTGGCCTACGTTCTCAACGATGAACTGACGGTCAACCAGTAAGCTGATTGCCTCACGCATCTTAGCAGCCTCTTCCTCTGTCTTGCCATCGAAGATCGGGTCGTTTACGTTGAAGCCGATGTAATAGGTTCCAAGGTTGTCAAGGATACCAAACTCCGGATTGACGCCGTTTAAGGAAGGAATCTCATCGTTCGGTACGGAATCGATGTAGTCAAGGTCACCGCTGTTGTATGCAGCATAGGTTGCTGTATCATCAGCGCTTAACATGAAGTGAAGCTCGTCCATGGTTACGTTTGCCGCATCATAGAAGTTCGGGTTCTTTACATAAACCATGCTCTCGTTGTGGTTCCAGGACTCCAGTGTGTAAGCACCGTTGCATACGAAACCAGCTTCCTGAGCCCACTTGCCAGGAACAGTGCCGTCCGGATCAGCAGCCTCTACGGATGCCTGATGTACCGGGTAGAATGTCGGGAATGCCAGTAAGTCGTTAAAGTACGGGCACGGGCTGACAAGTTTGATTACGAGTGTGTAATCATCCGGTGTCTCAACTGCCAGTGTACCGTCATCGTTGCGGTCGATTACGTCGAACAGGTAAGCATAGTCTGCTGCTGTCTTCTCATCGATGACACGATTCCAGCTGTATACGAAATCAGATGCCTTTAAGTCATCTCCGTTGCTCCACTTGGACTCGATCATGTGAATGGTGTACTCTGTTCCATCCTCAGATACTTCCGGCATATCGGTTGCGAGTGCCGGTGTCAGATTGCCGTCCTTGTCGTAGGTGTAAAGACCTGCGAAAGAGTTTACTGCAAGGCAGCCGCCGTCTACGGAGCTGTTTAATGCAGGATCAAGGTAATCCGGCTCACTTGCCAGGTTGATGTTGAGCACATTTGTCTCAGCGTTGGTGGTTGTTGCTTCTGCGGTTGCTGCAGCCTCTGTGCCAGCAGCAGCGGTTCCTGTGGACTCGCCTGTACTTGCTGTGGAATCAGATGATCCGCCACAAGCGGTAAGGCCAAGTGCCATAGAAGCAACCAGTAATGATGCTACTAATTTCTTCATAATATATCCTCCTTGTTTTCCGAAGGAAAATGCGACTGTCACAACAGGAGCAGAGGATTTTCCTCCTATAAAATGATCTATGTTCCACGCACCTCTTCGGTAGCGTTGAAACCTTATTTGTTCCAGCATGCAACAAAGTGCCCGTTGCCTCTGTCGGAAAGCGGCGGCATCTCTTTTGCGCACTGCTCTGTCGCGTATTTGCATCTGGTGCGGAACGGACATCCGGTCGGCATCTTCAGAGGGCTCGGTACATCTCCCTCCAGCACGATACGCTTGCTGTGTCTGGCTGTCTCCGGATCCGGAATCGGAACCGCTGACAGTAAGCTCAATGTATACGGATGCATCGGGTTGCCGTTTAACTCATCGGCATCGGCGATCTCCATCATTTTTCCAAGGTACATAACTGCAATACGGTCGGAAATGTGGTGAACGACCAGCAGATCGTGCGCGATAAACAGATACGCCACGCCCAGCTTGTCCTGGAGTTCCTCGAACATATTTACCACCTGCGCCTGAATGGACACATCCAGAGCGGATACCGGCTCGTCACAGACGATAAACTTCGGATTTACCGCGAGTGCTCTTGCAATACCGATACGCTGTCTCTGTCCGCCGGAAAAC
Source organism: uncultured Lachnospiraceae bacterium (assembly GCA_902781225.1). Taxonomy (GTDB): domain Bacteria; phylum Bacillota; class Clostridia; order Lachnospirales; family Lachnospiraceae; genus Roseburia. The sequence goes on along the minus strand of CACZIN010000005.1, from coordinate 28,271 downwards.
TCATGTGCATAACGCATGGCATGCTCGGCATTCAGTCCAACCAGCTCCATAAGGTTTAAGATTTTCTCACGGCGCTCTTTTTTATTCGCATATAATTTATGAACATCCAGAGGCTCTCCGATGATGTCCTCGACCGTCATACGCGGGTTCAAGGATGAATACGGATCCTGGAATACCATCTGCATCTGTCTGCGGTAAGGAAGCATGTCCACATCCACTTTCTTGCCCAGCACCGGCTTGCCGTTTGCATCGACGATCAGCTTGCCATTCTCATCATACTGCTCACCGCTGTCAAAAAGCACATTCCCGTCGAACACGATGCGTCCGGCAGTCGGCTGATACAGACGAAGCAGCGTTCTGCCGACGGTCGTCTTGCCGCATCCCGACTCTCCTACCAGACCAAGTGTCTCGCCCGGCTTGATTGCAAATGAAATATCATCCACCGCTTTTAGCGGAATCGTCTTAAATCCCTGATGCACAGGAAAATACTGTTTTAAATGACTTACCTCAAGAAGGTTCTTTTCCTCACTCATTACTCTGCCTCCTCCTGTGCCTCATATAACTCTTTGATGTTCATCCAGCAGCTTGCCAGATGGGTATCGCTGATGCGAAGTTCTTCCGGTTTTTCGGAAAGACAGATCTTCATCGCCGCATCACACCGCGGGCAGAATGCACAGCCAGCCGGCATCTGCAGCAGGTTGATCGGTGTACCGCCGATCGGCACCAGCTTTTCGTTCATGTTGTCCGCCTTCGGGATGGAACGAAGCAGTCCCTTGGTATATTCATGTGCCGGACGGTAGAAAATATCATCCGCTGTACCGCGCTCGCAGACACGTCCGCCGTACATGACAAGAATCTCATCACACATACTTGCAATGACACCAAGATCATGGGTTACCATGATAATCGCCATTCCGAGCTTCTTCTGCAGATCCTGCATCAGTTCCAGAATCTGTGCCTGAATCGTAACATCAAGTGCCGTTGTCGGCTCATCTGCAATCAGAATATCCGGCTCACATACAAGAGCCATGGCGATCATGACACGCTGACGCATACCACCGGACAACTCATGCGGATACTGCTTCATACGGCTTTCCGGCTCATTGACGCCGACCAGTGTCAGCATCTCCACCGCGCGCGCCCACGCCTCTTTTTTATTCTTATCCGTGTGTAATAATATTGCCTCAATCAGCTGGCTTCCAACGGTAAATACCGGGTTTAAGCTGGTCATCGGATCCTGGAAGATGATGGAACATTTTTCTCCGCGGAACTTCTGCATCTGCTTGTTGTTCCATTTGGTAATATCTTCGCCATGGAACTTTACCTCTCCGCCGATGATCTTACCGGTCTCCGCCAGAATCTGCATGATGGAATATGCGGTAACGGATTTACCGGAACCGGACTCACCTACGATTCCGAGGGTCTTTCCCGGCTCCAAGTTAAAGGAAATACCATTGACAGCCTTTACCTCACCTGCATCCGTAAAGAAACTGGTATGAAGGTCTTTTACTTCTAATATATATTTATTTTCTTCGCTCATATCCTTATCTCCTTAATTCAATTTCGAGTCGAAAGCATCACGAAGACCATCACCCAGTAAGTTCAATGCCAGCACGATCAAGCAGATGGCGATTGCAGGAATGACCAATCTAAGTGGGTAGGACTGCATGCCGGCTCTGGCGTCGTTTGCCAGACTTCCCAGAGAAGTAAGCGGTGCAGATACACCAAGACCAAGGAAACTCAGATAACTTTCGGTAAAAATTGCACTCGGTACCTGAAGGGCTGTCGTAATAATGATAACCGACAGACAGTTCGGCAGAATATGTCTGCGCAGGATTCTGGCATTCTTTGTACCGATACATCTTGCTGCCAGAACGTACTCGTTGTTCTTAATGGAAAGGATCTGGCCTCGGATCAGACGCGCCATACTTACCCAGTACAGAAGTCCGAATACAATGAACATGGAGATCATGTTCGTTCCCAGCTTTTCCAGCACCGTTCCGGTAATGAGCGGTTTTAACGTCTCATTAAACACCACCGACAGCAAAATGATGATCAGCATGTCCGGCAGGGAATAAATAATATCAACAATACGCATCATGATGAGGTCGACTTTTCCACCAAAGTATCCTGCGATGGAACCGTAAAGCAGGCCGATGATCAATACCATGATCGATGCCACAACGCCGACCGACAGGCTGACTCTCGTTCCGTAGATCACACGGATAAAGTAGTCACGGCTCAAGCTGTCTGTTCCGAAGATATGCGGGAACAGCTTCTCGCCGGTCTCGTTCATATACTTTGTCTCAAGCTTGGAATATTCAAACGGCCCAAGGTTCGCTGCGGATTTGTCACGCACACCGTTGACCGAGATAATCTCGGAATACGTGTAAGGACAAACATGCGGCGCGATGATGATGGTCAGAAGAATCAGCACCAGTACGATGATACTTCCCATGGCAAGCGGATTCTTGCGCAGGCGTCTCATACCATCCTTGAAGAATGTGGTAGACTCACCCATGACATCCTGCTGCTTCTTTTCCTCATCTGTCGCCTTCTCGAAATTTGCCTTATTGAATTTGCTCAGATCTACCTGTGCCGACAGAATCTGTCTATGTTTCAACTCCATTACTTCTATCCGTCCTTTCGTACTTTACTCAAATGTGATTCTTGGATCGACGAACTTATATGCAATATCGGTCAGCAGGTTTGCCACAACCATTAAAATTGCGAGGAAAATTGTCGTTGCCATAATCATCGTATAGTCTCGGTTGGTAATACTTGTTACGAAAGACGATCCCAGTCCTCCGATGGTAAAAATATTCTCAACAACCATGGAACCTGTCAAAATGTATGCAACCATCGGTCCCACATAAGTGATAACCGGAATCAGCGCGTTGCGCAGTGCATGTTTGAAAATGACTTTCCAGCCCGGAACACCTTTCGCTCTCGCGGTACGGATGTAATCCTGGTTCAGGGAATCCAGCATACTGGTCTTTGTCAGACGTGTGATGTACGCCATCGGATAAACACTCAATGCGATGATCGGCAGTACATAGTTCGGACTCGTGGACGACCATACCGGGAACCAGCCGAGCTTTAAGCAGAACACCAGAAGAAGCAGTGTTGCAAGCACGAAGGACGGCATCGCCGTACCAAGCGTTGTAAAGAACACGATCAACCGGTCCGGCCAGCGGTTACGCGTCAGCGCCGCAATACTTCCAAGTACAAGCCCAGCCACGATTGCCACCAATGCCGCCATACCGCCAAGCTTTGCCGATATCTTAAAACGGGAAGAAATCTCGCCCCAGATATCACGGCCGCTATGTAAAGATACACCCCAGTCACCATGAAGAAGATTGTTCATATAAATCACATACTGCTCCGGGATTGGTTTGTCCAGATTATATCTCTCTTCCAGGACTTTCTGTGCCTCCGCACTCGTTGCCTTTTCCTTATTGAAAGGACCGCCCGGGATAATGTTCATCACAAAGAATGTAATGGCACTGACGATCAGGATGGATATAATCGCCAGTAAAACTCGTTTTACGATATACTTTCCCACTTTTTTTCTCTCCTGCTTCTTGAAAATTCTTTCTCATTTTATCGCTCTAGCATTGCGTTCTTTTATCTGTTTGTATCTCTAATGCAATGTCACTTTAATCCGATAAAATAGTATAAGTGTATTATACTCGCTCACTATCATTTGTCAACCGCTAATTGTATACAAAAATACATGGATATTACCTCCTTTTTCTGTACGCCCAGTAAATACAAGTGTTTTTCCCACATAAATACTCTGTCCTTTTTTTTAGAAATTTGTTATACTTTCTTCAATCACATCATTTCTTACAGAAAGAAGGCAGCTCCGTCATGATTCAAAATGATGATATTCTGAATATGAACTTTTATAAAAAGGAAAAATTTACCGGCAGTTATCAGGGAATGCGTTACCTCATCCAGAAAGACCAGGGCGAGGATGAAAGCGACATCTTCCGCGTCACCATCTGGCCCGGTCCTTATAATTTTGCCAGCACCGCGGACGATCTGAAAAGTTCTGCCACCTTTCCGTTTACGCCGGAGGGCAAAGAGCAGGTGGTCAGCTGGCTGAATGAGCAGTGGAGTGCGCGCCGCACCGAATGGCCCGGCCGCTGAATCAGTTTCTTCCTTTATATAAGCACTTCACTGATTCGTTATCACTGTACCGTAACACAGCATCAAAAAAAGCCACATACGAAGTATACACCTTCGTATGTGGCTTTTCTTATTCTATTTCTATTGCTATTCACGGAACCGCCCGTAAAACCCGAAAGCTTCACGCCGTGTTCTGTGCCCTGTCTCCTGCTCTACTGCACCGAATGCGGATAAATCCGAACCCTCAACATCTTCCAGAGTGATAGTCTTGGAACCGTCCTTGTAGTTGAAAGTAAGGATTACCTTCTCCTCGTAAAGATACACTGCATTTACAAAGCTGTCGATCAGCCTTTGCCGCTGTTCCCGCTTTGTCACATCAAACTTGCGGAAACGGTAAATGAAAAATGCTATCTGCTCTCTTGTAAGCAAGGGCTTGTGCATTTCTTCCTGCAAAATGCTGATTTCAAGCTGGCTCTTGGTTTCTTCCAACTCGTCCAGTCTTTGCTTGGTGGATGGAGTAAAAATCCCTGCTTGAATGGCATTGAGCATATTGTTAATACCTTTTTCCGTTTCTGCAAGCTGCTTTTTCAAAAGGGGCAGGTCGGTGCTTTCTTTCTTCTGCAACTCCATCAGCGTATCAATCAGCCGTTCCATGACTTCATCATTCATAATTGCTTTCATGGTATAATTGACAACCAAATCTTCAATCCAGTCTTTCTTGACTGCTTTCTTGTCACAGAGCTTCTTTTTCTTAGTATTCACACAGCGATAATAACGGTGTACTTTCATCGTATGGCTTGTGCCGCTTTCTCCCACCATAAAGGAGCCGCATTTCCCACAGTACAGCTTCGTTGTCAAAAGGTAATCATCCTCGGCTTTGTGACGGGCAGGAGCCTTTTTGTTTTTCGCCAGCCGTTCCTGCACCCGTTCAAACAACTCTTTCGGGACAATCGCCGGAATACCGTCCTCCTTGACCACATCACGATAGCTGTATTCTCCCATGTAACGGCGGTTCTTTAGCAGGTGGTTCATAATATTCAATGTGATTTTCCCGCCACGAATGGAACGCATACCCCGGCTGTTTAACAGATTGACAAGTTCCTGCATGGTCGCACCCTCGCTGTACTTTGTAAACATTTCCAGTACCACCGGGGCGGTCTTGGGGTCGATTTGATAATACTGCTGTTCGTCAATGTAATATCCCATCGGGACAGTACCGCCATTGTATTTACATTTCAGCGCATTGTCAGTCAGACCTCGAATAACCTTTTCAGAAAGTTCCGCAGAGTAGTATTCTGCATAGCCCTCCAGCATAGCTTCCAGAATAATTCCCTCGCTGCCCTCGGAGATATTTTCCCTTGCGGAAATGACTTTCACACCGTTCTTTTTCAAGAGATTTTTGTAGCGTGCGCTATCATAACGGTTTCGTGCAAAGCGGTCTAACTTCCACACAAGGACAACATCAAACAAGCCCTTTGCGCTGTCTTTAATCATCTTCTGAAATTCAGGTCGGTTGTCCGTTTTGGCTGATAATGCCCGATCAATGTAAGTTCCTAAAATCGTGATACCGTTTCGTTCTGCATAATCCTTACATTCTCGCAACTGCCCCTCAATACTTTCTTCTCGTTGATTATCGGAAGAATAGCGGGCATAGATCACACCTTTCATTTGTCCACCTCCATCATTTGAAGAAGCGTCTGCTTTAACTTCTCACTCATTGGCGATTGCGGGTCAAAACACATTTCAATAAACTGCCGCATTTCCTCACTGCCCGTTGCAATCTTAGGGCGGTATTCGTACAGCTTGCCTTGGGGCTTATCCGTCCGGGCAAACAGGTAATCCATAGACACATCAAAATAATCTGCATACTTCACAAGCGTTTCCAAAGACGGAGCAGATTGTCCCTGTTCATAGCGGTTAATGCTGGACTGTTTTACTCCCAGCAAATCCGCCATCTTTACCTGTGACAGCTTCACGCTCTCCCGCAATATCCGCAGGCGTTCTCCCAATTCTTTCATAGCAGCGACCTCCCTGTTTTCTCTGTGCTTATTATAACATTTATGCGTTTGGTTTTCAACCCGTATCAAGCATAACAATTATGAAAATTATTCGTATAGAGAACAGAGAAAACAGGGGCAGCAGAAAGAAAATAAGCGGTCAATCTGACTGTGATGTTACAGCAGACTGAAACCGCTTATTTTGCGTTTTGCGGGGAATATGAGTACACATGACCACAAAACAGGGTTTCCAAAGGGTATCCCTTTGGCACACGACTTTGCTTGCAAAGTGTAGTGTGTTATACGCTCTGTCGGCGTTGCTGTGAAAATGCAGTTGCCGCCGGGTAGGCAAACACATTTGAAGCAGCGGGAAAACAGGTCTGTGATTGCGTGGTGCGGAGACACAAGCACAGGGCTGGTTTCGTCAGCAGACAGGGCGTATATGAAAGCCCTCGTCCCTCTTCCCACGTTGGACTTCGAAACAAAATGTCCCGAACTTGTGGACACACTCACGAAAAAGCGGGCGGGTTTTTCTCTCAAAATTGAAATGGGCGGGAAGCCATTTTAAGGGCTTTCCCGCCTTGATTGCCTATCAGCAAAGGTGGGCGAAACTGTCAACGGCGGCGCATTTATGCGCCGTTCATCTTGACCGTTGACTGGATCGGCTGGCTTTGCAATTTCCCATCACTTTAATAAATGCGTTTTCTTCTCAATCGCCGCTTTTACAAGCAAAACTGTTTTGAGATTGACAATCAACATTTCGTAAAACTGGCAATACGAAAACCAAAACGGCAACCGCAATAATCCCTATTCCACAAAGTAAAAACCATTTTTCCACACCAATTCGTTCTGCAAAAATACCGGAACACAGCAAACCCAGCGGCATGGCAAAGGACATCACGCTTCCGAGCAATGAGAAAACCCGTCCCAGATATTCTGGTGGAAGCTGCTCTTGAAACAAGGCGTTTTGTACTCCGTAAAATGGAGAGGTTAACCCCATGACTGTACAACAAATTACAAATATAAAAAACGCATTGGTGGGCAGCAACCCGGAAATCGCAATGCTTACCCCCATCACAAGAACCGATAGACCGATTGAAAAAATCCGGTTCTTGAATCCACCCCAAACGCTGAGCAAAATTCCCCCTGCAAGCATACCGCCTGCAAAGGCAATTTCTGCTATGGACGCATGGGTAGGTGTTCCACGAAAGTATCCCATGCTCATCAAAGGGTACAATGCACTGATAGGCATAAAGAAAAACATATATGCCGTTCCAATCCAAAGTAATGCGAACAAACCCTTGTTTTTCTTTAACTCAAAATATCCCTCCTTCATATCCCGGAAAAAGCTGTTTTGGCTTTCGCCTGTGCATATTGGCGGATTTGGAATCGACAGAACCGCAACAACGCTGCAAGCCAGAACTGCGCCGATAATATCCAATAGAATAATCGTGCTTAATGACCAGACACTATATAAGAAAGCGGCAGCGGCTGGGCTGATCAGGGACACGGCGGCCTGCATGGTCTGATTATAACCGGCACACTTTGTTAGCTGGTCTTGAGGAACCATAAGCGGTGTAACTGCGCTGGACGCAGGAGAATGAAAAGCGTTGCCGATACTTCTGACAAATAAGACCAGCATAATGAGCCATATGGGCAGTTCCATAAATATCGAAACGACTGCCAGAAATCCTCCTGTTGCGGCAATCATAAGGTCTGCTCCAATCATCACTCCTTTGCGGCTATGGCGATCCACAAAAGTCCCTGCAAAGGGGCCAATCACAGCTTGAGGAAGAAAGCCCATCAAGGTTGCAATGGATAAGACCATAGCGGAATTTGTTTTTGCTGTGAGATAGAATATAATGGACATTTGCAAAATCCCGCTTGTTATGAGGGAAATGCTTTGTCCTGCCAGCATAGTAAAATACTTCTTTTTCCAAAATTTAGTTTCTGTTGTCATATCAATACCTCCTGTTTTTGTCACATACTCTTTCCTGTGCAACAAAAAGCAGGTATATGCTCCACTATGGGCATATACCTGCATAACAAAAGGCACGACAAGAAATACTCTATGACAATCATTGTCATAAAGGATTGACCTACGTGTTTCTCTGTACGCACGACAAAAAAGCCCATCACATGGAATGAAAAACCGACTTTTTGTTGTTTATTAGCGTACAAAAATTAACACACGTAAGCCTCCTCTCCGTTTATAATCCTCTAAGAGGATAGCAAATTTGATAGAGAATGTCAATGATTTATTCAATAGGCAAATTATGTTGTTTCAAAAAGGATAGTTTATCCCAGTAACCTCTTTGAAATAAAATTTTCCCGTTCACAACATGGAAAAATCCGCAGCCTCTTAATCCTAATGGGTCTCTCCATTCTAAAATTGCCCACTGCCCATCTTCAAATATATTTTCTACAATGGCTGTCATATCAGCTGTGGCAAATTCTGTTGTGAACATTTCTCTGATTGCCTCTATCCCAATCACCGGTTCATTTGTTACCTGATGATTGGTTGCGTTATCATGGTACAGACTCACGATTGCCTCAACATCGTGGTCGTTAAAAGCATCTACCCATTTACATACTACTTCTTTTGGTCGTAACATCATGATTTCCTCCATCTATCTTTGTTTCCTTGCCTGCCAGTTCAATCATTTTCTTCGCCAACTGCTGGAATTGGTCGCTGGTTTCCTCGTCCATCGGAAGAAGCTGCCCAACCTGTCCGACGATCATAGCGGTCACATCATCCATAGAAAGCGGCTCCTGCTGGTGGTTTTTCATGGCTTCCTGCATAGTTTGGAACATGGCAGCGGTAATGGTTTCTCCCGGTTGTTCGCCGCTGTCCATCTCTTTCTTAATGTCCCGCAGGATGGTAAGGAACACATTCTTGATTTTTTCAATCTCTGCTTCATGGTCACCCATTTTCTGTGCGTTCAAGAACTGCAAGCCCTGTCTTGCTTCTGCCCGGTGTTCCGGGTATTCTTTCATCAGATCAGACAGGGAAGCTGTTACCATTTCGATAAGCTGGTTTCGTGCCATAATGCCCTTTGCCGCTGTGTCCTGAAAATAAATCCGTATCAAATCTATCAGTTTGGGGAAATTCCTGTGTTCCAGCAAGCGATTTAGGATTTGTACATCTACAGTACCCGTCACAAGTCCTTTGACTGCTCCCTCGGACAAGCCCAGTTCGGATATATCATAGCTTTTGCGGACGCTGATATTGGATAGCCCCAGTATATAGTCGGTGGACACCTTAAATTCCTTTGCCACACCGATGAGAATATCGCTGCTGACTGTCTTTGTTTCGCCGCTGACAATGCGGCTCAACTGGGAAGCGGAAACGCCAATTTTCTCTGCAAGTTCTTTTTGTTTGATTTTGTTTCCGTTGCATAAGTCAGAAATTCTCTGTCCGGGTGTTCCGGGTAAAGCCATAGTACGCACCTCCTCCGTATAATTCTATTATACACCAAAATTGCAAAAATGCAATTTTCAAAGTGTAAACTTCATAGAAATGCAATTCTCGCAAAATTCCGAGGATTGCTTTTTTTTCGTGTAGACTTAGGGTAGTTCATCGATGAGCTGCACCTTGAAAACAGAATGACCGTCCGAAAAGGAATATTTCTCCCGGCGAAGTATCGCATTTGCGTACCAACGGAGAACACACGCCGCAGAAATGGGGCAGGAAACCTTTTCGGGGAGAGCGGCAATCAGACAAAGCGGAGGACACACATGGAAAACAATCTCAAAAAGCTGCCGCCGTTGGAGCGCAAGCCGGACGGCTCTCTGCACCGCATGACCCCAGCACAGCGGAAACGGGCAAACGCCTTAATCCGCCGGGAATGTTGCAACTATGACAGCGGCAACTGCATTGTGCTGGATGATGGCGATACCTGTATCTGTCCGCAGACAATTTCTTTCTCGGTCTGCTGCAAGCATTTCCGCTGGGCTGTCCTGCCGCTGGATCGGACGCTGGAAGCAGAGATTTTCCGGGATAAGGACACAAAACGGTGTATTGTCTGCCGGAGAGCTTTTGTTCCCGGCTCTAACCGGGCGAAATACTGCCCGGATTGTGCCGCCAGCGTTCACAGGCGGCAGAAAGCAGAAAGTGAACGGAAAAGGAGGGCGAGCGTGGACAATTAGGGGCGAAAAAAGCCTGTATTTATGGGGCTTTCTGAACACCAAACCGGGGCAGGTGGTATTCTTTATCGCTAATCCTCAAAACAGGGCTTCTAATTGTCCATAAAGCACTATGACAAAGTTTATCTATCACTACCAACAGGAACGGGCACAGAGCTTCACCCAGCTACCCAATTTCCTGTTTGAAGCACCAACCTATCAGCCGCTGTCCAATGAAGCAAAGCTGCTGTATGCCTTTATCATGCGCCGGGCAGACCTATCCCGCAAAAATGGATGGGCTGACGAGTACGGGCGGATTTACCTGTACTACCCCATCTGTGAAGTAGTGGGTCTGCTTCACTGTGGGCGGCAAAAGGCAGTCAACACCCTGCGGGAACTACAGTATGCAGAGTTGATCGACATCAAGAAACAGGGCTGTGGAAAACCCAACCGCATTTACCCAAAATCCTATGAGGGCAGTTCCAATTCCTGACTTTTTGAATTTCCGTTTTGGTACGCCGGAGGGCTGAAAACTGTACTTGACGAGTACGAAAATCAGCCCTCTTGGAGTACCGAAATCGGACGGTATATAGAAATACAGAGATTAAAATAATTTATTTATATCGATTCCATTCCAATCCTATCAGAGCTATTTTCAGCGGGATTTTCCCTGTGGAAAACCCCGGAACGGAAGGGAAAGGAACGAGGAAAGGAGTTTATGGCACAACACGCAATTTTGCGATTTGAAAAGCACAAGGGCAACCCGGCAAGACCGTTGGAAGCCCATCACGAAAGACAAAAGGAACAGTATGCCAGCAATCCAGACATTGACACAAGCCGGAGTAAGTACAATTTCCACATTGTCAAGCCAGAGGGCAGATACTACCATTTCATTCAAAACCATATTGAACAGGCAGGCTGCCGTACCCGTAAGGACAGTACCCGGTTTGTGGATACGCTGATTACCGCCAGTCCGGAGTTTTTCAAGGGCAAGCCCCCAAAGGAGATACAGGCGTTTTTCCAGTGGGCGGCTGACTTCCTCATTAACCGGGTAGGCAAAGAAAATATCGTGTCGGCGGTGGTACACATGGATGAAAAAACACCCCATCTGCATTTGGTCTTTGTCCCTTTGACAGAGGACAACCGCCTGTGTGCAAAGGAGATTATTGGGAACAGAGCCAACCTCACAAAGTGGCAGGACGATTTTCACGCCTATATGGTGGAGAAATATCCCGACTTGGAGCGTGGGGAAAGTGCCAGCAAGACAGGCAGAAAGCACATCCCCATCCGGCTGTTCAAGCAGGCGGTCAACCTCTCCAAACAGTCAAGAACTATTGAAGCCACGCTGGACGGCATTACCCCGTTCAATGCAGGGAAGAAGAAAGAGGAAGCCCTCGCCATGCTGAAAAAGTGGTTTCCCCAGATGGAGAATTTCTCCGGGCAGCTCAAAAAATACAAGGTCACGATAAACGACCTTTTGGCAGAAAATGAACAGTTGGAAGCCAGAGCCAAAGCCAGTGAAAGCGGCAAAATGAAAGACCGCATGGAACGGGCGAAGCTGGAAAGCGAACTGAAGAACATTCAAAAATTTGTTGACCGTATCCCGCCGGAGGTACTGGCGGAATTGAAACGGCAGCAGCGACACGCAAAGGAAAGGTGATTGTATAAGCAGATTTTCACGCCGCAGCATAGCGGCATTGTACCTTGACAACTGAATAAAGAAAGGCGAACTATGGCAGAAAAGCACCCGGACAAAATCCCACAGCATGAGATAAATGCCCTTGCCCGGTGCTTGCTTCCCGAAATTCAGAAATTCTTTGCCAGCCCAGAGGGGCAGAAAGAATTTGAAGAATGGAAAGCACAGAGGGCAAAGGAAGCAGAACAACATAAAAGCGTATGACAAAAGCGGCGGTATCGTTATGATACCGCCGCTTTTGCCTTAGCATAGATATACTAAAAATCCGAATCCGTCCCCGATTGGAACCGGGTTCGGATTATCATGGTCTACTGCGGGTAACAGGACTTGAACCTGCACGGTCTCCCACCAGAACCTAAATCTGGCGCGTCTGCCAATTCCGCCATACCCGCTTATCAGAGAAATAACTGCTTCCCTTGGAAAGCTACTGGTATATTATAGCGTGCCGGCAGATAGATTGCAACTTCTTTTTGGATTTAAGCTTCCGGCTTCTCATAGCGTGTCCACACTTTGTCCGCGCCGCATACATTCTTCGTGCCGTCCTGCTGAACGATAATATAATCGCCCTCACCGATAAAGGTACGTCCTCTGCGGTGCTTGATGTACGGGCACACGATCGTACCGTCGGGCCGCTCGATCTTCACGAGTGAATCCGTCACGATCCAACCCTTGGTCACAACATCGGAAAACAGTTCAAAACCATCTTCCATCCCTTTTCCCACTTCGTATTTGTCTACTTCGGACTCTAACGGAATTCTTCGACTCTTCATAGGTCTCCTCCTTTTCCGGCGATGCTTCCTGCTTACCTTCCTTATATTCTGAATACTTTCGTCCGCCGCAGGTAAACGCGGGCGTCCGTCCTGGCACCATATTCACTTCTGCCTTCGCCTACATTATACCATACTGTCCGAAAATTTACATGCCTTTTTTCGTACTTTCGCACTATTCCCATGAAACAACAAGCCACCCGCACCCGGTACCGCTTTTCTGTAGGCTGCATACCGGGTTGCACGAATTTCACACTTTAACACAACATGACAACTTCTATGAGGTCAAAAAATCCCCGCGCTGCCGGAATATGACATCGCGGGGATTTTCGTTCTATACGCCTGCCGTTTCCCGGCAGCGCTTCTTATTTCTTATTTCTTATTTCTTATTTCATCTCTTTATGATCTTGCGATCCGTTCCGCCTGTGCCCTTCGCACGAACCGGAATGCACCAATGCTCTCAAGCGCCTTCGCTGTTGCAAAGAAGATTACGGAATCAATCGGCCACATAATCAGGTTCTTCAATGCACGCGCCGGGAGAATCACCATAAATGCCTGTCCATACAGCACGGTGAGACACAATGTATTTAAAAACACATTGCACACCAGCATCACGATGAACTTGGTGACAAGCACACGCGGCAGTGTGAGTTTCTTCTTATAATACATACAGCCGTACATGACACCTGCCAGCATCGTAACCAGTGTCAGCTGCGGGCAGAACGGACCGGTCGGCTTTAAGATGTATTTTATAATGTCAAGCGTTCCGGAAAAAATGCCGCCAACTGTCGGGCCAAACAGATAGGCAATGATTCCGTTCGGGATACTTGAAAAACCGATGCGGATAAAATTGCCGTATTCGATGGAAAACATGCCAAGAATGATGGCGATGGCTGCCAGCATAGCCATGGTAGTGATGGTTCTTACCGATTTTAATTCACGGTAGGAATCGGTGAACAAAGCGACGAATTTTTTCATAAAAAAATTACCTCCTTTGCAGACCTCATCATACTACAACTGGAGATAATATTCCTATCTTCGGATGCAGCGGGATGCGACTCATGCACCGCAAGAAAATCTTTTCGTCTGGCTGACAACTCCCTGTTCAGCCGGCACTTAACGCGCATGTGTCTACTCTGCGAACAATATTTATTTGCAACGGTAACAGTATAACATACCTTAGCGGTAATACAATAGGCAAATATCACTAAGTTTTGAATCTGTCCTTTCAAAGTTACATTCTTTTCTATACATCTTACTATGTACGTGGTAAAATCATTGTATTACAAATGGCGTACGTCAATTCAAACAACTCTAGTAATCAAGGAAGGATGCAGCATGAATGAAGACAAACTTTTCTTAACCTATAACCAGCAAATGAGAAAACTAAGAAACGATAAACAGATTGCCTGTAACGGATCTAGCGACAAGAAACTTCTCGTTCGTGCAGGATATTTTAACATTGTAAACGGATATAAGACACCGTTCGTCAGTGATCAGGATGCAGATGGTAATCATATTTATATCTCGGGCACATCCATCAGCCAGCTCCAAGCGGTAAAGCAATTTGATGATCGTTTAAGATCTTTTTTATTGAGATATATTACGCAGATTGAAGAAGAAGTCCGCGCATTAACCGGATATAAGTTCGACGAATGCAACGAAAACGGTAAAATCCCCTGGTATGATACGAATGCCTATTCCCCAAATAAATCTTTGCAGGACAAAATGTCTGTTATTTCAAAAGCCTATTCTGAACTCAGTCGAAGCCAGCTGGATTATGTCAAATTCTATATGGATAACCATAAACAAATTCCCACCTGGATAATGATTAAAGTCGTCAATTTTTCTACCTTCATAGATATTATACAGTGCAGCAAAACGGACGTATCGCATTCTCTCTGTCATCTATACGGATTGGAAGACGAGCAGGGACGTGCTAATGTCAAATTGTTAATCGGCAGTTTACACTGGATGCGAAAAATCAGAAATGCCTGCGCACACAATGAGCGTGTCTATTGCCTAAGCAGAAAAAACAGTCGAACCGGAAACTCCGGGCGAATTCTTGAAAAGTATTTTTCTCTTCTCAGTTCCGGCTACTCCAGAAATCTGGATCAGAAACTGTTTGATCTCATCATATATTTTAAATATTATCTTCCACAAACTGAATATAAGCAATTTATATCGGAATTAAAAAATATGTTAGGCGATCTTCAGTCAAGAATTCATCCGCATGCCTTTGAGTATGTTCGTGCTCAGATTGGAATTCGCGCCCCCCTGGATTTAGACATGCTTACCCGTCTTCCGAAAAACGAAATTGAATATAATAAATTTGATAAACAGACATAATCACGCACTGTCTGCAGCCACTTACAACAGCTTTTATTTACTTTCAATTACTTTTATTTACTTTCAGCTGCTTTTATTTACTTTCAGCTGCTTTTATTTACTTTCAACTACTTTTATCTATTTTAATGCAAAATTATATACTATAAATTGCTTAAAACGTATAAAATAATATATTCTGGTTGTTGTAATATTCTGTGTCTTATAGTAATATACTTGTACAGAGAGAACCGTATTGATTACGGTTGAAAGGCACTCATGCAAGTGATTGTATGGGTGTCTTTTACTATATAAGTATAAGAATAAAAAAATCCTGCCTGCAGAATCCTCCGCCTGCGGCGGAGCACTCTTGCAACCTTCTTCGTCATCGCCGCAGTTCGGTCCCGCGGGACTTTTTTATATAACACGAACAAGGTTTCCTATTACACACAAAAAAGCGGAAAACCTTTCTCGGCTTTCCGCTCTTCATTCCTTAGTGAGACACGGGGGATTCGAACCCCCGACAACCTGATTAAAAGTCAGGTGCTCTACCAACTGAGCTAGTATCCCCTATATCAGATTACAACAAAAGCAAGCTGGGCTAGCAGGATTCGAACCTGCGAATGCTGGAATCAAAATCCAGTGCCTTACCGCTTGGCGATAGCCCAACAAATAATCGTTGCACCTATCGCAACTAAGGTGGATACAGGGATTCGAACCCTGGGCCTCCAGAGCCACAATCTGGCGCGCTAACCAACTGCGCTATACCCACCATAAAATGTGCTCGAAGGGATTCGAACCCCCGACCCACGGCTTAGAAGGCCGTTGCTCTATCCAGCTGAGCTACGAACACATATGATCTTGAATAAACCTGCCAGTGCAGATTTAAAGCGGGTGATGGGAATCGAACCCACGTATCCAGCTTGGAAGGCTGGTGTTCTACCATTGAACTACACCCGCACGAAATCGGGGTGACAGGATTCGAACCTGCGACCTCCTGGTCCCAAACCAGGCGCTCTAGCCAAGCTGAGCCACACCCCGAAGGATTTTATCGCTTGCGCACTCTTCCGGCCACTGAGCTGTCCTTTTCGTGACGCAAGGATTATTATATAGGACAGCTTCTGAAAAGTCAACACTTTTTTATAAATATTTTATTTCAAAATTTGCCTTCCCGCTTTTGTCCAGATCCATCACGATGTAGGACGGTCTTCTCCCCTCCTGTCTCGGATAGGAGAGACTGCCCGGATTGAGCGCAATCACATCCCTTGTGTAATCGATCACAGGCCTGTGCGTGTGGCCGAACATCACAATGTCATAGCCCTGCGCCGCCGCTTCCCGTTCAATATCGGCGATCCCCGCACTGACATAGTAATAATGTCCATGCGTGATCAATACACGGTAGTTGCCGATGCGGAGTTCCTTTTCCCGTGGAAGATTGGAAAAAAAGTCATTGTTGCCCGCAACGATCTCCAGACTGCATCCCGCCATCTCCGCAATACTGTCCTCGTCTCCCTCCGCGTCACCCAGATGGATCAGAAGATCAATCGGCTGCTCACGCTCTAAGATAACTTTTAAATTTTCAAGTTTCCTGTGCGTATCACTTACAACCAGTATTTTCATAGGCTAAAACCCGTACTCGTGCAGCAGCTTCTTCATGGAACGAAGCGCTTTTCCTCTGTGGCTGATCTCATTCTTCTGCTCTTCTGTCAGCTCCGCCGTCGAACAGTGATACTCATCCACATAGAAGATCGGATCGTATCCAAATCCGTTCTCCCCTGCCGGACATTCCCCGATATATCCCTCGATCGTCTCCCGCGTCACAAGTGTCTTCCCGTCCGGAAGCACTGCTGCAATCGCACAGACAAACCGCGCCGTGCGCTGCTCCTTCGGCACGCCCTTCAAACGGTCAAGAATTGCCTGATTCTTAATATCATAGGAAGTATCCTCGCCCAGATACCGCGCCGAATATACGCCCGGCTCCTTATTTAAATAATCTACCTCCAGACCGGAATCATCCGCCAGCACAATATCCTTCGTACAGGCTGCTACTGCCTTCGCCTTGATCTGCGCATTCTCCTCGAACGTCGTGCCGTTCTCCTCAATATCCAGGGAAATGCCTGCTTCCTTCATGGAACAGATCTCCATATCCATATCCGCCATAATCTCACGGATTTCTCTCATTTTTCCGGCATTGCCGGTGGCAAAAATTATTCTCATGGCTTTGTCCTCTTTTTAGTATCCTTCTTCAAATGCGCGAAGCACTGCCTGATAGACGCCCTTCGCGGTCTCCCTCTGATATGCATCGGAATTCAGTTTTTCCAGTTCGTCTTTGTTCGTCATAAATCCGACCTCAATCAGCGCAACCGGCACTTCGCTGGTTCTAATGATATAAATACTGTCGCCTTCCACCAGTCCCTTGTCACGGCTTCCGATCCTGCCTGTGACTTCCTCCAGACAGATCTGCGCGAACCGGCGGCTCTCCTCCGACGTCTCGTCGTACATGACCTGCGTACCGCTGGTACCCGACATGCGTCCGCTTCTCGTCGAATTATTATGTATACTGATAAACAGATCCGCATCAGACTTGTTGGCAAGCTGCACTCTCTGGTCGAACGTCGGATTGCTGTCATCCGTCCTGGTGTAATACACGCCGATGTTCTCATCGCTGTTGTCAAAAATCTCTTTCAGCTTCAGCACGATCGCCAGGTCAATGTCCTTCTCATTGATTCCCTGTTTGTTCGCACCGACGGCTCTTCCTCCGTGCCCCGCATCGATTACGACTACTTTATCATAGACTTCATGAGGTGTCAAAAAATTAAAATAAAAATTCTGTGTGTCATATTCCGTCTGCAGCTCATACACTTTGTTGGTTGTGACCTCTATCACGCCCGTCTCCCCCTGCCTGGTGTAGGAGAGGCTGTCAATGTAGTCACTGTTTCCCAGAACCGGATAGCTGTCAAAATACGTGCGGTCCGCCTGCGGGATCTCCACACGGATGGTCTGGGTCACATAATCGCTGCTGACGGCAATCTGATCTCCGGAAACGCCCTCCGGCAGGCGGATACTCAGTTCTCCTTTTGCCCCCGCCGCTTCATTCTGCTCTTTGATCTTTAAGTTCTGCATCGTGACCTGACTCTGGGCGAACTCCTCCTCGGCAATGCGTTCCTCTCTCGCCTCCGCCTCCCAGGTATGAAGCGCCGGAAGCTTCGGCAACAGCACAAAAGATACCGCCGTCAGAATCATGAGAAAGACAGCCGACAGTCTCAATGCTTTTTCTTCCATAACCGTATATTCCTTTATCGATTCTTGCTGAATGCCTTAATGCAGAGATTGCATTCCTCCACCGTATCCACGCTGTCCCATCTGGCGCCGTTGGTACTGATGTAACTCTCGCCATCGTCCAGAATCACATCCGCGGTCGCCTCATCGGCAGCGTATTCGATTGCCATCGGATGCACCGACCCCGGCGTAATCATGTGAAGCACAATCGCGTAACGCTCCCCCGCATCCAGCGAAATTGCCTGATTAAAATCAACCGTATAGTAGCCCGCGTTGGAGAGCTTGCCGGACGCCACCGGAATCCGCTGCGTCAGCGAATCGGCATCCTCAAAGTTCCTTACAACGTACAGCTCGTACTGGGAGTCTTTTCCTGTCGCGTAAAAACCTGCCGCCACCAGTTCCTCTTCCTGTGACGTCGTGTAGACATTGGCGCCGTAAGCGCTGTCCTTGTTATAGCCAAGCTGTCCGACCCAGCCGCACAGATCGCTCTGATAGATGTGGTCATAGTTGCCCGGATCTTCGATCTTTGTATACACAACATTGTGGGTGCCTATATTCGTATCATAATACGATATGTAAAACACCCCGTCCTCGCCGAACGTATCTCCCCAGCTGTTCTGACAGATAAATGCGCCGTCTCCCTCGAGATCCACATTAAAATTCTCCTTGGAATAACTGTCATCCCACCCGATAATCACAACATCGTGATTCGGCTTCTCCGTACCAATATAGCAGTAGGAATTTGTTTTCTGATTGTAATACGGCGACTTTGACTGCGAGCTGCGCAGCCCGTTATAGATCGACGTCTGCACCCCGCCATATAAAAAGACCGACTCCTTGATCTTCTCATAATCTTTTCCGTCGATGATCTGCATTTCCTGCACATGTTTGACCGCTGTAAGCTCCGGATTCGTCTTATCGTCCCCGTAAGGATCATCCTCTTCGTATACAGGTCCTTCCCATGCCGCCAGATAAGCCATTCCCATGGTATATTCCCCGCCGTCATCCTGTGTCAGGGTAAATCCGTTGTTCATCGTCATATGGTCAACCGAAAACTGCAGCTTCTCCTCCGGCAAAAGCGACGATTCCAGTGCGCCCAGCGCGGCAAACGCCCAACAGGTGCCGTAGGTTCCCTGATTGCGCACTGCTGCCGCCCGCCCCTTCTCCCGCAGATCATAGCGGGTCGGTATGATCGTTGCACTGTCGGACGTATCCATCGCCGACGCCTGGTTCTCCTGTATGTCCCACGAATAGGAATAATCCAGATAATTTGCCAGATCATTCAGGCTTACATAGTAGGTATCGTCCTTGCGGATAAAGGGCGACACGATCGCCTCACTGGTTCCGTTGACTTCCGCCTCCGAGGCGCCCAGTGAAAACTCCACCTCATTCGCATGCTTTTCCACAAGAAGCCGCTTCCCGTCATACACATGCGCGCTGCAGTTGAGTGCGTCGCGCAGAATGTTCACCGGAACCATGATATTGAGCTGGTCGTCCATGTAAAACGTATGATTCTCGTTGGTATATTCCTTGTTATCTATCACCAGCGACAGCAGATTGTCATTTACGCTGGATGCAATTAACGGGTTCCAGGTTGCCGCCTGCAGATTGGCTCCGCGGAAATTTTCTACAGTTCCGCTCCCCGATGTCCCCGGCTCAAATTTAAAAATCAGCATGGCGGCTACCAGCACGCCAAACACGATATATCTCTTTGAATATTTCATTCATCCCCTCCGGCGGTATCCCTTACGCTCCGCCTTGGTGGCTTCGGCCCCATAAACTGGTAAAAATAGGTGCGAAGCATTCCATTGTAGATCTTGCGGTTCTTGTCCGCTTTTCTGCCGATATAGCGCTCCGCTTCATCATAACTCGTAATCAGATACATCGACCAGGAATCGAGCCCCCGGAATGCCTCCCCGATCTCCCCGTACAGCTTCGGCAGATCCGCCTTATCCTCGAGACGCTCACCGTACGGCGGATTTGTCACGATAAAGCCGTATTTCTTGGGGTGGTGGAGTTCTGCTACCGGGCGCTGCTGAAAATGAATCAGGTGATCCACGCCGGCGCGTTTTGCATTCTCTCTGGCCGCTTTTATGACGTCCCCGTCAATATCATAGCCCTGTATGTCCACCTTTACATCCGTATGGATCATCTCTTCGGCTTCCTTTACGCACTCATACCACAGCTTGCGGTCAATCAGATTGGTCCATTGCTCCGCCGTGAACTCACGGTTCATTCCCGGCGCAATACCGGCAGCAATCATCGCCGCCTCAATCGGAAACGTACCGCTGCCGCAGAACGGATCTACCAGAATCCGGTCCGGTCTCCACGGCGTCAGCAGCAACAGGGAAGCTGCCAGCGTCTCTGTCAGCGGCGCCTTGCTTGTCAGGGTACGGTATCCGCGCTTGTGCAGGGAATCCCCGGACGTATCCAGCGTCACCATAACCTCGTCCTTCAGAAGGAAGATGCGCACCGGATACGGCGCACCGTCCTCCGCGAACCATTCCACATCGTAGTGCTGCTTCATGCGCTCCACCATCGCCTTCTTCGCAATCGACTGAATATCAGACGGAGAAAACAACTTGCTCTTGATGGAAGATGCCTTTTTTACCCAGAACTTTCCGTTCACAGGAATATAGTTCTCCCACGGAAGCGCCTTGATTCCCTGAAATAACTCCTCAAAGGTCGTTGCGCGGAATCTGCCCACTTCGATCAGCACGCGTTCTGCCGTGCGCAGAAAAATATTGGCACGGCAGACAGCTTCCGCATCCCCCTGAAATGAGACTCTGCCATCCTCCACCCGGCTGATCTCATATCCCAGGTCATAGATTTCTCTCTTAAGTACCGCTTCCAGTCCAAAATGACATGGAACCACCAGTTCATATGTCTTCATGTATTCTCCTCTGTATCATATGTCTAATTTCCTAATAATATATTATCCATTCTAATTTTCCCTGTCAATGACTTGTTCGCATTGCCTCAATGCCGCCAACCACGGTATATACCTCATACCCCTCCCTGCCAAGCTTTCTCGCCGCCAGGAGGCTGGTGCTCCCATAATCGCAGTAGAGCACCAGCGGTCTGTTCTTCGGCAGACGGTGCATCCACTGATCGATCTTTTCATACGGAAGATTTCTGGCGTTCGGATAATGGTATTCCCGATAAGAATCCGCCTCCCGCACATCAATCAGAATTCCGTGCTTTCTTCTCATAATATCTTCCAGCTCTCTTGGATGTATCGTATAAAACGTCATGCCCGCGTATCCTCCTTTTCCGCCATATGCTCCTGTAATCGCAAAAACAGATTACAAAGGGGTTCTCTGTAATCTGTTTCTGTCAATCTTATTCTATCCTATGCGCTTTTTCTCTGCCTGTGCCAGTCTACTGCTGATACTTGTCAGAGGTCTTGTTGGAACCGGACACGTTGGATGTCTTGTTGGTTGACTTGTTGGTCGACTTATTCTTTGCGCTGTTGGAACCGCTTCCCGCATTGTTCTCGTAGCTGTTCTCATAACCGTCCCTGCAATTGGAAGTCGAATTCTGTGTACTTTCGTTTTTTGCCATGTTGCCCTCCATCCCGGCACATGCTTGTGCCGAATCATTTTATTTGCTTACTGCATGGTTAGTATCTGATGTTCCCCGGAAAATATACATGGCTTTTGTGGTTTTGCATTGCTTTTTCAAAAAGAATGTTCTATACTAATGCTGTGATATGTAAAACATATCATTTTATACCCCTTATTAATTATTTATACTCCCCTCAGAAAAAGCCAAGTGCATCGCACCTGGCTTTTTCTATCTTATCACAGTTCATATCTTATTACAGTTCATATCTTATCACAGTTCATAATATTCAAGATTGTCGGTAAGCTCCTGCGTGATCCTGCCGCCGGCTTTCTGATACTTGTCATAGACTCCCTGAATGCGCTGCACGGTTTTCGCGTTCAAAAGATCGAGGCGGTGCAGAGCGCTCTCATACATCGGGTTCCCCTTTAATTCCTCACGGATCGGCTTCGCGAACGGACAATAGGTAATCAGAATCTCCCTCGCAATCTTATTCAGACGGTAACTTCCCTTCGACTCATACTTCATCCAGTTCTGGTAATCCTTGACAAAGACCTCACGGTAATTGTTTCTTCCACGCAGAAGCGCACTCTTGATCTTCTCCTTCGCCTCGGTGGAAAGCTCGCGGTTCTTCCGGTAGAACTGCAGATAATCACAATACTCCGCCGTCAGGGACTTCTCGCGGATATCGTTCCAGTGTACACCCTGAATCTTCCGGCAGATCTCCCAGCGGTATCTTCCGACCGTATCAACCATCATATCGTCAATATCGACCGCCGTGAAAATCGGAAACAGGAAACGTGCCGAGGTATCTCTTCGCACGCCTGCTGTCTCCTGCCACATCATCGAACGTGTTCCTGCATTCGGCATCAGAATGATGTCCGGCATGATCTCCTTCATAATCATCTCGCGGTTGATACCCTTGTCCGGATCCGAGAACTGTACTTCACGATAGAACGCGGAAAAATCAATGTCGCGGATCTTGTGCAGTGACTCGTCCAGCTTCTGCGCCGTCACGAGCATCTTTTCAATGGAGTTGATCAGGTCATACTCCCCTAAGATCGGGCAGAAGGTCGACAGCTTACCATAAGTCGCACGGTTTCCGGACGTAAACATATTCTGAATCTCAAACTTGACTTTGAGTTCCCGGTTGGACATAAAGTGCTTCTGCTGCTCTGTCGTAATCTTGCCGGTCTTGCGCATCTCTGCAAGATATGCCGGATAATCCATATCGAACTCGTTTTTCGACGGCTCATTTCTTCCGTCGTAAACGCTGCGCAGCCATTCAAAAATCGTGTATACATGGTCAGATTTGCAGACATCCAGGTGCTCTGTGAGATCAAACAGAATATTGGCATTCTCCTCGCCTGCCATCTGCACATCCATAAATCCGAAATTCAAAAACATTTCCACAATCGGGGTAAGCTCTTTTTCCCCCTTTACGGTATGCATGAACGCTTTTAAGTAGGTATCGTAGAAAATCTGTGTGATCCGCTTGCGGATTGCAAACGTCTGCGCGTCCGTGGAAAACATATCCGGCAGATCCCGGTACTTCTGCACAAGCTCCTGCATCTCCTCGATGACGCTCTGCTCGGTATCCGCATAGGTCAGGATATGAACCAGGCAGTCTTCACTGCGCTCTTCCTGCGGCTCTTCCTCCTCGCCATCCTGTGCCTGCGGCGTCTCGTACGCTGCACCTTCTGTCTCGAAGTGGTATCCGCGGTATTCTTCCATCCGCATGTCGACCAGCTTTCCGCTGTAGATGCCAAGCTTTTTGATCACCTCGGCAATCCGGTCCATCTCATTTAAAAGCGGCTTTACATCATAATTTTTCTTCTGCGCCTGAATCGCCAGGGCAAAGAACAGGTTAAAAAGATCGTTTTTCGACTCCGCCAGAAGAATATCCTGATTGTAGCGGAGATATTCCACCATCTCAATGATTCCCTGCGTCACACGCCTGGTCTGATAACTGGCTTCCATGATCGCCCCGATGCAGAGATTATCGTCCCGCTGCATCAGATGCACATACTCCTCTAAGTAACTTCCGGTCAGGCTGGCGCTGTTGCCCATCTCCCAGTTCTCCGCCCGGTGCACCATCTCCAGCGGCTTGAAATTGTCCATGCGCGTAAAACTCTGCTCGTCCAGATGGTACTGTGCGCAGAGATTCTCATACTGGCTGTACTCATTCTCGGCAAAGGAGTGAAACTGTCTCACCAGATTGGTAAAACCGGCATAGGTTCTAAGAAGCATCTGCCGCTGTCCAAGTGCTGCCCGAAGCAGAATACTGCGCATGCTCTCCTGCCCGTGAATCGCCTCTTTTAAATCTTCAGCCGATTCATAGTTGAACATCGCCAGCACGGAATCCTCGGTTGCAACATAGTCACACAGATATCTGTCGCCCTCAGAAATTCCAATCACCGCATTTTTTCCAAGAACAATCTTGGCATAGGAATTGCACTGGATTACAGTACCTTCCTGCACAATATACCATTTTTTCACTTTCTCTTTCTGCTTGGCGATTATCTGGTTCTTCTGTACCTTTACTGTCGTCATCGTCTCTCTGTCCCCTGCCTGCGCACATGACCGTGTGTCTACTGTCCCTTCGCGCGTCCTTTACTTATTATTAACAATTCCGTAAGCAGCTCGTCCGCTGCCTCCTCTTTAATCATCCGTGCCAGCTCCCGCTCGCCATCCTCTGTGATCAGTGTCAGCACATTCGTGTCGGTTCCGAATCCGGCACCCTCCACCTTCAGATTATTGGCCGCGATCAGATCCACATTCTTTTTGCGAAGCTTTTTCCTCGAATTCTCGAGCATATGCTCCGTCTCCATGGAAAACCCGCACAGTACCGTCTTTCCTTTGTCCGCCCCCAGAGCTGCCAGAATATCCTGTGTGCGTTCCAGTTCAATCGAGGCTTCCTGATCGGATTTCTTGATCTTTTCCTCCGCCACAGACGCCGGCCTGTAGTCTGCCACCGCTGCCGCCTTGACAATGATGTCCTGCTCCTTGGCACGGCTCATGACCGCGTCATACATCTGTGCCGCCGTCACAACCGGGACGACATTCACAAACCGCGGCGGCTCGCACGCCGTCGGTCCGGTCACAAGCGTCACATCCGCCCCGCGGTACATGGCGCGTCTTGCAATCGCATATCCCATCTTCCCTGTGGAATGGTTGGTAATATAGCGCACCGGATCAATCGCTTCCTGCGTCGGACCTGCTGTGACAAGGATTTTTAACCCTTCCATGTCCTTTTGTGCAGCAAGTTCTCTCAGTACATACTCGACCAGTTCTTCCTCGGACGGCAGTTTGCCGTCTCCCGTGTCGCCGTTCGCCAGCATCCCCCTCACCGGTTCAATCATCTCATAGCCGTAATGTTCCAGCTTGCGGATATTGTCCTGCACGATCGGATTGTGATACATATTATGGTTCATTGCCGGGGCGATCAGGCACTTGCAGGTACACGCCATCACCGTCGTTGTAAGCATATCGTCTGCAATTCCGTTCGCAATCTTGCCGATCACGTTCGCTGTAGCCGGCGCAATCAGCACCAGATCCGCCTGTTTTGCAAGCGCCACATGCTCCACCGAGAACTCGAAATTGCGGTCGAATGTGTCAATCAGACACTTGTTCGCCGTCAGCGTCTCAAACGTTGTCGCCGTGATAAAATTGGTGGCGTTCTGCGTCATCAGAACATGTACGTTGCACCCAAGCTTTTTTAACATGCGCGCTACATTCGGCATCTTATAAGCGGCAATTCCTCCCGTCACACAAAGGAGTACGGTTTTTCCACTCAAAAGCCCCTTGGGCTTTTCGCTCTGCTTATTCATTTTTTCCTCCTGCTCTCGTTCACTTATCCCATGATACGATGCTAAAATTCCATTTTTATTCTATACTCTTTTCCCGCTGTGTGCAATGCCTTTCTGCCGGCGCGCCGAACTTTCACGGCTAAATGTAACGCGGAATTTTCTTCAAAAAAAGTGTGCGCCCACCGCACACTTGCGTCTGCCTTGGCAGGCTGCCTGATGCGGTATGCAAAGTGATGCGGTATACAAAGCATTATTTACCTCACCGCGAGGTGCGCATCCCCACGGAGCGTTTTCATGTAACAGGAACGAAGTTTCCTATTACATAAAAAAACACACAGACCGTGTCCGGTGACACAACCTGTGCGCAAATAAATTTGTTTCCTATACAACCGCACGGATGTAATGCTTTACCTCGCGCAGCTTTTTCACAAACCGGTTGTCCAGTTCGTAGAATCCAAGACCAAGCGGAACCGTGACCAGAATGTTAAACGGAACAGCAATATACCAGGCCGTCTGCATGATCGCGCCGCCCAGCTCAAAGTGGTAGTATACCATCTGAATCAGGAAGATATGATAGGAAGCTTTTCCAATCTGTGTGAGCAATCTCCCCGCAAATCCCGGAATCGTGCAGTGATAAAATTTCCGGAACAATAAAATAACGATCGGGAAAATATAAAACGCAACCGGCATCGCTGTCGTCTTCCAGTAGCTGAACAACTCAAAATCTTTGTCGAATCCGAAGACTGCAATCAGATATGCCAGTCCTGCCAGAAACATCATCCACATCTGGTACGGCTTTACCCTCTGCTCCGGATGCAGATACAGATAGCAGCCGAACGCAATCAGAAGCAGATATCTTCCGATGCTCAGACGGTAATAATATTTATCCATATCAAACACGATGACGCACACCTCAAACGCGAGATTGGCAAGCGCCGCCACCGCAATTCCAAGCTTGGCATTGTATGCGATCATCACATAAATCAACGGAAAAATAACAAGCAGCTGCAGCATGATCGGTACATAATAACTTCCCGGTCCGTATGCGCCAAGCACAAAAATACGGAACAGCGGTATATTTTTATCCTGCGCTGCCAGCAGCAGAATCTCAATCAGACAAATTGCAAAAAACGGTAGCAGAAACCGGATCAGTTTGGGTTTCATCATATTCCAGCCATACATTTTTTCCAGATTTCCGCCTGCCTTTTTGCGGTTCGACATTGCAAAATTATAACCGCTCACAATCATAAATACCGGCACCGCCATGTTAATCAGCATCGTAAAAAACGGAGACGTCTTATCCTCCCATCCATAGTGCGTAATGATTACCATAATGACACAGACTGCCTTCAGGTAATCCAGAAACTCAATTCTCTGTTTCTTTCCCTCTTGCATTTCTAATCCTCATTCCTCTTTTTATACACAATCCTGATGTCCTCTTTTTGACACCAATTCTGTATATTACGCACTTTTTGCATGATTTTCAATAGTAATTGTGGCTAAATTTTGTCTATGATCGGGTAATTTATAGAGCATTTCTACGATATGATTTTCAGATAAAACAGATGGAACATGCAAAGCATTATTTACTCCCCTCGAGGTCTGCCTCCCTACGAGGTGTGCATCCCCGCGGAGCGTTTTTGTGTAATAGGAAACTTCGTTCCTACTATACAAAAAAAGACCCGGAAGATGATCTTCCGGGCTTTCCTACGTGCGCGAGAGGATTCGAACCCCCGACACCTTGGTCCGTAGCCAAGTGCTCTATCCAGCTGAGCTACGCACACATATTCTTTTTTACATATCTATTATAGCACCCTTGTCAAGTACCTAGATATGAATGCCGGCGACCGGAATCGAACCGGTACTGTGTCACCACAACAGGATTTTAAGTCCTGCGCGTCTGCCAGTTCCGCCACGCCGGCATTACTGTAACAGTTGTTACAGAAGTGGGACCTATAGGGCTCGAACCTATGACCCTCTGCTTGTAAGGCAGATGCTCTCCCAGCTGAGCTAAGATCCCATATGAAATTATCATAAGAACAACTTACTGCTCTCATGAGCGACCCAAGCGGGACTCGAACCCGCGACCTCCGCCGTGACAGGGCGGCGCTCTAACCAACTGAGCCATTAGGCCAGATATCTTACAAACGCTTTTGTGACAAGTGGACCATCGGGGACTCGAACCCAGGACCGACCGGTTATGAGCCGGTTGCTCTAACCAACTGAGCTAATGGTCCAAGTAGATTACTTCTATAAGCCGATGATCGGACTCGAACCGATAACCTGCTGATTACAAATCAGCTGCTCTGCCAATTGAGCCACATCGGCATATTTACCTCAGCTGATTACAGCCAGCCAAAAGCTAGTGACTCCAACGGGAATCGAACCCGTGTTACCGCCGTGAAAGGGCGATGTCTTAACCGCTTGACCATGGAGCCAGGTAGTTTTACAAATACACTTCTACAGTCAAAAAAAACTCCCCGAGTAGGACTCGAACCTACGACAGCGCGGTTAACAGCCGCGTGCTCTACCGACTGAGCTATCGAGGAATATTAGCTGTTACACAGCTTCCGGT
>CACZIN010000004.1:0-143808 GCA_902781225.1 uncultured Lachnospiraceae bacterium | reverse complement strand
GATTCTGGAATCATGGGCGATCGCAACCCCCTTCTCCTGTCCATTCTGGGATAGAATATAATTCGCCAGTCCCTGTGTCGCCTGACGCACAGTATAAATGTTCATGCGGTTCGTTCCCGCTCCGATCACGCCGCGCAGTCCGCCGGTTCCAAACTCTAACTGACGGTAAAAACGATCCTCAATCTCCGCCGCATCGTCCTCTATTGCAGCAAGCTCTGCCTTTGTATTCTCATCAAAATACGGGTTTGTGCACCACTCTTTGTAAGTCTCCATGTAACTCATGCTTTTTCCCTCTTTTCTTTAATCCTTAATCCACTGTGCCCAGTTCTTCCGGTACTCTTCCGGCGTCATATTTTCATTCTCCCGGAACAGCTGGTAGAACAAATCCTCATTGCCGATCCCGGATTCTGTGATCACCTCACTCATTGGCTGGATCGTAAAACGAAGCAATTCTTTTGCCGCATTAAACCTGCGGTTTAAAATATAATCCCGCACACTGATGCCGTAGCTGCCAAGAAACTTCTGCTCCATCAGCCCCTGCTCCATGCCGAAACGCTCTGTCAGTAACGCATAGATACCTGATTCTGTATAATTTGCATTGATAAACTCGCGAACCTCCTCCATGGTATCTTTGCCGGTCGTCTCCTGCAAGCATCCCGTAACCAGCTGCGTCAACATACTGTGAATTGCCAGTTCCGACACATTGTCCTTTACGCCGTCAAGAATCTTCCCGATCAGCTCTGCGACATCCGCTTTCTCGCTCGCCTTAAAGACAGGTACCGCATTTTTCTTATGAAACATCTCGTAGAACTCCGCTGCACAGTTTCCGTTAAAATGAACCCACGCCAGCTTCCACGGCTCATCCTCGCTGCTGACATGTTCAAAGACCTTGTGGCAATCGATCCACACGCACTCGCCCTTATGCAGTTCAATCGTCTGTCCTTCCGTGGAAATGCTTCCCCTTCCCGCTACCACTTCAAAAATCAGATAAGAATCCAGATTCTCCCGCCTGCACACATGCGGTACGAGACTTTCCAGTCTTCCTACCTCCTGCACATAGAGCAAATGATTTTTGGCAAACATTCCGGGTGTGTGAAGCATACGGTCTGACTTTGTAACCCCTTCCGAAGAAAACATCTTTTCCATCCGCTCAATCTCCTCCATCACGCTATACTCTCTCCCGCCAGTAATCCAGAATTTCCTGAATCGTCTGCTCCAGCGGAATCTGCGGTTTCCATCCAGTCGCCGCGTTTAATTTGGTAATATCCGCCTCAATGATCGGAACGTCGACCGGCCGGATCTTGTTCGGGTCAATCTCCACCTGAATATCCTTTGACGAAAACGAGATAATCAGATCAAGAATCTCCCGGATCTCGTGGGCATGTCCACTGCCGACATTGTAAGTCTCACCTGCAACTCCATTCTGTACCAGAAGCGCATACGCGCGCACAACATCGCGCACATCCGTAAAATCCCTCTTTGCCGCCAGATTTCCGACATACATTACCGGTTCTTTCTTTCCCGCCTCGATCTCCGCTACCTGTTTGCAGAAATCTGAAATTACAAAGATCGGCGACTGACATGGACCGATGTGATTGAATGCCCGGACCATCATCAGCTGCATATCATACGCCTGCGTATAGATGCTGGCGATCATATTCTGGCAGACCTTCGTTGCCGCATAGATATTGCCCGGCCGGAGGTAATTGTCCTCCTTGATCGGCGTCTCCCCTTCCCTGATATGCCCGTATTCTTCACCGGATCCGATCAGAAGCACCCGCGGTTTGTAGAAAAGCTCCCGCACCGCATCCATCAGGTTTACGCTCCCCTTGACATTGATGTCAATCGTAAGCCCCGGATTCTTCCATGCCACACTGACCGAACTCTGTGCTGCCAGATGAAAAATATAATCCGGGCGCACCTCATACAGCAACGCAACGATCTCGTCCTTATTCAAAATATTTAAGTCATGGATCGCCACTCCCGGTATCTCCAACTGTTCATGCGCCAGCTTTGTCGCATGAACCTCCATTCCATGATGGTCCTTCAACTCACGTGCGAGATAGCTTCCTACGAAACCAGCCGCACCTACAATCAACGCTTTGCTCATATTGTCATTCCCTTTTACTTATAGATGATAACTTTGTACCATATTTGCAAATTCCTGTGAATTTGCAAACCCCCAGAACACCTGTGTCCTGTCCATCATACCAGAGTTCAGTGCATTTGTCCAATCGCTTATTCCCGCATCATCTCCCTCTCTGTCAAAGCATCCGCGGTACAGCATTTTTACATATTCGGTATTCGACAAATTCTTATTACTGCACTCTGTAGAAAAGACAAATCCATAGGCAATCTCCTGCATGGACTGCGTGTGATGGTTGATCGCTTCACACCAGTGGTTCAGACCGTCCGTATCATAATTCCTGCTTAAAAACTGTGTATAATTTCTGGCGACAAAACATGTAACATTATAGTTCTGGTCGCGCGCTTCCGTCAATGAGACATCGCCCTTCTGAATCTCATACATATTGCACAGCTGCTGGAATTCCTCTGAATTGATAAACTGGCGAAACACATAAAGTCTGGAGGTTCCGTTTTCCAGTGTCTTGACCCAACCCGCTTTTCCGTCCGAATCCGATGCACGTCCCATGAGGCTCAGATACAGATGCTCCACGTAATCGGCATTGTTATAATTATGATTCTGAAACTCCTCGCTGAATAAAAAGCCGTATGCTACTTCCGCACCTGTTCTGCCGTTTGTCAGCTCCTGCGCCCAATAATCCAGTTCGCTCTGTGCTGCCGATCTGCCGAGTGCATTTTCATATAAAAGTGATGCAAACCGCTGCTTGCCGGTCAGCGTCGTTCCTGTGCTGCCGCTGTTTCCGTTGTCTGTGCCTGTGTTTCCGCCATTGTTACTGTCACTCGATCCGCTGCCTCCGCTGTTTCCATTGTCTCCGCCATTGTTTTCCGGTGTTTTTACGGTTACGCTGCAGGTCAGCTTCTGATTGTCATAAGACGCACTCAGCGTTGCATTCGTCCAGCTCTCACTGGAAAGTTCATACGCCACGAGACGGTAGATCACATTGACAACACTCTCCGGCAGATCACTATTCACCGCAAGTGTAAAGTTTGTCTCCCCTGCCGCAATTTTCTGACGGATCTTCTCGGCAAATGGATCCGACCACTGATGTATCTCCCCGGTCTTAATAAAATAATTCTCTTCCAGAGAGTTGCACTCATATCCTTCTACCGGCTGTGTATGGTCACTGTGTACCAGCTTCATGATATCGTCATTCAATCCAAAATACAGATGCTCATAAAACGTTCCTTTGTAGGACGCTCCCATATCATCCCAGGTGCTGTCAATCTGATACCACTTCCCATCCAGCTGCGCCGCTGTCCACACATGTCCATTTCCGGCGATCCGTCCCGTCGGAATACCGACCTTATTTAAAAGCATCACATAGGCTCTGTGATATGACTCACAGGTTCCCTTTCCGCGCGCCAGAACGCCTTCTGCCGCACAATAGCTGTACGTATAGTCGTAATCCGCGTGATCTAAAATCCAGTCATGCAGCCAGACCGCCTTATCAAAATCGGTCGAGCAGCTCTTCTCACATTCGCCCGCAACATTTGCCACGAGTTCTTCCACCGATGGATAATTCGGATCGTCAATCACGATGGGGTACTCAAGCAGCCCTGTCGTCTTTGTCTGGTATGGTGTCGATCCCATATCCATGACACCAAACCGGATATAATACGTACCTGACGCATAAAAGGTAAATTTGAACTCATCGCTATCTCCGTAGACACTGTTTGACCCATAGCTGATATCATAGACAAAATTCTGCTGCGCGTCCGTCAGTGAAGCAATCCGGTATTTGTAAGTACCGCTCCCGCCGGTCGCCAGAAGCTTAAATGTCACCTCTTCCCCGCACTTGATATCCGACGGATAAGATACCGTTAAATTCAGCGTGTCTGCCGCTTTTACTTCCTCAGATACCACTTCCTCTGCCATGACCGGCATACGGTTTCCAAGTGCCAGCACCATAGCGCACAATACTGTGCCAATTATCATTCTTATTTTTTTCATTTTAAACCTCAAAGGGGAATTCCGCCCGGAATTCCCCCTTTCTTTTTTATTGTTTACCAGTCTCCAAGAAAATTCTGACAATAATTCGTACCGTAAGCTCCCCCTGTCGCATAGCCGGTCGCAAGATAGTCATACGACTCACTTAAAATATTGGCTCTGTGTCCCGTAGAATTCATCCAGCCGTCCACGACAGCAGATGCTCCGTAGTATCCTGCCGCAATATTTTCTCCGGCAGCACGGTAATCCAGCCCCGCCTCATCATAGAGTGAAAAGCAGCTTGACCCGTTCGGGCGTGTGTGCGAAAAATAGTTCACAATCTCCCCGGCACGTACCTGTGCCACCTGCTCCCACAGATCCTCTCTGGTCATAAGCTTTTCCAGACCATTATTCTGACGCTGCTCGTTGCAAAGCGCCAGAATCTGCACATTCATCTGCCATGCATCTGTAGCATCCGGCGTCTCAACTGCATTTCCAATATTGATTCCTGACGCCGCACAACGTCTTGCAAACTCTGTGCTGAACAAAAATCCGTTAAACACGTATTCCCTGGTATTGGTATAGTTCAGCTTGTCCACCCAGTCTGTAAGACCTGCATCGTCCGGTTCGCGGTCCATCATCGTGTGATACAGCATCGTTGCAAACTCTGTGTTAGACGTATGCTTCTCCTTATATTCTGTGCTGAATATAAAACCATACGCCACCTGGCTGCCCTCGGCACCGTTGGCAAGCTGTGCACTCCAGTCTGCAAGTCCCGCCTCATCCGGCTCGCGCTCCAGACAGATGCGGTACAATCTGGTCACAAAATCTGTGATGGTATCATTGTCTGTCCCACACCAGGAGCAGTTGCCGAGAATCGGGATATTGATGCCGCTCCAGTCGCCGCTTCCACTCTCAATACCATAGGAAGCACAAAGCGCAGAAAATTCTTCCGAATTCACAAAGCCGGTCATGACCGCTCCTCTGGTCTGCCCTTCTGCCAGACGATTCATCCAGTCCGCCTTTCCGGTCTCATCTGCCGTGCGTCCGAAAAACGCCTGATACATGGCGTCCACATAGCAGCTGTTGCAGAGGTTCATATTGCGGAATTCCGTACTGAACACAAATCCGTACGCCACATCAGCGCCTCTTGCCTCTCCAGTCTGCAGACGGTTCACCCAGTCTGCCCTGCCTTCCTCATCCGCCTCACGACCAAGGCATACCTGATACATCCGGTCAACAAACGCCGTGACATTGTCCTCCGCCTGTACGGAGACAATCTTCTCTGTCAGAAGGTCTGCCCCCATAATTACCGCAAAAGCAATCATAAAAATTGCCATTGCTCTTAAAAGTTTTTTCATTCGATTCCTCCAATACCATATTTGTATTTAAAGTCCATAGCTGGCAACCATATTGGCAAATTCCTGTGAGTTTGCAAAGCCCCAGAATACAGTCTCTCTGGAAGTACCATTATTCATCTGGTTCACCCAGTCGTTCAAACCTGCCTCATCGTATTCACGTCCAAAAATACCTCGATAAAGCATCTTGACATAATCACTGTTTGACAGATTCATGTTAATGCACTCCTGAGAAAACACAAATCCATATGCCACATTTCCCATTCCATATCCACTGTTAATGCGTCCGCTCCAGTCATTTAAACCATCCACATCATAGTTACGTCCTAAAAACTCGGTATAATTTCTTGCAACAAAACGTGTCACATTGTAATTCTGATCCCGATTCTCGTTCAATGTGACTGTCCCTCTCTGAATCTCATAGGTATTGCAGAGATTTCCAAACTCCGCAGAGTCCGTAAACTGCCGGAATACATACAGTCTGGACACGCCATTCTTCAGATGTGTTACCCAGTCTGCTTTTCCATCTGCATCCGATGCACGTCCCATCAGGCTTAAATACAGATGCTCGACATAATCCGCATCACTATAATTCTTATTCTGGAACTCCTGACTGAAGATAAAACCGTAGGCAACCTCTGCTCCGGTGCTTCCGTTCTCAAGCCGTCCTACCCAGTAGTCGACCTCAGACTGTGTTGCAGAGCGGTCCAGCACATACTGGTACAACAGTTTTACAAACGGTGCCGATTTGTGCTGCGTTGTGGTGTCCGTCGTATCCGGTGTATCTGTAGTTCCTGTCGTTCCTGTAGCTGCCGTCACACTCTTGCTTGCCACATTACTGTCCCAGTAGGTATCGCATACCGCCACCGCCTTGACCGTGCAGCTTCCGCCCAGTGTAAATGTCGACGAATATTTCTCCGATCTCGTGTAAGCCGGCGTCGGTGTATCTCCATTTGTTGTATAATAGATGATCGCATTCGGCGTACTGCTCGTTATCGTCACATAATTGACATTGTTGTTCGCCGTAACCGAGATCTGCGGCTGTGCTGTCTGCTGTGTGATCGTCGGCAGGGTTCCCGGATCGGAGGACGTCGCTCCGCTGTCTAATGTACAAGCCGGAAGATATTCACTCCAGTAGGATTCTTCCGCGTGGGAGCTTGCATAGTTTGCCAGATCCGCATCATAAACGGCGTCGCTCCGCTCAAAATATTCATAGTCGATGGTGCTCTGATCCGCCCAGGTACAGTCTACATTATACCAGGAGTCATTGATACGCACCTTATTCCACTCATGGTCATCACTTGTTACCGCAATACAGTCAACCCCCACGCCGTTGCACATCATCTCAAACGCCTGCGCATATCCGGCGCAGACGGTCTTATCCATGCAGAATACGCTGTATACTGACTGTGTATATGCCGTATCTTCATTAAACGAGCTGCTGCTATAAATGTCATAGTTATAATCCACTTTCTCTACAATGAGATCGTGAATCATTTTTACCTTTTCCGCCTCAGAACCGAGCGAGTTGACCGTATTTTTCCAGGTATCCACCTGATTCTTCACACTCTGCGTTGCTGTGCTTCTCGCTGTACCATTCTGGAAGGCAGAATAGACGCCAAATGCCGCACGCCATCCGCTACTGCTGCTTCCCTGATACAGAGACACATTGATAAAATAATACTGTGGATTCATATACCGGAACATATATGCCACATGCTCAATTCTGCTTGAATTCAAGCTTCCACAGGATACGTACGGTATACGTCCAGCTGTCAGATTATCCGTGCCGAGAAGCACCTGTCTGCAGGATGCATCCAGTCCATCCCAGAATTCGCGCTCTTCCGTCGAAAGCATATTGTACACGTAATTGGAAGAATAAGAATCCCACTCTGCGGCGTAAACGCTGGAACTCTTGCTGCTATTTACCTCTGTTTCGTCTAAAACATCGTCTTCTGCGATGGTTCCGACATTGATCACGTTAAGATCCATCAAGCCGGTCGGATGTACAAGCTCCTCTGCGGCCGCTTCTGTCCCACTCTCTGTCGTGTTGACAGCTGCCGCTTTCACAGACTCCGCAAGTTCTGTGCTTTCCGCAGTCTCCGCAAGCTCTGTGCTTTCCGCAGTCTCCGCAAGCTCTGTGCTTTCCGCAGTCTCCGTATTTCCCGCAGTCTTCGTATTTCCCGCGGTCTCCGTACCCTCTGCTGCGGCAGTGTCCGCAGACGTCTCTTCAGATGTCTGCTCTATTTCTGCCTCCGTCACAGTTTCTGCCACTTCTGCTGCGGACACCTGTGCCGGTGTCCCGACACTTCCAATTACCATGCATCCCAACAACAATATTGCTGCAATTTGTTTCTTCATACCTAGAACTCCTTTCTATGATCATTACAGGCCGTAGCTTGCGATGATATTTTCAAACTCTTGCGAGTTTGCAAATCCCCAGTATACCTCTTCTCTGGAAGTCCCCTGCTCCAGCCGGCCGACCCAGTCTGCTTTTCCGGCAGCCTCAGATGCTCTGCTCAGGCACAGGTTGTAAAGCATTTCTGTGTAATCCGCATTGTTTCGGTTCTGGTTTTCAGATTCCTGTGAAAATACAAATCCGTACGCCACATCCTTCGGCGACTGTGCCCCCGAAAGAATGATGGAACACCAGTAATTGATGCCGTCCGTCTCTCCAGTTCTTCCAAGCGCCTTCTCATAGCACCGGTTGACATACTGCGTTACCTTGATATTTTTATCTCTCGCCTCTGTGATCTCCGCCTGTCCCGGTGTGATTCCATAACCGGAGCAGATATTTCCAAACTCTGTCGATCCCGCAAATCCATTGATAATATAAACATAGGAAACACCATCATTTAAATCTGCAAGCCAGGTGTTCTTCCCGATTTCATCCGAATTTCGATCCAGCATGGCAGCATAGAGAATATCCACAAATTCTCCATCGGATTTACGCATATTTGAAAACTCCTGACTCATGACCAGATCTTTTACAATCTCCGCTCCGCCATTTCCACCGAGCAGTTTGCCTGTCCATGTATTCAATCCGGATACATCCGCATCCCTGCCAAGAATCTTGCGGTAGCAGCGCATCACGTACGCCGTTGCATTGTAATTCTGATCCCGGTTCTCCGTCAGACGCACGGTTCCAGGTGAAAACATATAATAGGAGCACACTGTCGCAAACTCTGCCGATTCGATTAACTGCTTTAACACATATTTCTGCGAGACTCCATTTGACAGGACTTCCGCCCAGTTGCTGACTTCAGAGTCCTGTGGGCTTCTTGCAAAAAGTGCTGCGTACAGTTTCTGTACATACACTTTATTCGTGTAATTCTTATTTTTAAATTCATCGCTGCCAATAATATCTACTGCAACATCAGCTGCTGTCATCGACTCCTCCGAAATCGCAGTGGCATACGCATTCATACCACTCGCATCCGGTGTACGCTCCAACAAATTTTCATACAGTCTGGTCACATATAACTGTGCATTCTGATAATTATCTCTTACATAGAAGAAATTGCAGTCCACATAACCGCTGATTCCGCTCACACCACCCTTGCTGCTGTACTGCCATGCATAATACTCACCTGCATACGTCGTCTGCGTTGTGTAATTGGCAAGCCAAATCTTATAATAATCATCCAGAATCTCACCTCTTATATAAGACTGCAGCATGGTCTTATTCGCATAAACCATCGGCGTATATCCGGCAGACTGCACCGTTGTGCAAAAAGAATTCACAACCGCTGTTGCTGTGTCAATATCTAGATTGGCATCCGCAAGCCGTCCGCTGTGATTGGAACCAAACTCATAATCTATGACCACCGGCAGTGTGATATTGTAACCGGAGATTCTGCTTAGAATATAGTTTGCCTCTTCCACAGCTTCTGCCTGCGTGGTTGCCTGTGAGAAAATATAGACACCGACTTTCAATCCGGCATTTAATGCCCCCTGAATATTTGCCTGATACTTAGAGTCATCAAACAGGCCTCCGTTCGACATCCCACGGTAACCCACGCGGATCATTGCATAATCAACCCCCGCGCTCTTAACTGCAGACCAGTTAATATCTCCATTGTGATAAGATACATCGATTCCATTTACAATTCGATAGCCATTATCATATCGCCCGTTATGTACATATGAACTTCCAGTATATCCACTGTATGTTGCTGAGGAACTTTTTATATTAAATGTACTCTCCGGCTCCTCATTGCTCATGGAAGTACCCGCCTGCGGATCTTCTTCCAACGCTTCCTCTGCCACAGTGCCGGATGCCTTTAAGCGCCCTGTCTTCTCTACTGCTTCCGTCTCTTCGGTTTCTTCTGTCTCCCCGGTTCCCTCTGCCGCTTCGGTTCCCTCTGCCGCTTCGGTCTCCTCTGCCGCTTCGGTCTCCTCTGTCACTGTCGACTGACTCTCCGAGCCTTCTGCCACATCTTCTGCCTCTCTCTCTGTCGACGTCTGCGCTTCTGTTTCCGTCACAGATGCCGCTTCCGTTTCCTCCAATATATTTTCCGGATTTACTTCTTCTGTCGCCATCTCCGTTCCGTTTTCCGTAAGGTTCTGCGCCATCGCTGCCTGTCCTCCCGGTATTCCGGTTGTCAGAAGCGCTGCCGCCAGTATACACGCTAGTACTCTTTTCTTCATCTTGATCCTTCCTCTGTCTAAATAACATATTTCTACCAATTTTAATTATACACGTACCGGGGGCAACGTCAATTTACAAAATATGTATATTTTCTTAATTTTTCCGGATATTGTTTCACAATATCTGACAGATCGGTATGTGGTAAAAAAAAAGCCCGCACTGTCCGATCGACAGTGCAAGCTTTTTTTGGCTTCATATCATATGCTATTATTTTTTATAATTGTTATTTTATTTATGCGTATTTTTGTTCCACCTGCGCAGAAAACTCTGTAATCCAGTATATGCCCCTCTGTAAGAGCAACATCCGCCACCGTCATCTCTTTCTTCTGTGGGTCCAACTGTAAACTTCCCAGCGGCACTGTATCACCATCCACAGCAATTTCCAGTGTTGCTGATGTACCGTCTAATATTTCATAATCAAGCACAAAATCATACGTACCGTTTTCCGTCGGGCACGCCGGTCCCCACATCACGCAGCCATCTGTACCATTTGTCACATAACTTCCTTTTTCAAACACTCCGTTCGCCACATTCATACCACTGGTAAATGGATAGTCCACACTTCTCTCTCCTGTAATACCTGCGGCAGCATCAATTGCGTTGTATTCGCACTTATAAATTGACACATTATCCAGACGCCGAATAAATGTATACTGACTCATTATATTCTCAGGAACTACTGCAGCATCATTCGGAACAACCAGAAGTGTACTCCCTGTATATTCTCCATTATCCTCATAATACAAATAGTCCCCCCAATGAGCATATTCTCCGGAATTATATATTTCCTTGTATACATGATTCATATCATATGTTCTCATTGCCCTTCCATATATTCGGATATTATCTCCCCAAAAATAAATCAAATCCGCATCTTCTTCATTTACAACTGCATAGATTTCATTCAGCTGCCAGGAATCATTAGTTGTAAGAACGTACGCGCTGTCAGAAACAATATTATCGCCGACAATTGCTAACAATAATCCGGCACATACGCATTGTGTATACACCAGTTTCGTATTGAGATTATAAATATAATATGCCACCAGTAAAATCATTACTGCATATGTACTGATCAGATACCGTTCTTCAAAAATAGCAGAGCCATACTGTACATTAAACAAACCGAACGTCAGGAAATTAAGCCCGACAACATTTATCAGGAAATGTATTATTCCATGTTCCGTCGTAATATCTTTTATTATTTTCCTTACGGCAAACGCAATACTGAAAATTACAATAATAAAGATCAAAAGAGAAAATACTCGGCATAAACCTTTTGCAGAAAGCACACCTACGCCCGCATCCTCAACAGGGAGCACACCTAAAAGTTTCATAAATCCCTGAATCGTTGCGCCCATATTCGTCCATATCTTTGAAATCGGTGTCCATGTCCTTGATGTATCAATTGCAGATATATGTAATACATGTTTTGCAAACAATTTTCCCAGAAATATACATATTACACCCACATATCCATAGATTGCCTCCAGTTTTGCAAGAACCTTCCAATCATTTTTCAGAAACATATCTTCAACTTGAAATAATATGTACGGAAAAAGAATCACCACGATAATAAATATGCCACTTGACATTCCTGCCAACACACATAAAAAGAGATTCACAACGCCCTGCCAGCTAATCATTCCACCTCTGTGAAGAATGCAGAACTCGCGGATTGTCAAAAGAACAATCAATACCCGCAGATTATAGAATGCTGGTCCAGAAAGCAAATCATTAAAATACCCCAAATCATTCAAGATAATAAAGCCGTTTGTTAAATATGGACAAATCAATAAATTAAAAGCAAATAAACGTGCCTTAAGATCTATATTCATACGCCTTAAAATATCGTTCATGCACCACAATATGCAGATAAGCGTTATCATATTAGCAATTCCATAAGAAGCCAACAATTTTCCGGTAATGCCATACAGCAGTGATGCCACCAGTATAGAGCTGTCCAAAAAAAGGCTTGTCTGATCAACCCATACATTACTATTGAAAGATTTTTCTTTCCACATCAATGCCGCTTTTAAATATGACCAGGAAGAGTCATCCGCCATATGATTTCCTAAAAGCTTCACATTAAAATAAGCAAGTATCAAAAACTGAACAAGAAATACCACTCCGAGAAGTATCTCCAGCGTCATTTTTTCTTGTTTCAAATTCATTACACTATTTTTCACCTGTATTACTTTCTTTTTCACGCACTCTCTCCGCCTTATCCTCAATATTCATCTCTGGCATTCCTTGCCATGTTCTCAATACCGCTATTGTATCCGCCTTATCCACTTTTTACTGTATCTGTCTCAGCCTCTTACAATGCCGTACTTCTTACACAAAGTATTAAACTCTGCGCTTCCGACAAAGCCATCAAATACATCCACTCTGCTGTAGCCTTGGCTGTTCATACGATTTACCCAATCTGCTTTCCCCCCTGCATCAGCATTTCTGTCAAAAAACGCACGATATAAATATTCCACGTAATCTTCATCGCTCAAATTCTTATTAATAAATTCCTGCGAAAAGATAAATCCAAATGCCACAGAACCACCACTCTTTTCATGATTCCACAAACTGTTAGTCCAATCACTCAATCCACCAATATCCGGGGTTCTATTCAGGCAAATATTATAAAGTCTCGTCACAAATGCCGTCACACCATCTGTTGCACCGCAGATGCTACATGGTCCTTTTGGAACGGTTCCATACTGTGGAATTGAAATACCATCCCCTAGAACGATTCCATATTGCGTACATAATCCACTAAATTCTGCGCTCTGCGAAAATCCATTAAAGACTTCCTCACGGGTTGTTCCTGTTTCCAGCCGGTTTACCCAGTCATTCAGACCACCTTCATCGTATTCACGTCCCATAAACGCACGATAAAGCTGTTTTACATAATCTGCGTTGCAGTAATTGTAATTCTTGAACTCTGCACTGAAAACAAAGCCATATGCCACGCTTGCCCCTGTCGCCGCACCAGATGAAAGCTTATTTACCCAGTCATTGAGACCGCCTTCATCCGGCTCACGGTTCAGGCACACATTGTATAGTCGTGTCACAAATTGCTCTTTTGGATCTTCTGCGGTCTGATTACTGCTTTCCGGCACCGCTTCAACCGCATTTTTATTCACCCACATAACCGGACGCACGCCACCGATTACATTCGCTACAGCCATCCCATCATACCGGAGTGATCCCGTGTAATGCACATACATTGCATCATAAGTAAACATTCCAGGTGTTCGTACCCACCAATACGAGCTCTGTGTTGCAGTATTGCGAAGCGCCGAGTCTCCATTGCTGCTCAATGCATACTCTGTACAATTTGCCATTCGCTTACCGTCTGTGTTCAAATAGCTGGAAGCTTCCGATGCACTGAGCAAAAAGATCTTATCCGTGGTCGCATTCCCCCCGGCGGTGCCAAATACAGAATTACCCTCATTTGTTAATGTTGTATTGTAAATATTGCTCTTCTGCGTATCATTAAATGCTGCATTTAAAAACGTTCCATTCAGCCACGATCGAATCGAACTATTCTCCCATGTAACCGCCGTCTGAAGGTTCGGATAATACCTTTGAAAATCGAGCACACTTTTGCTGATTACCAGTGCTTTATCACCCCGAATATCCAGTACAGTCCACTCGATCGTTTCTGCTCCATTTGAAGTGTTATTGTCCTGCTCGTAAGAACCATATTTGACCGTTCCACCCACATGAATATTTACCCGGTCAACCGTATCTGCCGGTGCGCTACCAGTTCCGCCATACGTAATGCTGGCACTTTTCAAAGCATCATTGTTGCTGCCAATTTGAAGTGCCTTCCACTGTGCCCTTGATCCGCCATAACTTACTGTCCCCAACGCTGCGCAGCGATAAAACGCGCTGTCCCCAATAAATGTAACTCCACTGCCAAGCACAACATCCGTAATACAGCCGCATCCTTCGAACGCATGTCCTTCAATCACGCCCTGCTTAACGTTTACCCTTCCAATCGGTGTCCATGCAAACGCTGCATTTCCAACATAAGATACGCTATCCGGAATTGCAATTTGTCCCAGGTTGGTGCAACTGTCAAAAGCACTTGCACCTATACGGTTCAATCCGCTTGTTGGCAAATTTACTGTTCGTATATTACTGCACTGGTAAAACGCATAGTCTCCAATCCGCTGCACGCTTGCCGGTACCGTCACGCTTGTAATGCTCAGTGCATCTCCAAACGCATAATCGCTGATTGCCGTCACACCATCCGGAATCTGCAAATCTGTCAGCTCCACACCATTCAGATATAAACGTTTAGCACCGTAAAGCGGATTCGACAAATATCCACCGAAGTCAATCCGACACCATGCCGCCAGATCGCTGATATAGACGCCTGTCAGACCAGGGCAACTCTCAAATGCACTGATTCCAAAACCAGTCACACCACTTCCAACTGTGACTGTGCGAAGTGCAGTACAACGTATAAACGCAGATTCTCCTACAAATCCTGCCTTAATCGTAGCCTGCTGCAAACTGGAGCAGGCACAAAACGCGCCAAAGCCAATCGTAGAAATCGTTGTAGGTGTCGTCACACTTGTCAATGAACTGCATCCCCAGAATGCACATGCACCAATCGTTGTAACCCCCTCTGCAATATTTACTGTTGTGATTGCAGACTTATAGTTATACCATGGCATACACTGCGAGGAACTTGGCGTGTCATATACCGGATAATCATACATTGCTCCGCTACCGCTGATAGTGAGCACTCCGCCGCCATAGGTCCACGTCAGATTATCGCCACATTTACCAGATGTAGCATACTTCATTTTATTTGTTACTTCAATTTCTTCCAGCTCATCCACGCTTACCGTTTCATCCACTGCATTCTTAGCATCCGCTGTTATTCCAGCATCATCTTCTGTTTCTTCTATTCTTTCTGTCTCAGATATTGCTTCTGACGATTCTGTCTGTTCTGTTACTGTCTCTGCTTTCTCTTCTGTGTTCTCTTTTTCTGTAGTCTCTGCCGCATTCGTTTCCAAGTCAGCGTCCGCTGTTACTTCTGTATTCTCCGCTGCATATACAAGATTTTCAGACAACATCACTCCGCAGGTAAGCAATATAGCCAAAACCCCTGCCACTACACGTCTCCTCATTTTCATTCCTCACTTTCCCCTGTTGAATAAAAAACTCTATTAAAGTCTCTTTAAG
Organism: uncultured Lachnospiraceae bacterium; assembly: GCA_902781225.1. Classification (GTDB taxonomy): domain Bacteria; phylum Bacillota; class Clostridia; order Lachnospirales; family Lachnospiraceae; genus Roseburia. The sequence continues at coordinate 128,528 of CACZIN010000004.1, read as the reverse complement.
TTTTCTCTTGACATTACTATAACATTTTAACTCTCCCTTGTCTATTTTTCAGCCACATTTAGAAACACATATTATAACTGCAACCACCGCTGTTCATAGCAAAAAAGGGAGACAGATCATCCTCACTGTGATAGATCCGTCCCCTTTCTCCTTATGTACCATCAAATATTTCTTATTTTAATCCATAGGATCTGACAATGCGGTCAAATTCTACGCTGTTAGCAAATCCATTAAATACCGTCTGACGGCTGGTACCTGACTGAAGCTTTGTCACCCAGTCATTTAGTCCCGTATCATCCGGCTCTCTATCCATCATAGTTTTATAGAGCATAGTAACAAATTCCTGATTACTCAGTTCTCTGTTTTCCATCTCCTGCGAAAAAACAAAGCCAGATGCTATCTGCGCAGGTGTCTGTGTCTTCTGCAGCAATTTTCCAGTCCAGCTATTCAGACCATCAACATCTGCCGAGCGATCAAGCGCAATCGTATATAACCTTCTGACAAATGCAGTAACTTGTGGATTCTTATCACGATTTTCATTCAATTCAACTGTTCCCTGCTGAATACCATACGCACTGCAAAGCTGGTTAAACTCTGCCGAATCTGTAAACTGCTTTAATACATACGCTCTTGACAAATCATTGTTCAGGACTTCCAGCCAATTGGCTTTTCCATCTGCATCTGCCTCACGGTCAAACATTGCCTGATAAAGAATATCTACATACTGTTCATTACCAACATTCTTGCTGATAAATTCCGGACTAAAGCAAAAATTCCATACGGTTGTTGCACCTGTCGTAGTTCCATTATACAGCTTATTGCTCCAATCATTTAGTCCGGTAGGATCTGCACTTCTCTGAAACACTTTTTCATAGAGGCGCTGCACAAACTGCCTGTCTAAGATTAATCTGTAATCCTCCAGCGTCACATTAAATAATTCCTTGTTATTTACTACATCCCCGTTCGTAGAATTATAAAACGACGTGCAGCTAATCGTGTATGTACCCGGTGTAAATTTGTTGACATCTAACGTATCCCAGCTATATGTAATGTCTGCTGTTCCCTTTGTCACATCAAAATCCGCATTTTTCCTTGCAACCATATTCGCTGCACTCTCTGCGTTCCCCTTAAAAATCTTAATCTCATAGCGTTCCATCTCATTGCCGAAAGTTCTGACATTAAACACCAGGTTTATCTTTGTATTATTAGAAAATACCGCATCATACATCGTTGGATCCGGATATATGGACGCATGTGCTCCTGCTGCTGTAAATCCTTCTTTCTCCACAGTCTGCTCACTTGATACCATTGTTAACTCGTCCACTTCCGGCTCTGCACCCAGCACTGGTATCGTCAACGCAAGGCTTAACGCCACTGCCACCGCAAAACTTTTTACCAATTTGTTCACTTTCATACTCGTTTCCCCTTTCTGCCTGTCCCTATGTACCTTTCTATCCACAAGAATTATGCATGATCTAATTATAACTTTTCATACATTTACTTTGCAATCATCTATTACCAAAAAATTCTTAATTTTTCTTAAGCTTTTTCTCCGCCTCAATATCCCATCTCTCTGGCATATCCTTTTTCACCAGATAAGCCTGCCCTGCCATTCTTGCCATCGGTGCATCCGACATGGAATCCGAATAAAAACAATCCACGGAATCCTTAAAAACCTTCTGAAAACGCGTTACCTTTTCTTCTCCGCGACAATTTTTCCCCGTAATTTTACCTGTGTGCTTATCCATGTCTGTTGCAAGTATATATTTTATACCAAGCCTGTCTGTAAATGCTGTAACCAAAAACTGCGGTGATGCCGAAATAATAACATCATTCTCCTGTTTTATATCCAGATACCAGCCTGCAATATTGTTTATTTCCCTTTCAGCGAACTCCTGCACATAGGAGTCAACATTTATGTAACGCAAAAAACAAAAATACCGTTCCTTCAGTTTTTCCTTTGTGATTTTTCCCATTTTGTATTGTACTATGGCTCCAAACTGTCTTGGGAAACATTTCAATAGCAGAAATGGATTCTTTGCTACTGCAAACTTATAAAACTCAATAGAACAATCTTTTTTATATATTGTCTTATCAAAATCAAATACGTTCATTTCTTCCTTTACCTCATGTATACCTGAAATATCTCCCTGCCTTCGCGCACATTATATCATCTTTTCTGCGCCGACTTCTGCGCATCCGAAGTTCCGCAGGAACTTCTAATATGAATCCAACGGATTCATTTTATATCACATACATAAATAGGCATATCAGAATCACGTACAACAACACCAGCGCAATCAAATATTTATCAGAGAGCAATACATCCACCGGGTCACCATAAGAATCCGTTTCAATAATCATCTCATACTTCATCAAAATAGCTATAACAAGTGGAAGTGTCCATATCATTAAAGTACTTGCTGTAATTCCAGCACACCAGTACGCATAAAACACCAATCCCAGCACCATACTGACCAGCATATAACGATTTAGCAGTTCATAGGTATAATACTTTAATACCGTTCTCGTTTCGGTTCCAAGTTCTGTGCTTTTTCTCCACTCATTTCTCCTTTTTCCCAACCCCATATACAGAGAAAACATCATAATCGTCAGTATCAGCCATTGCGATGGTACAACATTTGAAATTTGTGCTCCAAACAGCACCCGGATTACAAAACCACTCGCCAGAATCATAATATCTATAATCGGTCGATTTTTTAGTCCTGAGCTGTACGCTATATTCAAAACCAAATAAAGAATCAGGCAGACATTCGCACCACTTTTCATCCCATCCGCCAAATAAAGAAATAATTCGCTGCACACACCCAGTACAACCGCAAAGACAACTGCTGCCGGAATGCTTACTTCCCCAGAAGCAATCGGTCGATACTTTTTCTTTTCATGCATTCGATCCTTTTCTACGTCGCAAATGTCATTTATAACATATATCAACGAAGCGCAAAGTGAAAATGCCAAAAAACCAAGGAACAATTTTCCCATAACATTCCCTTTAAATACACTGCCATTGAAAAATACAGGTAAAAAAATCAGTACATTTTTAACCCAATGTTGTGGTCTCATCAATTTTACATAACTTTTCATAATAATTCTCCCTATTCAACGCCATATGCCACCATCAGATTATGAAATTCCACACTTCCTGCAAAACCACGGAACACCTGCTCTCTACTGACTCCGGCATTCAACTGCCCAACCCAGTCTTCCAATCCCGTCTGGTCATATTCACGATTTAAGAAGGTTTGATACATAATCTTCACAAACTCTTCATTTGATGTATTGCGATTTGTAAACTCTGAAGAAAACACGAAGCCATAAGCCACATTCTCTGCCGTATCTGCTCTTGTCAGGATAACTCTGCACCAGTTCTCCATTCCATCCTCGTCTCCCTGACGCTCCAATAACTTCACATACAACCGGTTTACAAATGATGTTACCCCTTCATTCTGATCCCGGTATCTGCCAAGAGAAATCGTTCCCTGTCTTACACCATATTGTCCACATACATTTGCAAACTCCTGTGAATCAGCAAATCCGCGATAAACATACTCTCTGCTCATGCCGTTCGAAAGCTTTGACAGCCAGTCTGATTTTCCTCCACTATCTGCCTGGCGGTCAAACATTACTTTATATAGAACATCCACAAATATATCATCTGGCAGACCTTTGTTTTGAAATTCCGTGCTAAAGAAAAAGCCATAGGCGACTTCTGCGCCCGTTTTCTCTCCGTTACGCAGCGCCTGATACCAGTAGTCGATCTCCGAATCCTGGTAGGAGGTACGGCCCAGCGCATCCTCATACAGACGCACTACAAACGCACGCAGTGCCGCGGCTGTCGCGGTGTTATCCTGATCGTCCGGCGAAGGGCATGCTGTTGCCGGCATATTGTTGTATACCGGAATCTTGAACACGAACGGATTCTCCAACGCGTTGGTCTGGCTGTACGCCGTCCGGATCTTTTTGCCCTCCGTCATCGGCGCTGTGATATTCTGCTGATACTGGTGGGAATACAATCCGTTGTAGGAAGCGTCCACATCAAATTTCTGCAGATAAAGGGTGTCCTGTCCTTTTAAGATATAATTTTGCGAGATATACTGTGCACCACCGGTCAAGGCTTTCATTCTGGTATCCCAGCCTTTATTCTGGGCAGTTTTCAAACCGTTGACATAGACGTCCGTCGTTGTCGTTCCGGTTGCTCCGATGTTGTAGTAGTTGTAATATCCCTCATACCCAGGATAGTTTCCGGAAATCAGCGGCGATGTTCCCGCGCTTCCCTGCTCCTGATAAACTCTGCATGCCAGGAAAAACGGGCTGACTCCAAGACTGTTTCCGATGTCATAAAATGCCTGCGCATAGGTTGTCCCCGCTCCCGGCACTTCTCCCTGCATAAAAGAGCCGGACACGATATTGGAAACCGCATCCACCGTGTGGTACTGCGCATTGTATGTCAACTGTTCAAACATAAATATGTAGGCATCGTTGGTAAAATTACGCGGATCCAGGCAGTATTCCACTGCCGCCTGCGACGCAATGTACCAACCGCTCTGGGAGGCAGCCTCCGCCTTCCAGTTGTCCCCTTTGCTCTGATGCACCCAGCTTCTGTTGTTCTGCATCTCTGCGCTCACAACACTGCTCCACTCCAGATTTGTCTGCATCGGTACAAACGTCCAGTTCGGATGGGATGCCTTAAGCTGTGTGAGTGCTGCCCGGTAGGACTCCGGGAACGCAAGAATGTCCTGGTTGCCGCTCTTTTTGAGCTTCTCACCCGCCGCTTCATCCGCAGCGCCAAGCTTCTCCTCCCAGGCTCTGAAATCCGTATCACTCGTGACAAGATGTGACGCCTCGATATAGCCGTACCGCTCCTGCCCGTCCACTGCAAACATGACATAGTACCAGACGCTGCCGCCATCAATCGCTACATCTTTAAGCAACACCTGACTACCGGACGGCAGACTTCCCTCTACGGCGCTGTCTGCATCCGGCTCCTCGCGCACCTCATAGAGATCTGTGAGATAGACCGTCGCCATGACTGTCTTTTGCTCCAGAAGCTGAAGTAATTCCTGACGCAGTTCATCTGTTTTTGTCTGCGTCTCCTCGGTCTGCTCTGTTGTCTCCTCAACCGCTTCTGTCGCCTCCGACTGCACGGCAATCTCTTCTGACTGTTTTGTCCCGTCCGATTGTTCCGTCATCTCTTCGGTCTGCTGTGTCTCTTCCGTCTGCACGGCAGCTTCCTTTGTCTGCTCTGCCTGTACACACTCTCCCGCTGTCCCGTTCAGTTCCTGTGCGGCAACAGCCACACCGTTCCCCGAGATCAGGAGCGCCGCTGTCAGGGCTCCCGATAACAGTTGTAGTAATTTTTTCTTTTTCAAAGTTCATTCCCCTCTATTCTTCCTGATTATGGTTTCACCTTAGTATAATCTTTTTCGTCAGGGATTACAACGGGGAATGGGCTGGGAGGATTTTCCACAGCCTTGCCATGTCCATTTATTCTTTAAATTTATACTTTCCCTTTCCGTGTCCTGATACTGGTTCTATAATATCAGCTTGTAACAAATTTGATATCAGTTTAGATGCCCCGGAGCTTTTCAGCTTCAGGATATCCATAATTGCACTTCTTCCGAATATTTTATCGTAGCCAAATTTTTCAAAAAGTATATCGATATGGGTAAGCGTCCGAGCAGAAAAATCTATCGCTTTCCCCGCCACTGTATGTGTAATATCCACTTTCGGGGTTTCAATGTCCACTTTTCCGGCTTCAATGTCCACTTTTCCGGCTTCAATATCCACTTTTTCATCATCCCAAAGTCCACTTATGTGCAGGTTGCGATTGTGGAGCTCATTTTTCTCATTTAAAAGTAGATTTCTAAGAAATACCTCCAGATACTCTGTTGTTTCATGAACACCTTTTTGTAAATCAGTATAATTCGCACGTACAAGTGCATTCCTAAAATACCATGCATTTTCAGCAAATATACTATTCGTTACCGAAAATCCAAGTGTTCTCAGATATTTAATAAAAAATACTGCTGTTGTTCTTGTATTACCTTCTCCAAAAATATGAATTTGCCACAATCTGGAAACAAACACCGCAAGGTGGTGAATAATTTCATCCATTGAAAGCCCTTTGTAACTATAGCCCCTTTCCTGCAAAAAGTCATATTCAAGTGTGGATCTCAATTCTGATGCGCTGCCATATATAACGCTTGCTCCATCAAGTACCCATTCTTTTTTTGTGATATTATAATCTCTTATCTTTCCTGCATGTTTGTAAATTCCTTTAAAGAGTCTGTGATGAATAGAGATATATTCATTCGGTGAAAAAGAAAAAGCGTTTTCCGACAGGATCTCCGCTATACGAGACGATACCTTATCTGCTTCTTCTGTGCGTTCATCAGCTGATACATGTACAGGTCTTTCTTCATAATAACTGTTAATAAGATTCTGTGCTTCTTTTAAAGTGATCTTGCCCTCAATATTTTGAATAGCTGTATCAATTAAATATCTGGATGGTCTGAGTCCATCTACCGCCTGAAGTCCGATTGCTGTGCTCCACGCATAACCTTTGCTTGCTTTATCCGGCTCAGATTCCTTTAAATATTTCTTAAATGGGTCTTTTTCCATATCCGATACTCTCATTTCTGATTTTCTATTCAAAAAGGATCTTTAAAAAATACTTTTCAAAATTTCTTCTATCAACTGTATAGACATCTTTAAAAAGTATTCCTTTGTATCTCTCCAAATCAAACTTCTTAGGCAGCGAATCCACATCTTTTCTTCCAGAAAGTTCCCCTAGCTTCTCACTAAACCGGTTAAATGCCTCCGATGTAGAATAATCACTGTCTGTCTTTTCTCCATGATTTGCGTCATTATATACAATAATGACGGTCACTCGTCCCGCCACATCCGTTCTCGTAACATTCTCATTCATTACTACTGTTGCAATACTGTCATATATCTTATTTTTCAGCCATTTCTTATCAATCTTACCCTCTTCTTGATTTTTAAACTCAACCAGGTATGTATCCTGTGACGTTTTTTCATAATATCCATCACAAGACATATTCTTTTCTCCGCGTGTCCTCTTAGAAAAGTTATCAGAAATACCATCAAAATTGTACATTCTATGACTCATATCCTCATCTTCAATCAGGGATACTTTATGTTCCTTGTCATAAGAAATGTCCTTTAATTTCGCCAGATATGGTCGATAATCCTTAATCAGTCTATCACTCATCTTTTGTCCCCATGTTACAGTAAATTCAAAGGCTGGTACAATGCGTCATATATTTCATTCGTATTTTCTGTTACATCTACACTTATATAAGCATTCTCATCCTGCTTCATGAAATAATAGCGTCCTTGAAGTGCACACTCATACTCTGCCATCTTTACTTCTATCGCCCGTATAAAATATGGGCTGTGGGAATTTGCCAGAATGAAAATCCCCAATTCCTTATATATCCGTACTAAAATTTCTGCCAAAGCAATCTGCCATGTCGGATGCAGATTTACTTCCGGCTCATCTACAATCAGAACATCCCCTCTCTTGAGCGAATAATTACTGATCAGTTGCTGCAATACGGTAAATATCTTTAAACCTGCCGACATATTAGAAAATTCTATTTTTTCATTAATCCCCTCAGCCCAAAACTCGATCGTTCCATTCTTGCTTTTCTGTAAATGCCCATGTGTAATATTTTCAGCAATATGCTGCACAATCTTTTGATTGCGTTCCTGCTCCTGCTGCTGCGCAAACGTCAATTTTCTTTCTGCCGACAGACTGCTTAACAATTCCCTCGTCGGCAGTGTCATCCTTCCTGTACGGTTGGAACGTCTTCCTAAATCCTGGCAAAAATCCAAAACACTATGTGTTTCAATATAGATAGCGTTTTCCTGCTGAAGTGTGAGTATTTTTCCAATGATACTCATCTTATTATGCTGAAATGATACCGAAGATGTTACTGTCTTTTCTTCATCTGTCTTTCTATAATTTACAAATGCTGTTTTTTCTGTACCAATTGGATTTATTTGGTCTCTAAAAACATTCTGGTAATATTGTTCCACAAAAAAACGTACATACTCATCAAGATTTCTATTCAAAATCCTTACTATTTCTTCAACTGGTTCTTCTATATCGCTAGTATCCAGGATATTATCGGCACAATATTCTTTAATTATTTTCTTTGTCTTTTCATAGATCTCATCTTTCTCCCACTTCTCATTCTCATACGCTTCTAAAATATGCTGTGTCAGTTCCTCATGAGCCTCAAAAAAGAGCATGATATCATCAAAATCGTTATTCTGCTCAAGCCACTGTTCCAGTTCATCCTCTATAGACTGTCTTTGATCATTCCGAATCTTCCCGGCAATATTTTTCCGCGCATTTACGGCTGCAAATACGCTCTTCGCAATCGTGCTTTTTCCCGTTCCATTCAATCCTGCAATCACAGTAATGCCCGGCAGCTCAATACATGCCTCTTTTATTTTACCCACGTTCCGAATTTGAATTTCGAGCATATTTTCCTCACTTTCAAAAAGCAATCTCTAGCATATGATTATACTCATATTATATTCCCAGTATAGTGGATTTTTTGAAAAAAGACAATAAATATGATTGCTTACCTGTTTCCTATCAAGCACCTTATAATCAAACGAAACCGTTCTAACTGAAAAATGAGCGGCCTCCTGGCTGCTCATTTGACCCACCCATTGAAATCTACCTCTATTTTACACGTTCCACACTTCTGGTTTTCCCTTCTTTACCAGATACGCCACACAGGCTTCTTTTGCCATGGGTGTATCCGAAACAGAATCCGAATAAAAATTATCCACTGCTTCCGCAAAAGCTTTCTTAAAGCGTACAACCTTTTCCTGCCCGCGACAGTTTGCTCCATTAATTTTTCCCGTATGCGGATTCATATCCGTTGCAAGTACATGCATAATGCCAAGCTTCTTTGCAAACGCTGTAACAAGAAACGCCGGCGAAGCAGATATAATAACATCATCCTCTTTCTTCATCGCCAGATACCACGGCGCCATGTTCGCTAACTCCTGCTCAGCAAATTTATCTGCAAGAAGTTCTGTATCTATGTACTGCAAAAATGAAAAATACCGTTCCTTGAATTTTTCTTTTGTAATTCTTCCCAGTTTATAGGAGACTGCAGCCATCAACTGTCCCGGTAAACATCGCAGCAATATCCATGGTTTCCTTTTTATTATATATTTATAAAATTCAACGGAACAATCCTTTTTATAAATTGTTTTATCAAAATCAAATACGTTCATTCTCTTTTCCTAAATTACATACAACAAAGTACACACAACCACAACATAAATCAGAACCATTGCAATCAGATAGCAATCTGAAAGCAGAACATCTACCGGATCTCCATAAGAATCATTTCCAATAATCATCTCATACTTCATCAGAATTGCAATAACTAATGGCAGTGTCCATATCATTAACCTGCTTGTCGTAATCCCCGCACACCAATACGCATAAAATACCAGACCAAGAACAAGGCTGATCAGCATATAACGGTTCAGCAATTCATAGCTATAATATTTTAATACCGCTCTCGTCTCGGTTCCAAGTTCTGCGCTCTTCTTCCATTCATTTCTACGCTTGCCAAGTCCCATATAAAGCGAAAACATCATGATTGTTAAAATCAGCCACTGCGATGCGTCAATGCCTGCAACCTGCGAACCATAAAGCACGCGCAGAACAAACCCACTTGCAAGAATCATAACATCGATAATCGGTCGATTCTTCAGACCAGTACTATATGCAATATTTAATCCCAGATATATTACCAGACATACATTTGCTCCACTTATGATTCCACTTGCAAAATACACAAGGATTTCACTACATATTCCCAAAAATACCGCCAGTACAGTCGCAGACCGAATACTCACCTTTCCGGACGCAATCGGTCGAAACTTTTTCTTTTCATGCTGTCTATCTTTTTCCACATCACAAATATCATTGATTATATAAATCAACGATGCGCAAAATGAAAACGAAAAGAACCCCAGTATCAACTTACACATGATATTCCAATCAAATACACTTCCATTAAAAAACACTGGCAAAAAAATCAGAGCATTTTTTACCCAATGCTGCGGTCTCATTAGCTTCGCATAATTCTTCATCTCTATATCCCCTTAGTTCGATCCAATATACATCTGCCAGCTTCCCATCGTACCGGCAGGTTTCCATGCCCCCTTTATTTCATCGCCAACTCCATTATATCCACTTTCTCCTGTCAACACAACGTACCGGCGCACTGCCGGATAATCCCCCATTCTAAGGGTAGAACCTCCCCATCCATGAACATTATCCCATGTAGCATATACAATTACAGGCATATGCGAATCGCAAAGCCTTGCTATTCTCCCGGTTGTAATCATATCTTCACCCAGAACAACTAATGCATCCGCCCCCTGTTCCTTTGCCATATCCACCACCTGTTCAATGGAATCATAGAAATTATCACATGCATAATATTCTCTGTAATGCGTATAATTTACTACAAGCACAGAAAAAACAACGCCTGCAATTATCGTCTGTGGTAATACATTGCAGACTTTAATATTTTCGAGATACTTTGGCAAAATCACTACCAGTGGAAGCATCGTAAAAATCTGATACCTTGCCTCAAAAATTCCTCCGCCATAACATGTATTGGACAATATCAAAACCACCATATTACATGCGAAAGCCACCCAGCCCCACATCAGAAAATAATTCATTTCTTTTGTACACTTACGGATACAAAATACAAGTGTAATGAATAGAATAACAACTATAGCAAATCCACTTAAATATGAAATTCCCTGCAGTGATAATATCTTAATATTATCCGCACCTGGAACTGCACCAAATAATTCCAGAATTCCGACAACACAGGCTCCTATATTCGCTATAAATCCGCCTTCATACATCAACGTCATTGCACTGTCTTTGCTTGCAAACCCCAAATGTTTCTGGATCATAAGCCCTATCACAAATCCGACTATCACAAGTGCTAAAAGTCCTACTCGGGGATTTATCGCTTTCTTCCAATCATTTTCCTTCACAACATAAAGCCATTCGCACACCAGCATCGGGAAAATACCGCTAATCAGGACATATATTCCTGATGATATTCCTGACAACATTACAAGAATCAATAATACCCCACATAATGGCAACACCTTTTTCAACAAAATACCCTTATGCATCTTCAAAAGAATATCAAAGCACAAAACAGTGATAAAAACCTTAACAAGATAAAATGCAGGTCCAGTAAAAAGGACGGGCATATAACCAAGATTTCCCATTGTATATGGTGTCAGCAATAATACAAATCCCACATACCGATACTCTTTTCTAATTTCACACTCAGTGTATATATCGTTAATCACCAGTAATAACAATAGTATCCAGATAATATTTGCCATTCCATATGCAAGGCATCCATTACCTGTTACCCCGTACAGCAACGCCGCTAATAAAACCGGAGAATCCAATCCCATCGTTGTCTGATATCCCCAGTCATGTATAAAAATTCTTTTCTGCTTCCATATTTCCATTGCCTGCGCAACAGGTACAGATCCATCATAATCCACAATATACTTCAAGTGGGTCAAATTAAAGTATACAAGTACCAACAATTGCACTAAAAAAGCAATTCTCAATCCCCAGATTAGCAATACTTTTTTATCATTGAGTTTCATAAACATTTCTCTAACTATTTCTCCCCTGCTATTCTACAAAAGCAATCCTGATTCTACATCATTCCTAGCAGAATGTCTGCATCGTCTTACCAATCACCTTGCGCCTAAATTATTCTATCCACAGAATTCCTCAATCTGCCGTTCCATACATTCCACAATATCCCCATGCTTCAAATAGCAGTCTGACCACTCCACAATCTTTTCCATAGTCTTCTCTACGTTCCATACCGGTTTCCAGCCAAAGGTTCTCTTAATCCTGGAACAATCGAGTTTCAGAAAATTTGCCTCATGAGGACCACCATCATACTTGTTCACCCATGTAACCTGTGTACCAGTCTGTTTCTCCCACTCTTTACAGAAAAGATCTACCAAATTGCCTGTCGTCCAGCAATCTGTCTCATCCGGTCCGACATTATAATTTCCTGCAAACTTCTTATCTTCATACTGAGCCCTTGCAATCATCAAATATGCTGCCACCGGCTCTAACACATGCTGGTAAGGTCTTGTCGAAAACGGGTTACGCACAACAATCTCTTCTCCTTTTTCTACCGCCCTGATGCAATCCGGAATAATACGGTCAGTCGCAAAATCGCCTCCACCAATTACATTCCCTGCTCTACAGGTTGTAATAGCAGTATCACTGTCCTGAAAAAACGATTTCAAATAGCTGCTTGTCACAAGCTCCGAGCAGGATTTGGAATTAGAGTACGGATCATAGCCGTTTAATTCCTCGTTCTCACGGTATCCCCACTCCCACTCTTTATTAAGGTACACCTTATCTGTCGTCACATTCACAAATGACTTCACACAAGGATTTAAACGCACACATTCTAAAATGTTAACCGTCCCCATTACATTTGTCTCATATGTATATACCGGATTCTGATACGATTCCCGCACCAAAGGCTGCGCCGCCATATGAATTACAATTTCAGGCTGTACTTCTGCAAATATCTTTTTCAAATGATCCAGATCGCGAATATCCCCGACAACCGAATTCATCCCATCTGCAATTCTGCACAACTCAAACAAACTCGGATCAGTAGGTGACTCTAACGCATACCCCGTCACCTTCGCTCCAGCCATAATCAACAGCTTACACATCCATGAACCCTTAAAACCGGTATGACCGGTAATTAGAACTTTTTTATCTCTAAAAAAGGAAAAATCCATTTTCAACCTCTTTCTGCCTGATACGCAATCACAAACGCAAGTAACATAATTCATCACTCATTTTTGTCCAACGTAAGGCTTTTAATATTATATCCTTGTAATGTTACCTGTTTTTGATCTGCATTCGTAACAACCACCTCAAACTTTTCAAAATCATTCTCACTTTCAAAGGAAAAACTCAGCATCTGCTCCGACTCGGCTATCTCTTTTAAACTTTCAATCAAAACCGTGCCGTCTTGCTCCGTAATCTTAACTTCTGCCTGTTGCAGGTTATCACCATACAAATCTAATTGATAAGTTCCTGACGGCAGATCTATATATGGTCCAAAACAAATATCTCCATTTTTCAAAACAATCTGCTCATCTTTATCATTTTTTTCTCCAGATGTATAAATGTTTCTGTCATTGTACAGATATTTCAAATTTATAACAGGGTCTGTATTTTCATCTTCCTCACTTAATACATAATAGTTTACCTTTGTATTCTGTTCTTCATTTCCAATGCCAGTGATAATCACCTCAAAATTATTAACTGTCTCATCTGCTATTATTTCATATTCAAAATGATCTTCCTGGTTTTGCAGTACCGTATATCTATCATATCGTGTTCCGCCGTCACATGTAAAATAAATATTATCCTGCGCAAGATTTTCACCATAGATATCTACCAGATACTTACCGCTTTCCAGCTGCGCATACGGACCGTACAAAAGAGATGCCTTTTTGTTTATTTTTATACCATAATCTGTTGTATAAACAATTTTCTTCGGATTCACTAAATATCCCTGTATTTCATTCTGATAGTATATCTTTTGTATCTCGCCCGAAGACTTGAAAGTTACTTCCAGCTCGCCTTCCAACGGTATAGAAATAGCATATGACACCTTCTGCCTTCCAGCCTTTATTATCTCCGGTTCAATTATCTTACCATCCAGCTTAAAAGCAAATTCTGATTTTCTTATTCCATTTCCGATCACGTTAAAAACATAGTATCCCGGAGTCAGATACAGCTTATACTCAGAGGCCTGCTCTAATTCTATACTGTTATCAACACGTTCTATCCGTATATCTTTTATCTGGACATTTTTTTCTGAAACATTGTTCAGCTGAATATTCATCGCGTCATTTAACTGCGCTACCTCTATTTCATACTCACACTTATTGCGCGCACTTTGAATCATCTCAGCGCCAAGTTCCTGCTCTATCTGTACTGCATCTTTATCGAATGTTCCATCAATAATCAGCCGAATTTTTCCCGCTGTAACATACAAATTGTTTATTTGAATATATTCCCCTGATGCCACCTGAATGCATTCATTCTTTACCTTCAATTCATGTTCCGATCCGATATAATTGAGGCTATCCGCTTTAATCACCAGAGGTGCAGTTCTTATATCATAATCATAAAGGAATATACTATTATCTCCCACACTATATTTTTCTTCATAATCTCCAAACAGCTCAATCAGATTTTTCTCTGTTATGCCAAAATTCTTTTCCTCGTTCACTACGAAAAAATTATATTTTTTATTTCCATCCCCATAAGAATCCCATACGCTTAAATATGGTACTACCTGATCCTGACTCCATTCTGCTGCCTGTACTTCTTTTTGATAACCAGTTAAGCAGCTGACAACTCCTGCCTGCCAAAAAGATCCACGTCCACATTCAAGTTGCTCGTTTGACGCTATTGTTTCCGCAAGTATATCCGTTTCATTTTCTTCTCTTGTAAACGTCACCGGATCTGCCGACACTATAATTGCCACTACGCAGAATGCAGAAACCATATTGATTCTGCAGCTCTTTATCTGAAGTTCAAGTTGATCTTTTTGAACGACCTCACACATTTTTCGGCATAAAAGTACCAGCAATGCATAATAAACATAAGCAGCATAGCGAATTGATATATCATCTTCCCGCTTTCCTCCAATTAAATAGATAACGAGTACCACCAGCACACTGATTGTCATTATGGCATCTACCATACTCACATTCTCTATTTTTTTTACCCGAATCTCCTTTACCCGTGCTCCAACCACCGCAAACGCCATAAGCAGAAACAGCAGTCTCAAAAACGCAATTACCGTGTTATACTGCAGTACATCATTGCCGATCAAATTGATATTAAACATCGACAAAAGTCCGCTTATTCCAACCCGAATGTTCTCTCCCAGTTCGCCAATGGTTACGAATGTACTGGCTCCATATCCTCCATAAACATAGGTCTCAAAAACCAATTTCCCAAGAATAAGACCTGACATGCCAACTAGCAGAATCTGTTTGATATATTTTTTTACCACACCACACTGTATAAAATATATTACCCAATACAGCAGAAACGGCAGCCAGCAGTTCACTGCTATCAAAATATCCTTCTCTGCAATTCCAATCAAAGAAATAATTGCCAAAATACAAATATCTTTCTTCTGAATCTGATGCAGATCATTTCCTCTGAAAAGAATATAAACAAGACACACCAATGGAACAACAATTGTCCACACATGAAACTTCAACGGCTGAATACTTGCTGTTCCAAAGCACCCCGGCATACTACAGAATACAAATACCGGAACAATCCACCACTCTACTTTTTCCTTTCTATATACAGCCAATAAAAGAGCCATTGTAATACATATAAAATATTTTACAGAAAAAAAGGTCTGTAGAAAGATTTCACATGGACCTAATATTAAATACAGTCCCGCGTTAATCCAATTAAATGGAGATAACCAGTAACTCCATCTCCAATTCCCCATCTCTATCATATCTCGCAAATCTGTTGCACTACCTGCATCATCAGAGTGAATTGGTATCTCCATATGTATTAGTTCATTATAAAAATACAGTGCACATACCATGCCAACCATGATTAAAATTAAGATAGACACAGCTTTTTTCTTGTTTTTCATATTTCTTCTCCAACGTCTTTTCGCTACCGTTAAATATTAACTTTTATCTTTTTCTCTGCATGTATATGTACACCATCCCTGGTTCCCTTCCACCATGCTTTTGCAATATCTTTTCTTCCGTGCAGCAATGCTTCTGCTATATAATATATAGTAAATACATGTATAAAAATAAGATAATAACTTATCATATGGTACCATTTTGCATATTTTTTCATAAATACCGTACGATTCTTGGCATAATGATATGCTCTTTCTGGGAAACCGATTCCCAACGTCCGCAGTTTTGCGTCTTCTCCCTTGCTTATATAACTCATATGATGCGTTCTTGCATCTGTCACTATGTACGCCGTAAATCCTGCTTTTAAAATGCGATACCCAAAATCTGCCTCTTCGTACATCGCATAATAAGATGTATCAAAACCACCGACTGCTTCAATTGCATCCTTGCTAACCATCATGATATTCGGAGAATAACATGTAGCATATCTCTTTTTTAGTTCCACTTCCTCAACCTTTTTCCCTGCATACAAACCCTTCGGTCTGGAAGAAAAAAAATGATAATCTCCGCTTGCAAGCCAAATAGTGTCTCCATAATATTTATTAATTGACAGTGGTCCAACCAATCCTATTCTGGAATCTTTTTCCATCTCTGCCACAAGATGACTGATCATATCCGGATATACAATATTATCATTATCTACAAATAAAAAGTATTCTCCCTTAGCATGCATAATCCCTTCATTTCTGCCTCCGGCAGCCATCAGATTTTCTTTCAAACCTATCATATGCACACGTTTGTCACTTCCAAACTTCTCCTGCATAAGTTCAACCGTATTATCCGTAGAGTTATTATCTACAATCAGAACTTCCAGATTTGTATAAGTGCTTTTTAATATAGAATCTACACACTCACTTAACATTTTCCCACGGTTATATGTCGGAATAATTACAGACACCAGTTTCATAGCTTTTCTACTTTCCTCCCTGTAAATATGCATCACAACACAGCCTGATTCCGTCTTCAAAGCAGATTTCTGCGCGATACCCCGTATCACGCGTCAACTTTTCAACATCAATCTTAGTAAAATCAACATTATGCCCGTTAAAATCTTTTAAGCCGATTCCACTCTCTATTTTCTCGTTCACAATGTTCCTTAATTCTATTATAAACTCTTTTAACGGTCTCGGATGTCCATATCCCACATAATAAGCTGTATTCTTCTTTCCCTTTTCGCAGGCATACATCAATGCCCTTGCAATGTCTGTCACATAGGCAAAATCAGCATACTGCTCCGCACTTGTAAGACTGGGAACTTCCCCTCGCGTATAGCTTCTGATCAAAAAATTAATAAAATTATTTGTAGTATCATCTGCACCATAAAAATTAGAAATATACGTCCAACATAAGTCAATCCCATATTCCGTACACAGGCACTTGCACAAATATTCTGCACTGATCTTCCCTATTGCATAGCAGGTTACCATTTCAGGCAAGATCTGATCCTCTGTCAAATAATCCCGATACATTAACTGTGTAACACTTCCTGCAGCTAACAGCCTTTTTATCTGCATCCGCTTCATTGCCTCAATCAGTTTACACGTAGACAGCACATTTTCCATCTGAAGTTCATAGTTCTTCCGCAAATCTCCAGAAGATCCTGCCCACGCCAGATGATATACATATTCTATCTGTGCACCATCTATTTTCTCCGGAAGACTGTCCCAGTTTTTCATATCACAATAGACTAATTCGACATTTGGCAGTTGATCGATACAAGACACCTCCGACTCTTCACTTCTTATGACCGCATATACCTTATAGTCATTATCAATCAGTGTCTGCACCAGATGATGTCCCATAAATCCATTTGCGCCTGTAACAATTGCGTGTTTCATGCTTCGTCCCCTAGTTTACTGCCATTCTAATTGTCTGTGCCATATAATCAATCATTTCATCGGTCATTCCCGGATATACACCTACCCAAAATGTATCATTCATAATCCTGTCAGTATTTTTTAATTCACCTACTATTCGATAGCCTTCTCCGCTTTCTCGCATCTGGTCAAAGCAAGGATGCTTTGTAAGATTCCCTGCAAATAACATTCTCGTCTGAATCCCATGTTCCTCGATATATTGCACTACTTTGTTACGATCAACCCCATCTTTACATGTTATCAAGAATCCAAACCAACTTGGTTTTGAATTTTCACAAGGAACTGGAAGAATTAATTTTTTTTCCGTACCTTTAAGTCCATTTTTCAGTCGATCAAAATTTTCTCTTCTCCTCTCCACAAATCCCGGAAACTTTTCAAGTTGCGCACATCCAATCGCAGCCTGCATATCTGTAGCTTTCAAATTATATCCAAAATGAGAATATACATATTTATGATCGTACCCTATCGGAAGTTCTCCATACTGTCTATCAAATCGATGTCCGCACAAATTATCCTGACCAGATGCACAGACACAATCACGTCCCCAGTCTCGCATAGACCGAATGCACTTATTTAGTAGTGCATTGTTCGTATAAACAGCACCGCCTTCTCCCATCGTCATATGATGTGGTGGATAGAAACTCGATGTTCCTATATCCCCAATTGTTCCTGTGAATTTATCTTCGCCATCAATTACATACTGGGATCCCAAAGCATCACAGTTATCTTCAATCAGCCATAAATTATGCCTGTCGCAAAATGCCTTAACAGTTGCCAAATCAAAAGGATTTCCAAGTGTATGTGCTGCCATTACCACCTTTGTTTTGTCTGATAATGCAGCCTCTAACTGTGTAACATCTATATTGTATTGCGGAATTGTAACATCAATAAATACTGGGACTACACCATACTGAATTGCCGGCGTTACCGTTGTCGGGAATCCCGCCGCCACAGTAATCATCTCATCACCTGGTTTTACCTGACGTTCTCCCAACAACGGAGATGTCAGTGCCATAAATGCACACAAATTGGCAGAAGATCCAGAATTAACTAGTGAGCAATACTTCGCGCCTAAATATTTTGCAAATTTCTTTTCAAACATATCTGTATATCTCCCAGCTGTCAGCCAAAATTCCAACGCTGAATCTACAAGATTACACATCTCCGAGCTATCATATACCCGGGAGGCATAGGAAATTCTGTCACCATTCCTATAAGTCTTGTGTACATTATGATATGTATCACAATACTGTTTTACCAAATCAAGAATCTCTTTTTTCGCCTGTTCTTCCGTCATATTTTTAAATTTATTCATTTTAAACGTACCTTTCCATCTTCTTTTCAACAAATTTTTAACATTCTTTTTATAGTACTCCATGTATAAATACACGCTACTTGAAAGCATAATATTGGATGAATAAACCATGCCCAATCATGAATTTTGCAAAAACCCTTTATTGCATCCTTTAATGGTATAATAAATGTTCCTAATGTTAATCCTAACATTATCATTTTTTTCCCATTCATTTCATAATTCATTTTTCTTGATTTTCCATCCACTTGGAAACGGTCTATATTTCGCTTTAATTTCCCTAATAATTGCTTCTTTGTCTTGACGCAGTCATGCCCATAATAGTCTTTCATAAAAATAAAATCGCATCTACCCTGATCAACCATAGCTGCACACACATCCATGTGCATTAATGCCTCGCCATTATTTCCTAATAGCATATCTTTTTTGCGAACCAAAAATCCCTGATCGCCCATTGTCGGAACTTCTCCAAGCTTTATTCTCACTTTAAAATATTTATCTTTCTCACACACTAGTTCCCCATTTAAATTCCATTTATGATCGCATACTTTCATATGATCCTGTCTGTGCAAGTAGAAAACACAAGGATCATACACACCAATCAGTGCACAGTACCTGTTTATTGCATAATCTTTTCTGTCATAATACTGCCAGATACACTCTGCCGCATTTGCATTTTCTTTCATAACAGCTTCCATCATATTTTCTATCAATTCTGAATTAGGGAAAAAATTGTCATCATCTGCCATGAATATCCACTCTCCAGATGCATTCTCAATTGCCACCCTGCGTCTAGCCTCCATATCTGCAATATCATTATATATTACTCTACAATTATATTTCTCTTTTAAATCTTCTATTGATTCTTTACTTCCCCATGCAACTAAAATCTCCAATTTATCACTTGGATATGTCTGTTTTCTTATATTTTCAAGATACTTATCAAGATTTTGTTTTCTTATACTTGGTAATACAACTGAAATCATTGGTTTTTCCATAAATATAATGCGTGAAAAGTCACACTTCTCCTTTCTCTATCCTGTTCATATAATAAATCAAATAAATGTAATTTTCTATCTCATCCATGGTGCATCATGCTGTGCCACTAATTTTTCCAACAATTCTTTATCCCTCATTGTATCCATACACTGCCAGAAGCCGTCATGCATGTATGCATCCAATTCTCCATCTCTCGCGCAAGATTCCAGTGGATAACGTTCAAAAACAGTGTCATCGCCTTCAATCCGGTTAAAAATCTCCGGTTCTACTACCATATAGCCTCCATTGATCCAACCACCATCTTCTTTTTTCTTCTCTGCAAAAGAATCTATCTTTCCCCCATTTTCAATGTCAAGAGTTCCAAATCTTCCACCCGGCTGAACAGCTGTCAGCGTTACAATACGTTTGTTTTTCTTATGAAACTCCAATAGCTTATCAATCGGCACATCGCTCACGCCATCCCCATAGGTCAGCATAAATGGTTCTTCATCAATATATTTTTGTATACGTTTAATTCTGCCTCCTGTCATTGTATCTAAACCAGTATCTACAATTGTAACCCTCCATGGTTCAGCAGTGTTATTATGTACCTGCATCATATTTTCCGAAGTGAAGTCAAAAGTCACATCACTTCTGTGTAAATAATAATTGGCAAAGTATTCCTTAATAACATGCTGCTTATATCCAGCACATATAATAAACTCATTAAACCCATAGTTAGAATAATACTTCATAATATGCCACAAGATTGGCTGCCCCCCAATTTCAATCATCGGCTTTGGTCTTAAATGACTTTCCTCACTGATTCTTGTTCCATATCCACCTGCAAGCAATACAACTTTCATTTTAAATCCTCCGTTTGCTACATATTACCTTTTCTTATCTTTTTACTATTCATCTATCTCTAATGAAAAGTTCGTTATTTGAATGTCATCTGCATCAAATGCTACTTTAAAGCTAATTTCCTCTTCTTTTTTGACTTGTAAATAATAAATCTTTCTCTTGTCCCCACATTCGCCCACAGTCATTTGTACATTCTCAGCTTCTGTACTTGCGGAAACTTTTCTTACTTTCTCTCCATATAAAACTAATTTGTATGTTCCTGGTTTTACCGGTATCGACGAACTCTCCATCGTTTTTTCATTTTTTCCTATCAAGGGTTTCTCATTAGTACATATTTTTCCCTCAATTTCAACAGGCAGAGTTTCAGAAATCGCCCTTAACAGAACATGATTTGTATTTATCTCCTGCTCTGTCATATTATCAACATGAACCGTCAACTTATCGCTTTTTTGCTGGCAACTTATCAATATCTTCTGCCAACCATCTTCGCATGATCTGCTTAAAATCTCCCCCCCTTCAACCTGTAGTTGTATTTCTCTACCAATATCCATAAATGATATTTCATACGTTCCTAGAAACTCACCATCCATACAAAAGTTGGCATGCTCCGTTTTTTCAAATTCTCTAGGTATTATTCTGACATCATAATCATATACATACACATTATGATACTCGTCTGCCGTAATCTGCTTCTCCGGATATCCGTATATTCCAACAATGTTTTCTGGAATCATCCCGAATGACGTTTCATCCCAGCTTTCGTTTTGGCTGACGCTCGAAATGACTGTGCGAAACGTTGTAGCCTTGTCTTCATATAAAGATAATGTTGATATATCAGATTGGACTAAGCTCCCATTCTCTATGTTACAGGGTTGAACCAGCACCATTCCTTCTGATAATACGCTGACTACGTTGGCAGACCAATAAGGTGCCACCGCATATGAAATTTCATTTTGCTCTAAGGTTTTTGTTAAATCATCAAACTCATATACCAAACTATTGGGGTTCACAATAACAAACTCTGACACACTTAACACGACTATCCCTGCTACAACGCCTCTATATTTTATCATTGATATCAGTCTGTCAAGCATATCATAGCTAATAATTGGGAGTAGGAACAGCAGACACTGACAATAACGCATACTAATCACATCTCCCTGTGCCCCCGTCATTACAAATGCTGCTATAACTGTCAAAATAACTATGCAAATATGCCTTTTCCACACGGTTCTTTCCTTAGACTTTACAATATACCACACGGTATACCCTATACCCATACATAAAAAAGCACATTTTATAAACTTCGGCAAAAAGTCTACTGCCACAATTTTCTTTTCAATAATCTGGCAGTTGAACATTCCAAACAAGCCTTTAAAAAATACAGAAATATTATCTACAATATCCTTCACAGAAGAGAAATCTCTATTTCCGTATATAGAAAGTTCAAGCGGTATTCCTTTTATCGAACAGAATATATACAGAATTGCGCAGACACTGCATAAAAAGAGTAAGCACCATATTCCCTTTCTATAATCATCCTTTTTCACATATTCTCTTATATGTACCAATATCAGTGGAACCAGCACAACCACGATTGACAGCACATAATCCATCTGCAAAAATGCAGCTATCACTAATGCGGCGATCACAATTTTTTTCTTTGTTGTCGCCTGCATCTTTTTTTCTGCCAACAAAATCAGTAACAGGATAATGGTTGGTCCAGTGTGAAATTTTGAGATCTGGATTTCTGCAACTCCCTCGACTCCCAACAATGCGCACATCCAAACCAAATATACAAGTTTGCACGTGACAATTTCCCATGTATCATTCTTTTCGATCAATATAATTGCAGTCAAAAAAAACATAATAAAAAACTGTATGCCAAAAACAAGTATTGTGGAAAACTCTGTATATCCCCAGATATTGCAGCAAATTCTTTCTAGAATAGCAAATATGCTATAACTGTTATGAAGATAACTACTTCCCCCAAAAAATTTATCATCCATCAATGCAAATGTTGAACCAGCATCATCTGAATGGAATGGAATACTTATGTTTGAAATACAATAGTAGTAATAGAGGCTTGCCATGATACTTGCAACAACTATGACAATATTTATCAATATTACATTTCTCTTTTTTGCAACCATTGCATCACCTCCAAACTCGAACTTTGTCCGATCCCATTGCAACCAATTTAGCGCAAATCAATAAAACAATCATGTATATTCCAAACACTTTCATTGATGCATAATTCACATGTATCACTTCCATCTGATTCAATGTTTCTATTAAAAGCATCATTGGGAAATGAAGTAAATATATTGGGAAATACAGCTTTCCTGGTCTGAGTGGAATTTTGTTTAATAAATGATTTATCCTATCTCCACGAAACCACCAAAGCATTAATGGCACTATAATATAAATGTCCAAAAAGGTATAGCCGTCTGCTCCAAATAAAATCAATTGTGCAGGACACACAAATATCGCCACAAAAAAAGCAATCACAACCATGCTGATTTTATTCAATCTTTTTCTTAGATGTATATCATTATCAGCTAATCTGCTAACTTCAAATACCAGGCACCCTACAAAAAATGCTGCTGAATACTGCATACTATCTATAATATAAGGAAAACCTGATCCTCTTCCCGACAAGACCATATACAAATCATACGAATTAAAAATTGCCGCTGCCACAAATACTATATTATGATTTATAATATTATCATATTTCATAATGATCCAAAATATAATATAGCAGAAAAACGTTACCGACATTGTCCATGCCGGTCCATTTAACGATAACTCCGGCGTTACAAAATGCCCCCCGAAAAAGGTTCCCACAATAACATCCGTAATGCTATTTGCCTGATAAACATAAAAATCCAGTCCATTTGCAACTCTTATCTGCTGCAATATAAAGCAAAATAACATTGTAGAGAAATGAAGAGGCCAAAGCCGCTGTATTTTAGGCGTAATATATCTCGAAAAGCTTTCTTCTCCACTTCTATCATAATAATGCTTCATCAACATGTATCCTGAAACTGCGAAGAAAAATATGATAGCATATCCACCATTTGCAGCCAATGCCTGAAAAGTTCCCGAACTCCAAAGCGGCATCTGACTTCCATTCGGAAACATTGCATAATAATGTCCTATTACAACCATCAATGTTCCCATTACCTTTAGCCAGTCATAAGCTGCCATCCTTGTAATTACTTTTTCTTTTTTATTTCCATTTTCCATGACATTCCCCATATTTCATGCGCTTGCTTTTAATACATTTCATTAAGGAACTCTTCAAACAGTTTTGAAATATTCAAATCAAGGTAATCTTTTGAAAACTGGTACGCCGCTTTCCTTGTCCTATCATATTGTTCCTTATTTTCAATAGTCTCTTTCATCATGGTTACCAATCCATTAGAATTCTTTTCCTTACAAAGATAACCGGCTCTTCCCTCATCAACAGCATCTCTTAGTCCCTCTGTATCATACACAATACTAGGCGTCCCAACATATGCTGCCTCCGAAATAGGAATGCCCCATCCCTCTCTGTTGGATGGAAATACCAATGCCGTTGTTCTGCTCAACAATTCCAACTTTTTTTCTTCTGAAACAAATCCCCAACAAATAATATCCGCTTTTTCTTCTTCTGTTCCAAGCTTCATACCATACCTCTCGCAGATCGGCATGATTTTCCGTGCAATATAGTCCTCATTTTTCTTGCCCAAAATCCATAGCTTTGCATGCGGATAATCCTCTTTTAATTTTCCAATTGCCTCTACTGCCGCATCTATCCCCTTATATACCACATATCTTCCCACATATGTAAAAGTCGGACATGTCTCTTTCTCTAAAAATTTTTTCTTTTCCCATGGTTTGATTTTCATTGCTATCGGAATAATCTTTACCTTATTTTCCATAAATCCGATATCCAACAGATCTTTTCTGGTTGAATTTGACAACGCAATTGTATAGTCTTTCCGATAAATCCGTAGAAGTGGATTCTCCAACAGTTTTCCAATCGTGCTGATCGGCGGTTTTAAATTGATATCCCAGATTTCTCTTGTAAGCTGATGAATATAAAAGATTCTTTTTTCTTTCTTAACCCAGAACGGTGTAAAAAAGCGATGCGTATTACACTGATCCAATACAAATTCAATATTCTTTCGATTCTTTTTATAATATAAGAAAGCATACCAAATAACACTGAATACATTACCTTTTCGGATATAATTAACCCCATCAATTATCTCATCATCTGCCAATTTTCCATACTGCGCGGCTATATGAATGACTCTATAACGGTTCATGTCCATGCCGCTAAGCATTTCATGTGTCTGTACTTCTGCCCCTCCCGCCGTAGGAGACTTGATATCTCTCCATGACAAAGATAAAACTGTCGTTTTTTCACTGGGTTGCAATCTTTCTGTATACTTCATCCCCTGCTCTCCTCATTTTTTGTCTTTACTCTATGTCTTATATATTGCAGATATAAAACATTCAATAAAAAAGCGATCAATAATACACACCCAGCCATTGTCATCAACTGTGTTACCGATTCATGAAACCACACACTAAAAACGATAATTGTTACTAACGAAACAACCATAACCGTACCAAACACTTTAACCCGGTCAATCGCAAGTAAGTAATTCATCATTACTGTAATGAAAGTCAGTGCTACCACATAGATACAGACTGCCGGCAAAATATTAATTGCCTGCAGGTAACGCTCTCCAAACAGCATACCTATTACCAGTTTTCCAAATAATAGCATGCCAGCCGCACAGGCAACTGCCATCCCGCCGCCATAGAGCATCGCCTTTCCCAAAAGTCTCTCCGTACTCTCTCCCTTCTGATGCTTTTCAACCACCATGGGGAAAAGTGTCGCTACAATCGCTGTAGATACATACATGGCAATCTTTCCAATTACCGATGCTGAGGAATAAAGTCCCGCTTCCGTATCATTAAAATACGCTTTTACCAGAAGAATATCTCCATTTGTCAGTGCTATAACACATCCCTGCGCTACAATCGTTCCAATAGAATAGTGCATAAACTCTTTCAGATCAATGCCATGTTCTGCTGCTCTCGCCTTCCCACTCCAAACATACTTTTTCATATAATGCATGCCATATACAATGGCATGCAATGTTCCGATCAGAATTGCTGCAATAATGCCATACACCTTCCACCCCAGTATAACCAGCACAATGCTGAAAATCAGTTTTCCAATTGCAATCAGAATCGACTGCATCCCATACTGAAAAAACTTTTTCAATCCCTGAAGCGTTCCAGAAGTAATGGAATAGCACAGATTTGCCACTGTAATTACCAATGCGCCAATCACATAGCATCGGGAATCCAATGCAAATAAAGACGTGATCTTATTCAGTAAAAGCAGAATAACAACCGCAAGTATCAGTCCCACGCATGTAGCAACCTTCAACATCAGGGAAATAACGCTCCTGATACGTGTTTTCTCTTCATTTAATGCATTCAGCGCAATGTATCTCGCGGAAATCATTGTAATGATTGTAGTTGGTATCGACAAAACCCCTACTAACGATACCACCGTATTCGCCTGCGCATACTGCTCCACCTCCATCAGATTTCCCATAATAATCTGAAACAGATAATTGCAGACATTCGCGCTCATCATCAGCACAAACAACATGAAACTGTTTTTTTCAAATTCCCGTCCTATTTTCTTCATCCTTTTCAATCTTTCAGTTCCGTATTTTCATCTAATCTCTCGTCTTTAGCAATATATATCGGCCGATTCTTCACTTCCATATAAATACGAGCCAGATATTCTCCAATAATTCCAAGAAGCAGAATAATAATGCTTCCTATAAATAAAATTGCAAACATAATCGATGAATATCCACTCTTCACCCCACCTGAAATCAGCATGTTCAGCGCAATATAAATACCATAGACTAAAGCCACTATCATGACTATAAATCCAAGATAGACAGCTCCCCGAAGTGGTGCCGTTGCAAAAGACATAAATCCGTTTACCGCATACCGCAATAACCCAGAAAATGACCACTTTGTATTTCCTGCTGCACGTTCTACATTCTCATATTCAATCCACTTTGTTTCAAATCCGACCCACGCAAAAATCCCCTTTGTGAAGCGGTTTTTCTCGCCTATTGCCAACACAGCGTCCACAAATTTTCTGGACATCAGCCGGTAATCCGTCGTACCCTGCTCCATTTTAGTCGATGTCATCTTCGTTGCCATACTATAAAACAATCTGGAAAACGCACTGCGGATCGGCGGTTCTCCATTGCGGTTGACTCTTCTGGCTCCGCAACATTCGTATCCTTCTTCTATTCCTTTTACCATCTCAAGAAGCAGTTCTGGCGGATGCTGTAAATCTGCATCCATCAACGCTATGTAATCCGCGGTTGAATTCTTAAGTCCCGCGTAAATGGCTGCCTCCTTACCAAAATTTCGTGCAAAGGAAATGTAATGCACCTCGTTTTCATCTGCACGCTCACTGACTTCTTTTATCTTTGCAAAGGAAGCGTCCCCACTTCCATCATCCACATACAAAATCGACACCTGATACTCTGGCAGCTTTTTTGCCACCTCATGAATACTCTGGTAAATCAGGGGAATACATTCCTCCTCATTGTAACAGGGAATTACAACTTCAATCCGTTTTTTCTTCTCCATTTTGATTCCTCACTTTATCTATTTTAGACTGCTGTACCTTCTCAATCTCATCCAGTATCTGCCCACGAATACTCTCATATGCAAAATCTTTCAGTCTCTCATTCTGCTTTTTCAGAATCTCACTCCGATACTCTGCATCCTGCATTACATGATTCATGGCCTCCGCCACCATCTCCGGCTCCTTGGTCTCCACCAGCACTCCGCTACCGCCGAGTGTTCCAGGAATGGCCGTGGAAGCATACGCAACGATCGGTGTCTCAAAGAACATTGCCTCCACCAGCGGTACGCAGAATCCCTCATGCTCACTCATGCACAAAAAGAGATCAGCGATTTTATAGTAAGCCAGAATTGCGTTAAATGCAATGTGTCCCGGGAAAATAACGTCTTTCACTCCGCATTTCTTTATATACTCCTGCAAATACTGATAATAGGTATCTGTCTCCTGATAATTGCCGACGAGAAAAAGTCTTGCGGTCGGATCGTATTTCTCCTTGTATGCTGCAAAGCAGGCAATCACATCCTCAAACTTCTTGTTCGGCACGATCCTTCCGACAAACACAATATTCGTTTTCCCGTCGGAATAGCGGGTTACCACATCCTTATCCGGCTCCTGCTCATAATCTTTGAACGGAATCAGAATCGGTGCCACTGCGATCGGACACTGATACCCCATGTCGATCAGATCCTTTTTATTGAAATCCGAGACAACGATTCCGTAATCGATCGCATCCTTCATGCCTTTGATCTGAACCAGACCTTTTCTCGTAATAATCTCAGCCTTCTCATCATATCCATGGAAAAACTCCGGCGGCGTCACGTTGTGATAGCGCAGAACCACCTTTGCAGCCGTATCTTCAATCAGCTTCCGGAATCCATCTTCCGATGCATAGTGGTAAATGATAATGTCTTCTTCTGTCAGTTCCGGCAAAAGATCAATGCTATACACATTCTCTTCCTTAATCTTCGGATGAACAGCAAATGTAAAAATTGCTGTCGCATATCCTGCTCCTTCGAGCATGTGTTTGATCGCAAGCGCATCATTGCCGACCGCATCTCCAAAATTGAGAGACGACACCAGCTGTATGATGTGTGGTGCACGATCCGCATTCAGTTCAAAAATCGACCTCATGCCAAGCTTCACGTTTAACTGTGTCACCTGAATCTGTAACTGTTCAATGTGGCTGCGCAGAATGTCATTCTCCTCCATCAAAAGGGTATGCATCCGGTCATAGTCTTCCGCCATATTGGCAACAATCTGATTATACTCCCTTTGCTTTCCCCAGTTAGGCATTACATACCATCTGATGCATTTTCGCACAATACGCTTCAAACCGCGAATCAATGCGCCAATAACCGGAACATCGTTCACAATCTCCGGTTCTTCAACGCCAAGACTTCCATATGCCCGCTGCAGGTTTTGTCTTGAAAGATTCTGATTGGTGCGCAGTTCAAAGCGAACCTTTTCCGGTTTTCTCATAAACCACTTCTCCTCTGCTTCCGTAATTATATAAATGTGATCTTTTTAACCACAATGTCTTCCCCTGTTGCATTTGACAAAACAAATTCCAGGTTTTCGGTCTTCTCTTCCAGATATAAGCTTATGGTATTAAATCCGTCCTTTAACTGCATCTCACCCAGTCTGACATTACCGGACTCCTTGGTAACTGCAAGCACAGCTGCTTCGCTTCCCTCATAGGACACTTCCACACACAGCTTATACTGCATTGGAGGCATAGTCAGATAAGGACCGTACATCACTCCGCCATTGTGAACGACCAGCCGATCCTCCATCCATTCGCACGCACCGTTATACTTCATCTGTTTCACCAGATTCTCATCACCCCGTGCAACATCGGATAAATATGTCAGAAGTCTGCTCTGCTTGACCTCCGTTGCAAACGTCCCAACAGGAATTGCCTTCAGATCCGTCCCCTTTACAGCGACCCATTCGTCCGCTCCTATTGAAAAAGTAAGTTCGGCATGTTCGCAAACCTGATCCACCGAATAAGCAAGCGTAAGGCTGCCCGTCTTACCCTGCTCATATAAATGAGTACTTTCTCCTTTTTCATCCGTGTAACAGATATCCTGCAGGCGGAAAGTGCTCGCTGCAAGCTGCTGTGCCTTCTGTTCCTGCTTTGCCTGCTTTTCTCTTTCCTTTTCCTGTTCTTCGTGTATCTTCTCCCGCTTCTGTTCTGCAGTCTTCACTCCCATATATTCCAGATATTTCTCATGCACTTCCTTCGGCTGTCCGTCCATGCGTATCCTGCCGGCATCGATCCAGATACTACGGTCGCAGATTTCCTCGATCTGTCCCAGGCTGTGCGACACGATAACAATCGTCGTGCCACTCTTTTTAATTTCCTGCATCTTTTCAAAGCATTTTTCCTGAAAGTGCGCGTCTCCCACCGCCAGAATCTCATCAATCAGCAGAATATCCGCATCCACATTGATTGCAACGGAAAATGCCAGACGCATATACATACCGGAAGAATAGGTTCTCACCGGATTATCGATATAATCCTCAAGTTCGGAAAAAGCAATGATGTCATCGACACGCGCATCGATCTCCTTTTTGCTCAATCCAAAAATTGACGCATTGGTATAGATGTTCTCCCTGCCGCTCATATCCGGGTGAAATCCTGCCCCAAGTTCAATCAGACTTGAAACTCTTCCGTTCATCTCCACAGTGCCGCCATCCGGGTAAATGATCTTTGTCAGCAGCTTTAACGTTGTACTCTTGCCACATCCGTTGTGTCCGATCAGACCGACTGCCTCTCCCTTTCGTACGTTGAAACTGATTCCGTTTAACACCCAGCGTTCCTCATACCGGTTCCGTTTGCGAAACAGCACCCGCTCCTTCAGCTGACTGCCCTTGTCCATATATACTTTGAATTTTTTGGTCAGATTTCTGACTTCTATCGCATTTTCTGGCTGCATTTCCATACCTCTTTTTTATTCTGCCACACATAATTCAGAAAAATATTTCTTATATTTTTCAATCATGACATCCCATGCAAAATTTTCCTTCACATATTTTTTGCCCTGCAGCGCCATGATACGTGCCTCCGCAGGATGCTCCATAATATAGTCGACGGCACCCTCGAACTCAAAATAATCCTCAAAATACAATCCGCCGTTTGAAGTGGCTGCAAAATTCTGTGTCACATTGCAATCTTTATGCACCAGTACCGGTCTCTCACACAGCCAGCTCTCCATGATGACATAAGAAAAGCTTTCATGCTTTGACGGTTGGCACAGCAGTTCTGCCGCTGCATAGGCGTCGTATTTGTCCTGAATTGGTACAAATCCAAGATCAATCACATGATCCTTCAGCGCCCTCGGAATTGTGATGTCTCCACCTCCGAGCAGTACCAGTTTTAAGTTTGTATCCCTGCGGAACAGATACTCATGATAGTAATCTAACAATGTATAGATGTTTTTACCGATGTCTTTTCTTCCTGCATATAAAATAAACGGATCGTTGATACGATATTTTTCCCGGAATCTCGCCGCATCATATGTCAGTTCTGTGTCCACGCCAAGTCCCATCGTTACCGCCTTCATGTGATCCACATCAAAAATGCGTCTGGTAAGTTCTTCCTCCGGCTTTGCGTTGAACATCATTCCGGCAACTCCGGAAAATACATCGTGAAAATTCTTCAGATAAACATAACTTTCCTCATGAAAACACGGAATCATGACCGCTTTTTCATAGCACTCCTGTACGCCATAATAAGTAGTTCCAAACATATATGGAATAAAGACAAATGCCGCATATTCGTCCTTGTGCTCTCTGATGTACTGATAAAGATCCGGACTGTTGATCATCTCACGTACAAACGTTTCTTCTTCCTTCGCAGTAAGAGGCATATCGCCGTTCATCAGCTTCAGATTGACCTCGTCAAAGGCATGTACATTCCGTTTGCGCACCTTAAAGCGAAGCACAGGAATCCCACCGCTCTCAAAAGTCTTACCCGGCTTGTAATAGTTGCAGTTCCAATTAGAGTGAAACTCTTTCACGCAGGTGGATAAAATCTCCACTTCCATTCCTGCCGCGAACAGATGTCCTGTGATGTCCCGGAGTGCCGCCTCTGCGCCTCCCGATATATTTTCACCATACCACGGTGTTACAAACCCGATTTTCTTCATGTTTTCCTACCTTATTTTCCCTGGATAATCTTGTCGATGATCTGTAAAAACTGTGTCTTTACTTTTTGATTATCAAAATCCTGCAGACGAATCCGCTGGTTCTTTAAAATTTTCTCTTTTAATGTCTCATCCGTCAGAACACGGTTCACCATCTCCGCTGCCATGATCGGATCATCGTCGGGGAGCAGCACACCGCTGCCGCCCATGGTCCACGCAATCGCAGAGGTATCTCTTGCCACCACTGGAACGTTAAAATACATGGACTCCACAATCGGCACACAGAAGCCCTCGTGTTCACTCATGCACAAAAACACATCCGCAAGATGGTAATATGCCAGTATCTCATCAAACTTGATCTGTCCGGTAAAGATCACATCCGTAAGACCGAGTTCCCTGACATATGCCTCAAGCTGTTCGTGGTACTTATCAATCCCGGCATAAGAGCCCACCAGAATCAGTCTGGACTTCGGATTGATATAATTTTTATAATAATAAAACGCCTGAATAATATCTTCCTGCTTTTTGTTCGGCACCACGCGGCCGGTAAACAGAATATTCACATAATCGTCGTCGTATCTGCGAAGGATGCCGGCATTCGGCTTTTTCTCGTAATCTTCAAACGGAATCAGAATCGGCAGCACATCAATATCACACGTAAAACCATACCGGATCAGATCCTCTTTGTTATATGCCGAATCCGCAATTGCATAGTCGGCAATCTTAGCCAGCCGTTTTGCTGCCTTGATCCCCTGCGCACAACTGGAGCTTGCATCTCTGTTATATTTTTTGAAATACTGTTCCGGCGTAATATTGTGATACAGAATAACCTTTTTGCCGCCAAGCTTCTCAATCTCGTAATTTAATTTATGCCCGGTGGACAGATGATAGATCACGATATCATCATCCTCCAGCTTCTCCAACATATCAAACGGCTGTGCCGTTCCCTGCGGCAGGCGCTCATCTATCACCGCCGCGTAGATCTCTGTCTCATATCCCGCTTCCAGAAGTGCATCC
Organism: uncultured Lachnospiraceae bacterium; assembly: GCA_902781225.1. Classification (GTDB taxonomy): domain Bacteria; phylum Bacillota; class Clostridia; order Lachnospirales; family Lachnospiraceae; genus Roseburia. The sequence continues at coordinate 95,756 of CACZIN010000004.1, read as the reverse complement.
TTCAATGCACGGGTATCGTTTCCGACTGCATCCCCAAACGCCAGAACCGGTAAAATCTGAACTATCCGCATGCTCTATTCTCCACACTTTTCTTCTAATCTCTTGCACTTTTCTTCCAGTGCTTCCACCTGCTGCTGCAGTTCCATAATCTTGACGGTCTGCTCATCCTGCATTTTAGCGTAGAGCTGTGTCATTGCCGAGGTTGTATAAAAATTGAACTGATTCTGTTCATCAATAATCGGCTCCACATAGAATTTGATAAGCTTACGGATGATCTTCTTGAAAAAAACTGCCAGCCGGTTGCCACCGATCAGTCTCCAGCACTGTACCTTTCTGGTACTGTTCATGCGCTCAACCGTCAATCCGAAATGATCCAACTCGAAATAGTCATCGATCTCGTCTGATATTTCTCCCGCCTTTGCTGCAACATCTGCAAATTTCAATTCATTCTTTGTATATCCACGCTCCGCAATCTGCGTACGGATATCCTGCATGATCTCTTCTACATTGATCTGTTCCATCTGTTCTTCCATAATTCTCTCTCCAATTCTACAGTTCTTCTGCAAATCCCTTCTGTAATTTTACAAAAACCAGTTCTCCGATCAGGAGAATACCCACGCCCAGAACAACTGCTGCCGCCAGTGTGCTAAGCTGCGGTGTGGTCTTATAATACAGGATATCCCTGTACGCATTGATGACCGGCGTCATCGGGTTCAGATTCCAGATGCGCACCAGCGTCGGATAAGATGCCAGTGCGTCCAGCACCATCTCCTGCGAATACATAACCGGTGTCAAAAACTGCCAAGCCATGGCAATAATACTCAGAATATACGCAAGATCGCGCAAATATACTGTCAGTGCAGAAGTCAGAAGTGCAATCCCCAGCCCAAGTATATATTCCACAATCATAATAATCGGCAAATAAAGCATAGCCACGGGATTGACCCCATAGCCGGTCACAATCAGAACTGCGAATACAACCAGAAAACTGAGCAGCATATTCACGAACGAACTGGTCATATAAGCAATCGGCATTACCTCGCGCGGAAAATAAATCTTTTTTACCATGTCACCGGAACCCAGGATACTGGTAGCACCCCCGGTCAACGAAGAGCTGAAATAAATCCACGGAACCAGCGCCACAAAAAGAAACAGGTAATACTTATCAATTCCGGAACGCATAATAACGGAAAATACCATTGTATACACCAGAAGCTGGAGCAGCGGATTTAAAAATGTCCAGAAAAATCCCAGCACCGAACCTTTATATCTTCCCCGCAAATCCTTTCGCACCAGACGAAAAATCATCTGCCGGTAATTATATATCTCTTTTATTCTTTCCATAATATCCCTCATTTTACAGCATACATCGTAAGTACCAACTTTTACTCTACCATACTTTACTCTTCAGCGCAACTTTCACGCCCGGTCCGCCTGTGCATCATATGCCGCCTGCAGGATCGGCGCCAGCCGCTCCTTTAACATCGCCGTGATCGTCTGCGCCCCAAGCACCTCGTTTATTTTCGCTTTTCCGTTCTTTGCAAGTCTGTCATAATACGCCGGATCTTCGTACAGCCTCCGCATATAGCCGGCTGCCTCCTCCACATCCGGCTCCGCCCACCGGCAGCCCTTTTTGTAGTTGCCGGACGTCTCCTGTATCTCCACTTTTTGGAATGATACCATGCAGGCGCTGTCCGCATCCATGAATTCGGTGTTCGACGACCAGTCCGTCGCCACGCAGACCGTGTCAAGCAGCATAGCCTCCGCCATCACCAGCCCGAAGCCTTCCGCGCGGTGCAGCGACACGAACACATCCACCGCCGCAATCAGGCTGTTGACCTTCGGCTTGTCTAAAACCTCAGCAATCAGATACACGTTCTGATAGCCCTTCGTCTGCTCACGCAGCACCTCAAGGTCTTCCTGCTTCGGATTGTTCATCTTGATCACCAGTCCGACATGCTCATCCTCCACCGGGAACGCTTTCTTATAGGCATCGAGCGCTCCCACCGGGTTCTTGCGCGCCATGGTGCTGTTGGTATCGTACATGATCAGATATAAGAATTTGTCCTCCGGAAGTCCAAAGTCCGCCCTGCCGCAGTTTTCGTTTTTTCCTGCCGTCACGTAATACGGCAGCGTGTACACGGGCTTGTCCGTCACCTTGCGGATACTGCTGCTTGCAAATTCCGAGGGCGTCCAGATCTCATCGAAAAATTTGATTGCCTCCTGATATTCCTGCGGGAATTCCTCCAGTTCCCACAGCCAGAATGCAATGTTGTAGCGGTCTCTCCAGATCTCCTTATTCAGATACAGATATGCCAGTCCTACCTCCTGCGGATTCACATGGAACAGATTCACCCGGTAGGGATAATCCTCGCGCATCCGGTGTTCAAAACTGTGATCCCCGCGCCGGACATTGCCGTCAAGCTGAAAATTGTAAATTCCAAACGGAATCTCCGATAATTCCAGTTCATTCGCCAGCAGGCGCATGCTCTGCCCCAGACCGATCTCCGCCCGGATGTCGCCGATCAGATTCACGCCCGCTTCTTTTTTCTGATACTCCGCCGGATGAATCGGCTCTTTCTGGTACTTTGCCATCAGCCGCTTTAAGTAGGCAAGCTTTGCCGCCCGCAGCAGCTTCTTCGGAAGTAACTTCTTTAATTTCTGCTTATGATCTGCGATAAAACGCACCATTTTTTGTTTCATGCTATTTTTTCCCTATCGTCTCCAAGAATTCTTTTAATCCGCCCGCCAGGCGCTCCTTTTTGTAGCGTCCGACGACCGCTTCACACAGGCTATCCAGTACGCTCTCTTTTCCGGCTTCCCCGATCTGCCGCATCGCAGCGGCAAGCTGCGGCACCGCATCCTCTGTGTCCAGCTTACAGTAGCGCACCGCATCGCCCGCAATCTCATGAAAAATCGGAAGATCACTCACCAGAACCGGCTTACGGTAGGTCAACGCCTCGATCACCGGCATGCCGAATCCCTCCGCCCTGCTCGGGAATAAAAAGGCGCTGCATGCGGCATACATCCGGTACTTTTCCTCCGTCTCAAGATAGCCCTGGTAACAGACGCCGTCCGTCTCCTTCTGGCACTCCCCGAGTAGCGTCTCGATCGCATCCGACCGGATCTTTCCTGCAAGGTACAGCTTCTTTGTGCCGCCGTCCTTTCTATAGCGCACATACGCTTTCAGCAGAAGATCGGTTCCCTTCCGCTCTTCCAGATTGCCGATATACAGAAAATATCCCTCGTCACGGATCGGCAGTTCGGGCATCTCCTCGGTAATGATATAAGAAATACAGGACGGAAGTGCCTTTGCCGCCGGATAATACTGTTCCACCTGCGTCTTCGTATCCAGGGAATTGTAGATCACCGCGTCCATGTGGCGGAGCGTTTTCCCCAGATTCCACTTGAAATAGTATGGATAAAGTCTCCCGTATCCGTACGGCGCCGTGATCGGGAAAACATCATGCACAGTCACTGCCGTCTTCCCGTACGGATTGCGGATGACCACCGGCGTCAGATTGTTCACTTCCCAGAACAGATCCGGTTTTACCTCATTTATTATGTTCTGCACAAAACGAAAATAGGCATATACCCCGATACTTTTCTCGACAGGTGTCCCATATCGATGTATCGGAATATGTGCCTTCTCCAGCGCCTTCATCGCCGCGCTTTCAACCACGTCCGTAAGTAATTCCATTTCCATGGTATCATACTGCATTAAGCCACAGATAAAATTGTACAAGTACATTCCCACGCCGCTCGGGCGCTTCCCGAGCGTTCTCGCATCTATCAGAATCTTCACTTTTTCCCTCTTGCTCCTGCATATTTCTTACATCCGGCTGCCGCATAACAGCAGAAATAGTAGACTGCCTTCCATACGGGAATCCCCATATAGCGGTATACGCCGTAGGTCATCCGCGCTGATTTGCCCTTCTTTCTGGACTTGCCGGTCTCGCCCAGCCTGGATTTTAATAAAGGCTCGTTTACACCGGCAAAGGTTTTCCCGTCCCTTAACATGGACAGCCACACAATGTAGTCTTCGTGCAGCTCATCGTGTGTCATCGGATACTGCAGGGCGTCCTCCCTGCGCATCAGCACGGAAGAACACGGGATGACGTTCCCCTTGAGAAGTCCGTGATACGTGACCGTCTCCGGAACCTGCACGATCTTCGTGGTAGAGGTCCCGTCGGCGTGCATCAGTTCCCTGCCCGCATAACAGGCGTCTGCCTTTGTCTCCGCAAGCCGCTTTAGCTGACGCTCCGTCTTGTCCTCCTGCCACCAGTCATCCGCATCCAATATCGCCACATAGGGCGTCGTGGCACAGGCAACCGCACGGTTGCGCGATGCCGCCGCCCCGGCATTCTGCTCGTTTTTTAGCACCGTGATCCGGTCGGGATACTCTTCTGCATAGCGCATGGCAATGGCATACGTGTCATCCCGGGATGCATCATCCACAATAACCATCCGGCACGGCACGGTCTGTGCCAGCACGGACTGTATACAATTTTCAATATAGGATGCAGCATTGTAAGCTGCGGTGATTGCCGTCACCTGTATCTCCCTTTGCATCATTCCCCTGTCACCACACTGTTCAATCCATAATAGTCCCGCACGCTTACATTTCTCCAGTCAGCCGCATCGCCGGTAATATCATCAAAATACAGTAATTCCGGCTGTGTCGTATATGCGGGTACGGTCACATCCCCACCTGCGGAATTCAAGTATAATTCCACTCTCTGATCTGCCTGTACGGAATATCCCTGTGCCTGCTCATAACGCATTTCCATCCTCGCGATATAAGATGAGGAATCATACAGGCACAATATGATAAGTCCTGCCGCAAGCACTGCTCCTGCTGCCGCTCTCGCTACGGGCTTCTGTTCTTCGTTCTGTGGCAGATTTTCCATATGTGATCCTGCACACAGCCAGCCGCACAGATAAAATTCATTGATAAATACCAGAAGCACAAACACGAAATAAATTACATTCCACAATCTGCCCTCTCCGGTTCCACCGGTCGCATAGACCGGCGGGCAGAACATCATGCAGATCCATGCAACCGATGCCACAAAAACCGCCAGCGGATAGCGGAAAGCATATCCCCTTTCCGCGGATACCTTCTTCGCCGTTGCCATTGCGAGCGGAAGCATTCCTGCCACACACACGAAAAGCCCCAGTCCCAGCCAGTCATTGATCGACAGAATTCCGGTTTTTACCGCGATTGCAATCGTGCCAAAAAATCCCGGACGATCCGTAAAATATGCCTGGCGCACGCTCGTGCCGGGAGAACATACATTGATCAGAAAACTGGTCAGCATTCCCGCTCCTACAATCAGACTGGCAATGACCGGCTGCCGCTTTTTCCGCAGAAATGCCAGGATGCACGCCAAAATGCCGGTCATCAGACCGCACAGCGCTGTCACATGATTTCCACCCATCAATATTACGCCGAGAAAAAGGGTTGCCAGAACCTTAAGCGTATACTGCCACCACTTGCGCGGTGTGTAGAAACTGATCTGTCCCACGATAAGAAGAAGTAAGACTCCATAGAAAAACGTGTAATTCATTGCCCCGTTATACCAGTAGAATCCCTGCACCGCACTCGGAAGCCACTGCACCATCACCATCGACATTGCAAATGCCAGCGCCATTGCGCTAAGTGCGGATACCCGCAATTTGTGATGCAGCACATATTCTACAAAGATCAGATTGGACACATAGAGCGTCCCGACCGTAAGCCATACCGTGAGCGCGTAATATGTCTCGCCAAAGATTGCAGGTTGCAGTGCCAGCACAAACGCGGACGCATATAAGCCCTGCCAGGTATGCCAGAACCGGATGCTCGTACTCCATGCAGCCCCAATCACTTTGCCAAGTGAATGTGTCTCCTGCCATACGCGGTAAGTCTGTATACTGTAATTGAAGTCATCTGCACTGGGGTGGTCATAAATTCCAAGCTTTAACAGCGGAATCACTGTAAGCACCGAAATGCCAATCAGTACCACAGCCCAGACTGCAGATAGGATTTTCTTCCTGTCTCTCATAACTTTTTCCTAATCTTTCAGTGCCGTCTGCTGCGTTTCATCCACTCCCTCGGTATTCTCCTTCTGGAAGAGAATCTTGAACGTCAGCAGCATAATCTTGACGTCGAGCCACAGGGAATAGTTCTCAATGTATGTGATGTCGAACTTCAGCTTATCGTACGGCGTGGTATTGTATTTTCCATACACCTGCGCGTATCCGGTCAGTCCGGCCTTCACCTTGGTGCGGAACACGAACTCCGGAATCTCCTCGGCATACTGGTCCGCGATCACCTGACGCTCCGGTCTAGGTCCTACCATGGACATATCGCCCTTTAAGATATTAAACAGCTGCGGCAGCTCATCAAAATGAATATTGCGGATGATCTTTCCGACCGGCGTCACACGCTTGTCGCCCTTTGCCGCAAGTCTGGCGCCGTTTTTCTCGGAATCCATGCTCATGCTGCGGAACTTGTAGATCATAAAAGGCTTCTCATCCCTGGTCAGGCGCTCCTGCTTGTAGAACACCGGACCTCCGTCGTACAGCTTGACCGCCAGTGCAATGATTAACATGAACGGCGACGCGATCACAATACCGATCAGTGACAGCACAATATCGCAGGTTCTCTTAATGATGCGCTGATCGATCGACAGTCCCTGATTGCGCGATAACAGCAGCGGCGTGTCGAACAGATGGATGTCGTCCGCCCCGCGGAAAATAATGTCTGAGATCTTCGGTGTGACATAGGTCCGAATCGACTCCTGGTAACAGAACTTCATGATCTGGTTCCTCGCCTGTGCCGGCAGATCGCAGAGCACCACCGCATTGTATTCGCGGATCATCGGGTAAAGCTTCTCATGACCGATCTCATAGCTGACCGATCCGCAGATATTGTACTTGTCGCGGCGCGTATTGATCTTCGAGATCAGCTCGTCCGGCGCATAATGTCCGTAGATGACAAGCATCTGCCGCGGCGGGTACAGCTTGGCGTAGAGTTTTCTTATGATGTAGATCCACGGCAGGATGAAGACTATCTCACCTGCCATAACGCCGAGCATAGGTGCGGGCTCCACATAATCACGGCAGATCAGGCAGAGTTCCAGATAACCGACGATCCCGCTCAGTAAAATGGATAAAATATGGGACAATGCAATATCCGTCATCCGCATATAGCCGATATTATACCCGCCAAATACCTTCGTAAAAAAGAAGATCACCAGCACATACAGTCCGACGACCGCCCAGTTTCCACGGCGCCAGAAACCAAACTGCTCCTCGTAAACAGTGTACCAGATGTAGCCAAAGCAGAATCCCTCCACCAGCAGAGTGATCAGATTCGCTCCGTAATTTAATAGATGCTTATATTGCTCTCTTAATCTCATTCAGTTCGATTCCTTTGCTATTATTCCCTAAAGTATATCACATATGAACCGGCTGTGCCATAGCAGTCGTACCCGGCGCTCTCCATCAACGTCTGATCGTCATAATCCGCTTCCAGGATCACGCAGTTGCTGTTATACTTTTCCGCCATGGCAATCTGGTTGTCGACTGCCGCCGGCACCGCCACAATGCTTGCACAGTCACTGATGAACTGCTTCTCTGTCTCATCTTCGGTCACAGTATCCTGTGCGATCATCCGCTCGATCAGATCCTCTCCGTAGAGCAGATTCACCGAGGCGTCCAGCTCGCGGATCTGTGCGCAGACCGCACGCGGCGCGATCATATTCTGTATGCTTCTGCCAGACTCCCGCAGCGCATCGTCGAGTTCTGCAATCTCATGCTCCACATGGTATGCATTCTCCGGCACGGCAAGCTTTGGCGCCGTAAACTGAAAACTCATACTAACCGCCACGAGCGCCGCACACACCAGCACACCGAGCGCTCCCGTCCACACATGCTTTGTCCCGACCGCAAGCTCCGTCACCGGGATTGCAGCCGCGACCGCCGGAAGCAGTAGGAAAAACATTTTCCAGTAAGACGTCTCCATCCAGAAGGTGCTGATGTCATTGTATCCAAACGGATTCCCCACAAGTACCAGCATACACGCGGCGTAGGCCGTATACATGCGGCACCCGCGGCTAAGCCGCTTCCACTCTGCCATCAGAAAGAGAAGCGCTGTGAGAGCCAGCACCAGACTGATGCCCCCGGTCCCGAACTGCCGGAATTCACTTTTTAACAGTTGATAGACTGCCTCCATCTCTCCACCTCTTTATCAGTGCCGCAGCCAGAGCCGCTCCCCACACAAATGTCACAAAAAAGAATCCTTTTTCATACAACAGCTGTCCCGCAGCCGCACTCACCACATAATACAGAATCACATACGGCTGTCCGAACGCCTCGATCTCCCGCAGCTGCTTCTTCTCACCCAGAACAAGGAGCACCGTAAGCGGGAGTTCTCCCAGGAAGAAAAGCGTCTCCCCGTTCCAGCAGTTCTGATATAATCCAAATGCCACAGACCAGTCTGCGATCAGCGAAACCGCATATAAAAGCCACACCACGATCTGAAAGCACCATTTTTTCTTCGTGTCATGTTTAAATAAATATTCCGCCCACGCGGCATACACCGCCATATAAAACGGAAGTAAAAACACCGGCAGCAGAATCCGGACGAACTTTGCCGGGTGCAGATTGCTCATTCTGACATACACGGCATAGTAAGCCGCAACCGGCGCCGCCTGCTGCGCATCGAGCATCTCTTTCTCATAATCCATCATGGCGTCACGGCTTTTCCCTGTCATGGCGTCATACTCATACAGCGAATCCGTCATGTACATGGTCATGACCTGCTCCACCGTATGCTCGTCCGTCCGGTTCGCCGCAAATCCGCCCGCGACCGCAAGGATAAGCACTGCTGCAACTGCTGTGAAAAGCAAGCTTATCCTGCTTTTAATCCGGATCAGCTCGCGCATATGCCATCTATAAATTATAACGCCTGTCGACAGGATTGTCAAAACAGCGAGCAGGACGCAAAAGACCTTCGTCAGCTTCGTAAGCGTCCATTTTCCGTCGAGCGCAATCCGCGCCAGCCCGTAAAACAGCGCCCAGATCGTAAGACTCCCGATCAGATACGCCGACCGGCGTTTTCGATACTCCCTCTGCGGGAACAGTCCGAACAGACATCCGGTCAGTATCGGAAGAACCAGCCACACAAAAGCGAGTATCACTGTTTTCAGAATTGTAAGCATCTTCCCCGTTCCTCCTTACTCTTTCGCACACCGGTATACTTCATATCCTTCCACCGCGCCGACATAGGTGAGATCCAGCTGCTGCAGGTATTCCGCGGAGTAATACCGGGTGTTGCGCACAAAAAAATCCACCTGGCGCTCTGCAAAAATCTCGTTCATAATCGATGCGTCAACCTCGACACCCTTCACGAACAGGGAAACCGCCGTGCTGTGATCGTCATACTGCCCGTCCACCGGAAGTTCTTCCGTATCTGTGAACATGTAGCGCGCCATCTCCGTATTGTTGACCGCCTCGATCACGGTCGGATCGTACTGCCTTATGCTGCTGTACATCTCCTGATCGACAAGAATCACCGGATTCTCCTTCTTGGAAGCCTCCGCAATCAGTTCCGATGTCTCGATCACCCAGGAATCTATTTTGTACACGTTTTCATCCGGAATATACTTTACCAGACTGCTCCCGCACAAGAACACGATGCCAAGCACCACCACCCCGACGGCGAACTGCACTTCTCTCTTTGCTTTGCGGTTCACAAGACGCGCCAGCAGATAGGCACACAGAAATTCCGCCGGAAGCAGCCAGTAAAAACGCATATAGCGGTCCTCCCATCCCATCTTCTCGATGATCGGACGCATCAGGAACGGATTATATACCGTTGCCAGCAGAATCAGAAACGGCCAGACAAACAGTTCCATCAGTTTCTTATCCTTTTTGTATACAAGATACACCAGGCAGCCCAGGTACGGCACCAGATACAGCGCTCCGTTCCAATATTTCCAAAAATTCTGATAAAAGAAATCTATTTCCGCCATTCTTTTCCCTCAACCTACAGAAAACTCAGCACACCGGCAGCCAGACACGGCAGCACCGACAGCCCCGCATATCCCCAGTATTTTAACTTCTTCCTGCGAAGCAGCACTGGGAGGAGTCCGACACCCAAAAGCATCGGTATCATGAACACGCCACTCATCGACATCGTCGCCCCGGCGAACGCAAAGACGCCGAGCATGATCCAGCACTGCTTTTTCTCCGTCTCCTCCGCCGCCAGCACAATGGCAAGCAGCGCAAGCGGAAGATATACATTCGCCAGCATGGATTTCGACTCTGCCATGCGCGTCCACAGATAATAGCCCGGAACCTCGCCGAGATTCCAGCACAGCACACTGATGAGCGCACGGATGATTGCTGTCCACACCGCAACCGCACGGTTTCCTTTGGAGAGACGCAGGGCAATCTCATAGACCGCCAGATTGGCTGCCACGATCTCGATCACGCCCATGATCCGGTTGACCACCACCAGCGGATGCATGAAAAACAGCTTCGCTAAAAACGCGATCAGCATGGAATAACTGTCGTGCCACGCCACCGCTTTTCCCACATAGACGCCGGTATACGCATCGTACTGGTACATGGTGTCCGTGTAGAGCGCATTGATTGCATTCCCGTTATAGTAGCTGGTATCATAGCGGCTCACATACAGCTGATTGCCCATGCCATACCAGATCTGAACCACCAGCAGCACGAGAAATAGCAGCAGCCACACATCGCGCGCGGGATACCGCATCCAGGATCCGCCCTCTTTTCTTCCGGCTCTGACCAGATACACCACGCCAAGCGCCACGGCAATGACAAGCACCGCAAGTGCCGTGTAGAAAAGCACATGGAACGCCGCACCGCCCGCCTCAGTGAAAATATCCACAACGGAGAAAATCCCGAGGAAAAGTGCCATACCGAACAGCCACAAAAAGCCCGGCTCTTCCTTCCGCCCCATAAGACGGCAGACTCCCGCCCCCAATATCCAGAAAATGCAACTTAACACCGCCAGTCCAATGACGATCCCCAAAGCAGAATTCATACGTTTTTTCCTTTTTCTATTCTCTATGCCACTTTATAACTTCATATTTTCCGGTCTTGCACAAAATATCCATGTCATCCTCGAAGCCATGCCCGGATACCCACCTCTGGAAAGTCCTTGCGTCTGCCTTTGTGTTCGTAATCAGAATTGTAATATCTTTCTGCTCACCAATCAGTGTATCTGCAAGCAATGCATCCAGTTTCTCTTCTCCGTTCGTCAACACATAAACGCTCTCATAACGGCCGAGTAACGGGAAGCACTCGTACCCTTCCGCATGCTCCCGGATCAGAATCAGTCGATCTGTATCTGCCGCCTCAAGCGCCGCCTCAACCTGATCGCTCACCCGCACTTCCGTGTTCTTATTATAGTAAGTATACACCAGACTGCTGCCGATGAAAACCACCGCAAGTATTGAATATACCATCTTGATCCTGTGAGGTCTTTGGATTGTCTCTGCGAAAAAGCTCAATTCCATCACAATCACAAGAAACATCAGAGGATATGCCACCTTAAAATAGGGGAACCGGGTGGTCAGAACAATCAATGCACAATAGCCTGCCAGAAGCCCTTCCAACCAGACCAGCCGGGTATCTTTTTCTCCCGCTTTTCCAGCGGATCGAACAAGATTTATGACAAACAAAATGAAAAATCCCGCCATCCACAGGACATTTCCGAACACCGCCTCAGCAAATCCTAAGACGCTCTCCTTAAGTGCCTGTGCCAGTGATGTTCCAGTTCCCGAAAGCTTCGAAAACAACCCCAGCACAGACATCGGATCAAGCAGAATGCCGATTCCAATCGCCAGAATGCCGCAGATGACATAGCGTCTCATATTCTTTTTTTTCGCCTGCCCTGTCAGATTTTTTCCCAGCCAGACCAGCGTTGCAATACCAAGCACTGCCGCCCAGACTCCGGTTGTATAATGTGCAATATATCCCAGCGGATAGAGTACCAGCAGCCCCGCAATATCCCGCCGCACGGCTTTTTCCATGCCATCCCGCATCGCCTGATATAATTTTAAATGCACCAGCAAAAGTGCGAGTTGAAATGCCATGGCAAGCATATAAGCACGCAGATATGTACTTAAATCCAGGCAGCCCACCGAGCACCCGAACAGCAGGCACACCAAAAGTTGTCTTTTTGTATCCGCAGCAAAGTATCCGGCAATGCCATACAGCAGAAGTAATACCGCCACAAGCGCCACCGCATTGACCAGAAAAGCACTCCATTTTGTTGCACTGATCGCAGGGAACAGTGAGCCAGACAGATGCACCAGTTCATAATACAGGTAGGAATTGGCATCATCCCCCATCGCATTCAGGTAGACATCCCCCAGATGGAAGCGCTCATCCTCACGAATCGAGAACCAGTCGCTGATCTGCTCCTTCCCATACCATCCGCATTCCTCCGGTCTGGGATAAAAAAAATAAGCAGCACCACGCCTGTTTTTTGCAAGGTCCATTCCAAAGGCGGCAATGTTTTGGATCGTCTGCGCCACAGAGTCTGTGAGAATCTCATCTTCGAAATATGCACGGATTCGTCCGGTCGACAGCATCCATCCTTTATCCGTACTGTTCGCCATGCCATAGGTGACGACCTCATCCCCGACCAGATAACGGTCAATCGCCATATATCCTCCCGTAATAGCAAGAATCAATATAATCACTGCCAGCAGTGCCACACCAGGCCTGATTTGCTTTTCATCTGTTTTCATATGTTTTCCCTTTATCCATAGTTTCTAGCGATTTTGTAACCGTTCAAGCCCTTTGTGCAGCAGCTCCATCACGGTGTCGTTCCGGAAAAGGAGCAGACAGCCGAAATAGACCGCTGCCGCCGCCGCAATCAGAACGAACAGCATGACAGGCACCGCCCATGACAGATGTTTGAGCCAGCATACCACCGCCGTCATCGCTGCCAGCGCCGCGCCCAGACTGATGACATAGTTCCTGCCGATCGCAAGGTGATAGCTGCATCTTGCATGCCACACCAGCACTGTGGTCACGGCGATCTCCGACAGAACGGATGCAATCGCGGCACCGCTCTGCTGCATGGACGGAATCAGCAGGAAGTTGACTGCTGCATTGATTACCGCCCCCGCAATCGTTGCGTGAAGAATTTTTTGTTCCTGCCCGGTTGCGATCAGCACGATGTGTCCCAGGAAATACGCCACCGAGAACACCAGCACCAGCACGCTCAAGATCCGCAGTGTTCCGATCGACGGCAGAAATGCCTCTCCGAACAGAAACGGCACGATATACTCTGCCGTAATGCCAATTCCAACCGTACACGGCAGTGCCAGAAGAAGCATAATCTTAAAACCCCGGCTGAGCAGTTCGTTGCATCTGTCATATTCTTTCTGCTTGTAGTGATAGCTGATGCGCGGATAGAAAACCGCCACAAGCGCGATCACCACCGTGTAGGTCATGCGCACGATCTTCACCGGATTGGAATAATATCCCACGCACGTCTCCCCGTGGTAATATTCCAGCATGATGGTATCTAACATCGTGTAGATCTCCGTGGCGATCGTGGACGCCAGCAGAATCAGCACCGGCTTTAAATGTCTGCCCGGATGCAGACCCGCGTCCGGTTTTCCGATATATTTCCGCAGATTCCACGCGTTTAGCAGGTTGTTTCCCGCCGTCGCCACGCAGAGGATAAAAGCGTAGATCACATAATCTTCCGCCTTCTTTACAAACAGAAGCATCGCCACAAACGAAAGAATTTTCACGATGATGCTTCTGGTCGCAATATAGCTGTAATCCTCCATTCCCTGATAGAACCAGTCAATGTTAAAGATATTTAAAACCAGCATCAGACCCATGATCTGAAACAGCAGCTTCCGGTCCGCAAAATGTGGAAAATTGTCCACAAACACATAGTACGCCACAATGCACATCAGTGTCGCGGCAAGATTGATGAAAAACAGTTCCCAGAAGGTGCGGCTTCGCCCCTCCTTTGTCTCACCGCTCTGCGCGATCGCCTTTACGCCATAGGTCGGAATCCCGAGCGACGCAATCAGCACAAAATATGCCACAATCGTGTTGGCATACCCGACGCGGCCCACGCCTGCCGGCAGAAGAACTCTCGAGATATAGGAAGTGGTAATAAGCGGAAAAAGGGCCGTAAAGCCCTTATAGATCATATTAAATATAGAGTTTTTTACCAGTGATTTCTTCTCTGCCATACGTTCTTCCTCTATGATTCTGTCTATCCCAGCCGCCCGAGGCGGATCAGAAATTCTCTCTTCCAATAAAACACATTCCGGTGCCAGAACCCGGTTTTACTGCTGCCGCACACGGTCCTGATACACCCCATTCCGGCGTAGCGCTTTGCCAGCCGGCGGAAATTCTCGTTGTATGCGTGATTGATATGCCCCGTCGAGTGATGGATCAGCGCCACGTCACAGACATAGACGTTCCCGCCGTGCCATCTGGTATGCAGACAGCGCTCCACGCCGTACAGATGCCAGTTATCACACAGCTTTTCATCGAACGGATTCTTTTTGAAATGTGCCGTGTGCCCGCCGAAAAAACATTCATCCAGCGAATCGCACGCCCTCATTCCCGAAAATGCCTGCTCGCCGGCTGCGGCAAGCTCTCCTGCGCCGTGCTGTACTCCGGATAAAACGATTCCCTCGGCCTCGCCAAACCGCTTCTTCCTTCCCGGAATCGTCCCCGGCACAATCCCGGCAACGCCCAGCAGATCCTCCTCCCCGGTCTGCGCCAGGTATCCGGCAAACCGCGCGAGCGTATCCTCCCCTGGAAGTTCGACGTCCTGGTGGGCGTAGATCACATACTCCGTCTCCACGCGCGCCGTCGCGGCATTCAGTGCAAGGCTGCACGATGTATATTGTCTGCTGCAGTTGTCCATGCCGATCAGCTCATACCCGGTATTCTGTTTTGCAAGGGATGCCTGCAGCCTCCCGTATTGTTTCCTGTCGTTGTAGCAGCAGACGATCGTTATCTTATTTTTCATATTTTTTCATCAGACCGAGAAACGCCCGGTACGATTTGGTGATCTGTGTATAGTAAAAAATCTTGGCGTCGCATACATCGCTGTACAGCTTCCTTGTCGTCACAGCCTCTTTATGAATGCAGATGACCTCCGGCGAATACAGCATCCGCAGTCCGCTCTTTGCCGCCAGATAGTAGAGAATCTCCTCCTCCGCATACAAAAAGGTGCCTTCCCAGAAGCCATCATACACTTTGAAGAAATCTCTTGAAAATACAAGGCAGCATCCGTGGAGCAGCACTCCCTCGCGCTCCTCGCCGACTCTGCTGTCCGCCGCTACCGCCTCGCCGTCCACCTCGCGGGTCGCTCCGGTGCTCCGCGACAGATCGCCTCCATTCTTCTTCCCCAAAAGCAGCCTGGACATCCGGTAGCTCATCGCCCGGATCCAGGATGATACGATCTGCTTTCGCATATAGTTCAAGGTATAACTGCGCTTCTCCGCCACCGGGTTAAAGTGCTGCGTGCGGGTCGCGTCCACAACATCAGCGCCCAGTATCGCATACGGCTTTCTGTCGTAGATCTCAAACAGGCGCTCACAAAAATCCGGCTGTTCAAACAGGATGTCGCTGTTTGCAGCGACGATCAGATCCGGATCATAGTGCTCTCTCGCATAGCGGATGCCTAGATTATTCCCTCTGGCAAATCCGAGATTCTCTCCCGACGCGATCACGCGCACCCGTTTTTCATCGATAAAATGCTCCACAAGCCACTCCTCGCTCCCGTTTCCGGAACCGTTGTCCACGATGACAATGTGCATGTTTTTCCAGGTCTGCGTCGAAAGGATCGACTCTGCACATGCGGCGGCTTCCTCGTATGTTTTGTAATTTAAGATGACATAGCAAATCGTTCTCATCGGCACTGTCTCCCTGAATTCTTATGCGCCCGAGTATCTGGTCTTCGTGCCAAGGATAATGCGGACATACGGGGTGATGGAACGCACGATTGCCGTTCCGAGTCCAAAATATTTATGCAGGAAATGGAACCAGTCCCGGAACGGCAGTCCCTTTCTGCTCTCCTTGAGCTTAATGCGCTGCATCCTTGGCAGTGACTCGTCCTGCCAGGTTCCCTTTAGGCTGCCGTCGTTGCACTGCCCGATGAACTTCGGGAAAATACGGATCTCATATCCCATCCGGCTGATGGCGAGTCCGTAATCAAAATCACCGATACTGTGCTGATAAAACGGGTCAATCGACACTTTCATGAAAATGTCATGCGGAATAACCGCGCAGTTCGCGTTAAACGTGTCAAAACAGATGTCCTGCGCCTCCGGGCCGTATTTTTTGTACTTGATGCCCTTGACGTACTTGATGCCGCCGTAGCTCATCCTGCCGTCATCCCCGCACATCGCCCCCACCATGACCTTATCCGGTGCAAACAACGGGAGCATCTCGTCGAAAATGCCCGGCACAAACTTCGTGTCATCGTTCATCAGCATATAATACTCGTAATCGGGATGCACCTTTTTGGCGTGCTCGATCGCCTCATACATGCCGCGGTTCCAGAACAGTCCGCCGTCGCCGTTGATTAAATCAATCTCATACGGCATCGCCGCCAGCATCTCATCCGTGCCGTCCGTGCTGCCGTCATTGACAATCACATAATCAAAGGTGACATTTTTGTTCTGCCCAAGCAATTCCATACTCTGCCTGGTCAGCTCTCTTCGGTTATAACAGGTAAATATCGCTAATACTTTCATCTGATTCTCTCCACGTTCTGCACTCTGTGTCTTGCTGCGCAATCTTGCGGTTACACGGGCAACCTACTGTTACACGGGCAACTTACAGTTGACCGATATAGTTTCTGCGAAACACAATGTGATAGATATGTTTTAACAGGTTCGGCTCGGATTCATGCAGCAGCGCCCGCTTCATCAGCCGGTGTACCTCGGGGCGCTCCGCCACCTCATCCGGAAATTCCGTGACCGCGTGATCCGTCGCCAGATGGTGGTCAAAGACCGGTTCCCTGCTCTCTCCGCAGTGAACGCCGCTTCCGTCCCATCCCTCGTTGCTCACCAGCGAGTGCAGCGGCGAGAGGATGTAGCCGTCCCGTTTAAAATTCGTCCAGTACCAGCGGATCGCCCAGGAATTCGTCCCCGCATCCGTCTGCTGGTCCTTCATAATCTTATAGAAATTGTAAGTGTTATCGTAATTAAAGCGGCGGCGCAGCTTTGCATCCTCTTTCATCCGCGTCCAGTCGCTGCACGTCTCATCAAAATACCGCCAACGGTCTGCCCAGGTCGCCCACGACCAGCTTGTCCCGGTCAGCGTGTGAAAATAGGACTCACACGGCAGTGTGACCGTATCCGCGAAATGGGAAAAACCGGTCACGCCGGTCACCTTGGGGTTCTTCTCGTAACGCGCGAGCGCATCATTCATAAACCGCAGGAAATAGCGGTTCGTCACAAGATCATCCTCCAGAACGATCACGGTACCATAGCGCTCTATGATCGCCGTCACACCCTCGATCACGTTTCTGGCAAGCCCGTAATTTTCCTCCCGCGCAATCAGCGTCACTTTGAAAAAGCCGCCCGCCTGTGCCACGTAGTCGCGGATTTCCTGTACTTTTCCCCGATCCGCCTCTTTTTTTGCCGCGTCGGAGAACACGAACAGCTCCGTGTCCTGCGCCAGTTCATTTTTCGCCAGCGCTTCTATGGTACGTCTGGTGTGCTCCGGTCTGTTGTAGGTAAATAAAATCACCGGCGCCGTTTTTCTCTCAGCCATGTCTCTCCTCCTGCCGGCCTCCGGCTACTCCTGTTTTCTCGCCCATTCCACGTAAGCTTCTATGCCGTCGGAAAGTGCCATGTGTTTCTCATATCCCAGCTTTTTCAACAGGGAGATATCCGCTCTCCAGTTGCGCGGGTCGCCCTCCTTGACCATGCCATTAAAAGATACAACGTCCGCATCCGCGCCCAGCTTTCCTGCATAGATCTCCGCCAGCTCGCGGATCGACACTTCCTCCCCGTTTGCAACGTTGATGATATTCTCCGGTCCGTCATAAGCAAGGATCAGTTCGATCGCGCGCATGATGTCGGAGACATGAATGAAATCTCTCGTCTCATCCCCGGTTCCGAACAGCTCGATTCTTCCGGTATTCTGATATTTCTGATAGATGTCCCACAGCAGCTGCTTGCGCAGCCCGTTGCCGTAAGCGGAAAAAATACGGATGCTGCGGATGCGATAGCCGTGAATCCGGTTGTAATACTCGCAGAGTTCCTCCGCCATGTGCTTGTGCAGCCCATAGGGGGACATCGGCGCCGCAGCATCTGACTCGCGCACCGGAAGCTGTCTCGGATTGCCGTAGATTCCGGCACTCGAGAGGAAAATGATCTGCGGTCTTTTTTCAAATGACTTCAATGCCAGAAGCAGCTGATAGAGACTGTGCAGATTGCCATCGAGATCTGCCATCGGATTGACCACCGAAGCCCCGACATTGGCGCTTCCCGCGCAGTGCAGAATCACATCCGGCTGCACGCCGGTAAAGATCGCCGACATCTCCGCGGACTCCTGCGACATGTTGCACTGATAGTAGGTCATGGTGTCGCCCGGCTGCCTGTCTCCGCAGTAATTTGCCGCCAGATCCAGCCCTGTGATCTCATATTCTTTTTCAAAATATTCCTTTGCGTGTCTTCCGATAAATCCGTTGACACCGGTTATCACCATTTTCTTCATATTCATCCTCCGGCACAAGGCCATCTTCCATTACACGAAAATCTTCTCCAATGCCTTCGCGTACTCTCCCGCCTCGCGGTACATGTTTGCCATTCCCGCCATCATATCTCCTGCAAAATAGGCAGCTTCTTCCGGCCGGTCTGCCCTCTCTGCCGTCGCCACGATCAGATCTGCCAGGGCATCCGGATCGTGCGGATCAAAGAGTGTGCATTTTTCATTCTTCTGCTCTCTGTGTACCGGAATGTCCGACAACAGCACTGCCTTATCAAGCACCTTGGCATCCTCCAGCACCGTTCCCCAGCCTTCGCAGAGGGACGGCTGCACGATAAAGACGGCATTTTTCATAATGCAAAGCTGCTCCGTGCGCTCCACAAAGCCCAGAAGCCGGATGCTTCCCGCCACCGGCTCAGCCTCCATGACCGCCTTTAGCTCATTGATGTATTCCGGGTTGCGGTAGTCTTCCAGATTGCCGGTAAACACAAAGTCGTAATCCGCGAGAAGTCCCTGCTTTTTGATGCGCTCGATCGCGCGCACCGCAACCACATGATTCTTGTGCTTCCAGAACTGGTTCGGCAGATAGACGTACTTTTTGTGAAGTCCGAATTTGTCCGCCACTCCGCGCTCTAACTCCGGCGTGATCGTGCGCAGTTCCGGCTCTATATAGGAGACAAAATGCACCACCTGCGTCCTGCATTTATGTTCCGGATAAAAACGCTCCAGATCATGGCGTGCATCCTCACTGCTTAATACCAGCGTATTCGTAAGTTCTGTCATCTTCCGGTCCGTGACATCCTTGCGCGCCAGTTCCTCCGGCTGGAAGAATTCCGGCAGCGTCTTGTGCTGGAAATCCGGAATCCAGAAAATGCCGCGTGAGGCAAACAGGCTGCCAATCTTGTTGAGTTCCAGCGCATAGCAGTATTTCACGCCGTGCAGCCAGATCAGATTCATCTCGTAAAGCGCCAGCTTCGCCTTGTTCGTCCCGTCGTAGATATGCAGGTCGATGCGGTTTCCGAAGCAGGTAAAAATATCCGCATGTGCGGAGTCAATCAATACCACAATGCGGTATTCCTTTTTTATCTTCTCACTCTCCAGACAGCTGAATATGATATTTTTTAAGTAGTACAAACCACCGATCCATCCGCGGTTTCCAAGTCCGTTGAACAATATTTTTTTCATCTGACAGCCTTTCCCATCACATAGCAGAGGGCATCGATGCAGCCCTTTGCCACCTCTTCAAATGCAAATGCATGCGCGCGCTCATAGCTGCGCGTTCCCATCTCCTTGAGACGGTTTTCGTCCGCAAAAATCTGATCGATCTTCTCTGCAAACGCATGCGTATCCTCCGGGTCGACGATGTAGCCGTTCTCCCCCTCCGCCACCAGGTCAAACGCACCGTCGGCGTACTTTGAGGAGATCACCGGAAGCGACGCGCACATCGCCTCTAAGATCACGAGTCCGAAACAGTCCTCTCTGGTCGGCAGGATAAAGACATCCGCGTTGTGGTACAGTTCGCGCAGCGGCTCCCCCTCCACATATCCTAAAAAGCGGATACGGTCGGTAATTCCAAGCTTTCCCGCCTGTTCCGTAAGAAGCTGCCGCTCCTGTCCCTCTCCAACAATCGTAAGGTGAATGTCCTCACTCGTCTCTGCCAGCGCCGGAAGCAGAAGATCCAGCCCCTTTCTCTGGATCAGGCTTCCCACATACAGAAGTTCCCTTCCGCCGTAGTCTTCCTTTTCGCGCAGATATTTCTGGATGTCGACCGTCAGATAGGAGAGAAAACATTTCTTCTCATCCGCTCCGTAGGCAATCTGCGCCTGCTTCGATGCGGTGCTGCTCGCCACGAACGCCGCCGCACGCTTTATGATGTAACTCCGGGAAAGCCGCTGCACCTTCCCGATATTTTTTTCTGAATTCAAGGTTCCATCCGTCCAGCTGATGAATGGAATCCGCTTTTTTCTGCACCAATATACCGCTCTAAGGATCGTCGGGTTGTATTCCATAGCAAATACAAGATCCGGCTTTATTTCCGCCAGCAGCTTCTCCACGCCGACCGGAAGGAACACATACCGGTCGTCAAAACGCTTGCGGATAATCAGTGTCTTTGATTTTAAGAAATGGTAATGGCTCAGTTCCGCCAGTTCCACACTCCATTTCCGGTTCTCCATGCCCGCCCCGGAAAAAATGATATGAAATTCATACTCCGGATAGTGCTTCTGCAGATATGCAAAAAAGTCCACCCGGTACGGCGACGGAATGTTCGTGATAAATACAGCTTTTATCATTTTGATATATCCTCATAAATCCTGATCAGTTTCTGATAATTGTCCTCCGGGCGAAGACGCTCGGCATAAAAGGCTCTGGCGTTCTTTTTGAGCACCGACAGATCCATCGCATCAAACGCGCTGATCTTGTCTGCGAGATCCTCCGCGGAATTGTAGGTAAACTTCACGCCGGTAATGCCGTCCTGCACCATGCCGTCCATGTTTCCGACTCTTCCCGCAATCACCGGCACGCCGTAGGAGTACGCCTCCGCGATCGTCATCGCAAACGCCTCGTAACACTGCGACGTCATGATAACCGCCTTCGCCTGATAAAACTTCTCCGACATCTCGTCCTTCTGCAGGTAGCCCAGAAACTTTACATTCTCCATATGATGTTCCCTGACATAGCGCTGCATCTCTTCCATCATCGGCCCGTTTCCCGCCACATACAGCTTCTTGTCCGGCAGTTTTTCAAAGGCCCTGACTGCAATATCGATTCCCTTTAAGGCTTCCACGCGCCCAGCAAACAGGAAATATTCTTCGTCCGAGCGCACCTCGTTCGGCACGATCTCCTCCGCGAAGGTAAAATTCGGCTTGATGTAAACCCGTTCCGGATTCACGATCTCTTTCTTTGTATCCAACGATTCCAGCAGCTTCTTCCGGTTGAACTCGGTCAGACAGATAAAATTCACCCTGCGGTATGTCCCCACAAACCGGTGAATCTGCAGGATGGCGGCGCTGACAAACGACTGCAGCTTGCTGTTCCGGTAGCACTTATGCCGGATGGCGCAGCCCATTCCATGCTGCACACACTCCTCGCAGATCACATTGTCCCGGAAAAAAGATCCCGCCGGACAGAGCATGCGGAAATTATGCAGCGTCTGCACCACCGGCACCTTGCAGCGGAATGCCGCGTAAAAGACGGACGGGCTGACCATCGTCAGCGTGTTGTGTACATGCACGATGTCGATCTGGTTCTCCCTTATCAGCTTTTTTACCTCGCGGTAAGTCTTAAGCGAGAACACCGCGGTAAACGGCAGGAACAGCTTTCCCACAATGCCCTTCTCTGCCAGCTCGCTGTTGGAGCGGTAGTATGTGTAGACCTTGTGTCCGTGTTCTTCGAGCAGGCGCTTTTCATTGCGCACCACCACATCTTCCCCGCCCGGGATCTGATAAAAATTGTGTATCTGTAAAATGCGATAATTCTTCATAGACTTCCTCATTCCGCCGCACATACATCATCCCGCTTCTTCTCCAGCAGATCCGGATAGAGCAGAATTCCGCACAGCAGCACAAACGGATTCATAAAACCATTCATGATGAACTGTTCCAGCACACCGTAAAGCGCAAACGCCGCGATCATGACCAGTTCTTTGTAATAGCCGCCGCGGTAAAGCCGAAACAGCGTTTTCGTCACACACCACAGGAAAAACAGCGCCACAATCGCACCGCAGTACAGGAACACAAACATGTACGTGTTGTCAATCAGCCCGTAATACTGTCCGTAAAACAGCTCCTGCGCCCGCGGGATCAGTGAGACTCCCTGCGTCTTATAATAGCTGCTCATGATATAGATTCTTCCCGACACCAGATGGTTTAGAAGACGCATCACGGAATTGCCGCCATCGTAGAACAGCATCGTGCACAGGCTGAATACCGCGCCGACCGGAACCGACAGTGCGAGAACCACCTTCCACCGGTCCTTTGCAATCTTTTCAAAAATAATCAGCGCCCAGACAAAGAAAAAGACGGCGATTCCCGTTCTACAGTAGGTAAATTTGTAGAACAAAAGCGCGGTTGCCGATGTCCCGGCGAACCACCAGACATTCAGTTTTTTATAATTATAATATAGCAGAAGCAGCAATGTCAAAAAGACCGCGAGAAACGCCGTGTTCGGCTCGTTCATGGCAAAACTGTACACCGGTATCTCCACGTAGCTGCTGTCCGGCGTCGTCTTATAACCGATGTCAAAGACGCCAAACGTCGACCCGATGACTAACAGTGCCAGGCAGAACACCCGGATATACACCGCCATCTGAATCATCAGCTCAAACCTGCAGTTCTTCATGGCAATGATCGTCATGAAAAGCAGCAGCCACGTATTCTGCTTTGTGATCACGGAGAGCCCGAGTCCAAGCGCCAGCAATACCGCAATCCACGCAACCTCACGGAGCGTGTAGCGTGTGGTCACAATCTTGATCGCCCAGAAGCTCATGGCAAAGATAAAGAAAAATTTGTATATGTTATCTCCGTGATCGTATGCCAGCGCTTTCATCAGGATATTGATCGCAAAATATCCGTAAAACGCCGCGACTCCCACGCTCTCCCAATCACTTGTCCGAAAAAATGTCTTTATTCTATCCATACCGTTCTTTTTGCCTTCCTGATACCTGCCGCGCTATGATCCGACTCTCGAATACACCGCATATACCTCTTCGATCACAGCAATCTTTTCATATCCATATTCCGTCAGATCCTCCGGAATCTGATGAAACGAGGTGTTGAACACAATATATCTGCAATTCTTATTCTTCGCAATTTCTGTGATGTGCGCCACATCCGGATGCTCGCTGCTCATCTCCTCGAATACCTGCATCTCCTCATCCCCGATGTTGGAGATAAAGCCCTCCGCATTTCTTCCGTACAGCAGACATGCGGATGCAGAATATTGTCTGACACTGCACAAAAGCTCGTTCGGCACGATGAGCGTCTCCTGCCAGTCGACCAGACGGCTCTGCACGAGATCCGCAATCTCAACCGCCGCCTGCGGCAGTTCGTACACATTCGACCGCTCTTCATAAGTCTCCGCCGATAAAACCGGCTTCCCGGTCACGAAGATACAGACACATACCACCGCCACCACGGCAATGCGCAGCACCTGTTTTCCAAGCCGGTACGCCATCCTTACCACCGCATAGGCGATCACGAACGTCCACGGAAGCATCCACAGCAGCCTCCAGTACACCCCGCTCAAAAAACGGGTGCCCACATATTTGTAGAACACCGGGTTGAAAAAGAAAATTCCCACCAGCACCGACGGCCAGAACAGCCGGTGCCGCTCCTCCTTCCCCAGGAAGAAACAGCAGACCAGCGCCACCGCAAACAGCAGCAGATGGACGAGCCCGGCACGTCCGCCGGTAAATTTTACAAATTCTCCCCACAAAGCCAGTACATAGCCCATTTTTTACTCCTACATCAGGTAATATCCTAAAAAGACTACACACGGAACCACTGCCAGCCAGATGGCAAGCGTCTTTCTCCAGTTCCTGTAATAGCAAAAATCCAGCACACCATAGACGGCAAGCACAACCGGCGCCGTCACGATACCAATTCCGGAAAGCATGCACGTGCCCACACCCGCCACATAGAGAAGCGGAATCCAGCGCTTCCACGCCTCTTTCTTCATGATCTGGTAAAACAGATAGAAAAACAGCGGAAGCGCGAAGCTTGCACAGACTGCCTTTCCCTGCCAGATGCGCAGCAGCAACATGGACGCCATCGTGTGCGTCGATGTGTAACCCGCAAGGTGAAGCACGGAGAGCACGATTCCGAAGAGAAATGTCTTCTCCCAGTCTCCGCCAAACAGCACCTGCCCGATCAGCAGATACAGGGCATAGCAGATCAGAATCAGGAAAAACGGCAGATATGCATGCGACAGCGCCGCCGGAGCCATATTTCCCTCTTTGGCATGCATTGCGACAAACATTGCCCACGGCGAGGTCAGATCCTTGCGGACCTCCCCGGTATCCCAGTACATATAGTCCGCCGTGATCGGATCCTCCCGGTACATCGTATCATGCACGACCGCCGATACTTCCTCCGCCACAAAGCGGGAGTCGTCATCGTCGCTGTGCTCGTAACGCGCGGGGATATATGCCTGCAGCAGAATCAGAACCGCCGCAAGAATTCCAAAGACAATCGTCCACGTTCCGGCTTTCCCATGCACTTTTTTTTGCACACCTGCGCCGTCCGCCGTCCCGGCAGATGCGTCCACAACCGCCTCCGCGGCCTCCGCCCGGCGTCCCAGCCAGATGACAAACGACAGCACCGCAAGGATCTGCAGAAGGATGCGCCACAGCAGAAGTGCCTGCGTCAGTGTCTTCTGCATCATCACAAACGGCACCAGCACAAGCTGTGCCGTGGCAAGCATTGTCGCAAAGCCGAGCACCCATGCGTGCAGAAGCTGACTCGCGCGCTCTCTTATTTTCAAAAAGTCCGTCCACAGAAGGCCGATCCATACCGGCACGAACACGAACATTCCAACCATATAGAGCAGGCTCTTACAGCTCATACACCAGAACTCCTTCAAGCACGATTCCCTGTACTGCCGCCTCATTCTTAAGACGATACAGGGTCTCGTTATTCACTCCGCCTCTTGCACACACAACAAAGTTCTTGTCACAGAGCTTTCCTGCTGCAAACGCATCTGCGCTCTCTGCGACATTCGGGCTGTTGATGACAATGTATTCATAGGTATCCTGCATTTCCTTCACATAGGAAGCAAAACGCTCGTTCATGACCACGTCAAAATTCTTCTCCTCAGCCACATCTCTGCACAGTACATCCAGATAGCTGTTCTGCGTCGTCGGTACCGGGCGGTTCTCGTCGCCCAGAACATAGCGGCTGATGGAATTGCCGGCTTCCTTGCCCTCCGGTTCCTTGACCAGATCGATGAGCAGGGTCTTCTTTTTCTCATTTGCAAAGCTCATGGCAAGCTTTAATCCGGCATCCTTCTTGAAATAGCCGACCGGCATACAGTTCACGCTCACGCCCCTGTGATCCGCTCCGCTCTGCTTCTCTTTCAAAAACAGCGCTAATTTCTTATATACTTCCTCTTCGTTCGCTTTTCTGGTCTTCACGTCATCGATGACCGGAATATCCAGACATGCGCGCACTTCCTCTGCGCTCTTCGGTTTCCGGTAGAGAATCAGCCAGAAGGTATACAGCGCTACCTCCGCAATGATTCCAAGCAGTGCACCCGCCGCGATTCCTTTTTTCACGCCGCCCTTGAAATCGTCCTCAGAGATAAAGTAATTCTCCGCTTTTCTGGTCTCGCTGTTCGGATACGGTGCGTCCAGCACGGTAAAGCAGGTCTCCCCGCCCGTGAGCTCGCTGCCCACCTGAAGCGTCGCATCAATGATCTCCTGTGTAAATGCAATGGCGCCGTCCTCATCGGCGATGCTGAATGTTCCGGTGTCAATCGGATACTGCAGGTAGATCGTAACCATATCTCCCGCTTCACCCTGCAGCACGTCGAAGATTCCCTGATACGTCTTATAGTCCAGATCGCATCCCGTCTTCTGCTGCACGATCTCATACGCGCGGTAGCTCTGCGCCATCTTGATGACGTTGTTCGCGCGCTCCGAGGAGCCGCTGGTGCTGTAGTCCGACACATACAGCGTCGCTGTCACCTGTTTTACATTTTCATACACACTCTGCTCGATAAAAGGCTCCAGCGATTTGTACTTGTAGCCGCCAAGCACTGCTGCGCACACTACTGCACAGATCAGTGCCAGCCACCATTTGCGCAGATTGCACTGGATGATTTCCGCAATGCTGTATTCCCTGTCTAAGCGATATTCCTGATTCATATGATTCTCCTTCCTTATTCTCCGCCCTTCTCAAAAACAACCTTGATCGTTTTTAAGATAATTTTTATGTCAAGACCGATGCTCCAGTTGTCAATATACTGTACATCCAGCTTTACCACATCCTCAAAGTCCTTGATCTCATTTCTTCCGCTCACCTGCCAGAGTCCAGTAATGCCCGGCTTCGCGCTTAAGCGGCGCTTCTGATGGGATTCGTACTGCCGGAACTCATCCACAGTCGGCGGTCTTGTTCCAACGAGACTCATATCTCCCTTTAACACATTGTAGAACTGTGGAAGTTCATCGATGCTGGTCTTGCGGATAAATTTGCCTACCTTTGTGATGCGCGGATCGTCTTTCATCTTGAACATGAAGCCGTTCATCTCATTCTGGCTCTCCAGTTCCTTCTTGCGCTCCTCCGCATCCCGGTACATGGAGCGGAACTTATAGATCTTGAAAAAACGTCCGTTCTTACCCACACGCTTCTGTGCAAAAAACAGCGGTCCCGGCGACTCGATCAGAAGCGGCGGTGCTAAAAATACCGTCACGACTGCCGTGATCGCCAGCCCGACGATCGCTCCGGCGATGTCCATCAGACGCTTCACCAGCAGCATCTTCCAGTCATAATACTGATTGGAAAATGTTACCACCGGAACATTACCCATCATATTAAAATTCTTGTGATAGTCATCAAACCGTTTCAGCAGCTCGATCGTGATATGCACAGTCGCCCCCATATCCTCGAACGTTTCCACCACTTTTGCCAGGGATTCCCCGGTATCGTAGGGAACATTTAAGAACACTTCATCCACAATCTGTTCCTTCGCATACTGGAACATGGTGTCGTAGGTCGCCACAACCGGAATTCCCTCATACCAGGTTCCGATCTGGTTATCGTCGATGATCGCAATGCCGGTCAGACGATGTTCCCAGTCTTTTGCATTCTCGATCTCCGCCAGCGTATCCTTCACGCGGTCTGTCGTGGTGACAAGAAACAACTGGTTCGTCCCACGCTTGTTGCGGTAGATATTCAATAAGTAATATTTGATCGCCGCATGCACCACGAAAAACAGCACCAGATTCATCCCGGCGATACAGAAGTACACGCCTCGGGAGGCATCCGCATTGTTATGCTGCAAGAAGATCGTCAGCGCTGTCACAAAAATCATGATGACGCTCGCCTCAAGCGCCGCCCAGAAATCCCTGGCGAGATTGCGCCGGATAAAATTCTTCTCCAGATCCGAGAACAGCAGGATCAGCATGTAGATCACAAGCACGATGCCAAAGCTGTCCATCAGCTCGGACTTCATGTTCTGCACGGACACGTTCCGGTATAGAACCAGCCACAGATAGCCCCCGCCGAAATAACTGATGACAAAGCAGATCAGATCCGCCAGAAGCAGCACGACTGTCTGAATCTTTTCTTTTGATTGGTACATAATAAACCCTCTCTTTTATCCCTCATAGATGCTTTCCCTGTTGCCCAGAGAAAAGTATATGCAAAAGCGCTGCTCCGGCGCCGCCTGCCACACACAATCAAAGCCGAACTCCGGATTTTCCACACGGCGGATCTTAAACATCTCTGCCACATCCGCCCGCGTTCTTCTTGTAATCTCTGCCGCAAACCGTTCTCCGCCCGGCGCCGCCACCCGGATATTGACCGGAAGGCATCTTCCGTCCCAGGTCTTTGCAAACGCCCATCCGGAACAAATCCTGCTGCCATCCTGACACTCCGTCCGGTCGATATGATAGACTAACTTTCTCACGCGCAGATACGCCGACTCTCTCACAATCTCGCCGCCGTCCCCGGCTCCCGCTCCATCAAGCAGCGCCGCAAACGGAATGATTCTGGTTCCCATCCGCCGCTGCATGCTGCGCACCGGAAACGCCCCGGCTCTTAAATACTCCTGAAAATGTTCTTCCATCCGCGCAAAGCATTCCGTCTCGTCCTCCGTGAGACCGGCAGACTTCAGCCAGTCCGCAAGACTTTTTCCCTCTGCCTTGAAAATCTGGTAATAGGCATAATAGACTGCACGGTAGATCAGGTATTTCTTCGGCACCGGGAACGGAAACGTCCACTCGTAATCGATGACGGTCCACCCGCCGTCCGCGACGGCTTTCCCGCTCTCCACAAAAATATTGGAAAATATCATATCCACATCGCTGACTGCGGCGCAGGGCATTCCCTCCGGGAGCTTTTCCTCACCGAATACTTCTACAAACTCCGGCGTCCTGACAAAGGGGATCTCTCCTCCGCTGCCGGACACACGGTCTGCATACGCCGCGACCATCTGCTCCACGGTCTCCCAGTCGCCCGCTGCCACCGCCTGTTCCATGAGATGCTGCAGATTGTCCCCCCGCACAAACGGCGACACGCTTCTGCATCCTCCCGGCACATTTTCTGTCGTACAGGGGCAGAACGTGATGCGGCTGCCCGCGTATGCCGCGTCCAGCTGCCTTCCGAGTTCTTCCTGCCTGCGGATATGGTCTGCCGCCTGTATGGTACAGGCGTACTTATATACTTTTTTCTCTCCGGCTTCATCGGTTACTATATCCGTCCGGATACGGAACCGTTCCGCCCGCTCATTGGAATATTTTGAATAAATCGTTCGTTCCAAACGCGCTATCCCTCCTGCACGGCTTCGATCAAAAAGGAATTGGAGAACGTCTGAAATACGCCCTCCTCCAACAGGGAATCAAACATCACACGCTCGTTGAAGCATGCCACCCTGTCACGGTCATAATTGCTGCGCACCTCGGCAAGTTCACCTTTCTGCGGCAGCCACTCGTCCGAATAGATCACGGACGGGAACTTGTGATCGGGATAAGGATAGTAAAACGTCAGTCCTCCAAATCCCGCATCCTGCAGCAGCCCGGTGTACTCTGCCCGGCTGTAGCTTCTGCCAAAGCGTCCGACCGCCGCCTCGTCCGGATAACCGTCAATTCCGGTAAAATATCCGCCGCAGTATTCTTCCTGACATCCCGCAAGATATTTCAGCCCGATCCGGTTGGCGTCCGCCACGTAAAGCTTTCCTCCCGGCGCAAGCAGCTCCCGTAATGCCGGAAGCTGTTTTTCCCAGCGATAGAAATGACCGGCAATGAGGATCGCGTCGAACTGTTCGCGCTTTGGGAGCTGTCTTCTTATGTCGAGCTTCTCCCTCTCCTGCGGTTCTTTAAAGCGCTCCCTTAAAATCTTCTCCTGCAGTTCACTCTCCGCAAGCGCCGTCACGCCGCCCGCCATTGCAAGCAGCTTTCCGGTCAGCGCCCCGCATTCCGGATTACATTCCAGAACGCGCATGCCCCCGCCAAGCGGCAGAAAACCAATCAGATTCTCCCGGATCTGCGACAAATGGTACAGATACGGATACGCTGCCCGCTCCTCAATGACCGCGGCATATGCTTCACGCTTATTCTGTTTTATCACCTCATACAGTTCTGTCAGAATGTCCGCATCTGCCATAGGATTCTCTATTCCTCCACACGCTCAACAGTCGTCTCCGAATTCATATCATAGAAACCAACCGTATTCTTGTCCGATATAACCGTAACTCCCACCACATCATACAGCCGGTGGTACGCACGGAACTCGCCTCCCACATAACCGGTACAGCTGATGGACAGCAGATACTCGCCTCCCTGCAGATCCATATTCTGTTTGAAGGAAGCCACATAGATCTCTCCTGCCCGCGCCAGCCCGACGCCGGCCTTCTCGTACATGGTGTTCGTTCCCGTGACAGCGGTTCCCTGCACGGTTTTAAACGTATAGGTAAAAATCGGGTCCTGAATATCGGTGTGGAACTGCACCTTCGAGCGGATGGTAAAAGACGTTCCCTTCTGGATACAGCTCGTATAGCTTCCGTACTCGTCAATCACCGCAAAATCAATGATTTCCGCTTCCCCGGTCCCGTATTCATTCACCTGCGGATTCAGCTCGTAGTTGGATTTCCACAGCTTCTTTGTCCCGTTTTCCTTCGCGTCCGCAAGCACCTGTCCGCTCGCAATATTCTGCGACTGATTTAACAACACTTTCTTGTATAAATTGATTGTATCCTTGGGATTCCCCTCAGACAGCTTAACGCCCTTATTCAGAAGGATCACACGGTCACAGTATTTTGCCACACTGCTGATGTCGTGGCTGACAAAAATAATCGTCTTGCCCTCCGCCTTGAAATCCTCAAACTTTTTATAACATTTTGCCTGGAAAAACACATCTCCGACCGACAGCGCCTCATCGACAATGAGGATCTCCGGATCAATGTTGATGGCTACCGCAAATGCCAGACGCACAAACATACCGCTGGAATACGTCTTGCACGGCTGGTTTACAAATTCGCCGATATCCGCGAATTTCAAAATATCGTCCAGCCTTGCATCCATCTCCTCCTTGGAGAATCCCATCATCATGCCGTTGAGATATACGTTTTCGATGCCGGTGTATTCCATGTTAAAGCCCGCGCCAAGCTCCAGCAGCGCCGAGATTCTTCCGTCGATCTCGACCTCACCGCTTGTGGGTGAGAGCACGCCTGTGATAATTTTTAAGATAGTGGATTTGCCGGAGCCGTTCGTTCCGATGATTCCGACCGTCTCACCTTTTTTCACATCGAACGTGACATGGTCGAGTGCCCGATGTTCCTTGAATCTGCCTTTTCCCGCAAGTCCCAGCGCGTCAAACAGCCGTTCCGAGGGTCTGTTGTATAGCCGGTATACCTTGCTGACATCTTCTACCCTGATTGCTAACTCATCCATTCAGTTACAAATTCCTCTCTATAATACATCCGCAAAATGCGGTCGCAGCCTCTTGAACACGGTTGTTCCGAGAAACAGTATCACTGCCGTCACAACCCAGAAATATACGGTAAGTCCCATATCCTCCCAGAATCCAATGTGATTGATCAGCGCGTTCCGGTACCCCGAAACAATGTAGTACATCGGATTGAGCTTTAACACGGCAATCGCCCATCCCGGTATCTGCACCATCGTCTCAAAGTTCCACATAATCGGCGTCACCCACATGCCGATCTGCAAGAGGATTCCCACCACTTCTTTCATGTCGCGGAAAAATACCGTCACCGCACTCGTCGCATACACAAGCCCTGTCGCAAACAGAATCATACAGAACGAATAATATATAACCTGAAGCGCATACCAGTCCGGCATATATCCCATACAGATGAAAAGCACAATCGTAAACGCCACAAAAAACAGATGCGTAAACAGCGCCGATATCATTTTTACCACCGGAAGCATATCAATCTGGAACACGACTTTTTTTACCAGATAGCTGTATTCCACCAGAACACCGGTGCCGCCGTTTAGCGCTTCCTGAAAATAAAACCACGGCACAAGTCCCGCCGTCAGCCACAGCACGAACGGAATCTCAATTCCGGTCCGAAGATCCGTCGCCTTGGAATTCAGTCCCTTCTCAAACACGAACCAGTACAAAAGCACCGTGATTACCGGCTGGACGAACGCCCAGACCACACCAAAGTAGGAGCCTGCAAACTTCTTCTTGATGTCATTTTTTGCCAGATTCCATACCAGGCTTCTACTTCCGATCAGATGATGAAGCAGTGATGTATCCTTTTTCTTTCCTGCCATCTATGTTCTCCTAATCTCTTTCTATCCCTCTGCCGACGCAGGTCTGTCATTCCTTTATGCCATGCGCCGCCTTATATTCTGCAAAGCTTTTCTGCACTTTATCCTTGTCGGATAAGATCAGATCCGCCGCCGTCATTCCTTCCGGCATCGGCCATTCCACGCCGACCTCGGCATCGTTCCACAGAATACCGCCCTCATCGTTCGGATGGTAGAAGTCCGTCACCTTGTAGCAGAACTCTGCCTCCTCCGACAGCACGATAAATCCGTGTGCAAAATTCTTCGGCACGAAAAACTGCTTCTTGTTCTCTGCGGAGAGCAGCACACCGTACCATTTGCCGAATGTCTTCGATCCCTCTCTTAAGTCCACCGCAACGTCGAACACCTCGCCGTTTACCACGCGGACCAGCTTGTCCTGCGGATAATTGATCTGAAAATGAAGTCCGCGGAGCACGCCCTTTTTCGATGCCGACTGGTTGTCCTGCACGAACTGGCAGTCAATCCCCGCCTCCGCAAAATCGTTATAATTGTAGGTCTCCATAAAATATCCGCGCGCATCACCGAATACTGCCGGCTCGATGACCTTCAGTCCCTCAATGCCGTTGCAATTCTCTGTTACCTTGATCTTACCCATTTTTTATAATCCCTCCGCGATTTCCATCAGATATTTGCCGTAATCCGTCTTTAAGAGCGGCTGTGCCAGCTTGATGAGCTGGTCTCTGTCGATGAAGCCGCGCTTGTACGCGATCTCCTCGATGCAGGAGATGTATAAGCCCTGGCGTTTCTGGAATGCAGACACAAAATCTGCCGCGGCAAGCAGCATGTCGTGGTTTCCCGTATCCAGCCATGCGAATCCTCTTCCCAGTGTCTCAACATGCAGATCCCCTCTGTCAAGATATGCGTTATTGACGGATGTGATCTCGATCTCCCCGCGTGCGGACGGCTTGACGTTTTTCGCAATCTCCACCACGTCGTTATCGTAAAAGTAAAGTCCCGGCACCGCGTAATTGGACTTTGGATGCTCCGGCTTTTCCTCGATGGACAGCGCCTTGCCGTTCTCATCGAATTCCACGACGCCGTACTCTCTCGGATCTCTGACATAATAGCCGAAGATCGTCGCCCCTTGCTCTCTTTCCGTGCGCTCCGCCGCGCCCTTTAACACTTTGGAAAAGCTCTGTCCGTAGAAAATATTATCGCCGAGCACCAGTGCCACCGCATCGTTTCCGATAAATTTTTCACCGATGATAAATGCGTCCGCCAGTCCTCTCGGCTGCTCCTGCACCGCATAGGAAAAGCTCATGCCGAGCTGACTTCCGTCCCCGAAAAGCTCCTCAAACACCGGCAGATCGCGCGGCGTGGAGATGATTAACACCTCGCGGATTCCCGCAAGCATCAGGGTCGATAACGGATAGTAGATCATCGGCTTGTCATACACCGGCATAATCTGTTTTGAAATCGCCTTGGTCAGCGGATAAAGTCTGGTACCGGAGCCTCCGGCTAGTATTATTCCCTTCATCTGAAAAATCCTCCCATTTTATCCAATATACGCCATGTACCTTAACATTTGTGACGGACACAGCTTAATTTTTTCTTAATTTAAAACGCAAACAAGCAGTATCGCCCGAAAGACGGTACTGCTGCCTGCATCAACTATCTGTTCTGATACATATCCTCATAATATTTCTGATAATCACCGCTGGTGACATTCTTCATCCAGTCCTCGTGCTCGAAGAACCACGCGATCGTCTTGCGGATGCCGTCCTCGAACTTTGTCTCCGGCTCCCAGCCTACCTCCGCCTTGATCTTGTCCGGTGCGATGGCATAGCGTCTGTCATGTCCCTTGCGGTCTGCCACGTAAGTGATCAGGTCTTTGCTTACCAGCTTTCTTCTCGGATCATCCGCCGGAAGCATCTCCTGTAAGGTATCAATAATAATCTCAATGATCTGAATATTCTGTTTTTCGTTGTGTCCGCCGATGTTGTAAGTCTCACCAAGGCGTCCCTTTTCCTGCACCATGTCGATGCCCTTCGCATGATCGTCGACATACAGCCAGTCACGCACATTCTTGCCGTCGCCGTATACCGGAAGCTTCTTACCCTGCAGCGCATTGTTGATAATCAGCGGGATCAGTTTCTCCGGGAACTGGTACGGTCCGTAATTGTTGGAGCAGTTTGTGATGTTCGCCGGGAACTTGTAAGTATCAATATATGCCTTTACCAACATATCCGAGGATGCCTTGCTCGCTGAATACGGACTGTGCGGAGCATACGGAGTCGTTTCATAAAAATAAGATCCGTCATCCTCCAGGGAACCGTACACCTCATCCGTCGATACGTGTAAAAACTTCTTGTCCGCCTTAAATGTGCCGTCCGGAAGTTCCCATGCCGCCTTGGCACAGTTTAACATCACTGCCGTTCCGAGCACGTTCGTCTTCACAAAAACCTCCGGATTCTTAATACTGCGGTCTACGTGGCTTTCTGCCGCGAAATGAACCACACGGTCAATCTCGTTCTCTGCAAAGATCTTTGCAATAGCGTCCTTATCCGTGATGTCTGCCCGGATGAACGTATAATTCGGATTGTTCTCAATGTCCTTCAGATTTTCAAGGTTTCCTGCATACGTGAGGACATCCACATTGATAATGCGGATCGCGTCTCCGTATTTGCGGAACATGTAGTGAATGTAATTGGAACCGATAAAACCGGCTCCACCTGTTACCAGATAAGTTCTCATATTAACCTCCATTATCTCCAATGCTTTCTATCTCAATTCAGCACAACTTAGTTGCCATAAGTCTCTTCATTTTATCATAGATTTCGTTCCAACACAAGCTTGTATACACAGACCGCCGTTTCACCTCTACCACCAGTCTGTCCGCATCTGTTCCGTGGTATCCGACAGCCGTACCACAACACAGTCTTCCGTCACAAGAATAGATCCCTCTTCCGGGAAATCCTTCATCTGTCCCGCCAGTTCCACCGCATGTTCCTTCTGCTCTTCCGTCGCATCCTCCCGCAGCACGTTCCCGGTGTAAGCCTGTACAAAACCGCAAATACGGTGTGTCGCTCCGGTCGGGTTCTCCATGCTGTAATCCCAGCCGTAGAACGACCAGCCATACATCTCGGTCCGCCTGCACCACTCCGGGAGATCCGCCTCCTGGTAGCCCACAAACACCACCGGAAGCTGCGGCAGCTCGCCTCCGTTTGCTTCGGCGAGGCGCTCTAACAGCTGCCGGGTTTTCTGCTCATCCTCCCTGCAGCGCATCTCATCGGTCGCAGCAAGGCGCAGATCATAGCCGGTCTGGGCCGCAATCACAAGGCAGATACACAATCTGCAGACGAACAGCAGCCAGTAACCCGTACCGCGGTCTCTGCCGTTCCAGAGTTCTGCAAGCCGCTCCGTCACATACATTCCCAGGAACGCTCCCGCCACCGGAAGTGCAAACTGTGATCTCGTCACGATCATCTCTCCCATGTATGCCGTCAGAAGCAGCGGCGCAAGCACCAGCCCCGCCAGTCCAAGCAGCGAATACAGGATTCGCTTCTTCTCCCACGGAAGTCCCTGTTTTTTCCGGCAGGCAAGCACGCTTCCCGCCAGCACAAGCAGAAGCACCACGCCGCATCCGTAGAAGGAAAAATTTCTGGGTCCATGGCCGAGCAGCAGATTTTTCAGCGTGCGCAGCACATTCTTGATACACGCGAGCACAGGCAGTCTTCCCCAGCCCATCTGGCTGTCCATATAATCCGAAGACACCAGAAACGTGCTCATATACCAGTGATAGCACAGATACACCACACCGAAATGTACGATCATCCAGAGAATCTGCCGGAGATATCCGCCCTGCTCCCGCTCCGCAGTCAGCTCTGCCAGAAAGAAAACGAGGCACACTGCGATGTAGTAAACCGCCAGTGCCTGATATGATCCCAGCCCGATAAATAACAGAACGCCCGCCACAAAAGCCCGGAGCAGATTCGTTACGGTTCCGGCGCCGATCCCGCTCATCAGGAATGCCGCCTCAATCAACAGCAGCATTGCAAGCGCCACTTCCGCCTGCTGCAGGGAAAAATAAATCTGATAGCACCAGATGTTGGACGTCACATAGAGGAGCAGGAAAATCCAGTACCGGCTTTTCTTTTTCCCGGAGCGCTCATAAATGCCGAACGTCAGCAGATTGGCTCCCAGCCAGAAAAACAGGAAGAACAGTATCCCGCTTTTTATGACCTGATGTGTCCCAAGCCCCAGAACGCGCTTGAGCCACGCCAGTTCCCACCGTCCGATCGCAAGCCATCCCAGACTGCTTCCCGGATGGTTGATTAACTCTTCCGTATCAATGCGGATGTTGCCGCAAAAAACAAGATAACCGAAACAGATCAGCATTGCCGCCATTGACGCAGCGAGCAGCCCCCAGTATTTCCTCACATAGTCACGCAAATCCCGCATTACAACACTTTTCATCTGTTCCGGTTATCCTTTCACTTTTCTGTCGGTATCTCTCTCAGCCCAAATGCTGCATATATTCATCCAGCGCGCTCTCCCAGTCAGCCATACGATAGCCGTCCGTCAGGCGCATCATGTAATTATCCAGAATGGAATACGCCGGTCTCTTCGCCGAAGAAGGATTCATCGCCGCATACTCCTCACTTGTCACATGTCTGACGCGGGTATTCTTCCCGGCACGCGCAAACACTGCCTCCGCAAATGCCGCCCAGTTGGTATCCCCCTCGCAGGTTGCATGGAACAGTCCGTAGTTCTCCGTCGGTTCATAGTGATGAATCGCACGTGCAAGTTCCACCGCACTGGTCGGTGAACCGAGCTGGTCGCACACCACGCTCACTTCCTCATGGTTCTCTGCGAGTCTTAGCATCGTTTTGGCAAAATTTTTGCCGTCCCCGTACAGCCATGCCGTGCGGAAGATAAAATACTTTCTCGCGAACGCCTTCACGAAGTGCTCTCCCTCAAGCTTTGTTTTCCCGTATGCGCTGACCGGTCCCGGCTCATCAAATTCCGTATATGGTCTCGTCCCGTTCCCGGCGAATACATAATCGGTGGACACATGTATCAGCTTTGCATCGACTTCCGCCGCAGCGATTGCCAGATTGCGCGGACCGATCGCGTTGATGCGGTACGCCGCATCCCACTGTGTCTCGCAGGCATCCACATTCGTGTGCGCCGCACAGTTGATGATGACCTGTGGACGCTCGGCGCGGACAAGCGCCAGCACGGCATCCACATCGGCGATGTCAAGCGCCGTAACGCCTTCGCCCTCCACCACGTCTGTATTGATAAATGTTACCTCTTCCTTTGCATATTCCGCGCGGATCGCACGCCCCAGCTGACCGTTACAGCCGGTAACCAGTATCTTTTTCATCCGGTTTTCCTCTCTTACTCTTCTATTCTCCAAGTCCGTTCTCAATGGCATGCACAAGCGCCGCAAGCGCTTCCTGTTCGTCTTCCCCCTCACATACCAGCTCAATCTCATCGCCCGATTTGATGCATGCACCGAGCACGCTCAGCACACTCTTGGCATTTGCGGTATTCTCGCGATACCGGAATGTGATGTGCGATTTGAACTGCATCGCCTCCTTGCACAGGATTCCTGCCGGTCTAAGATGCAGCCCCGTCGGGTTCTTGACTGTGACTTTCTGACTTACCATGCTCTCTTCCCTCCAATGAATAATTTTCCTAACAAATCCTCTGCCTCTACAGCATAATGCGCGTAATCAGTTCCGCAAGCTTCTTCGCTTCCTCGTCAATCACTTTCTGATCTTTCCCCTCAATCATAACGCGCACCAGAGGCTCGGTACCGGACGGCCGGATCAGCACACGTCCCTCACCGTTAAACTTTTTCTCCAGTTCCGCAATCGCATCCGCAATCTCCGGATACTCCATAAAATGCTCTTTTTTGTGATTCGGCACCTTGGCGTTGACCAGCGCCTGCGGAAGGACTTCCATAATCGAAGCCAGCTCCGACAGCGGTTTTCCGGTATCCACCATCACTTCCAGAAGATGTAAGGCGCTCAAAAGTCCGTCTCCGGTCGTATTGTCATCCAGGAAAATAACGTGTCCGGACTGCTCGCCTCCGATATTGTACCCGTGTTCCCGCATGTTCTCAAGAACATACCGGTCTCCGACTTTGGTTTTCTCTACGTGGATCCCCTCTTTTTCTCCCATCAGAGTGAATCCCAGATTGCTCATGATCGTCACAACAATCGTATTTTTCTTCAGTCTACCCTTCTGCTTCATATAATTGCCGCAGATTGCCATTACCTGGTCACCGTCTACCAGATTGCCCTTTTCGTCGACCGCAAGCATACGGTCCGCATCGCCGTCAAATGCGATTCCTGCATCCGCCTTCTCGTACACAACGCGCGCCTTCAGTTCATCCATGTGGGTAGAGCCGCAGTTCGCATTGATGTTGGTTCCATCCGGGTCGGTGTGAATTGCCACCAGTTCCGCACCAAGATCGCTGAGCGCCTTGACGGATGTGTAATACGAAGCGCCCTCCGCGCAGTCCACCACGATCTTCTTGCCGTGCAGATCGACCGGAACGCATTTTTCCATAAATTTCACATATTCGTCTTTCAGGTCAAAACGGTATTCGATCTTTCCCACGCCGGATCCGATCGGAAGCACCACGTCCTTCATGTTGTTGCGGATCAGCGCTTCAATCTCGTCCTCCAGCGCATCGGAAAGCTTGTAGCCCTCCCCGTTGAAGAATTTGATGCCGTTAAATTCCATCGGATTGTGTGATGCAGAGATCACAACACCCGCATCTACTTTATGCTTTCTTGTCAGATAGGCAATCGCCGGCGTCGGCATAACACCAACGAAAATGGCGTTTGCACCAACGGAACAGATTCCCGCCATCAATGCGCTGGCAAGCATTCCTCCCGATATTCTGGTATCGCATCCGACAATGATTGTCGCCTGATGCTCCGTCTCCTTCGTCAGCACATACGCACCTGCCTGCCCGAGCTTGGTTGCCAGTTCAATCGTCAGCTCCGATCCTGCCACGCCGCGCACGCCGTCCGTGCCAAACATTCTAGCCATGTTCTGTTTCCTCCATGTTTTCACTTTTTTACGGATTGTTGTTGCTTCTCTCCGCATCACTTCCAGCCGTACTGTTCTCAGTGGCCGTCTTATCCGTCTTATCGGTTTTATCCGACTTTTCAGCCGCGTCGCCTGCAGCGGCGGTACCGGCTGTATCGGTTGTCTTGCTCTCGCTGTCTGTCGTATCCGTATTATCCGAAGTACCCGCTTCGGCGGTGTTGTGGTCGGTAATTGTCACCGGCAGCGTCACGGTTCCGGTCACCCAGCAGTGCTCCTGCGCCAGTGTGATCTCCACATTCAGGTGATGCTCGCC
The DNA here is from genome assembly GCA_902781225.1 of uncultured Lachnospiraceae bacterium. GTDB lineage: Bacteria > Bacillota > Clostridia > Lachnospirales > Lachnospiraceae > Roseburia. The sequence goes on along the minus strand of CACZIN010000004.1, from coordinate 56,202 downwards.
CGCACCAAGATTCGATGCGTCTGCCGTTCCGGTAATATCCTTTGCGGAGATTCCCGCAAGCTCGCTCTCCGCTCCGCTGATCTCCACTGCAACCGTGCTCTCCAGATAATTTGCATTATAACCGTCGCGCACGTTCTGAATGGTGAAGTTTGCCGCCGGCACCTCGTAAGTTGCCCTGACAACCGGCTCCACCTTCGCCGTCACCTCGACCTTTGCATCCGAATTCAGCACAAGGGCCGTCCCGCTCGGCAGATAGGAACTGATATCCACTGTCGTGGTCAGATCCTCCGTGATACCGGAAATATCCAGCACCTCCTGCGGAATGGTGATCTTGCTGACAGTATTGAGCGTCGCCGCCTCGCCCTTGATGCGCACGGTATCCAGACTGCTTTCCACACCGGTAAGCACGTAACCGTCCGCCGGTTCGCCCTTCGCCTCAAACTCCAGAGGCACATCCTTGGTATTTAAGATCTGTGCCGAAATATTGACTGTGGACAGGCTGAGCGTCAGCTTTGTCGTATCAATCACATTGCCGTCGGCATCATATAACACCGGCACAACGGAATCCGTCACATCCGTGGACATGCCATCCACATTGATCGTCGCCACCGCCGTGTCAATCTGGCTGACGATGGACGCCGGTCCCGAAACCTTTAACAGGTTGGACCCCACGATCTGCACTGTGCCAAGCGCACAGCCGTCCATCACGGTTCCCTTGGTTGCCGCCGTAATCGCCTTCTGGCAGGTGCCGCGGTCCTCCAGCGCCACTTCCAGGTAGAGCTGTTTGGAGACGACGGAGACTTTATTGCTATACCGCTTCGCGGTGATCGTCACCGGCACGCGGTAAATTCCGCTTCCCTCATCGTACTCGATGTTCTCCATGTCCGCTGTTGCGGAAAAATCGGCATTGGACAATTCATCGTGCACGCTGCGCGCAGCCGACACGCGGAATGACACCACGTTGCTGCTGTCCAACGGTTCATAATACTTGTTCTGCGATGTGATATAGTCCGTATTCTCCGCTACAACATTGGTGGTATAGGTCTTTGACGTCGTCGGATCGTCGATGTTAATCACGACTACCCACAGCACGACCGCCAGTATGACCGCCAGTATCTTGAGGCTAAAATTATTTGTTATCGTTTTTCCGAGCCGTTTTAGCATCTTTCAGCCTCCTCTTCCACAATGCAATCTTCGATAATTCCCGCTCCCGCTTCTGGATGTACGTCAGCTTGTTCTTCAGAAACTCGGCATCTACATTGCGGTAAAGTTCACCGCCGACCGCAATCGACACTCTTCCGGTCTCCTCCGACACAACGATTGTCAGGGAATCGCTCACCTCACTGATTCCGACAGCCGCACGGTGTCTCGTTCCCAGATCCTTGCTGATCGACAGGGAATCCGTAAGCGGCAGATAACAGGTCGCCGCCACGACTCTGTCCCCGCGCACAATCACGGCGCCGTCATGGAGCGGTGTGTTTTTTTCAAAAATATTGATCAGAAGCTGGCTTGTCAGAATACCGTCCACCGCGATTCCGGTGCGCTCATATTCCGAGAGAACAATCTCATCCTCCACCACGATCAGGGCACCGGTCTTCACCTTTCCCATCTCGTAGCACGCCTTGACCATTTCATTGATGGTCTTATCCGAGAACTTTCCCATGTCCCCCTTCGAGGAATCAAAGGAAAACAGGGACGCCAGAACATTTTTCCGTCCGAGATTCTCAAGCGCCTTGCGCATCTCCGGCTGAAATATCACAACCAGTGCAATCACCAGGACGTTTAACGTATTCCTTGCAATCCAGATGATCGTGTTCATCTGGAACAATGCCGCCAGCAGAACAAAGAGCAGAATCACCATCAAACCGCGAAGCAGCATCCATGCTCTGGTATTCTTGATCCACACCAGCATATAGTAGATCAGAAACGCTATGATTATGATCTCCACAATATCGGTTATGGAGATTTTTGGAAGATTCATATAAAGAGACGCCTTCTGCCAGAAAGCATCCAGAGTAGCTAACATGTTCTGCACGCGGTCCACTTCCTTAATCTAATAATTCTTCGTCGATATCCATCTCTTCCGCAAAACGCTTCTTCGTGAGACGTTCCTTTTCGCCCTTCCCGCTGAAACGCTTTACCTGCTTGTTGGTGCCGGACACCACAGCCTTCGGCACTGCCTTTACATAGTAGTAATACTCATCATCCTCAAACTGCAGCCGCTCCGTTCTCGAGTAATCCAGGTTAAAGAACAAAAACTGTATCACAAATGCAATCAGAAGAGAGATTACATTGCCGACCAGCACGCTCACCGTCTTACCGGAAATTCCAAGCAGCATATAGCCCGCTATCAAACCGATTGTCTCAAACAGGATACCGGATGCAATCGCAATCTGCCATGCATTCGCAATGGACATTCTGCGGATCAGATACACAATGATCAGCGTCACAGCCATGATGCCGATCACGAGATACATTTCCTTGTTGCCGAGAAGCTGGTTTAACGCCACCACGATCTTGGAATTCGCCTCTGCGCTCTCCTCCGCCGCGCTGCCGAGCAGCTTTTCATTCTGCCGGACCCCGTCGAGGAAAAAGTACACCACCGTACCGCAGATCACTGCAAATACAGAATATGCCTCCTCAAGCAGTCCCATTCCAACCGGAATCACATACGGGATATTCAGCCGGAAGCAGATCGGCGTCAGCAATACGCCCATTCCCTGTCTGGGAGCAAAGCGAAAATAGATAAAATAGATCAGCACAAACAAAAGAAGTGCGACCAGACATACCTCAATCGATAATGCATACATATCCGCCAGTATGACGACCGCCGCGATAAAGATCGTGCCGCCCACCGGCAGGATGGCGCAGAGCAGTCCTAAAATCAGCGCCACCGGCGTTGAACTGACCAGCTCCATGTAGCCGATGTTCCTGTTGATCGTCATCAGTGCCGCAAACGCCACGATAAATTTGACGATCGGTGTAATGTACACTTCGTATTTTCCGTAGAAGCGTACTAATTTTTCTTTGAGTTCCAATATGGTTGTCATTCCATGCCTCCCGCTCTAATCCCAGTCTTTATGATCGGATGTCCGGAGGCGTTCTTCCCTCTCATACATCTGATTCACCTTTTTCAGGTTGTTGTAATACTTCTTCACCTTGCGGCGTCCCTCTGTGTATTTCATGTTAAAGATCACCCATGTAGCTCCGAGGTAAATCACCATAAACACCAGATACGGCACTACCGCTGTCATGACAAGTCCCTGGATATCGAACTTGTTCAGCTTTGCAAGCAGCTCTTCCGTCGCGTACAGTCCCCACATTCCCAGCAGAAGTCCGTAGCAGATGGTTCCTGTCACGAAGCTCCCCAGCAGACGCATGGAAACATAATCTTTTCTCGCATACTGCGTCATCGGCTTACACTGCTTTCCGTCATTTGTATCAAACTGTGCCATCTTAATCAGGTGGCGCAATCGTTCTTCATTTACCATACAGTAGTTATCCTTTCTCCGCCCCGCCCGTTCCAGCCTGCGCAGGGCAAAATTGCACGCAATTATGCATTCTCTTTTTATTATAACACAGCACTATTTATTTTCAAAGTGAAAAAGAATTCTGCCCGCATAAGGACCGAAGTTTCCTATTATGGAACAAAGTTTCTATTACAAAAAACAGAGCCCGATACTCAGGCCCTGTTGATTCTCTTGGTATTATTTCAGGAAACGCATGCGGTTCTTATCCCGCTCTGTCTCCTGCGGCTGCGGCGGCTCCGGCTTATGAATCGACTCTGCAAGCGCGTTCGCCATATTATTCTTGCACTTCTCGCAGAATCTTCCCGTGCGGATCGGCTTCCCGCAGGTCTCACAGACAATGCCGTCTGCTCCCGCCACGGAAAGTGACAGGCGCTCCTCGCGAATCCACTGTCTGATCTGCTTCACCGACACATCCAGCTCCTCTGCGACCGTCTCAACGCTTGAATTCGGATTCTCTTCCAGGAAAGCCTTTACCTCCTGGAACTTCTCCTCAAGCTTCTTCTGACACGCCGGACAAAGCGGCGCTCCCCCCATATAGTTAAACAGGCGTCCACAGCTCCTGCAATTTCTCACTTCCATACTTCTCAATCCTCCTGAATTCCCCTGTCAAAATCCTGCACCGATGCTGACGCAAATATAGTAGATCCGCTCTGCGCCGCCCTTCAGCAGAACCTCCGAAACGGTATCTATCGTAGTTCCCGTCGTATAAATATCATCCACCAGTAATATTTTCTTATATTTTACTATATCTGTTGCTAATTGAAAAGCATTTTTTAAATTTGCCGCTCTTTGTCCGCCATTTAGTTCCTTCTGCGGCACCGTGTTTCGCACGCGGCGCACGAGCCCGGCGTCCACGGGAAGCCCCAGCTCCCTGCCAAGCGCCCGCGCGAATGTCTCGGCCTGATTGTATCCGCGCCGCCGCTTTTTCCACCGGTACATGGGAACCGGAACGATCACTTCGATTTGATTTTTAAAAACCCAGTCCTGATAAAGCGCTGCCGCCTCCCTCGCATAATATGCCGCATATTCGCGCCGGTTTGCATATTTAAACCGGTACATGGACTGCCGGATATTTCCCTGATACACAAACACGGCTTTGCCCTGACAGTACGCATGCCTGCGTTTCCCGCAGTCCAGGCAGAATTCCGCCCGCTCGCCATCCAGCGGCTTGCCGCAGCGCTTGCACACCGGTTCCGCGGCAAGCCGCACAGTGTCCGCACACCGTCTGCACGGAATACATTCCGGCACCGTCACGCGGTCGCATATCGGGCATCTCGGCGGATAGATGAGACCAACGATCGTCTCTGTCATCCGCCTCATCCCGCGTTCTGTTTTTTCTTTTCCTGTTGCCGAATCAGTCTGCATTGCATTTCCCGCTCTCCCCGGTCTTCTGATTCCGCTTTATCCTAGCATGTCCGCCCTTTTTTTGCCATAAACATTTTCTTAATTTTTTCTTTCTTTATTTTAAGGAACGGTTGACGAAAATGCTTTTCCTCATTATAATTTTGTCTATTAAAAGCATTAAAGCTTTAATGCAATAAAGGAGGAGATGCTTATGAAAAAAGCACACAAACTGATTTCGGCAGTATTAGTCTCCACGATGGTCTTATCCATGACCGCGTGCGGCAGTGGAGAAAAAACGTATAAGGTAGGTATCTTACAGCAGCTGGAGCATCCGGCACTGGATCAGGCAACACAGGGATTTCAGGACGCCCTGACCAAACTGATGGGTGATTCCGTCACCTTCGACGTGCAGAACGCACAGGGCGAGCAGGCAAACTGTTCCAGCATTGCCACCAACTTTGTCTCCAACAATTACGATCTGATCCTCGCCAATGCGACGACAGCCCTGCAGGCTTCCGCAGCGGCCACCAGCACCATTCCGGTACTCGGAACCTCCGTGACGGACTATGCGACCGCGCTCGACATTGACGACTGGACCGGCGCCACCGGGAAAAATATTTCCGGAACCTCCGATCTGGCTCCGCTAGACCAGCAGGAAGACATGCTCGTGGAATTGTTCCCGGACGCCAAGAATGTCGGTATCCTCTACTGTTCCGCAGAGCCGAACTCCGTGTACCAGGCAACGGAATTCGGAAAGTATCTGGATGAGGACGGCATCTCCCACAAGGAGTACACCGTGGCGGATTCCAACGACATCGCCTCTGTCGTGCAGAGTGCCGTCGGCGAAGTAGACGTCATCTACATTCCGACTGACAACACCATGGCAGGCAACACCGAAGCGGTCGACAACATCACGCGCCCGGCAGGCATTCCGGTCATCGCCGGCGAGGAGGGAATCTGTTCCGGCTGCGGCGTTGCGACGCTCTCCATCAGCTATTACGACATCGGCTACAAAGCAGGCGAGATGGCTTACGACATCCTGGTAAACGGCAAAGATATCTCCACAATGGATATTGAATATGCCCCGAATGTTACCAAAGAGTACAACGCAGAGATCTGTTCCGATTTAGGCATCACTGTTCCGGATGATTACGTGGCGATTGATGCTGAATAATATTTTTTCCTGACAAGGGGGTTTTTCCTGATGAATTATTTTATGTCGCTTGACCCGCTTGCTCTCTTCCGCTCCATGCCCGGCGCTTTCGCGCAGGGTATGGTCTGGGGACTGATGGCACTCGGCGTCTATATTACCTACCGTCTGTTGGATTTTGCGGATCTGACCGTAGACGGTTCTCTTGCAACCGGAGGTGCGGTTGCCGTCATGCTGATCCGCGGAGGTATGAGTCCGTGGGCAGCACTTATTTTTGCTTTTCTGGCAGGCATGGCAGCCGGTTTTATCACCGGTATCCTGCATACTGCACTTGGCATTCCAGGCATTCTGGCAAGCATTTTAACCCAGATTTCCCTCTATTCCATCAACCTGAATATCATGGGCTGTTCCAACCAGGCAGTCAGCGTTGACAAGTACCCTCTGGTGGTCTCGCTCCGCTACCTGTCCGACTCTAACAGCACCCGCGTACAGATTTTTGCAACATGCATTCTGTTCTGTTTTGCAATCGTTGCCATTCTCTACTGGTATTTCGGCACAGAACAGGGACATGCTATCCGCGCAACCGGATGTAATCAGCAGATGGCGCGTGCACAGGGAATCAACACCAACCTCCACACCGTGATTGCACTCATGATTTCCAACGGTCTGGTCGGACTTTCCGGCGGTCTCTACGCCCAGTATCAGGGTGCGGCAGACGTCAACATGGGGCGCGGCGCCATCGTCATTGGTCTCGCTGCTGTCATCATCGGTGAAGTTATTTTCGGCAGACTCTGTGCCGGGAAAAATCTGGCGTTCGCCTACACGCTGTTTTCCGTCATTGGTGGAGCGATCATCTATTATATTGTTATGAATGTGGTTTTATGGCTGAAGCTTCCTTCCGACGATCTGAAGCTTTTTTCCGCGATTGTTGTGGCGGTTTTCCTTGCCATTCCTTATCTGAAATCCACACGCAAAGGAAAGGAGCGGTAACACCATGGCAGAAATGTTAAAAATAGACAATATCAAGAAAACGTTTAACCCGGGTACCATCAACGAAAAAGTGGCATTAAACGGCGTGAATCTCTCTCTCGAGGAGGGTGATTTTGTCACCGTGATCGGCGGAAACGGTGCCGGAAAATCCACCACGCTCAACGCCATCGCAGGCGTATGGCCGGTTGATTCCGGAAAAATCTATATCGGGGGCGACGATGTAACACGCCTTTCCGAGTATAAGCGCGCCAAATACCTCGGACGCGTCTTTCAGGATCCTATGACCGGAACCGCAACAACGATGTCAATCGAGGAAAATATGGCGATTGCCGCCAGACGCGGGCAGAGCCGCGGGCTCTCCTGGGGCATTACGAAAAAGGAGCGCGATGTCTACCGCGAGATGCTTGCCACGTTAGATCTCGGTCTGGAAGACCGGCTTTCCAGCAAAGTAGGACTCTTGTCCGGCGGTCAGCGCCAGGCAATCACGCTGCTCATGGCTTCCATCCAGAAACCAAGGCTTCTGCTTTTAGACGAGCACACTGCGGCGCTCGATCCGAAGACAGCCGCCAAGGTGCTTGAGATTTCCGACAAGATCATCGCAGATCACCACCTGACCGCCATGATGGTCACCCACAACATGAAGGACGCCATCGTACACGGCAACCGCCTCATCATGATGCATGAAGGCCGGGTCATCTTAAACATTGCCGGGGATGAGAAGAAGAAACTGACCGTGGAGGATCTTCTCCATCAGTTTGAGAAGGTCAGTGGCGAGGAGTTTGCAAACGATAAAGCGCTGCTGTCGTAACCGCAGGAAAGAAGCATAACGCGGCCGCAGAACATTTTGGCGCAGGGAGAAGAACATACGGAGAATAATAACGCAGGCGAGAAGCCCCTTTGTTTCAAGATGCAACGGCACAGTCCATTCTTTGGAGCAAAATCCCGTATTTCTTCCGTGCGATCGTTGTCTTAGGTTCCGTGTCTTTGCCACGTTTGAACACCCCGCGGAAGCTGTCCGTCAAGCAGCAGACAATGAGCGGACTTTCTGGCAGCACTAACTGCACAAAAGTCCTAAAATTGTCTGTAGCTTGCGGACAGCTTCCGCGAGGGTGCTCCAAACTTGGAAAGACACGGATCATCGCAAAGGCAACGATCGCACGGATTAGAAATACATGATTTTGCGATTAGAATGGATTGTGCCCGTTGCATCCTGAAACGCGAAGGGCTTCCGCCTGCATTCGTTTTCCCCGGATATCTTCTTCTCCCAAAATGTTCCACGGCAGTGCTATGCCTCTTTCAGGCGGTCACACAGCCCGCTGTATCGTTTTTGCTGCGACGTGTTCTGTACCATCTGTGCAAACGTCACTTCATTGCCGACCAGCGTCACACATTTCCGCGCACGGGTGACCGCCGTGTACAGCAGATTCCGGTTCATAAGCATCGACGGTCCGGACAAAAGCGGAATAACAACCGCCGGGTATTCGCTTCCCTGCGACTTATGTATGGTAATCGCATACGCCAGTTCCAGTTCATCCAGCAGTTTGTACGGATATTCCACCATTCTGCCCTCATCAAACTCCACGGTCATCGTCTCCGCGAAATCGTTGATCTCCCGGACAATTCCCATGTCTCCGTTGAACACTCCCGTGCCTTTATCCACAGACAGTCCGTATTTTGTGCGGATTTCCCACTCTAACTGGTAGTTGTTCCGGGTCTGCATGATCTTGTCTCCCTCGCGGAACAGAATATCGCCGTGTTCCTTTTCACGCTTCTGCGGAGACGGCGGATTCAGATAGCGCTGCAGTATTCCGTTCAGCCGCTCTACGCCCAGCAGTCCCTTGCGCATCGGCGTCAGCACCTGTATATCGTACGGCGTCGCATCCACAAATTTAGGGAGTTTCTGCTTGATGAGCTGCAATACCACGCTGATAATCACATCCGCGTCATACCGCTTTAAAAAGAAGAAATCCATGCTTTTATTGTCCAACGTCACTTCTTCGCCCTGATTGATCTTGTGCGCATTCACAATAATATCGCTCGTGGATGCCTGGCGGAAAATTTTTGTCAGCATAACCACATTGCACTCGTGCGAGCGAATGATGTCCCGCAGAACACTTCCCGGTCCCACACTCGGCAGCTGATTGACATCTCCGACCAGAATCAGTCTGGTTCCAACAGCAACCGCCTTTAACAACGCATGCATCAAGGAAATATCCACCATGGACATCTCATCGATAATCACAACATCCGTCTCAAGCGGATTCTGCTCATTCCGTTCAAATCCTGCCGCACCGTCCACGCCGCCGTTCAGTTCCAGCATGCGGTGTATGGTCCTTGCCTCAAACCCGGTCGTCTCACTCATTCGCTTCGCCGCACGCCCGGTAGGTGCCGCGAGAAAGATATCAAGTCCTTCCATTTCAAAATACTTGATAATCGTATTGATCGTCGTCGTCTTTCCGGTACCCGGTCCTCCGGTGATGATCAGAAGTCCGTTACGCACCGCCTCTTTAACCGCCGTCATCTGGTGCTCATCCAGTTCCATTCCTGTCTGCTTCTCGATTCTGCGGACACGCTCCTCAATCTCAAGATCTGGAACATCATAGCTGACATTGAGCTGTTTTAACATGGTTGCCGTATTTGCTTCCATATAGTAAAAGGACGCCGCATAGATCTGCGTCTGGTTTTCGCTCTGCTTCATGATGATTTTCCGCTCGATCGCCAGATCCATATACTGCTTCTCAATCTGCTCTTCTGCGACCTCAAGAAGCCGTCCGGTTCTTCTGGTCAGTTCCTCCTCCGGCAGGTAAGTATGTCCCTCTGTGGATGCCTGGAGCAGCACATATAAAATTCCGCTCCTGATCCGGAAATCAGAATCCATACGGATTCCTACCCGGGCAGCAATCTCGTCTGCCGTGCGGAATCCCACGCCCTCAATGTCATCCGCCAGTCGATACGGATTCTCACGGATAATTCCATATACCTCCTGTCCGTACTGCTGATACACTTTCACTGCCAGATTCATCGTAATACCGTACTGCTGGAGAAAAATCATCGCCTGCCGCAGATCTCGCTTCTCATTCACCTGATCCGCAATCTCCATCGCCTTACGCTCGCTGATTCCCTTTACTTCTGCCAGACGCTCCGGCTCCTCCTCAATAATCCGAAATGTATCTGCCTTGAATCTGCGCACAATCCGTGCTGCCAGCGCCAGACCGATTCCACGGATCGCCCCGGAACCGAGATAGCGCTCAATGGCTTCCTCGTCTTCCGGCGCTTTCTCCTCAAAACTGTCGACCTTAAACTGTTTGCCGTAAGTAGGATGATCGGTATAGTCTCCGGATGCCTCGATATTTTCTCCCTCTGCGATCGCCGAGAAGATTCCCACGCAGGTAATCTCTTCCTCTCCGCTTACCAGATTGAGAACTGTATATCCGTTATCTGCATTTCTGTATATAATATGTTCCACATATCCCGTTAACTTTTCCAAATCATTCCTCCCGCCGAAAAAAGCAGAGAACCAATCACCCGTAACGGCGACCGTTCTCTGCCTCGTTCACTCTTAACTGCCGGCATTTATTCTATGCCATAGTTGCGCTTCATCTGCTCATAAAGCTGCTGCGTATAATTTTCTCCTACCTGATCCACAATCTCGTCCGCCACCAGTTCGATCGTACTATCCATGTGAAAGTCTGTCAGCGTACTGAGAGAAGAATCTTTGTCCTCGTCGTCTTCCGAAATAAGATTCTCCTTTACTTCCTTCAATACCTCTTCCACAAAGTAAGATTCAAAATCCTTGCAAACCGAGAGCAGTTCCTCCTCGCTCGAATCAGAGGACACACCGCTGATGGAATTCTTCAGTGCCGACGCGCTGCTTGAGGCTGCGCTGTTCTGTGCATTGCTGACTAAAGATGAAATACCGTCTATCGAAAAACTCATACCTTACGCTCCATTCCGCTTATCATTCGCTTACCGTTCGCTTATCATCTGCTTATCGTTTCAGGTTGTTCGCCATTTCCAGCATCTCGTCCGATGTTGTGATTGCCTTGGAGTTCAACTGATAGGCACGCTGTGCGATAATCATATTGACCATCTCGTCCGCCACCTGTACATTGGACGCCTCCAGATAATTCTGGCGAACCTGGCTTCTGGTAAGACCTGCTGTCGTGTTCTCATTCATCGCCGCACCCGAAGCTGCGGTAACCTCCAGAAGGTTGTCGCCCGTCTTCTCAAGACCGCTCGGGTTGTTAAACTGGAACAGTCCGATCTGACGGTTCATGTCCACATAAGTGCCGTTTGCTGTTGTGTAACCGATTCTGCCGTCGCTCGATACTGTCACACTGCTGGAGCTTATATTGGCCGGAAGAACGATCTGCTGGTTATTGCTGTCCAGCACCGGATAACCGTCCGGATTGGTCAGTGTAACGCCGTTGGTTCCCACTGCCCACACAAAATCTCCCGCTCTGGTGTAGCGTGTCTCGCCGTCCGCGCAGCGCACTGCAAAAAATCCGTCTCCGACGATTGCAAAATCGGTATCATTCTCGCTCGCCTGCAGCGCTCCCTGCGTGTACACGGATGTGACTGACGCAACTCTCGTTCCGAGTCCCACCTGTGCCGGAATCGGCTTCTGCTCTCCGTTTGCACTCGTTGTCTTCGTCTGAATGGTCTGGTAAAGCAGCGACTTAAACTCTGCTTTCTCCTGCTTGAATCCAACCGTATTCACATTGGAAAGATTGTTTGAAATATTGTCCACATTCGTCTGCTGCGCAAGCATACCGGTTGCCGCAGTATAAAGTGCTCTCATCATATGTCAGCTACCTCCGTCTATACATTTCCGACCTGGTTAACCGCCTTATCAAGTGTCTCATCAATCGTGTTAATGACTTTCTGTCCTGCCTGATACGCTCTGGAAATCGTAATCATATTGACCATCTCGGAAACAACATTCACATTGGACGACTCCAGGGTTCCCTGCACGATCCTGCCGTCTGCCGCCGTCACAGTTCCTCCGTTCACGAGATCATACATATTCTCGCCATACTTTGCCAGATAATTGTAATCTGCAAAATCCACAATACCGATTGTTCCAACCTGCTGATTATTCTGATAAATATTGCCAAACTCATCCACCGTGATCTTCTGTGTCGGATCTACCCGGATCCGTCCGTTCACATTGCCGTTTCTGGCATCATTGGCATTCAGGACATAATCGCCATCCTTAGTCACCAGATAACCCTGGGTATTGACCGTGAACGCTCCGTCTCTTGTATATTTTACGGATGAATTTCCCTGCTTATCCGTGTAGGCAATCGCAAAAAATCCATCTCCCTTGATTGCAAAGTCGGTATTGTTATCGGTAACCTTGAAACTTCCGGTGCTGTAGTCCGTATACGTCTCACCGATATGAACGCCCATGCTGATTGTCCCCAGCTTCTGCGCAAGACCATAAGACGATGTATCTTTGATCTTGATTGCGAGTTCATCTGCAAATGTCTGGGACGTTGTGCCCTCTTTTTTGTAACCGTTCGTATCTGCGTTCGCAAGATTGTTGGAAAGCACATCCAGACGCTTCTGTTCATTTATCATTCCTGTATACGCCGTATACAATCCCTTTACCATAGGCTGCTCCTTCTTCTGTCACTTTGTGTAACTTCTGCTTACCTCTTACACCGGATCTGTCAGACGCTTCTGCATCCGGCAGACTCTTTATTGTCTATATCGTCATAATTGCCTTCAAACTTAATCGTCGTCGCGTTTTCCGGACAGGAACTCTACGAATTTTCCGGTTCCGACTGCCACACAGGTCATCGGCTCCTCTGCCGTCATGGTATTGATCCCCGTCTTATCCTCAATCAGTTCCTCGAGTCCGCGAAGCAGAGATCCGCCTCCCGTGAGAACAATTCCGCGGTCTGCCACATCAGCCGCAAGTTCAGGCGGTGTCTTCTCCAGCACCGAGTGTACCGCTTCCACAATCTGTAGCGTCGGCTCTTTCAGCGCTTCCTCCGTCTCCTCGGAAGAAACGGTAACCGTCTTCGGCAGACCTGTCACCAGATTACGTCCTCTGACATCCATGGTCTCATTCTGTGCCAGTGGGAAACAGGAACCAATCTTAATCTTGATGTCCTCCGCTGTACGCTCACCGATCAACAGATTATGCTTCTTTCTCATGTAACGGACAATCGCCTCGTCAAAATCATCTCCGGCGATCTTAATGGAAGTGCTGACAACCGATCCCCCCAGAGAAATCACGGCGATGTCCGCGGTACCGCCGCCGATGTCCACGATCATGTTGCCGCATGGTCTTGAAATATCGATTCCGGCTCCGATGGCTGCCGCAATCGGCTCCTCGATAATCGCCACCTCACGCGCACCCGCAGAGTAGGTCGCATCCTCAACCGCTTTTTTCTCGACCTCGGTCACTCCGCTCGGCACACACACGCTGATGCGCGGCTTGCGGAATGTCTTCTTGCCAAGTGCCTTCTGGATGAAATACTTGATCATCTTCTCGGTGACAGTATAATCAGAAATAACACCCTGACGCAGCGGACGGACCGCTACAATGTTGCCGGGCGTTCTGCCGAGCATCAGTCTCGCTTCCTCTCCGATTGCCTTGATTTTGTTTGTATCACGATCAAAAGCCACTACTGACGGCTCCTTTAACACTACACCTTTGCCTTTAATATATACTAGGATACTTGCAGTACCAAGATCGATACCGATGTCCGTACTCATCATATTCTAATCTGCCCCTTTCTTTTCTCTGCCAATGGTTCATCTATTCGTTGAATCTTTCTCCACGTCCAAAAGGACATAAAGATGCATTTAATCATATTTTTACATATACAGCATTATTATATACAAAAACTGGGATTTTTCAAAGCTTTTTTTCGCCCGTGCCGTCATTTTTGAAAAAAATAAGAATTTCTTCATTTTTTGTCCGGAATATCGTATTTTTCATTTTTTCATCACGTATTCATCACATTCCCGGGTTATATTTTTTTACGTACTAAATGGTGTACCAAACATACACCGCCCCGGAAATATTCCTCAAATAGTTCCGCGGTTAGTATAATTTTTCATAACTCATACCTTCCGGCGCAAACACCAAACGCCGGGAGGTACTCCCCGGGTATAACGAATTTTCATCCATATGAATTTTCGATGCCATATATTTCACAACATTTCTCTGACCGCAGATGTCAGCACATCTGTTGTCAAAAAAGGCACTGTATGCCGCGTGTTTCCACGTTTGCATCCAGTGCCTTCTCCTTGTTTCCACTATTTTTCCAGATATTTCTTTACATACTGTCCGGTGTAGGATTCCGGTATCTGCGCCACCTCTTCCGGTGTTCCCTGCGCAATGACCGTTCCGCCGCCGTCTCCGCCTTCCGGTCCCATGTCGATGATGTAATCCGCCGTCTTGATCACGTCCAGATTATGCTCAATAACTACCACGGTATTGCCGCCGTCGGACAATCTCCGCAGGATCTCGATCAGCTTATGCACATCCGCAAAATGAAGTCCGGTCGTCGGCTCGTCCAGAATGTAGATCGTCTTTCCGGTGCTTCGCTTGGAGAGCTCGGTTGCCAGCTTGATTCGCTGTGCCTCTCCTCCCGAGAGCTCTGTGGACGGCTGTCCCAGTTTTACATAGGAAAGTCCCACATCGTAGAGCGTCTGGATCTTGCGATGAATGGACGGCACATTTTTAAAAAACTCCAGCGCCTCCTCCACCGTCATATCCAGCACATCATAGATGCTTTTCCCTTTATACTTAACCTCGAGTGTCTCCCGGTTGTACCGCTTTCCCTCGCAGACCTCGCACGGCACATAGACATCCGGCAGGAAATGCATCTCGATCTTTAAGATACCATCCCCTCCGCACGCCTCGCAGCGTCCGCCTTTTACGTTGAAGCTGAATCTTCCCTTTTTGTAGCCCTTCGCCTTTGCATCCGGCGTAGCCGCAAACAGATCGCGGATCATGTCGAACACGCCCGTGTAGGTTGCCGGGTTCGAGCGCGGCGTTCTGCCGATCGGCGACTGGTCAATGTCAATCACCTTGTCCAGCTGCTCCATGCCGAGAATCGCATCATGCTCTCCCGGAATGCAACGCGCCCGGTTCAGGTCGCGCGCCAGCCGCTTGTAGAGAATCTCATTGGTCAGGGAACTCTTTCCCGAGCCGGACACACCGGTAATGCAGGTCATGATTCCGAGCGGTATGTTCACATCGATATTTTTCAGGTTGTTCTCCCGCGCGCCTTTGATCGTCAGAAATCCAGTCGGTTTTCTGCGCTCATCGGGTACCGGAATCTTGATTCTGCCGCTTAAGTATGCTCCCGTGATGGACTTCGGGTTCTTCATGATCTCCTGTGCCGTACCGCAGGCAACCACTTCTCCACCGTGTGAGCCGGCTCCCGGTCCGATATCCACAATATAGTCTGCGGCAAGCATCGTATCTTCGTCGTGCTCCACGACAATCAGTGTGTTGCCGAGATCTTTTAAATTCTTCAGTGCCCCTAACAACTTGTCGTTATCGCGCTGGTGCAGTCCGATCGACGGCTCGTCCAGAATGTACGCAACCCCGACCAGCCCGGAACCGATCTGTGTCGCCAGACGGATACGCTGTGCCTCTCCTCCCGAGAGAGTACCGGTTGCTCTGGACAGGGACAGGTAATCCAGTCCCACCTCATTCAGGAATCCGACGCGCGCACGGATCTCCTTCAAAATCTGATCGCCGATCCGGTGCTGCTGCTCCCCCAGCTTCATCTCCGCCAGAAAGGCATTGAGATTCTTCACCGACATGGAAGTCATCTCATAAATATTTTTGTCAGCAACCGTCACCGCCAGGGACTCCGCTTTCAGACGCTGCCCCTTACAGGTCTCACAGGGGGTAATCCGCATGAACTGCTCGTATTCCTGCTTCATGACCTCCGAACCAGTCTCCCGATACTTGCGCTGCACGTTTTTGATCAGCCCCTCAAAGGCAACATCATAAACGCCTTCCCCCCGCTGTCCTCTGTAATGGACTTTCACTTCCCTGCCGTCCGTTCCGTAGATCAGGACATGGCGGATTTCCTCCGGATATTCGCAGTACGGTGTCTCCAGTGAAAAATGGTACTCCTCCGTCAGCGCCTTTAAAATGGCATATGTGAAACTGGACGGGTCCGTACAGGACTGCCAGCCCATCACCTGAATGGCGCCTTCTGCAATCGAGAGGCGCTTATCCGGGATCATCAGATCCTCGTCGAACTCCATTTTATAGCCCAGTCCGAAACAGGTCGGGCAGGCGCCAAACGGATTGTTGAAGGAAAAACTTCTCGGTTCAATCTCACCGATGCTGATTCCGCAGTCCGGGCAGGAAAAACTCTCCGAGAACTGAATCGGTTCGCTACCAATCACATCCACGGTCATAAGTCCGTTTGCCAGTGTAAGCACATTCTCAATGGAATCTGCCAGACGCTTCTCAATTCCTTCCTTTACCATGAGACGGTCCACCACAATCTCGATATTGTGCTTTTTATTCTTGTCCAGCTTGATCTCTTCCGACAGTTCATACATGTTGCCGTCGACAATCACACGCACATATCCGCTTCGCTTCGCCTGCTCAAACAGCTTCTGATGCTCGCCCTTTCTGCCGCGCACAACCGGCGCCAACAGTTGTATTTTTGTGCGCTCCGGCAGTTCCATGATCTGATCAACCATCTGGTCAACCGTCTGCTTTTTAATCTCTTTTCCACACTTCGGACAATGCGGCACACCGATTCGTGCATAGAGCAGTCGGAAGTAATCATAGATCTCCGTCACTGTTCCCACCGTGGAACGGGGATTGCGGTTCGTCGACTTCTGATCGATCGAAATTGCTGGCGACAATCCTTCAATCTTTTCAACGTTCGGCTTTTCCATCTGCCCGAGAAACTGCCTTGCATAGGAAGACAGCGATTCCATATAGCGCCGCTGTCCTTCGGCATAGATTGTATCAAATGCGAGGGACGATTTTCCCGATCCCGACAATCCGGTCAGCACCACAAATTCATCTCTCGGAATATCCACATCAATATTTTTGAGATTATGCTCGTTCGCTCCTCTGATTTTAATATATTTTCTTTCGGATGTTTTCTTCATTGTCTTATCCTTTCTACAGATCACGCAGCATTCCTTTGAGCTCGATCATCTTGTCGCGGTATTCCGCCGCCGCCTCGAAATTGAGATCCGCCGCCGCTTTTTCCATCTTTTTCTGGATATCGGCGATCAGCTTCGTCAGTTCCGCCTTGTTCATCGACTCCGGGGACTTCTTGAAATTCATTTCTTCCTTTGCAATCTTCTTGGATACAGAGATCAGTTCCCGCACCGACTTCTGGATTGTCGTCGGTGTAATGCCATGTGCCTCATTGTACTCCTGCTGAATCTTGCGTCGCCGTTCCGTCTCCTCGATCGCAACACGCATGGAGTCCGTAATCGTATCCGCGTACATGATCACATGCCCCTCACTGTTGCGCGCCGCCCTGCCGATGGTCTGAATCAGCGATGTCTCCGAACGCAGGAAACCTTCCTTGTCCGCATCCAGAATTGCCACGAGGGTAATCTCCGGTATATCCAGTCCCTCACGCAGAAGGTTGATGCCCACCAGCACATCGAACACATCCAGACGCAGATCGCGGATGATCTCCGCGCGCTCCAGTGTGTCGATATCCGAGTGCAGATATTTGACGCGGATTCCCAGTTCCCGCATATAGTCGGTCAGATCTTCCGCCATTTTTTTCGTCAAAGTTGTAATCAGTACCTTGTGGTGATTCTTAATCTCTTTATTGACCTCGCCCACCAGATCATCGATCTGCCCCTCTACCGGGCGCACCACAACCTCCGGATCGAGCAGCCCCGTCGGGCGGATAATCTGCTCCGCGCGCAAAAGTTCATGCTCATCCTCGTATACGTTCGGCGTCGCCGACACGAACAGCATCTGGTCGATCTTGCCCTCAAATTCTTCAAAGTTCAGCGGGCGGTTATCCTTCGCAGACGGCAGCCGGAACCCGTAATCCACCAGCGTGCTCTTTCTCGACTGATCCCCTGCATACATTCCGCGGATCTGCGGAATCGTGATATGTGACTCGTCCACGATGATCAGATAATCATCCTTAAAGTAATCCATCAGTGTGTGCGGCGTCGCCCCCGCCGGAAGTCCTGCCAGATGCCTGGAGTAGTTCTCTATGCCGCTACAGAATCCCGTCTCTTTTAGCATCTCAATATCAAAATTCGTACGCTCCGCGATTCTCTGTGCCTCCAGCAGCTTATCCTCACCCTTGAAGTATTTCACGCGCTCTTCCAGCTCCGCCTCGATGTTATCACACGCTCTTAAAATCTTTTCCTGCGGTACAACGTAGTGGGAAGCAGGAAATACCGCAAAATGCTCAAGCCGGCATTTAATCTCACCGGTCAGCACATCGATCTCCGTTATGCGGTCAATCTCATCTCCGAAAAACTCCACCCGGATCGCCGTATCGCCATAGTTCGCCGGAAATATCTCGAGCACATCCCCACGGACACGGAACGTACCGCGATGAAAATCCATCTCATTTCGCGTATACTGAATATCAATCAGCGCGCGGATGACCTCGTCCCTGTCCTTCTCCATGCCCGGGCGCAGCGATACCATCATGCCGAGGTAATCCTCCGGACTGCCCAGGCCATAGATACAGGAAACCGATGCCACAACGATCACATCTCTCCGCTCTACAAGCGCAGCCGTGGCAGACAGGCGCAGTTTATCTATCTCCTCATTGATCGCCGAGTCTTTTGCAATATAGGTATCCGTCTGCGGCACATACGCCTCCGGCTGATAATAATCATAGTATGACACAAAATACTCGACTGCATTCTCCGGGAAAAATTCCTTCATCTCCCCGTAGAGCTGCGCCGCCAGTGTTTTATTGTGAGAAATAATCAGTGTCGGCCGGTTCAACTGCTCGATGACATTCGCCATCGTAAACGTCTTGCCCGAACCCGTCACGCCGAGCAGAGTCTCAAACTGGTTGCCCTCGCGGAATCCGCGCACCAGTTCTTCGATCGCCTGCGGCTGATCGCCGGTCGGCTTATATTTGGAATGTAATTTAAAATGATCCACCTGCAAATCTCCTTTTATGTTCTCATAGAAAAATAAAAAGCACCCCTTCCCGGCTGTACAGTGCATGTCCGGAAAATCTTTGATGCTGCAAACGGGAAATTACCAACGCTTCATATTCTTCTCAAACTTCCCGGTATATGCCTGTTTCAATTCATCTGCAGTAATTCCATAGCAGAGCATGACATCATTGTAGTACATAAGAACATCTGCCATTTCCTCGACCAAATCTTTTCTCAGTTTTTCCTGTGCCAGGGCATCTTCTGCACCATGCTTTTTGACAATATCAATCACTTCACCTATTTCGCCAACCATCCAAAGCAGCTTGTTCTGTCCTACTTCCGGGCAGATCGGCTCCCATTTGTCCCTGTACTTATCCTGTAAGGTTCTCTGCATTTCCTGCATTTCACTTATACTAAAATCTGCCATGCCGCACCTCTCCCACATATTTTAGATTGCAGCGTCACACGGAATCACTTTCAATTCCTGCTTTTTATTATCCGCAAATAACCATGCTTTTGCATTGTGACGTGATCCCAGAATAAATTGTTTTCCCCCTGCTTCCACGAATGCTGTTTCGTTTTCCAGCGCCAGTCCCCTGTACTCCATTTCAGAAATTGCAGTGTCAAAAGCTTCGCGACCTTTTTCATTATAATGCGGGCAGAAGCAATAAGGATAAAAGCCCAACATTCCATCTACAATCTTATAGCTCCACTCTTCATCACCCGTAAAGCTATCACTATCGCTGTATCCGGATCTAAACCAACATATAGCGCCTGCACTGAGTCCACTCAAAACAGCGGTATCCTTTTCATAGACACTCTTCAACTTCTCATCCAGCGAGTGCTTCTTCCAGATCTCCATCATGGTTCTTGTATCACCACCACCGACATAAATAATATCAGCCCATTCAAGCCGCGCGTCGATTACCGCTTCATCAACCTCTCCCTTTGTCAAAGGCAGAGCTTTCACATTACAATTCAGTTTACGATACGCGGACTGAAAACCGGAGTAATACGCATCGGAATCCATGCTTGCAGTCCCAATGAACAAAACATTTGGAGATTCTTTGCCTGTCAGTCCTAACGCATACACATTTAAATTTTCCGTGGTCTGAAGATCCCCTCCACTGATAGCAACCACTCTTCCCATCGTATTTCTCCTTTTATACAAATCTCTCTCAATAAATCTTTCACGCTATGCCGGCAACTTCTCATTTGTCTCTTTTTCTCATTGCAGTGTCACTCATCTTCCCCTTCAAGTTCCTGCAGCGCATGATAATAATTTTCCATCCACTCTGCCTGTTCCTTCGCTTTTAACGCTTCAACATTCTCTTCTTCTATGTCCTCAGGCCACTCTTCTCCTTCTTTCAATCCCTGTATCCGCAACCAGTTGTCCGGCATTTGAAATTGAAGGATTTCCCCCAGATCACTTTCCAAAGTAACCGCTGTCATAACCGGCTCACCCGGTAAGCGTTCCTCATCCCCGTCATCCATTTCATTCAATCGCTGTATCGTCCACATTTCAAAGTCCCTCTGTCCCGGTTATAGTAAGAATGTTGCGCTCCGGCAAATGTCCCGGCACGACGCGTTCTCTTTCGCAGTGCTCGTTCAGGAAATCAAAGATTTCCTGAACTGACGGGCATTCGCCCTATCACTCGTCAAAAATATCAGATGCACTGTGCAAGCACTGCATCTGACATTTTTTCCTCCTGGCACTGCTCATTGCATATGCACATTATATCACATCTTTTTTTAATTGCAAACAAATGTTCGTTTTTGTTTCTAAAAAGACACCCGTCAACTTTACTCAAGCAAACGGGTGTTTTTTCCTATCTGGCAATCCAGAGTTATCGATCTATTTTTCTCTCATCATTGCTGATTGTTCATGCTCGCAGCAAGCGCATCCGCAAGTGCCTCAAGCTGTCCTTCCTGTTCCGGTGCCATCGCCGATTTTATGGTGATCTGTGTATCCAGGATCGTCACATTTTTCAGTTCCGCCAGCTTTTCTCTCATCTGCTTTGCCGTCGTCGGTGCCCAGGTGCCGTTCTCCATCAATGCTACGGTCTTGTTCTGGACGGCAAGCGCTTTCATGTCGGCGAGCAGGTTCTCCATCACCGGATAGATGCCCCCGTTGTAAGTCGGCGCCGCAAACACCACATGGCTTGCGCGGAAGATCTCACTGATGAGCTCCGACACATGGGTGTTGGAAACATCATAAACGGCAATCTTTTTCACGCCCTTTGCCGCAAGTCTGACCGCAAGCGCATCTGCCGCCGATGCTGTGTTACCGTACATCGTTGCATACAGGATCACAACCGCCTGATCCTCCGCTTCATAGGTGCTCCATTTCTGATATTTTTCCAGAATATAGCCCAGATTCTCCCGCCAGATCGGTCCGTGGAGCGGGCAGATCACTGCGATCTCCAGCCCGGAGGCTTTCTTTAACAATGCCTGCACCGATGCGCCGTACTTTCCGACAATATTCGTGTAATATCTTCTGGCATCATCCAGCCAGTCGCGGTCAAAATCGACTTCATCCGCAAAAATATTGCCGTTCAATGCGCCAAACGTTCCGAATCCGTCCGCCGCAAAAAGCACCTTGTCCTTCTCATCATAAGTTACCATTACCTCCGGCCAGTGTACCATCGGCGCCATCACAAAGTGCAGTGTATGCGCACCAGTTGCAAGCGTATCTCCTTCTTTTACCGTCACGGCTCTCTCCGCGAAATCTGTTCCGAAGAACTGTTTCATCATTCCAAATGTCTTGGCGTTTCCAACCGCCTGCACTTCCGGGTAGCGGCGCACCAGATCCCCGATCATCGCGCAGTGATCCGGCTCCATGTGATTGACAATCAGATAATCCAGTTTCCGTCCGTCGAGCACATGCTCCAGATTTTCAAAAAACTGTCCCGCCACGGACGCATCCACTGTATCCAGAAGTACCGTCTTCTCATCCAATAATACATAAGAATTGTAGGATACCCCTCGCGGAATTGGAAATATATTTTCAAACAGCGCCAGTCTTCTGTCACTGGCTCCAACCCAAACGATATCTTCAGTCACTTTTCTAACGTTGTACATAGTGTTCCTCCTTCTGTCCGGCAGTCTGCCGTCTCATATTCTACCTGCTTGGTATGAATTATAAATCAGATTTCTGGAAATTACCACCCCAAAATGCACTCTGTATGTATTTTCCTGCATACAGACGAAACTATACAAAAAGAGCATTCCCGGCAAAAATTATCTGCCTGAAATGCTCTCTCTTCTACCGTTCCCGGCACTCCTACTGCGCTGCGTTTCTGCCGCAGCACTGCTTATACTTCTTGCCGCTTCCACATGGACACGGATCGTTCGGATATACCTTTGCCGCAGCACGCTTCTTCGGTGTGTTCGTCGCAGACTCATCCTTGTTCGTTCCGGTCACTTTCGCTACCTGCTCACGCTCAACCTTCTGCTCAATCTTCACATGATACAGCAGCCGGATCGTATCCTCCTGAATGCTCGCCGTCATCTCGTCGAACATGTCAAATCCTGCCATCTTGTACTCGACAAGCGGATCTCTCTGTCCGTAGGACTGCAGTCCGATACCCTGACGAAGCTGATCCATATCATCAATGTGATCCATCCACTTGCGGTCGATCACCTTCAGGAGAACGACACGTTCAAGTTCACGGAACTGCTCCGGCTCAGGGAACTCCGTCTCCTTCGCCTCATACAGCTTCACTGCACGCTCCTTTAACAGATGCTTCAGTTCCTTATTATTCTTAACGCTGTCCACGTCCTCCGGCGTCACTGCCTGCATCGGAATCATGGAGAGGATCAGCTGGTTCAGTTCATTCAGATCCCACTCTTCCTTCGGAATATCAGAAGAAATACAGGTATCTACACAATTTTCCACACGATCCGTGATCATCTTGAAAATCGCATCGCGCATGTTCTCTCCGTCCAGTACGCGGCGGCGCTCCTTGTAGATAATCTCTCTCTGATCGTTCATAACCTGATCATACTCAAGAAGATTCTTTCTGATACCGAAGTTGTTGCCCTCGATCTTCTTCTGCGCTTTCTCAATTGCAGAGGTCAGCATCTTATGCTGGATCTGCTCGCCTTCCGGAACACCGAGTGCGTTGAAAATGTCCATCAGCTTCTCAGAACCGAACAGACGCATCAGATCGTCTTCCAGAGAAATGAAGAACTGGGACTCACCCGGATCTCCCTGACGGCCGGAACGACCGCGCAGCTGGTTATCAATACGTCTGGATTCATGACGCTCTGTACCGATGATCTTCAAACCGCCTGCAGCCTTCGACTCATCATCCAGCTTAATATCGGTACCACGTCCTGCCATGTTGGTCGCAATCGTCACCGCTCCGTGCTGTCCGGCACCGGCTACAATCTCAGCTTCTTTTTCATGGAACTTTGCGTTCAATACTGTATGCGGAATTCCCTCGCGCTTCAACATGCCGCTGATCAGCTCGGAAGTATCGATATTGATGGTGCCGACAAGTACCGGCTGTCCCTTTTCATGGGATTTTACCACTTCCTCCACAACAGCCTTGTATTTTTCATTCTTTGTCTTGTATACAACATCATGATGATCGATACGGGCGATCGGACGGTTGGTCGGGATCTCGACGACGTCCATGCCGTAGATGTCACGGAACTCCTTCTCCTCCGTCAATGCGGTACCGGTCATACCTGCTTTCTTCTCAAACTTATTAAAGAAGTTCTGGAATGTGATTGTTGCCAGAGTCTTGCTCTCTCTCTTGACCTTCACATGCTCCTTCGCCTCAATCGCCTGATGAAGTCCGTCTGAATAACGGCGTCCCGGCATGATACGTCCGGTAAATTCATCGACGATCATAACCTGGTCATCCTTCACCACGTAATCCTGGTCGCGGAACATCAGGTTGTGCGCGCGCAGCGCCAGAATAATGTTATGCTGAATCTCCAGATTCTCCGGATCAGCCAGATTCTCGATCTTGAAGAACTGCTCGACCTTCTTCACACCATCCTGTGTCAGGCTGACCACTTTGTCCTTCTCATTTACGATGAAATCTCCGGTCTCCTCCTGCTCCACGCCCATGATGGCATCCATCTTGGAGTACTCCGGCATATCCTCACCGCGCTTCATCTGGCACGCCAGAATATCGCATGCCTCATACAGTCTGGTGGATTTGCCGCTCTGTCCGGAAATGATGAGCGGTGTACGCGCCTCATCGATCAATACCGAGTCAACCTCATCGATGATAGCAAAATGCAGTCCGCGCTGCACCAGCTGCTCCTTATAGATTACCATGTTATCTCGCAGATAATCAAAACCAAGCTCATTGTTCGTCACATAGGTAATGTCGCAGTTATAGGCATCCCGGCGCTCATCGTTCGTCATCTCGTTCAAAACCACGCCGACTTTCAGTCCCAGAAATTCATGAACCTGTCCCATCCACTCAGAGTCACGCTTTGCCAGATAGTCGTTGACTGTGACGATGCACACGCCCTTGCCCTCAAGTGCATTTAAGTATGCCGGCAGTGTCGATACCAGAGTCTTACCTTCACCGGTCTTCATCTCAGCGATACGTCCCTGGTGAAGAATGATACCACCGATAATCTGCACACGGTAATGCTCCATGCCGAGCACACGCTTCGCCGCCTCACGCACCGTCGCATATGCCTCCGGGAGAAGATCGTCCAGCGTCTCGCCATTCTCCAGTCTCTCCTTATATTCCTTCGTCTTGTTCTTTAATTCTTCATCGGAAAGTGCTCCCATCGCCTCGCGGTAAGATTCCACCTTGTCGACAAGCGGGTAAATCCGCTTTAACTCACGCTCGCTGTGGGTTCCGAAGATCTTCGTTATTGCACTCATAAAAAGCTCCTACTCCTGTTTTTACACAAAACTGTGTCAAAATCCATTCTCCTGCGGGACTCCTGCAAATGGGTATGACCCCGCACAATATTGTTATTGTAACACTTTTCCAGCACCACCACAATAAAAACAGGCGTAAAAGAATTGTAAATTTTTTATTAACTGCCGCTTTGATGCAAATTTTTCTTGCACACTTCCGGTTCCATGTTATACTCAAAAGTGATCTGAACGATCTATTTTTTCAATAAAGGAGGATTTCAAAATGACATACACATATAAGACCAAGGGCACCTGCTCCACCCAGATTGATCTTGAATTAGAGGGCAACATCGTGCATAACGTAAAGTTCACCGGCGGCTGCAACGGCAATCTTCAGGCGATTCCGAAGCTCGTCGAGGGTCTTACCGTCGAGCAGGTTGAGGAAAAAATCGGCGGCATCTCCTGCAACGGACGCCCGACTTCCTGCGGCGATCAGCTTGCCAGAGCCTGTCGCGAAGCCTACGAGGCATCCAAGCAGGCGTAGGGAAACACCTGCAAACGCAAAACGCGCCTGTCCCGGGTCAGGCGTATTGATTTTTGTGGGGTAAGTTGCAGGACGAAAAGTAGATAACCGTAACGTTCCAGATGCGACCGGCAGCGGCAAATTCTTTGAAGTAAAATTCGAGGAGTTCTTCTGTACCGCGTCAAACATCGAATTCTGTGTCTTTCCACGTTTGGACAGTCCCCGGGGTGTTCAAAGCTTGGAAAGACACGGATCATCGAAGATGCCGAATGCGGTGCGGATTAGAAATGCCGGGTTTTTCGATTAGAATCCGCCCCTGCCAGAAGTATCCGAAACTCTAAAATATGATCTATGATCTACTATATAAAACATCCCCGGCATTTTCCGTCTCTGTCTCCGCCCGGTTCCGCCGGATCTGCGCTACGTCGGGTTCTGCAGAATCGGCTGGATCTGCCTGCCGGCGAGCGCCGCCTCGATTGTGTCCGGCAGAAGCTCCATTTTCGCGATCATGGAGTTCGGCTTGCTCTTGCAGTTGTCCTGCCCGAATGGAACAAAATAAATATTTTTCATATTCATGAGCATTCCGATATTCTTAAAACTGGCGCCGAGCGCATCGTTCGTCGAGATCGCAATCACGAGCGGTTTGCCGTTGCGCATATGCGCCTTGGTTGCCATCAGCACCGGCGTATCCGTGATTCCGTTGCAGAGCTTTGCCGCCGTATTTCCGGTGCAGGGCGCAATGACCATGATGTCTAAAAAATTATTCGGCCCGATCGGCTCCGCTGCACAGATGGTACGGATGCCCTCATTTCCGGTAATCTCACAGATTCCGTCCACATAATCTTTTGCACTTCCGAACCGCGTGTCGCATGTCTGCGCATTAAATGAAAAAACCGGCACCACATTGGCCCCCATATCGCACAGCCGCTGTATCTCTTTTCTCGTCTTCGCAAACGTACAGAACGAGCCGGTAATTCCGAGCCCGATATTATAATTGGAAAAATCCATCACATTTCATGCTCCTTTCGCACGAATCTCTCCACCGCCCGGTCCAGAATATAGGCGCTCTCCTTCGGTGCATATTTTCCCGGAAGTCCAAGCGCCAGATCCGCACGGATGCCGCACTCTTTGGCGCAGGCAAAATCCGTACCGCCCGGTTTGGACGCGATGTCTAAAATATATGCATCCCGCGGCAGTTCGCGGATGATCGCACCTGTAACCACAGGCGCCGGAACCGTGTTGACCAGCATTGCCGCCCCCATCGCTTCCTCCGGTCCAAACGCAAAATCCGCGGCATAAAATCCATCCTTTTTGGCAAGTTTGCGCACTTCCCGTCTTCTTGCCAGCACCGTCACGCGCGCGCCGAGCGCTTTCAGCCTCGCAGCCACCGCTCTGCCGCAGCAGCCGTAACCGGTGACGATAATTTTTGCCTCCTCAATGTTATAAGGGCTGTGGTTCACAAGCTCCGCGATCACGCCCTCCGCCGTCGCCACCGCATTTTCTTCCGTCACAATCTCATCCTTCATAAAATCCAGATAGTGAATATCCCGGCGCTCCAAAAGCTCCTGCTGTTCCGGTGAGAAGCAGCCTCCAAGCACCAGCGTATCGTTCGTCAGATTTTTATTCAATATATCGTTCAGCATATTCTGTTCCGGTATCTTTGTCACCGGAATCGGGAGGATCAGCATATCCGCCTCCGCCAGAAAACTTTTCAACTTCTCGAGCTGTTCTTTTACCGTCCCGCTGTTTCTGATATCCAGGCAGCGTACGTTGAGTCCTCTTTTGGTCATAATCTCCGCCAGATAGACCTGGCGCATATCACTGATGAGAAGTATGGTCTGTCTATTCATAGAATTACGCTCCCTTCTCTTTATTATATGAAGCGCGCGCTCTTCTGTCACAACGAAGCATTTACATGTATTTTACGAAAAATATATATTATATCTATTGCATCTATATTTTCAGAACATTCATCTATTTATTCTTTGTTTATTGTTTTTAAATATTTTTTATTATTATTTTCTCATTTTATGCTTGACTTTTTCTTATATATCAGATAGAATAAAGTCAACAAAAAGAAAGGAAGAAACGAAATCGAAGGAAAGGAAGGTACAAGCCACCAGAAACGTAACGATTTAACCAAAACGATATTAAGGAAAGAGAGGTACAGACCACCGAAAACGTAATTGCATTCGTTTTTTTCTAACTCCCGAAGAACACACATGACAATCCAAATCATGGAAACAGGAATCAGTATCAGATGAGTCAATCAGATATGATGCGATATCCACCGTCATTAGAAGAGTGATACAAAGGTACGAAGGAAGCGAAGAAGTCCAAAAGAAGAAAAGAAAAGAGAGGTACAGTCCCATGGACGAGATAGTTTAGAAGGCGACATCGATTCAAATGAATAGGATGTCGCCTTCGTCGTTTTATTTTTCTTCTATTTTATCTGCTTTTCCCGCTCGCTCTCCGTCACGGATGTACCCGTCTGCTGCCAGGGATTTTCCTCATCCGGATCGGTCGGATCCCAGTGGCAGTCCGGATCTGATTTATCCAGTTTTTGTGCCTCCGGTTTCCCGAGCGGTCCCGGGTCATCCCCGTCGTATATTTCAACGGTAGTGCCTTCCGTGCAGTTCTCCGCAATCCATTTTGCATCCTCCACCGTCAGTCTCACGCAGCCCATCGATGCCTGCTGTCCCAGCTTATTATACTTGTCCGTACAGAGCGTGTCCTTTGCACGCTTGTAATAGGGCACGGAATGGAACAGGATTCCCCCGTGAATCCGCGTCGCGTACTGCCCATACACACCGCCGTAGAGTTCCCGCCACAGGTACTTGGTGGAAATCCGGTAGGTTCCGCGCGGCGTTGCGTTGTAAAGCCCGGTCGAACACACCATTGCCTTATAGGGTACCGTATATTCCCCTTCCTCATCCTGTGTGTAGATTGTGACGCAGTTCTGCTTGCGGTTGATGCGGATATAATACAGAAATTCCGGTATCTGTTTCTCCTCTGTATCCGCTCGTACCCCTTCTGCCTTTCCGGTTCCGTTTACATCCGGCGTCTCGGTCTCCTCCTGCCACAACGCTTCCGTCCCTTCCACCTGCAAGTCTTCCCCGTTTCCTGTATTCTCACCGGTCTGTGCCGTCCCGCCGCTTCCGTTTTCCTCCGCATCCGTTTTGGCATTCTCACCGCTTCCTGTGAGCGGCGTCTCCCCGTCGTCTGCGAGCAGAATGTTTTCCGTGCTGCCGTCCATCACCAGCTCTTCCCGCTGGTATTCTCTCGTCCACAGTCCGTTGTCGCCACTTAGCACCGCCAGTGCAGGCACATTCCACTCCATCTTGAGCGCAACAAATTCAAACAATGTCAGTACGCACAAAAAGACAGTGACTGCAGCCGCAATCATGCGGGCAGCCCTGCCTTCCATCATACGCTGTAATTCATTTCGCTCGTGCTTGTTGTTCTTCATATCTTAATCTTAGAGCTGGGTCTCCACGAAAATGTCATAGATCGCACGGATCGCCGGTTCAAAATCCGCATTGCTCACACCGATAATAATGTTAAGCTCAGAAGATCCCTGATCAATCATCTTGACGTTGATGTTTGCATGTGCCAGTGCCGAGAAGATACGGCCTGCCGTTCCTCTGGTCGACTTCATGCCGCGTCCCACAACCGCGATCAGCGCCAGATCACCCTCCAGCTCGATACTGTCCGGCTTTGCCAGACGGTGAATTGCCGAGATCACTGCCTGCTCCTTGCCCTCGAATTCCGGCTGGTGAACGAAGATTGTCATCGTGTCGATGCCGGACGGCATATGCTCGAATGAGATATTGTTCTCCTCAAACGCGGACAATACTTTTCTCCCGAATCCCACCTCGGAATTCATCATATCCTTATCAATATTGACGGAGACAAAACCTTTTTTGCCGGCAATACCGGTAATGGTGTATTTTGACTGATGGCAGGTGCTCTCCACAATCCAGGTTCCCTCGTCATCCGGCGCGTTGGTATTGCGGATGTTGATCGGAATCCCCGCTTTTCTCACCGGGAACACTGCGTCCTCATGAAGCACGCTGGCACCCATATAGGAAAGCTCGCGCAGCTCACGGTATGTGATCGTCTTGATCGGCTGCGGATCCTTAATGATGCGCGGATCTGCAATGAGAAAACCTGACACATCCGTCCAGTTCTCATAGCAGGTGGCATGTACCGCACGCGCCACGATGGATCCCGTGATGTCGGAACCGCCTCTGGAAAAAGTCTTGATCGTTCCGTCCGGCAGTGCGCCGTAAAATCCCGGAATTACCGCACGCTCGCATTTTTCCAGGCGCTCTGCCAGCACCTTGTTGGTCTTCTCCGCGTCAAAAGTTCCGTCCTCCTCGAAGAAAATCACCTCTGCCGCATCCACGAACTCGTAGCCAAGGTAGTTCGCCATAATGATACCGTTCAGATATTCGCCGCGGGACGCCGCATAGTCAACCCCCGCTTTATTTTTAAAGTTGTCGCTGATCTTTTTGAATTCTTCCTCCAGTGACAGCTTCAGATTCAGCCCATTGATAATTGTGTCATAGCGGTCCTTGATCTTCATCAGCGGCACGCGGAAATCTTCCTCCGCCTCCACCAGCGCATAACAGGCATATAACATATCTGTGACCTTGGTGTCCTTGGCATTGCGTTTTCCCGGGGCACTCGGCACTACATAGCGTCTTTCCTTGTCCGCCTGAATGATCTTCCCCACTTTTGCAAACTGTTCCGCACTTGCCAGAGAGCTGCCGCCAAACTTCACAACTTTAATCATTTTTCTGCTCCTCCAATTACCAGCTATCGTCAGGGACGCTTCCGTCCTCGCTTTAACGATTTAATATAACGATATATATATTATCATAAATGGCGGTTCCGTCAAATGATTTTTTTGAAAAATCGCGTTTTTCCTACAAAATGGCAGCCGGTCCGGCAAGCTTATCACGCACCACATACATGGTCATATCCGGGCGCGTCGCCACCTTCCATTTCACAAGCGTCATCTGCATCTGTTCCAGTTCGATGGCAGTGATGCACCCGGGATGCACACAGCTCCCCGCATTCAGATACAACTCCCCGTTTTCCGGCAGTCTCGGTCTGTGCGAATGGCCGGCAATCAGATAACGGTCGTGAAGTCTGGTCCAGCCCGCCAGGCACTGTTCATACCGGACTGCCTTTTTATAATTCCGCGCCGCACTCGTGGGATCATTTACGCCGGAGCGCTCCAGTGGTTTCCACACGTAGCGCACCAGGGCTCTGGAGAGCCGCCAGCACACAGAATTAAAAAAATCCGCCTGATGCCCGTGAATCATGCAGATATCCCTTCCGCCCTCGCAATTATCTAATATAATCGCCTCCGGCAGGATTTTTCTCAGCTCCATATTGTGGTTTCCATAGATGCGGCATAGCGCCTTCCGGCTTTGCAGACAGGCAAACATCTCATACACGGTCTCGTGATAGTGCACAATCCGGTCCATGCAGCGGTTTTCCCAGAGTTCCTCCCCGTCTCCCAGTTCCAGATAGAAGAATCCTCTCTTTATATAATGTTCCATCGCCGCCTCGTACAGGTACGCGTTTTTCAGGAAATTGTCATTTGTTGTCCCTTCCCCCCTGTGGCAGTCACTGATCACCACGTAGCGGCTGCCTGTGCCAAGCGGAAGGTGCAGGGCATGTTCCAATGCCCTGTCAATCCTTCGATAACATCCCATGTTTTCACCTGCCCCGGCATGATCTGTGCGTTTTCCCGGTTCTGCGGCGCGGTTTGCATCGTCCGCCCGAAAGCACCAGGATCTTCCGAAACCAGCCCGGAAGCAGATAATACAGAAATACCATTCTGTCCGCCGTCCGTTTCCACGGGTATGTCACGATCCTAAATCCTCTGCACAGCAGCCTGTTCCAGAGAAGCACCACGCTTCTGCAGATTCCCGGAATCAATCCGTGTTCCTCCGAAAAATTCATCCGCACACTGACTTCTCTTCCGCAGATGCGAAAAAGGCTGCGCGGTTTTCCGGTTCTGCGGAGACCTTCCCAGAACGCCAGCGCCATCTCCTGCTCCGGGAAAATCAGCGTCGTGGCAAGTCTGAGGCGCGACGGTTTTGTATACACGCCCATCCGAAAACCGGTGAGCCACCAGTGTCTGGCACAGCTTTCATAAAACGTTTCCTCTGCCGTGTCCAGACAGCTACAGATTCTCGGGAGTTCTGCATCCGATACCGCTTCAAAATGCGCCGTCCGATAGGCGTGCGGCGGAATCACGCTCTTCGCATGGTAAATTCCGACCTCTCCGCCGGTGTTGATTCCGTACTGTCCCTTCCAGAATTCCACCAGCCAGGTCTTTCCCTCATAATTAAAGTACACGGGAAATGCGTCAATGACCATCCCGGCGCCCACCGCCATGGCATCATACTTCGCTTCATATCCCTTGTCGCGCTGCCATGCATCCAGCCTTGAGGTAAAAATATCTTCCGCCGGCAGATAAGCAAATCCAAATGGTTCCGCCAGTTCATTGAGCAGCCGCACCCGTTCCCCGGGAGTCAATGCAAGAACTTTTTTCTTCGCCCGCACTCTGCGCACTACTGCCAGGATCAGCAGCGCCGCAAATAGTACCAGAAAGGCGATGCACAAGATACACCGCCCGTTTGCACCGCACATCAGCGTGCGAGAAGACCTCTTGCGAGATAATCAGCGAGTTCCAACACCAGATCACTTAAATCCCGGAAGGTATCGATGCTCTGGTCATACTCACCGTTCATCTGATGTTCTATAATCTCGCGCGTCATATCCAGATAGTTCAGCAGAAGGTTCCGTGTCTCTTTTCCTGCAAAGTAAGGATTCTGGTCGGCGAGAAGTGTTGCAATCTGATTCGCGTTGGCATACCACTCCCGGATCTGCCGGTCATAATTCTCCATATCCCCGGATTTTAACGTGCGGATGATCTGCCCCGTCATCTCCACATGTTCCACGAGCAGATTGCGCAGCTGTCTTGTGACAGCTACCGGCAGCCGTTCTGCAAAAACATCCGTGATTGCGTCTGCGGTTTCCAGCAGGCGGCCCTCCACTGCATACTGTTCTTTTGCATCTGCTCCGGAATCCACGCTCATCATATACATCCGTGTCCAGTAGATCAGCTCCAGCCACGCCAGGCGCATCGCCTCAAACAGCTGATTCACCGAATTCTGCATCTCTCCTGCTGTCTGGTTTCCACCCGGGCGCTGTCCACCCGGAATGACCACTCCGATGCCGGTGTTTCCACCCATGCCGGCGTTCCCGGTGCTTCCGCTGTTTCCCGCATTTCCGGTGTTTCCGCCCATGCCGGCGTTCCCGGTAGTTCCACTGTTTCCCGCATTCCCGGTGCTTCCACTGTTTCCCGCATTTCCGGTGTTCCCGGTGCTTCCGCTGTTTCCCGCGTTCCCGCTGTCTCCCTGGGGCGGTACGTAGCTTTCCCCCGGGCAGACATAGAGCTTCATTCCCACCTGCAGGTTGTAGGGGTTTACCCCCGGATTTCCGAGTATCAGTTCCGTGACGGTTGTGTGGTACTGTCTCGCGAGGCGGTACAGTGAATCCCCCTCCTGCACGGTGTGTACCATTCTATTCTGACAATACATAAAGATTCCACTTCTTTGTTTTCTCTCTTTATCTTATGTCAGATGTAAGGTCCGGGTGCGTAATGATCTGCATTTTGGGCAGGCAAACCGCATGCTACATGAGTCCTGCAAATACCGGTGCCAGCACAACTGTCAGAAGTCCCGCAACCGCAATGGAAAGACTACTCATCGCGCCCTCGATCTCTCCCATCTCCATCGCCTTGACCGTACCCAGCGCATGGGAGGACGCTCCGATTGCAATTCCCTTCGCCACCGGCTCCTCAATCTTAAATACACGGCAGACCGTCTCCGCCAGCATATTGCCGATCACTCCGGTAATAATAATCACCGCAACCGTGATGGTCACATAACCGCCAAGCTCCTCCGATATTCCCATGCCGATCGCGGTCGTGATGGATTTCGGCAGAAGCGTCACATACTGTGCATGGTCAAAATGGAACAGCAGCGCCAGTACCAGCACACACACAAGGCTCGTAATCACACCGGAGATCAGTCCGAGCACGATCGCCTTGGAATGTTTTTTCAAAAGCTCCACTTGCTCATAGAGCGGGATCGCCAGGCAGACCGTTGCCGGCGTCAGAAGGTAGCTCAGATATTTCGCTCCCACGTTATAACTCTCGTAAGGAATATCAAACGCGACCAGGAAAACGATCACCGCAACGATCGAAATTAAAAGTGGATTACATATCGGCCACTTCAGCTTCTTTTTCAAAAATACGCCCAGTTCATAGGTTAATACGCTGATTGCCACACCAAAAAATACAGACTGATTTAAAAATTCCTTCATTGCCTTATGCCTTTCTGTTTCTGCGAATTACAAACTGTGTCACTCTTCCCGAAATCACCATAACCACAATCGTGGATACGAACATGATCACAACCACCTGCACGCAGATCGGCTTTAAGGCGCTCCAGGACTCGATCAGTCCCGCACCCGCCGGAATAAACATCACCGGCATGATCTCTATCAAAAATTTCCCTGCATCTTCCACTGCAGAAAGTTTTATTATTCCAAGCTCCAGTGCCGCAAACAACAATACCAGTCCGTAGATGCTTGCCGGTACCGGAAGCGGAAGTAATGCCTTTAGTCCCTCTCCCAGAAATGAAAAAAGTAAAATAATCAAAAATTGTCTCAAGTACTTCATCTTGCCGTCTCCTCTCGTCGGAACTTATTATAGCAACAGTGCCACAACTTTTACATCGACATTCCGACGAAATGCGTGCCCTTCTTTTTCCATTTACAGTGCAACTTTCTAGTTCTTACTGCCTATGTACCCGGCAAGCGTGTCCAGAATCACCTGCGGCTCGATCGGCTTTGCAAGGTGCGCGTTCATCCCCGCCTCCAGCGACTGGCAGATATCCTCCTCATAAGCGTTGGCCGTCATGGCAATCATGGGCACGGTTTGCGCATCCGCGCGGTTCATTGCCCGGATCTGTCTGGCAGCCTCCAGTCCGTTCATCACCGGCATCCGGATGTCCATCACGATCGCGTCAAAATATCCCTCCGGGCTCTGCTCCACCAGTTCCACCGCTCTTTTTCCATTTTCCGCATGTTCCACGATGATTCCCTTTGATTCCAGAATACGTCTCGCCACAAAGGTATTGATCTCGTTGTCCTCCGCGAGAAGCACCCGTCTGCCTTTCAGGTTCTGTTTTGCCATGCCTGCCTGTGGCATTTTTTCCGGAGCATCGACGCCCGAGATCGTGAGCGGCAGATCGAGTATTACCTCTGTGCCCTCCCCTATTTTACTGTGAATCTCAATCTCACCGTGCATCATGTCCACCAGTTTTTTTACGATCGCAAGTCCGAGACCGGTTCCCTGCCACTGCAGGGCAAGCACACGGTTCCCCTCCTGCGCGAACGGTTCAAACGCATGCTCCACGAATTCCTCGCTCATGCCGATTCCGCTATCCCGCACCGTAAAACGCACCCATTCCACATCGCCTTCCGTGCGGAGTTTTTCGGTCAGGAGCCACACATTTCCGCCATCCGGCGTATATTTTGCCGCATTGGACAGCAGATTGAAGAAAATCTGCTTGAACCGCACCGTATCGGTGTATATCATTTCTCCCATATGCTGCAGATCACACTGAAATGAAATGTTTTTCTGCTCCATCAGCGGGCAGATGGTGGTATTGATTGCTGTGCCAAACGTCTCTCTGCTCATCTGCTCCGACTTCAGGTTCAGATTGCCGCTCTCTATGCGTGAAATATCCAGCATATCATTGATCAGTCCGAGCAGAAACTCACTTGAGGATTTAATCTTATCCAGATATCCGCAGATCGTCTCATCCTGACATTCCTGCCTTGCAACGGATGTCATGCCGATAATCGCATTCATCGGCGTCCGGATATCATGACTCATATGGGCCAGGAATTCACTCTTGGCGCAATTCGCCCGCTCCGTTTCCTCGATCGCCCGCTCCAGACGTTCCTGCTTTTTCTTCTCCTCCGTTACGATGTCTTCGATGTCCACACAGCTTTTGAATACCGTTCCCATCTGCTTATCCATATAGGTATAACGGATCATTTTACGCCGCACTGAACCGTCAGACTCTCTCACATCAATTTCCTGTATGTAAAGCGGCTCCACCTCAAGATTACGCCGGATTTCCTCTGTCTGCATTGCCCTGATGTGTGCTTCCAGCTGATCCGTCACTGCGACTCTGGTAAGATAATCACGGATATCCGCGTCGTAGTCTGTTCCCCTGGCGCTCGGACACATGGAGCTTTTTTCCTGCGCCATAATCTCGAAATGGCCATTCTGCAGACAGATGTATTCCACATAATCATAGTCAAACTCAATGATCAGCTGCATCATACGGTCACGGTTTTTCTCATGCGTGACATCCCAGTTATTGTAAAAGGCAAACAAATCTCCCGTATCCAGCTGCGGTACAATCCTCACGTCCACACGCACCCAGATAATGTCGTCCGTGTCCCGCCTCTTTGCCCAGTAGTAACGCGATATCATTTCCTCTCCCTGCCAGTAGGCTTCCATCAATGCCTCTGGCTGTAGATCCGCATACGTCTCCCCAGTCATATGAATTTCCGAGAAAATCTTTTCAATGCGCTTCCGGTAGTCTGCTTCCTCACGCAATTCTTCGGTAAAATCCCCCAGACCATTGTATTTGACGGATTCCACATAACGCTGCGTGAGATTGACGCGGCTGGTTCCAATATTCGCATCTGTTCCTTTCTGATCCAATCCTCTGTCGATTATCATACTTCCATCTCCTGCCATACATTATCCGCAGTTTATTTTAACCCTGCCTGACCGGCCATCGCTCTTCTCTCCTCATACTGTTCATAGAAGTCCCGCTCCGGCTCATATGGTTTTATAAAAAACAGATTTAACAAAAACATGTTGATCGTCTTTGCCTCCTGTTCACCAATTCCGTCTTTCATCTGTTTCTCCAGCTGCTTCCGCAGACCATGCCAGTCCAGCAGAAACCGTTCGTATTTTTCCATCTGCGGAGTATCGAGCCATTTTCCAACCTTCACCTTGCTGCGCCCGGGCTTCTGACAGGCATCCGTTTGCAGAAAATAGCGGATTCTGTCTTCCTCATAGATTCTGCCGAGCGGAAATACACGACACAACCCGGGACGCATTGCATGGATCCTGCATCTTCCCTGTTCATTCAAGAACACACACTGCTCTTTTTCTCCGTCCATCCTCAGGTCCGGAAGAATCACACCGTCCACTACCTGCAGCTCTATCGTATCGGCAAGCAGCTGCTCAAAATTTTTCCCGGTCACGGTCGTCAGACGCCATATATCACAGGGATCAAGCACAATGGATGTCCCCATTTTCTCACAGCAGGCATGACATCCCGCGCAGTCTCCGCACGCCGCCCGAACCATATCGTTGCAGCCATATATTTTTCCATCTGATATTTCCTGCAGATCCCGTAACATTGCAATCTCCTCGTTTCTTTTTTCTGTGTCTATTCTAACTATTTTTTGCAAAAGAAGCAATAAACTCACATAGCCTATAGAGCGAAAAAAGAAACCGCCACAAAAGTGACGGCTTCTTAAATCCTGATTTTATAATATCTGTTCTATGCCCTATGCAGCAGCTTTCTCAGAATCATTGTCCTTCATGACAAGTTTTAAGAGAATCGGGGTGATCAGCGTCGTTACAATAACAACGAGAACGATCGGAGCAAACAGGACATCGTCTAACATACCACTTGCATATCCTTTCTGCGCCACAATCAGTGCAACCTCACCTCGGGAAATCATACCGATACCGACCTGGAACGCTTCCTTTCCGGTACATCCGCATATCTTTGCACCCAGTCCGCATCCGACAACCTTGCTTAAGATTGCGATGACAAGCAGAATGATTGCGAAGATCCAGATGCTGGTATCCATTCCGCCGAGTGTTACCTTAAGACCTACACTGGCAAAGAATACCGGTGAGAAAATCAGGTAAGACGGGATCTCGCATCTTCTTGCAACATACGGTCCAACTTTCATCGTGCAGAGCATCAGTCCTGCGAAGTAAGCACCGGTAATATCTGCAATACCGAAGTATTCCTCTGAGATATAGGAAAGAATGAAGCAGAGCGCTACACAGATGATAGCGGTTCTTCTCTTCTCATCCTGCTCTTCCACAAATACCTTTAACTTTGCAAGCACGAAGATCAATACTGCAATAAATACGAAATACAGTACAATCTTTAACACAACTGTGATCGGGCTTACGCTGGTATCCTTTAAGCTGGTTACGATTGTGAGTACGATAATACCGATGATATCATCGATAACAGCTGCGCCAAGAATTGTCGTTCCGACTTTTCCTTTCAGCTTGCCCATCTCACGCAGCGTCTCAACTGTGATACTTACAGATGTTGCTGTCAATACAACACCGACGAACACTGCCTTTAACACCTCATCGTAATCGCTGAAGTCTGTGTGGAAGAAAAATGCATACCCCAGAAATCCGCCAAGTAACGGAACAACCACACCAATCAATGCTGTTACGAAAGATGCCACACCATTTTTCTTAAGTTCGGATAGATCCGTCTCCAGTCCTGCGTTAAACATCAGGAGGATAACACCGATCTCCGCCATCTGCTCAAGAAAGACGCCGGTATCTCCGGTCAATGTAATCAAATTCAGACAGGACGGTCCTAAGATCACACCTGCAACTAATGCACCGACAACCGCCGGCATATGAATCTTACGGGTAAATAAACCCAGAATCTTGGTTGAGATCATAATGATCGCCAAGAACAGTAAAAATGAATACGATTCCATATCTATACTCCCTTTCTGTTAATAAATTATTAAATATGTATAAAGTATTCTTATAGCATAGCTATTCTAACGCTTTATCTCACAAAATGTAAGTGGCGTTTTTCAAGAAAAAACGTTAATTTCTTAATATTTTTTGGGAGTTTTCACCAGATTTTCGGGGGATTTGACAACATTATCCATATGAGCAAACAGGTTTGTCGATCGTATGTAATATTGTCTGCTGTTTGTTTTCTTTTAATGAAAGGAGGATATCTTTTACATCATTTCAAGCGAATTACCCAGTGTTCCGTTTGGAACACTGGGTAATTACATAGGAATTTACATCATTTTCAAACCACAGAACAGACACACATGTCTGCAATCCTGTTTGAATACCATATATCTTTACATCATTCTCAAGCTGTGTTTTTCTCCTCGTATTTGCTAAACTATTCTTATCTATATTGGATACCTCCTTTGTTTTAGTGCGGTTGGCGAACCTGCACTTATTATAACATTGGAGGTTTTTTACTTGAAGCTGAAGCTATTTGGGGACACACCTGCATAGCAGGTGGTTTATTTTTATTGCTAATACAATGAAAAACCCCCGGGACATCTCTGTCCCGGGGGGTTTTCGAGGAGTTTAGTTATGAAAATGTTAATCTATATAAAGGAATCTTCACCGAAAGGTTCTGCAGAAATATGACCTTTATTCCACATCTCTGAGCTGCTGGGAACGAAGCTCTGGGAAACCGTCCTCAGCTCCTTTCGATGATGTTAGTATACGGAAAAAATGTGTCCGAAGTATGTCGATTTTCATAAAGCTTTCTAAAAAAACAGTCTATGTTATTTAGATTTCTTTAATATTTTATTTCTATTTTTTTATAATTGCCTGCACCGTGCCCGACTGGAGCAGCCGGATCTCTAACTGTTTCATCTGCTCCGACGCAAGACTGTTGCACAATTCCACGGTTCCCTGTTGCGTTCTGCTGCTGCGCAGACCACAATCCTTAAGCCTGCGCTCCGTCTCCCGCGCGGTTCCCGCTCCGCCGTCAAAGATCTGCACTCCGGTTCCGAGAAGCTTCTGGATCGTCTCCCGCACAAACGGGTAATGCGTGCAGCCAAGCACGACACAGTCCACCGGATGGCTTCGGTAAGGCTCAAACAGATCTGCAAGGAACGCTTCGAGTTCTGCGCCCTCCAGCACGCCCTGCTCCACATACTCCACCAGTCCCGGGCACGGCAGCCTTAAGATCTCGGCATCCGACTCAAACCGCTGCATCAGGGCATGAAACTTCTCCTCGCGCAGGGTCATCGGTGTTGCCATGACCAGAACACGCGGGTGTCCGCCTGCATGCACTGCCGGCTTTAATGCCGGCTCGATTCCGATCACCGGCATATCCGCATATTTTTCCCGAAGAATCCGGATGGCCGCGCTTGTCGCCGTATTACATGCCACCACGAGTGCTTTTACACCGCGCGACAGCAGATATTCGGCATCCGCACAGGTCAGCTGCTGCACTTCCTCCAGCGTCTTTGTGCCGTAGGGCGCATTCTTAGAATCCCCAAAAAAGATATAATTCTCATTCGGCATCTGCGCCACCAGTTCCCGCAGCACACTGATTCCTCCGACTCCCGAATCAAACACACCGATCGGACATTCCTGCCTGTTTTCATACTTTTCCACTGCTATTCCTCCCAGACTGCCTCGCTTCCGTTCTCCGTGCGCGTGACATAAAGTCTGTGTTCTATCTGTTCTTTTAATTCTGTCACATGGGAGATGATTCCCACCAGGCGCTCGCTTCCCGCGAGCTGTGACAATACTTCAATCGCCTGTTTTCTGGACTGCGCATCCAGCGTACCGAATCCCTCGTCGATAAACATCATGTCCAGATGCACGGCGCCCGCCTTGCGGATGGCAATATCCGAAAGCCCTAGCGCCATGGCAAGCGCCGCCAGAAACGACTCGCCGCCGGATAAGGTACGGATATCGCGCTCACTGTCCGTGACCAGACTGTACACCGATAAATCCAGACCTTCGTTGGATTTGCGCCCGCTGTTTTCCGTCTCTTTCAGTTTTAGCATAAACTGATGTCCGCTCATCGTCAATAGCCGTCTGTTCGCCTCGTAGATCACCTGCCGGAAATACCGGCGCTGCACATACGTCTCAAAATCAATCTTCGCCGATCCCGCCAGACGCCCGTCCGCCGTGCAGTACAGTCTTTTCAGCACCTGGTTTTCCGCATCGAGCCGCTCGTGCGCGGCGAAATATTCCCTGCACCGCTCCACCACTTTCGCATCCGTCTCGTATGCGGTGTGCATTGCAAGAATCTCCTCGTGAAGCTCCTGCTGGCGCTGTTTCTGCGCCTCCAGTTCCGTCTCCCAAGCAGAGATCCCGATCTCCTGCTTTCCCTCGGTCAGCTTCTGCATGGTCAAAAGCCTGCCCTCGCTTTCCACGCGATTCCGGACATATGCCTCGGACTGCTGCACGAGCGTCTCCCGCCCGCTCTCCGTAAGGAACGCCTCGTGGTATGCCTCCTCCGAAGAAAATCCGGCATCACGCAGCGCCTGCCGGTATTCGTTCTCCAATTCCAGACACTCCTGCGCAAGACCGGCATTCTTCGCCTGCTCCTGCGTCAGCATTCCCTCT
Organism: uncultured Lachnospiraceae bacterium; assembly: GCA_902781225.1. GTDB lineage: Bacteria > Bacillota > Clostridia > Lachnospirales > Lachnospiraceae > Roseburia. Next base: position 15,195 of record CACZIN010000004.1, on the reverse strand, counting down.
TGCCTGGAAATGTCTTCCTTTTTCTTTTGCAGTGCTTCCTCCGCATCCGCCAGGCGCTTCGTCCGCCGGTCTGCCTCATCCGTCAGCTGCTGCAGCGCTTCCTCTGCCCTTTCTTTCGTCTCATAGGATAGCTCCGCGCGGATCCGTGCCGTTTCCCGCTGTCCTTCTTCCCAGTCACGCTTGAGCGACTCAAGCTTCAGGCGATCCACCGCATCTCCCGTTTCCCCGGGATGATTTTCCCCTTCCCGGGAAAATCGTTCTGCCTGCCGTCCACGTTCTGTCAGAGACCTCTTTTTTGCTGCAGGTTCTTTTGCCGCCTGCTGTGCGGCAAACGTATAAAGTTCTTTCTCTCCGTCGCCGCACGCCTCTCCCGCAAGCGCCAGAAACTGCTGCTTCGCCTGCTCCAGACGCAGCTCCTGCTCTGCCGCCGCGCTTTTCTGCCGATCAAATTCCTGATGCGCCATATCACGCGCCGTCTCCGCCTGCTCCCGCTGTTCCTTCGCCGCCTTTACCGCCGCTTCGCTGACCGCATTCTCGGCAAGGGACGCCGGATGCGGATGTGTCAGGGAGCCGCAGACCGGACAAGGCTCTGCCTCCCGCAGATTCTGCGCCAGAATTCCCGCCTGTTCCTTCAAAAACAGCTGGTACACGCGCTCATATTCCGCAGACGCTTCCGCAGACCGGGCGGCTGCCCGCTCCCACGCTTTTGCGGCGCCGGCATGCTTTTCCTCCAACAAAAGCTGCCTGTTTTTTTCCGCAAGCAGCCGGCTGGCGCCTTCCCGCACCGCACGCTCATAATACTGCTTCGCCGACTCGTACGCCTGCTTTGCCTGCTGTTCCCGCTCTGCCGCCTCTCCCAGGCGCTCATACACCGGAAGCTGTTCCCGGAGGCGGAGCATTTTCTCCGCGTCGGCTTCCGCCGCATCGGCGCTCTGCGTCTTAAGCTTCTTAAAATCCTGCTCCTGCCTGCCATACGCTTCCTTTTCCTCCGCGACAAGGCGCTTCAGCCGCTCCACCGTCTCGTCGGACTGCTGCCGCTCATTCAAGCGCTCATTGCAGCGCAATTCCTTCACATGCACCCTCTCCGCACGCGCTGCCGCCTCCAGCTGTTCTTTCCGGCGTGCTTCCTCGGGTTCTTCTTCCTTCAGCTTCTGTACCTGCTGTTCGCAGTCTCTTAACCCCTCAAACAGTTCATTGACTTCCTTCGCCTGGGAGATTGCCGCAGTCAGCCTCCGGATCTCCTCCCGCACGTTCTCCTGCGAAGCAGCCAGTTCCTTCTCCCAGATACCGATCTGCTCCACCGCTTCCGGAAGCGGAAGTTCTTTCAGTTCTTCGCGTGGCAGAATCACGCGCGCCCTCTCCTGTTCGGCAGCCCTCTCGTTTTCTGCAAGCACCCGGTCCATCTCGAATGAACGCCGCTTTAAGTTCTCCTGGATTCTCCAGTATGCGTCCGTGTGAAATAATTTGGAGAAAATTTTTTTCCGGTCGTCCGACTTTGCATACAGAAGTTTTAAAAAATCCCCCTGCGCGATCATGGCGGTCTGTGTGAACTGTTCCTTCGACAGCCCGATCAGCTCTTCGATCTTCGCATCGGTCTGGCTCCTTTTTTCCGGATACACCGTTCCGTCCGGCAGCGTCAGTTCCACGCCTGCCGGAACCTTCTGCTCCCGCAATTTTCCGTTTTTCAATTCTTTTACGATCTTATATTCCGGATTTCTCCGCACGCGGTACGCCTCGCCCGCATACAAAAAAAAGAATTCCACGTAGGTCTCCGTCACGCTTTTGGCATACTGGCTCCGCATCATGGCTCCGCTTTTGCCTCCGCCGCTCGCCTCCCCGTACAGTGCATAGGTGATGGCATCAAAAATCGTAGTCTTACCGGCGCCGGTATCCCCCGTGATCAGGAACAGTCCGCCCGTCTGTGCCGTAAAATCAATCTCCGTGCGTCCCGCATACGATCCGAACGCCGACAGGATGAGTTTTTCAGGCTTCATTCGTCCCCCTCCATTTCCTGCGCAATCACCTGACGCATCAGTTCCCGCTCCTCAGGTGTCATCTCTCTCCCATTCATCTCCGAAAAAAACATGGCAAACGCCTCCTCCGGCCGCACTTCGGCAAGCTGCTCTTCCGTGTCCGACAGGAGTTTTCTCGTCCGCGCATTGTCGATCCGTATCTCCAGGATGTGGTCGTATTTTTCCTCCAGACGCTCCTTCGGCTGGAACGCCTCCACGTCATCCGTGAGGGTAATGCTCACAAATGCATGGCAGACCTCCTCCCCCGCCTGCCCTAAAATCTCATGCAGCGTCCCGGTCAGCTTTTTTACCTCCCGCACCGGCGGAAGCGGAATCTGACGGATCACGGGCGGCTGTCCCTTTTCTCCCAGTTCCACGACCGTCACGCTCTTCTCCTCCCCAGCCTCGCTGACGGAATACGGAAAAGGCGTCCCGCAATAGCGGTATTTTTCCGCTCCTATATGCTGTGCACGGTGGATATGTCCCAATGCTGCATAGTCGAACGGCGCAAGCACACCGGCATCGACATTTTCAACACCACCGACATAGTGGATTTCGGAGTCGCAGGTCGCAGGCTCCTTTCCGCCCGCCGTATAAAACTGGTGTGACAGGATCACGTTTCTTCGCGCCGGATCAATCTCCTCGCGCTCAATCAGGCGCCTTACCGCCATGTCATAGCCGTTTATCTCCTCGTCAAACAGCTTTCTCACATAGCCCGGCTTCACAAACGGAAGCAGATAAAAATCCACCTCCCCGTACTCATCCGTAAGCGTCACGCGGCGGATCCTCTCCCCCTCCCGCATCGGCGGAAGTCCCGCGATATACACCTCATGCTTTGCGAGAATACTGCTGGCAAAATCAATTCTTCTGGCACTGTCATGATTCCCCGCAATGATCATGACCGCAATCTGCGGCTCTATCTCGCACAATGCCGACAGAAACGCGTCAAAGACAGACACTGCCTCCGCCGAAGGCACCGGCGTGTCGTAAATGTCTCCCGCAATCAGGATGACGTCCGGGTGCTCGCTTTCTGCAAGCGCCACAATCTGCGCCAGCGTCTCCCGCTGTTCTGCCGCGAGATTGTAGTGGTGCAGCTGTTTTCCAATATGAAGATCCGACAAATGAAACAGTTTCAAATCGTTTCCTCCCCGTCAAGTATCTGCTAAGTTTCTTTTATTTTCTACGCGATAAAAAGTTTTCATTCACCGTCGTTCATGGTATAATATATACAACAGTGAACATGGAGTAAAGACGTACGCGCATGCCTGCATGCGGCGGACGGATGTGGCAGCATACTACCGGAGGTGACAGACAATGGAACAACCACAGGATTTATTCGGGAACTACAAATATTGTGAAGAATGCAAACGACCGCTTCCATTGACATACAAAGAGAATCTTTGCCCGTCGTGTATCGAACAGAAGCTCTTCCGCGAAGTCAAAGAGTACATCCGTGAGAACGATGTAAACGAATATGACGTCGCACAGCACTTCCACATCCCGCATATGCAAGTCAAAAAGTGGATTCGCGAGGGGCGCATCGAGTACAAGGATGACCATCTGAACACGATTACCATGCACTGTACCAGATGCGGCGCGCCGATCTCCTTCGGAACTTTATGCGCCAAATGTATGCGCCAGAAAGACGTCTCCGGTCACTCCTCCGCGCGCGAGGATGTCTCAGACAGCCGGATGCGTTTTATTGAAGACTGATCCACGGATCCGTCCGGATTCATTACATATGATATAAAAAGGTGTCCCGATCGCTTTACCGATCCGGGCCACCTTTTTTGTTCCCTACTTTATGACCGCACGCGGATACTTCACCATGACTGCGTCGAGCATTTCCTCATCCGGTTCAAATTCATAGCGGTTGATTCCCTTTTCCCCTTTAAAAACAAGCTCATAGATCTTCGTGCCGCTCTCGCCGGAGGTCAGATCCTTATAGGCAAGTGAATTGTCATTCTCGTACTTGTATACACTCCGGTCACCCTTCGGTGCCAGTGCAAGGACATCTTCCATCTGGACTCTTCCAAGTCCCTTTCTCTTGCGCTTCGCCTTGATTCTCGCGAAACGGAACTCTCCGTCATAGTAGGTGTACTCATACTCAATATCAGAGCGGAATGCCTGAAAATACCAGATAATGGCAAAAATAATTGCCGGCACCGCAAATAAAATCGGCACCCACATCGCAAATAAAAAGCACAGGCATGCCAGCACAAACCATACCACGTTTAGAATCTTCTTCACCATGGATTTCTTTCTCGGAACAATCACTAATTTCTCGTGCATGTAAAACCTCTTTCCGCGCAGTATCCCGCCTGCGCCTCTTCCTTCCAAAAACTGCTCACTGTGCTATATTTTAGCATGTATCCCTTTTCCCGAAAAGCCCTTTTGCGTTTATTTTTCAAAAATTTAAGATTCTCCAAAAACTTTTTTCTTGACATCCTAATGGCTTTCCTGTAAAATAACTTTCTGTGAGACGCCCAGTTAGCTCAGTTGGTAGAGCAGAGGACTGAAAATCCTCGTGTCTCTGGTTCGATTCCGGAACTGGGCACTTCATGCGGGTGTAGTTCAATGGTAGAACACCAGCCTTCCAAGCTGGATACGTGGGTTCGATTCCCATCACCCGCTTTTCTTATTGGAGAGCGAAAAAGGACAGAGCAGATGGAGAGATTCTCTCACTGCTCTGTTTTTTTATATTTTTTTCATTCTTTTTTCCTTTTTAACCTTCCGTTTCTATGTTATTCTTGTACTAGTTCATTTAGAAACGGAGTACCATTATGGAGAAAAAGACTGACTTTCATTCACTTTCCCGCAAGGCGAAAGTGCAGTATATCTGGGATTATTACAAGTGGCCGATCGCCGTTGCGATCGCTGCGCTCTGCTTTGTCATTTACCTCATCTATCATTACGCAACCTACCGCGACCCGCTGTTAAACGTCATCATGATGAACTGCAACGATTCCATAACCGCCGACAACAAAGGTTTCGATGAATTTCTCGAAGCCTACGGCTACGACCCGAAGGAAGATTCCGTCTCCCTCACATCGTCCTTACAGTTCTCGGACGGCGAGTATTCCACGTCCTACAACGACACGCAGGTGCTGACGCTGATGCTGGCAGCCGGCGGACAGGATCTCTTCTTCGGAACCGGCGACGAATATCTCGATTACGCCGACCAGGGGGCTCTTATGGATCTGTCCACCGTATTATCCGACGAACTGCTGGACCGCTACCGGGATCATCTCATCTACACGACCGAGGACGGCGCCGTCGCCTCCTATCCCTGTGCGATCGAGCTCACCGACAATGCCTGGCTTCACAAGTACAACTATTATGATTCCTGCTATTTCGGCATTCTCTATCAGAATCAGAACTTAGACGCCGCCTTGCAGTTCGCGGACTTTCTGCTGAATTACAACAACTGATCGTTTTCTATTATAATGCTAACGGCATCCGGACAGCTGACCGTTTTTTCTCCGCTCTCTACTTCAGGACGGCAACGCCGTACGCCGGAAGCGTCAGCGTCCCATTCTGCCAGGAAGCCGCCCGGGTTCCGGTCAGCAGTTCCCCCGCCAGCTTCAAATCCCCGCCTTCACTTTCTGCGGATATCTGTGACAAATCCACGGTACGCTCGTCCTTCGTGCAGTTCAACACGACGATCACAGAGGAATCCTGCCAGCTCTTGCGCAGCACGCATACGGCGTCGTCCGACAGATTTTCAAGGAACTCTGCCGTTCCGTGCGAGATCTCCGGATAGGCATTCCGCAGGCGAAGCGCCTCCTTCACATACCAGTAGATCGAATTGCCGTCGTCCTGCTGCTCCGCGAGACTGTCGTAAATCATCGTAGCCTCGTCCATATCCTGCGGTCCGAGACACATCCCTTCTGCCCCGGCATCTTTGCTCCAGTACATCGGCGCGCGCTTGTTCTCATCTTTTCCGGCGCCTTTCATTCCCAGTTCTTCCCCATAATATAAGAAACTGCTTCCGGACATCAGAAGATTCATCGCCTGCGCCAGCTTGGTCTGCGCCTCCATGGTATCGCCGGAGTAATACCCTGCGCCCCTTCCCATATCGTGGTTGGTGTAAAACGGCGCATCGATATAGCTGTCGCTGTAAGTTCCCAGCGCGTCCTGCAGCCGCACGATCGCTTTTCCATAGGAAGACGCACCGCTCGTTCCCTTTGCCGCCTTTGCAATCACACCATCCTTGTCCGCAAACGCAAAGTCAAAGCAGCTGTCGATTCCGCTCTGATAATACTGTGCGTACGTCGCCAGATCCGTCCACACCTCTGCCACGATATACGCATCGCTCTTCTTCTCTTTCACCATATTGTTAAACCAGGATAGAATTTCTATGTTCGAGTCGATGCTTCCGGTCTCGTACTCTTTTGCCGCATCCAGGCGGAAACCATCTACGCCCTTTTCCAGCCAGAAGTCTGTAATCTCATCAAACTCCTGCCGCACCGCTTCACTCTCCAGATTCAAATCCGGCATCTCGCTCCAGAACTGTGCCTCATAATACCAGTCTGTCCCTGCCAGCTGGCAGTATCCGCTGCCTTTCTCTCTGGAAAAATGATAATAATCCACATACGGGCATGCCTCTTTATCCGGCTCCATTCCCTCCGGCAGATTCTTCAGATATTCTGCCGCCGCTTGGAACCACGGGTGCTGCGATGACGTATGGTTCATCACAAAATCAATCATGACACGGATTCCCCGCTCATGGCATGCGTTCACGAATGTCTCGAAATCCTCCATCGTGCCATACTGCTCATCGATCGCACAGTAGTCCGTCACATCGTATTTGTGGTAAGTCGTCGCCGGCATCACCGGCATCAGCCAGATCCCGTCACACCCCAGATCCGTATCCGTCGCGGGATCACCGTCATTGATATAGTCCAGCTTCTCCGTCAGACCCGGAAGATCTCCGATGCCGTCCCCATCGCTGTCATAAAAGCTGTAGACGAACACCTCGTACCAGCTCCGGTAAAGATCATCCGTTCCTGCCGCTTCTGCCGGGTTTACCTCCCGCATCAGAGACAGCGCCGTCTCTTCCCCGTCCTCCTGTGCTTCCGCCTGCGCACCCGTGCCCTGCCCGGCTGCCGTCTCCGTGTCCTGCCCGGCTGCCGCTTCCGCCGCACCTCCTGCCGCGTCTTTCTCCCCGGCATTCGTTCCGCACGCCGCACTTCCCGCCAGCAGTGCAGCTGTCAGCAGTACCGCCAGCTCTCTCTTTCCTCTTCGTCTCATCCAAACGCCCCTCTTCCTGTCAGATTTTCTGTATCCTTTTTCCTTATCATACAGGACTGATAACGTTTTCACAAGCTGTTTCTTCCTACTTTTCTTTGTCAAACACTTCGCGCACCACCTTGAAATTCTGGATCACGAACGTCGGCAGCACTGCCATCACACCGACACAGCCCAGCTGTATGCCGTTCATCGTCTCCACCTCAAAAAGGGTTTCGAGTGCCGGCACAAACAGAACGAGCGCCAAAAGCAGCACACCGAGCGCAAAGGCTCCCAGGCTGTACCAGTTTCTCCGGAATCCGATCTTTACAATGGAGTGACGGCTTCTGCAGTTAAACCCGTGGAACAGGCGTGCAAGCGTCAGCGTCGCAAAAGCCATGGTGCTCGCCAGCGCCGCACTCTCTTTCAATCCCACCTCAAAGGAAATCATGGTACAGACGGCAATCAGCGCCCCCTGCCCCAGAAGCAGTGCCATAAAGCGCCTGTCCAGAATTCCGCCTTTTGGATTGCGCGGTTTTTCGCAGAGGACATCTCTCTCCGCCGGTTCCATGCCGATGGCAAGCGCTGGGAGAGAATCGGTCAGCAGATTGATAAACAAAAGGTGTACCGGCTGGAACGGAACCGGAAGTGCTGCAAGCGAGGTGTAAAGCACCGCCAGTATTCCCGCCATATTTCCAGAAAGTAAAAACAGGATTGCATTTTTAATATTCTTGTAGACATTTCTTCCGTTCGCAACCGCTTTGATAATTGTGGCAAAATTGTCATCGGTCAGGATCATGGCTGCCGCGTCTTTGGACACCTCAGTTCCGGTAATTCCCATTGCCACACCAATGTCCGCCGCCTTCAGCGCCGGCGCATCATTAACGCCATCTCCCGTCATGGCAACCACGCTCCCCCTGCGCTGCCACGCTTCCACAATACGGATCTTATTTTCCGGAGAGACACGGGCAAATACGGCGATGTGCCCAATCAGATGATCCAGCTCCTTATCCGGCATGGCATCCAGTTCAGGGCCGACCAGTGCGATATCCCCTTCCCCGAAAATGCCAATCTTCTTTGCAATCGCCGTCGCCGTCACTTTATGATCCCCCGTAATCATGACTGGTCGGATTCCCGCTCTCTTCGCATCTGCCACAGCCGCCGCAGACTCTGCGCGCGGCGGGTCGATCATCGCCACAAGCCCAAGGAAAATGTAATCATACTCCCCGGAAAGTGTCAGCTTTTCTCCCTCCTTCAGTTCCCGGTAAGCAAACGCCAGCACACGAAGCCCCTCCCCGGAAAATCTTTGATTCTGCTCTAAAATCTCCGCACGGTCTTCTTCCGTCATACGCCGGATGCCCTGCTTCTCCCGAAGATAAACCGCGCGCTCTAAAAGAACATCCGGTGCCCCTTTGGTCAGCAGTGTCGGTACTCCGTGCAGCGCATAGACCGTGCTCATCAGCTTGCGCTCCGAGTCAAACGGCAGTTCCTGCTGCCGCTCCATGGCTCCCCGGAAAAAATCATCATCCACACCGCATTTGCGCACCATCTCAAGCAGCGCCGACTCCGTCGGGTCGCCGATCACTTTCCCGTCATCCACGCGCGCATCGTTATTTAAAATAGCATCATACATCAGATAGCGGTGAAGCTGGTCATTGATCTGCAACGCCTCCGGCGCGATCACCGTGTGATCCAGATAAACCTGCTGCACGGTCATCTTGTTCTGCGTGAGCGTGCCCGTCTTATCCGAACAGATCACCGATACACAGCCCAGGCTCTCCACCGCCTTCAGATCCTTGATGATCGCATGCTCCCGCGCCATTTTCTGGGTTCCCATCGCCTGCACGATCGTCACGATCGAGCCGAGGGCTTCCGGAATCGCCGCAACCGCAAGCGCGACCGCAAACATCATCGCGTCCAGAAGCGGCATATCCCGGTACAGCGACAGAGCGAACACTAGCGCACAGACCGCCAGGATCAGAAATGACAGCTTTTTCCCGAAATCATCCAGTGCAATCTGCAGCGGCGTCTTTTTTTCCTTCGCATTGTTTAAAAGCCCTGCGATCTTACCGATCTCCGTGTTCATCGCAGTCTCCGTCACAATAACCTCCGCCCTTCCGTAAGTCACCAGGCTTCCGGAATACACCATATTCACGCGGTCGCCAAGTGCCGCCTCCTGTTCGATCACGCCTTCTCTTTTTTCAACATTCGTCGATTCTCCCGTCAGCGAACTCTCATTCACCTGCAGGGAATAGCTGCGCCGGATTCTGCCGTCCGCCGCCACCAGATCTCCCGCCTCCAGCAACAGAATGTCTCCCGGCACGACTTCCTTCGCCGGTATCTCCACCTTCACGCCGGAGCGCAACACCTTCGCGTTCGGCGACGTCAAGTCCTTCAGACTCTCCAGCGACTTCTCCGCCTTTACATACTGGATCGTCCCAAGCAGCGCATTGAGCACGATCACAACCAGAATGACAAACGTGCTCTCCGGATTTCCCGAACAGGCAGAAATGACTGCTGCCACAATCAGAATTCCCACGAGAAGATCTGCAAACTGCCCGAAAAAGACTGTAAGAACACTCTTTTTCTTTCCCTCCGTCAATGCATTTTCCCCGTATTCTGCCAGCCGTTTTGCCGCCTCCCCCGCTGTGAGTCCGTTTTCTGAGGTCTCCATGTTCTTTTTCACATCTTCTGTTGAAATCTGATACCACTCTTTCATTTCTGCCTCCTGTTTTCTTAAAATGAATCCTGCCTGCAGAATTCCTGATCTGCGGCGGACCGCTCCCTCGACGACCTTCTTCTTCGCCCCAGTGCGATCCCTGCGGAGCATTTTTTCTTCCCCTGACGCATTTTCCCAGGAAGAAAAAAGAGACTTCCAGCGCGAAGCATATCTCTGCGATACTTTCCGCGCTAAAAGTCTCATAACCACGGGTAATCTTCGTGGTACACAGCGCCAGGTCCAAGACCGCGTATGTTGACGCTGCAATTTAAAACTACTCCCCTTTAGCAGTTGTGTTATTTAAGATTGTATGGAGTATAACAGTCCGATGCCGCCTCTGTCAATCCTCTCCCTGCAACCTTAGCGCATCCTTTACCTCGCCCGCACAGGAAAGCAGCACCAGCAGTTCATGTGCCAGCAGCGGCATCGCCGCAAGCCCGAGCAGCTTCGTCCACTCCAGGGCGGTAAGTCTACAGGTTCCAAACAGCTGTACAAAATACGGCACCTCCGTGACCATCATCTGAAGACCGATTCCCACTGCGAACGCCGCCAGCATCAGACGGTTTTCCAGATGGTTCATGCAAAACACCGAAGTCTCCACATCGCGCATGCCGATCGCATGGAACAACTGCGCCATGCCGAGCACGGTAAATGCGTAGGTCTGGGACCGCGCCAGCACCTGCGCATCTCCTAGCACGGCCTGCAGGTGCGGAATCGTCAGCGTCATCCCGGCGCTTTTGATCATGCCGACCGGTCCCTGCAAAAAGGCAAGCATACTGATTCCCGCGATTAAAAGGCCGTAAAAACAGGTGCATCCCCAGCCGCCGCCCGCAAACAGACTCTCATCCCGGCGTCTCGGCGGGCGGTTCATGTAGTCCTTCTGTTCTTCCACATCCACTCCAAGCGCCAGCGCCGGCAGGGAATCCGTAATCAGATTGATCCAGAGAATATGGCTCGACTTTAAGGGCGATGCCAGCCCCATGGCAACCGCCGCCAGCATTGTGATAATTTCTCCAAAATTAGATGAAAGTAAAAACAGCACCGACTTGCGGATATTTTCGTAGATGCTGCGCCCCTGCGCAATCGCTCCTGCAATCGTTGCAAAATTGTCATCTGCCAGCACCATATCCGCCGCATTTCTGGCGACGTCCGTTCCCGCCATTCCCATGGCAATTCCCACGTCCGCAGATTTTAACGACGGAGCGTCGTTGACTCCGTCCCCTGTCATGGCGACAATCTCCCCGTTTTTTTTGCATGCGGACACGATTCTGACCTTGTGCTCCGGAGATACATGGGCAAACACCCGGGTTCGTCCAATCCGCGCCGCCAGCGTCTGTTCGTCCATCCGCTCCATCTCCTCGCCCGTCACACATTCATCCCTCCGCTCTGCAATGCCGAGCTGGCGTGCAATCGCAAGCGCCGTGTCCGCCCTGTCACCCGTAATCATGATCGTCCGGACTCCGGCACGTGCAAACTGTTCCACCGCCTCCGCCGCCTCGGGGCGCACCGGGTCTTCCATTCCTGCCATCCCCAGAAACGTAAGTCCGCTCTCCTCCATCTCTGCCGTCTTAAGATGCATGCCAAGCGCCAGCACGCGAAGCCCCGCTTCCGTCATTTCGGCAAGTCCCCGCCTTGCCTGTTCTCTCGCCGCCGCAGAAAACGCCGCCGTCTTGCCGTTGCTCCACACATACCGGCACCGCTCCAGGATTTCATCCGGCGATCCCTTCGTAAATGAGATTCTGCCGTCCAACGTCTCATGCAGCGTCGTCATCCGTTTCCGCTCCGAGTCGAAGGCAATCTCGTCGATCCGCGGCATGGTATCCTCCAATGTCTCGCGCTGTATGCCGAACGCTGCCGCCATATCCAAGAGCGCTAATTCCGTCGGATCGCCGCGGCGTTCCCCTCCGTGGAGGGATGCGTCATTGCAGAGGGAAAATCCCTGCAGAAAATACCGGTCGTCGGCCGGATGCAGTTCTTTTACCGGATGCACTCTGCCGTTCACGTAACATTTTTTTACAGTCATGCGGTTCTGTGTCAGTGTTCCCGTCTTATCCGAGCACACGACACTGACACACCCCAGTGTCTCCACGCTCGGCAGGCGCTTTACAATGGCATTTACCTTCACCATCCGCGAGACGGAAAGTGCCAGCACCATCGTCACAATGGCAGGAAGCCCTTCCGGCACCGCCGCCACCGCAAGGGAGATCGCCGTAATCAGCATCTCTCCCACATCCCGTTTTTGCAGGATTGCCATGCCAAAAAGGAGCACGCATAAAAATACGGACACCGTGCCCAAAATTTTGCCGAGGTCTGCCAGCCGCTTCTGCAGCGGCGTCAGCTCGACCTTCGCCGCCTTCAGCATTCCGGCAATTTTTCCGATCTCCGTATCCATACCGATGGCAGATACTCTCCCCACGCCGCGCCCGTAGGTCACATTTGTCGACATATATGCCATCCGGTTCTGCGCCGTATCCTTGTTGACCGGAACAGACTCACCGGTCAGTGCGGATTCTTCTATTTTCAGGTTCACCGCTTCTGTCAGCACAAGATCCGCCGGAACCTGACAGCCGGCTTCCAGCACCACAAGATCGCCCGGAATCAAGTCGGCAGCCGGAATCTGCCGCACTTCCTCCCCTTCCAGAAGCAGTGCATGCGGGCTGGTCATCTGTTTTAACGCCTCCAGCGATTTTTTCGCTTTTCCCTCCTGTATGACTCCCACCGTCGCATTTAACAGCACCACAGCCAGAATAATTGCCATATCGCCGTATTCCCGCAGCAACAGGGAAATCGCCGCCGCCACAAACAGAATAAAGATCAGAGGATCGTTTAACTGTTCCAGAAAACTTTCCGCCCAGGATTTTTTCTCCTCATCCTCGAGCACGTTTTTCCCTCGTTCTTCCGTTTTTCCGCGATAATATTCCTGCATATGCGCTGCCCCCATCTATCCAGTTTCCCGCAAAGCAGCACGTCCACCGCTTTGCCGTTAACTCATCCTATGAAAATGTGGACGGGTTTATGCCTGCCTGCGCCCAAAAAAGGGTATGCCGACGTGATTCCGATGTACTGCATCGCTCCAACATCTGCATACCCTTTTCCCTGCAAATCATATTTTATTTACTGTAATACAAACTGCCCCACAATCTCACGCAGTTTCTCCACATAGGTATAACACTCTTCCACCATGTCGTGCGTGGTGCCTGTCTTCTCCACCATGTCGCTGGTCTTCTCCGCAATATCGCTGACGCCGATCGACGATTCGCCCACTGTAGAGTTGATGCCGCTAAGCGCCTGTGCAATCGCGTCGATAGAATTGGCAAGACCCGCTATCGCATCGCTCACGTCGTTCATACTGGTCTTGAAGGTATCCGCATCCTCCTGGTACTGCTCGCTGACCTGTTCAAACTCCTTATACTCCGTCAACACGGTATTCTCCAGAAAACCGGTGGTCTCTTCCAAGCATTCCGCCATATTGGAAACCGCTGTGTTGACTGCATCCACAATCGTGCCGATATCCTTGATCGCCTTGGACGTCTGATCCGCAAGGCTTCCGATCTCCGTTGCAACCACCGCGAATCCGCGTCCTGCCTCCCCGGCTCTCGCCGCTTCGATGGAAGCATTAAGTGCAAGCAGTCCGGTCTGTGAGGAGATCTCCATGATCGTGCCGGTCAGCTCGTTAATCTTATCCACTGCCTTCGATCCCTCGATGGCTTCCTGCGCCTTCGTCTTGACGTTGTTGTACATCGTCATTGTCTTCGTGCTTGCCTCAACGGTCTTGGTGCGGAGATCGTTTGCACGCTTCATGATCTCTTCCGAAGTCCGTGCGCCCTCCGTCGCCATACTGTTGATGTCATCCGCACCGGTCTTGATGACATCGATATTTTCATTGATTGTGACTGTGGTTGCCGCAGTCTCCTCCATGCCTGCCGCAAGCTGCTGACTTGTCGCAGAGTTGTCGGAACACATATGATCCACCGTGGTGGTAATCTCCTGCAGACCGTCCACATTATGTGTGATCTGGTTGCTTGCGGTGTCAATGTCGCCGATCATGGAACGCAGATTCCTGCGCATCACATGTACCGCGTTTGCCATCTCTCCCGTCTCATCGCGACGGCTGCGCAGCTTTGCGCCGTTCGGATTCGATCTGAAATCCAGCTGTGCGGTATCGACGATAATCGTTGTGAGCTGCCGGATCGGTCTGCAGATGAACTGGCTCACCACATAGGCCAGAATAATCGCTGCCGCCAGAATGCCGAATGACAGCAGAATAATCTTATTCACCATCTGATTCAACGGCTTCATAATCTCGTCTTCATCCGCCGTCACCACGACAATCTGACGATCCGCCGTGATCGCGTAAGCCGCGTATTTGGTAACACCCTTAAAATCATAAGTCACCGTCTCATTCGCCGGCACCTGTCCCTTGGCAAGCTCTGCAACAGCGCCAAGCACGACAGCGTTCTCCACCGGCTGTCCGATCTTATCCGCGGTCGGGTGATATAACATTGTGCCGTCCGTGTCAACGAGATAGGCGTAGGAAGAATCAATTCCTTCCATGCTGATATCCGCCAGCGCCGTCTCATATGTCCCGGCATCTGCCTCCTGCGGAAGGTTGTTCACAACCTCCGCTCCCATCTCCGCCATGCTTAAAATGTAATCTGCACTGACGTCTCCGACAACCGCTTTCGATCCTGTCTCGGCCCAGAATGCAACGATCAACACCGACATAACCACTGCAAGCACGGTCAGCAGCATGATCTTTGCTGAAATTGAGTGAATAAACGATACTTTCTGCTCCTCTTTCATGGTACCTCTCTCCATTCCCCTTCATAATTGCCGGGAAATTTTACTCCCAGCTTATATCTGTTATTTTACCACAACATACAACCGAAAGGAACTCTTCTTCTACAAAATATTGCAAAAGAAATTGTCGTAATCAGCATAGACCGCATTGGAGGGATAAGTAATATTATCAGAAGACCTGAGAACAAAAAAGTTCCAGAATAAACAGACGGCGACAAATGCTTTGAAGCAGAATTCACGTATTTCTTCCATGCCGTGGCTGGCATCGAATTCCGTGTCTTGGCCACGTTTGGACACTCGCGGAGTGTGTCCGACAAGCCGCAGACAATGAGCGGACTTTCTGGTGTCCCTAATGGCACCTCTTCACAGACAATATAAAACCGCGCGAACCGAAACTCGTTGCCATCTGCTATTAAAAATATGGCAGATGGCAAT